>CAZCCR010000006.1:6437-78240 GCA_964497425.1 uncultured Gaiellales bacterium
AGAACGCGATTTGTCAAGAGACGTCCCCTGACTGGCGATTTGTTAATTCGTTAAAGAACGTCCCCGGATAAATTAATTCGTTAAACAACGTCCCCGGTACTGGCTGTTTGTTAATTCGTTAAAGAACGTCCCCGGGTTTTTCGTTATACTGGCGGCTATGGCCGATGAGCACCGACAGATCCGGGAACTTGCCACCGATCTTACCCGTGCCCTGCGCGATATCGTCCGCCCCCAGCTGGGCAGCTTCCAGGCGCGCTCTCACGCCGGCACCGCCGTCGGCGGCGACGTCACCTTCGGCATAGACGAGACCGCGGAGAGCTTCCTGGTCGAGTTCCTGAAGGAGCGCGGGGCCGGCGTGGCTGTCTACTCCGAGGACCAGGGCCTGATCGAGTTCGGTGAGCCGGAATATATCCTCATCGTCGACCCGGTGGACGGCACCCGTCCCGCCGCGGCGGGGCTGGAATGCGCCATGGTCTCCGTGGCCGTCGCCGAGTACAGGGATGAACCCACCATGGGCGATGTCATCTTCGGCTGCGTACAGGAGATAAAGAACGGCGACCTGTTCACCGCCGTCCGCGGCGGCGGCTGTGAGGCGGTGAGCCGGTCGGGCGAGCCCTTGCCTGTCAGGCTCTCGCGCAACACGGACCTCTCGCGCCTCTTCTGGACCATCGGCTTCCGCGGCCGTCCGGCCCGGGCGCTGGTGGAGACCCTCGGCGACCTGATCGACCTCTCTTCGGTGGATGGCGCCGTCTTCGACCTGGGCAGCGCCACCTTCTCCATCACCCGTATCCTCACCGGGCAGCTCGACGCCTACATCGATATCGGCCCCCGCATGATAGAAGACGTGCCGCAAGTGCTGCCCCTGTTCCAGGAGGTGGGCAAAGGGGCTGTACTGAACAATTCGCCCCACGACCTGGCGGCGGTGGCCCTGATCTGCTCGGAGGCAGGGGCGGTGATCGGTGATGGCAACGGCAGGCCGCTGGACGACAGGCTGCTGCTGGGTTCCGACCGCTCTTTCCAGATGGCATGTCTCGCTTCAGCCAACCGGGAACTCCAGGATGCGGTCAGGCAGGCAGTGGACGCGGGGATAGAGAAACTGAGGAGCTCGCTCGGCTGAGCCACGTTCGCTGCCACTGCAACCGGGGCGCCCTCTCTTCTGGTACAGTTTCCCCGGCAGGTGTATGCGGGAAGAGTAACATGGGGGTTCAACGATGACGGCGACAAACGGAGAAGGTCCCATGCACGAAGGACTGTTGTACGACAAGCGCCCCGGCGGAAAGGTCCGCTGCCGGGTCTGCCCCCGCCTCTGTGTCATCGCCGAGGGAAGGCTGGGCGTATGCAAGACCCGCCGCAACCAGGGCGGGAAATGCTACTCACTGATCTACGGCAAGGTCTGTTCCGTGGCGGCGGACCCTGTCGAGAAGAAGCCCCTGTTCCATTTCCATCCCGGCAGCATGGTCCTGTCGCTGGGAACACTTGGCTGCAACCTGCACTGTGTCCATTGTCAGAACTGGCAGATCGCCCATGCCGACGCCTTCGAGGACGGCTACCAGCTGCAGGACCTGCCACCGGAGAAGCTGCCGTACATCTGCGGGAAGAGCGGTTGCTCAGGGGTGGCCTGGACCTATAACGAACCCACCATCTGGCTGGAATACGCCCTGGACGGCGCCCGCGCCTGCCACGAACAGGGGCTCTACACCGTCTTCGTCACCAACGGATACATCACGCCGGAGGCTCTGGACATCATCGCGCCGCATCTGGACGCCTACCGGGTGGATATAAAGGGTTTTCGCCCCGAAACATATAAGTTTCTGGCAAAGATAAGTGACAGCGGGCCTATCTTCGCCGCGGCGGAAGCGGCGATGCACCGTTACGGCTGCCATGTGGAGATAGTCACCAACGTCATCCCAACGGTCAACGACGACGAGGAGACGCTCAGGAACATCGCCGCCTGGATCGCAGAAAAACTGGGAGCCAAGACGCCATGGCACGTGACCAGGTTCCATCCCTACCTGGAGCTCTCCCATCTCCCGCCGACACCCGTGGAGACGCTGGAGCATGCCCTGACCATCGGCCACGAGGAAGGGCTGGAGTTCGTATACGTGGGCAACCTGCCGGGGCACGAGGCGGAGAACACCACCTGCCCCGGCTGCCGGCGTGTCGTCATCAGGAGGGATGGCTACAGCATGGGCCGCGTGGACGTGAAAGAGGGTCGTTGCGCCTTCTGCGGCGAAGAGCTGAACATTGCCCTTACGCCGAAAGCCTGATAAAAAAAAGGATGAGTCTGCTCGCCTTCCGGCGGCCGCGCTTCAAGCAGGCCGCCGCGCCGCCGATATAGCGGCCATCGGAAGGCACGCGGGCGGCCATGAAGGCTGTCCCCGGGCCGGCTCTTTAAGTTTGTATGGAGGAGGCACGCGCTTTTGCTGCAGGAAGTACATGTAGGGCATAAATCCCTGGCCGACTACCAGAGCGTTGTCGCCCGCCAGCTGATCGAGGAGATCCGCGAGCTGGCGGAGGGGCTGAAGGACGCAAGGGTTCTACACGTCAACGCCACATCCTTCGGCGGTGGCGTAGCCGAGATCCTATATACGCTGGTGCCGCTGATGCGCGATGTCGGGCTGAGCACGGAATGGCGTGTGATCATGGCGCCTCAGGAGTTCTACGAGGGCACCAAGTACATGCACAATGCCCTGCAGGGCAATACCGTCGGGCTCAACAACGCCCAGAAGGAGATCTACGAGACCCACAACCGCGTCGCCGCCGAATCGCTGGGAGGCGGCTTCGATTTCATCATCATCCACGACCCTCAGCCGCTGCTGCTCCGGTACTTCGCCGGGGACCTGGGCGCCAAGTGGGTCTGGCGTTGCCATATCGATACCTCCACCCCCAACCAGGAGGTGGCCGAGTATCTGCTGCCTTTCATATCACCCTATGACACGGCGGTGTTCTCCATGCAGCAATACGTGCTCAACGGCATCACCGCGCCGGTGAAGGTGATAGTGCCCGCCATCGATCCCCTTTCCACCAAGAACATGGCCCTGTCGCCTGAGGATGCAGACTATGTTGTCAACCAGTTTGGCGTCGAGCCCTACACGCCGCTGATGCTGCAGATATCGCGCTTCGACCCCTGGAAGGACCCGCTTGGCGTCATCGATGCCTACCGCATCGTCAAGGAGAACTTCGCCACCGTCAGGCTGGCCCTGGTGGGCTCCATGGCCACCGACGACCCGGAGGGCTGGAGCTTCTTCACCAGGACCGTGGAGCACGCCGGTGACGACAGCGACATCCTCATCCTCACCAACCTCAACAACGTAGGCAACCTGGAGGTCAACGCCTTCCAGTCCCGCGCCGACGCGCTGATTCAGAAGTCCACCCGTGAGGGCTTCGGCCTTACTGTGAGCGAAGCCCTCTGGAAGGCCAAACCGACCGTGGGCGGCAACGTAGGGGGCATCCCGGTGCAGATACAGGACGGGGAGACGGGTTTCCTGGTCGACTCGGTGGAGGAATGCGCCGAACGCTGCATGTGGATACTGGACAACCCGGATGAAGCCAAGGCCATGGGCCGTGCGGGCAAGGAGCATGTGCGCACCCATTTCCTCATGCCACGGCTGCTGAAGGATTACCTGGCGCTGTTGACGGATCTCAAACAGACGGCCACCGGCCCCTGAGGGGTGGCGTGATGGACAGGGAGACCGACGGCGGCAGGCTGATCATCGCGTCCAACCGCGGCCCCGTGTCCTACCGCCGGGGAGAGTCGGGGGAGATGGAGGCGGTGCGCGGGGGCGGCGGACTGGTGACGGCGCTGATGGGAGTGGCGGCGTCCAGGCGGGCCACCTGGATAGCCAGCGCCATGACCCCCGGCGACGCGGAGGTATCCCGGGGCGCCGGCGGCGGCGACATGACTGTGCGGCATGACGGACACAGCTTCTCCGTCCGTTTCATCACTGCCGGTCCCGAAGCTTATGACCTTTTCTACAACGTCATCGCCAACCCCCTCATCTGGTTCATCCAGCACTACCTCTGGGGCCTGGCGGAAGCCCCGGAGATCGGCGGGGGGGAGATCAGGGCCTGGGACGAGGGCTATGTGGCCGTGAACGGCCTGTTCGCCGACGCCATCTGCCGGGAACTGGAGTCAGCCGAAGATGAACAGACGTTGGTGATGCTCCACGATTACCACCTCTATCTGTGTCCGGCCATGGTCCGCGAACGCTGCCCCGGCGCCTTCCTCCACCAGTTCATCCATATCCCCTGGCCCCAGCCCGACGCCTGGCGGGTGCTGCCGCGGCGGATGCGCGAGGCGATACTGCGGGGCGTCCTGTCCAACGACATCATCGCCTTCCATACGAAGAAGTACGCCCGCAATTTCCTGATGGGATGCGAGGGCCTGGAGGGGGTGGAGGTGGACCACGGGCGGGCCGCCGTCCGGACCGGGGACCGGGAGGTCTGGGTGAGGGCATATCCCGTCTCCATCGATTGTGAGGAATTCCGGCATCTGGCGGAGAGCGAGGCGGTGCTGGCGGAGGAGGAGAAGATCGCCGCCGGGCGCAAAGGTCAGCTCATCCTGCGCGTGGACCGCATGGACCTGTCCAAGAACATCGTCAGGGGTTTCAGGGCCTACGGCATCTTCCTGGAGCGGCACCCCGAATTCAGGGAGCGGGTGACCTTCCTGGCCCTGATGCAACCGTCGCGTCAGGATATCAGCGAATACCAGCAGTACCGTCAGCGTGTCCATGAAGTCGTCGAAGAGGTCAACGACAGGTTCGGCGCCCCCGGGTGGCAGCCTATAGACCTGAGGATACAGGACAACTTCCCCTGTTCCGTGGCGGCATACAAACAGTATGATGCGCTGCTGGTCAACCCGGTCTTCGACGGCATGAACCTCATCGCCAAGGAAGCGGGGCTGGTGAACAGGCGGGACGGCGTCCTCATCCTGTCGGAGAACGCCGGCGCCCACGAGGAGCTGGGAGAGGCGGCGCTCTCGGTGAACCCATTCGACCTGGACGGCCAGGCCCGGGCGCTCTTCCAGGCACTGACCATGGCTGATGATGAAAAAAGACGCCGCGCGGGTATGATAAGGCACGCGGTCGAGAGCCATGACATAGATGACTGGATAGCAGACCAGTTCGAAGACATCGAACGCAGGAAAGGAGGGCGACAGTGAAAGAAGAGGTGAAAAAAGGCGGACAGACCATGAAGGACCTGATCGAGAAGACCATACTGCTGGGGGTGGGTGCGGCCTCAATGACCAGGGAGAAGCTGGAGGCCCTGGTGGGAGAGTTCGTCAAACGGGGAGAGCTGACCAGGGAAGAGGGGCAGAAACTGATGGAGGAGGCCAGCAGTCGCGCCATGGCCGAGGGCGCCGTCGTCAAGGGAAAGGCGGCCGGAGCGTACCAGGAAGCACTCCAGTCCATGGGTATCGCCACTGCTGAGACGGTGGAGGCTCTGGAGCGGCGCATCTCCGTGCTGGAAGCGAAGGTCTATGGCGAGCCTCCTCGTTTCGAGGAGCCGGCCACGGGCTTCTCCAGCACAACCACCGAGGAATGACGGACCTCCCGACACCGGCGAAAGACGGGCGGATGTTTAGAAAACCGCAGAAGGGGATTAATAAAGTAACATAGGTCAGGGTTGGTAGCTTGAACCTGATAAGCCGGAGTCAGGGCCCGAAGGGGCCGAGAAGGAGGTATTGGGGATGAGAGGCCGTGTCCGGGGGGATGTGGGCGCAGACCGCGCAGACCGGTTCCATGTATTTGCGCGCCTGGCGCCGGCGGCTCTGGGAGCCGCATTGCTCATCATCCTGGTAGCGGCCACCGCCGCCATGGGCAGTAATGTAATCTACCGTCCGGCGACGGATGCCTCGGGGAACCAGGCCAATGCCATCAGTTCCGCCCTGACGCTGTCAGCCGACGGCAGGTTCGCTTATTTCGAGTCCGACGCCGGCAACCTCGTGCCTGGTGACACCAACGGCAGCGCCGATGTCTTCGTGAAGGATACGTCCAACGGCATCATCACGCGCCTGTCGGTGACACAGTCAGGCGGACAGCTCAACGGGCACAGCAAGTCGCCGGTCATCACTCCGGATATACGCTTCCTGGCGTTCATGTCCTATGCCAACAACGCGGTCCCCGGCGACACCAACAACGCCTCCGATATCTTCCTCAAGAGCGTCTTCACCGGCGAGCTGACCCGGATCTCGACGGATTCTTCCGGCGCCCAGGCAAACGGTCCCAGTGAGACCCCGGCCATCTCCGTCGACGGCCGCTACGTTGCCTTCAGGTCCATGGCGTCCAACCTGGTGCCCGGCGACACGAACGGCGTGATGGACGTCTTTGTCAAGGATACGCAGACGGGCGCGACCACGCGGGTCTCCACCGATTCCGCCGGTGTCGAGGGTGATGCCGAGAGCAGCGCCCACTACGATCCCGCAATCTCCGCCGACGGCCGATACGTGGCCTTCGAGTCGGACGCCTCCAACCTGGTCCCCGGCGACACGGACGGCTTCTCCGACATCTTCGTCAAGGATACGCAGACGGGCGTGACCACGCGGGTCTCCACTGACGGGTCAGGGGGCCAGGCCAACGGCCCCAGTTATGTGGCGCAGATCACCGCCGACGGGCGTTACGTGTCGTTCCGGTCCATGGCCGACAGCCTGGTGGAGCTGAACGGTCCCATGTGCGGCTACTGGAGCTGTTCAGACGTTTTCGTCAAGGACACCCTCACCGGTGCGGTCACGGCGGTGTCCACCACCAGCGCCGGCACCTTCGCCGACCAGCCCAGCTTCGACCCGACCATATCACCGGATGGCCGTTTCGCGGCTTTCGTCACCAACGCCTCCAACCTGGAGTACGGCAAGACGGTGACCCAGTACGATGTCTATGTCAAGGACCTGCAGAGCGGCGCCGTGGAGCTGGTCTCAAAGAGCGCGGGTGGGGCTTTCGGTAACGACTGGAGCATCGGCCCCCGCTTCTCCTTCGGCGGCGGCTTCGTGGGAATCTACTCGCAGGCGAGCAACCTGGTGCCGGGTGACACCAACGGTGTCTACGAAGTGCTTCTGACCGATAACACCGCTGCCTGCGACGGCAACCGGCCCAGCCTGTCCCTCAGCCGCGACGCGGTCTACTGGGGCAGCCTCGGCGATTACATAGATCGCATTCTCAGCGTGGACTACACCATTTACGCCGTCTCCGCCTACCCTGTGGTCAATGTGGCCATCACTGACTCGCCGTCCAGCAACGGCGTCACCCTGGCCAGCTCCATGCCCATGGACCTTGGCAATATCACCGGCGGCTCGTCGGCGCCGGCGACGCTGCAGTATAACGTGCCGACAGGCGTGACCGGATACCTGACGACCGTGTACGTGTCCGCCCAGGATGCCTGCGGCGCGCTGTTCAACTGGCCCTGATGGAGGGACGTTCTTTCCTTTTTGCCTTTAAGACTCCGGCATCAGCCATGGCCGCCGTGTGGTAGCCACACGGAGACATCAGGCCATTGACGGCTTGAACACACATTTCGGTAACCGCTCTCCAGCTCCGGCGCCAGTATCTGCAGGGACGCGCGGTCGGCTTCGAACACAGCCACCGGCGGCCGGCTGCCGGCCATGGCGGACCTGATGCTTTCGAAAAGCCCGATCGCGTCCGGGTCGCCGCGTCCGTATTTCTCTTCCCAGAGGAACTGGTCGTAGAAGTCCCGCATGACCGGGCGCTCCGCCTCGACAGCGTAGCAGCCCGGCGCCAGTATCTCCTGGCCTTCCCTGCTCTCGTTCCCGATGATGGAGACTATCCTCGTCACGTCAGCAGCGTTGCTGCGTGTGATGAAGACGCGGTCCTTTGCCAGCATCGTCACTATGCCGCCCAGGAGCAGGATCGCCGCCGCTGCAACGGGCAACAGCTTTCCCTTGCCCGCAAGGCCGATCACTCCCCAGGCGGCCAGCAGGGCCATCGCCGGTTCGGCCAGCTGGAAAAGGTTGGTATCGTGTCCGGCTGCGGGGAGGGTCAACAGCAGAGAGAGCCCGGCGCCGAGCCAGGCGAACAGCAGGAAGAGATGATCCGGCCGCCGGCGAAAGCGCAGCTCTTCCGCTGCCAGCCAGGCTCCGGGCAGCGCCGCCAGGATCAGCGGCCAGTCCATGCTCCAGATTCGCCTGACGCCGCCGGTGAAGTTGGCCAGGCTCAACCCCTTGCTCGCCTGGGCGGCGAAGATATCGCTGAAATAGGCTCCACTGGAAGCGAACTGGGCAGCGAGCGCCGCCGCCAGGGAACCGCCGACAGCCACGCGGAGGAACAGCGCCAGATGCTCTCTCCGGTACCTGTGGACGAACAGGATCAGGAGCAGCAGCAGGGGGATGAAAGTCAGTTTGGTGAGGCTGCCGAGGACGCAGAGCCCTCCGGCAAGGGCCACCCGCCTGCGGCTGTTTTCCAGCAACAGCATGATGACCGCGACCGTGATCAGGGCAACCAGGGCGTCCTGGATGAACAGCTTGGAGAAGTAGATACCCAGGGGGGCGAACAGGGTGAACGCCCCAGCCAGGAAGGCACAGCCCACGTTCCTGCTGAGCCGGTATGCCAGGCGCCAGACGGCCAGGCCCAGTCCGGCCATGACCAGGATGCTGAAGACGCGGAAGGGCAGAACGCCGTCGCCGATGAGAGCCAGCGGCGCTCCCAGGAAGTAGAGAAGGGGCGGATGGGCGGCGAGGAAATCACGGTATGGCCAGATACCACGGGAGATCGCTCTCGCTGAAGCCATATAGGCGCTATCGGCGGCGTCCAGGCAGCTGTGGTCGATGCCGGACAGGTTCAGAAGCAGGAAAAGGCCGAGCAGGAAGAGGAAGGCGAGAAGATAGTGGCGGGAAAGACCGGTGGAGTCCCTCATCCGGAGAGACAGCCGGCTGCTTCCTCCGTCTCTTTCAGCCGCCCGTGACAGAGGGTCACCGGGGCGGGGGCCGGCGCCGGACGCTTTATCCTCTCCAGCAGGCCGCGGCGGCGGAGCCGCCGCGGCGGTTCAGCCAGCTTGAGGCCGCCCAGTTCCAGGCGCATCAGCTGTATCTCGCCCGCGGAACGGGCGGGATAAAATCCGCATCGTCTCAGCAGCTCCCGGTCGAGAAGGTGGCCGGGGTTGTCTCTGCTACCGTCTCTGAGGCAAAAGGCTTCCACGGTGCCGATGCCGCGCCCGCGCAGGTCAGCCAGTGCCGCCAGGACAAGGCCTTTGCGGATGGGTTCATTGGCAGGAGCGGTCACCATGCCGCAGGCAAGCAGGATGTTGTCCTCTGCGCTCTGCCCGGGACACAGTTCCCCGCTGCGGGGGAAGAGCCACGACGGACCGTACTGCACCAGTCCCAGCGGCTCGCCGTCAGCCAGGGCTATCCTGCCCCAGCCGCCGAAAGAATCCTCGGCCTGCCGCCTCCAGCCGGACTCCTGTTCTTCCCCGGGCCACCCTCGGGTATACCCTTGCCACCAGCCACAGGAGCGGCAGTCTTCGGGGACCAGTTCCAGGGTCGTCAGGTCCAGGTTTTGCATGCGGAAGACCATACGATGATTATAGCTCATGCCGGAACGGCGATGCATCATATGACAGTGCTCAACCCGGAACGAGCTCGAGCAGGGTGACTTCGGGGCGGCTGAGCAGCCTGAGAGGGACGAAGGTGGTGCCGACTCCCCGGGAGACATGCATCAATGTTCCCCCGTGTTGGTATAAACCGTAACGGTAACTGGAGCCTGAGGAGGAGAGCAGTATCCTTCCCTTCCAGGGGTGGGGCATACATATCTGTCCACCATGGGTATGTCCGGACAGCACCAGATGGAACTCACCCGGCCTGATCTGCGAGATGACGTCGGGTGAGTGGGACAGGAGTATGCGCAGACCGGCGCTGCTGTCCAGCCGCTCCCTGACAGCCGCCATATCAGCCAGTCCGTATTCCAGCTCGTCGATGCCGCAGACCTGCAGGCGGTCCCCGTCCCGCTCGACGCCGGCGCACTCGTTCTCCAGCAGCGTGATACCGGCATGGCCGAGCAGGTCACGGTTGAGGGAGACCGTAGCGGCCACCTCGTCCGCCCCCATGTCGGCGTTGCGAGCGATCCTCTGGCCGATGAGCCCGAAACTGAACTCATGCAGGGCGTTCTTGCGCAGGCCGTGGTCGTGGTTGCCCAGTACGGCGAACTTTCCCAGGGGGGCCCTGATGTGCGAAAGCATCTCCAGGCACGGTTCCAGGGCCTTCTTCTTGTCGGTCATATCGCCAGTGAACAGGACCAGATCCGGGGCCGTCTCCCTGGCTAACGGTTCCAGCTTGGCGATGGCCAGCTCGTTGGGCCAGGGGGAGCCGGTGTGCAGGTCACTGACGTGAAGCAGCCTCAGGCCCGCCAGCGCCAGCGGCAACCCAGGCAGCGTCAGCTTCAGGTGGCGGAGCTGTAACCACTGGGCTTCGAAAAGCATGTAGGCCGAGGCGAGGGCAGAGGCGCCCAGGGTAAGCCTCAGCAGCCGCGCCGCCGAGTGGCAGCTACTCTTCTTCCCCGTCTTCGTCTTCGCCCTCTTCGCTCTCTTGCTTCTCTTCTTTGCCCGTGTCCTCTTCCTGCCGGGCCTCTATCTCAGCCTTGAGCCGCGCGCTGGTCTCCTCTATCCGGGCCTTCAGTTCCTCTTCAGAGCCCAGTTCCTCTTCCTGCCGGAGACCGCTCTGCGTACCCGGCTCTCCTGTCACATCCATGGAGCCTCCGAACAGCTCCTGCCTTATGTCGCGGCCCGCTTTGGGCGCCAGGAGCATGCCCGCGCCG
Source organism: uncultured Gaiellales bacterium (assembly GCA_964497425.1). Classification (GTDB taxonomy): domain Bacteria; phylum Actinomycetota; class Thermoleophilia; order BMS3ABIN01; family BMS3ABIN01; genus BMS3ABIN01. Next base: position 17,192 of record CAZCCR010000006.1, read on the forward strand.
ATACCCAAACCTACGCCGAACATGAAAAGACCGCATCTTCCGCATCTGGCCATCATCAGCCTCCCTCACTGTCTTTTTGTTCCGGGGCTCCATTCTAGTTACCGGTGCCACAGGTGGCAAGGCGGCGGCGCCTGCCGATCAGTAAGTGTTCTCACTGTCGACATACCAGCCGTACTGGTCCTTGTACATGTAGAGCTCCGTATACCATGTCTGGTCGCCGTAATAGGTGATGAGGACGATGGCGCTCATGTCGTCCGGGTTATAGGAGGCCACATCATAGCTGTCCCCACCCCCGTAAAGCGGGTCAGACATCACTACATCGAGTATGGCGGCCTTCTCCGCCTCGGCGCTTCCCGCTGCCGGCGCAGGGTTCTGGGCGGGTGCGGGGGTCTGCGCCCGGCCCTGCCCTTGTGGAGCGGCCTGCTGGTTTGTCGCTGACGTGCGGGTGGTTGGGGTGGTGGGGGTGGTGGCAGTTGTCCGCGTGGTTGATGTGGCGGTCCTGCTGCTTGCGGTGCCGGTCTTGCTGCTGCCTCCCGCCGATGACGCCGCTGAGCCGCCGCCGTCGTCCCTGAAGATGAACCAGGCGCCGATGGCGATGGCGGCGATGACGATGATGGCGGCCACGTTGGCGCCGATGATGACAGCCGGGTTGCTGAAGGGACCCTTGCTTTTCGGCGCCTCTCCAGTGCCGGGTGTGGCGCCGGCGCCTGCCGCCGTCACCTGGGTAGGCGCCTCTGTTCCCTCAGCAGCCTGTCCCCCTCTCTCTCGCCCCGGGACGGTGGCGCCGCAGGAGGCGCAGAACTTCGAATCCGGTTCCAGCTCGTTGCCGCATTCCTGACAGTAAGCCATGATGATCTCCGTTGGTCGTTCAGATTCCGATGACTATGATTATGACCCGCTGGCGGCCGTGCCGCAATGGCGGCAGAAGGCGGCTCCGGGGCTCAGTTCCTTGCCGCAGTTCCGGCAGAAGCGGGGGGGTGCGCCGGCAGCGCGTCCTTCCGTCTCCTGCGAGGGGGTAGCCGCGGCGCCCTCTTCAGCGGTCCTTGCGGCAGCACCGGCTGTTGCTGCTTTCAGCTGCTCGATGATGGTGTCGGTATCCTGCTGGCGGGTTGCCGCCGCACCTTCGCCGGCTGCCTCTTCCCCCGCCGCCAGCACTGTTTCCAGCAGTCCCCTCGCCAGCTCCGGGCTCAGGGCCGTCAGGTTCGCCTCTCCTTCAGGCAGGGAACTCACGTCCGCCAGCCAGATGCCGCCGGACGTGCGCCAGCCGCCGAGGATGGCCGCCTCCACCTTGTCCGGCCCCAGCCGCCTCTGAACCGCCATGCCGAAGTTGGTGCCCGCTGCTGCCAGGGAGCGGTAGAGCATGTCGAGCCCTTCGCCGATGACATACATGTCGCCCATCGGCTCCGCCTCCTCATCTTCCAGCACCGCCAGCAGACCCTCATCGGCCATTCGCCGCATCACTTCCGGCAGGCGCCTGTCGAAATCCGCGGGGACGGCGTCGGGGTTCAGCATGGCGAAAAGGGTCACCGACCATGAAGGATCGGCTCCCCCCAGCCCCGCCAGCCAGGCCTTCACGGCATCGGCGGCCGTCAGCCCCGATGGCGGGCCCGGCAGCCGCGAAAGCCGGCGCCGGGCCGAGTCACTGACATAGGCATCTACCAGGGCCGCCAGGGCGAAGAACTCATCGTTGTCCAGAGTCAGCCTCACCTCGGCGGCGGCAGCGGCGCTGTCAAGGGAGAGTGCTTCCAGGAGGCTCTGCCTGACCTCGTCCAGTGACAGCGGCCCCTGGACAGCCAGGGCGCCCTCACCGAGGTCGAGACGGAAGCCCGGTCCTCGGGCGGCGGGGTCGGGCCAGAGGTACTGGCCGAGCATTGTGGTCTCACCATCTCCCAGCACCAGCATGGCTGTGAGCCCCGGGTCCATCATCGCCGGCGGCAGCTGCCGCCAGTCTCCGGACAGGCCCGCCAGTAACGCCAGCAGCCCATTCCGGTCGGACTCCTCCGGTGGGGACTGGATGCGGGTCAGGGGGGAAAGCGGACCGGCGGCGACCTCCGGCAACTCTCCCAGGGCTTTCAGGGCCCTGAGCGGGATGGAGACCCCTTCCGCCGCTTCTGTTTCATCCTGTGTGATGTCAGACATGACGCCTTCCTTTCCCATGTTCTTCTGTGCCCGGGCGGCGATCGCGTATCATTTCGGCTTCGCTATCTTCAGGCTCTCGATCTTCTTGCCCAGCAGTTCGGATACCTGTGCCGGGCCGCCCTTGAAACCCAGCTGCCTGACCCGGGCGGCGCGCTCCAGTGGTGAGAGGTCGTTGTCACCGATGACCTTCAGTGCCTGCTTCATCTTGGGGGAGAGATCGCTGACCTGGTAGTTCTTCTGATATCCCTTGATCAGCGCCTCCGTCTCCCGTCCCTGTTTGGACAGCTGTTCCAGGGCCTCCTTCTGGTCGGAGATGGTGCCCTTGTTCCATTGGCTGGTGAACTTCTCCTTCTCCATCATACCCAGCTGCTCAGCGTCCCCCAGCCGGCCTTCGCCCTTCTTGGCTGCGGCATGGGTCGAATCCCCGCCGACCTCTCCGGCGCCGCTACCGCCCTGCTTGAAATCGCGGCCGGCGGTGGGCTGGTAGACGTCACCCGGCTCCTGCTGGTGCAGTTCGCCCCACTTGCGGGTCTGCTGCTGAGGCGTCATGCTGTCCCAGTCCACGTCGCTGAAGCGCTGCTTGGCCTTTTCGACGCTGAACCCGGAATGTTCGGCGAAAGAATCGTGGTAGGTCTGCTCCCACTCGCTCTTGGGGACCTCCTCCCAGGAGACGCTGCCGTCGGAGTGGGTCACCTTGCGCAGGGCGTGGATGTCGTTGTCCGTGTTGATGCCGGCCGGGTCATACTTCTTGCCGGGGGTGCGCACGCTCTCCACCCGGAACTCCTCGCCGGGGTGCTTCTTTCCCAGGAACGACTCCACATCCTGGTTGGTCGGCTCCAGGATCTTCTTCTGGGTCTCGATGAAGCTCTTGCGCACGTTCTCCGGAGCGTTCTTCAGCTTGCGCATGGCGGCGGGGTCGGACATGTTGTCCAGGGCCTGGTCGACGCTAGGTTCCTTGCCGCTCTCGACGGTGCTGGTGATGTCGTCGGCTTTCTTCTGGGCGTCATCCATATACTTCTTGTAATCGGACTCGTAGGACTGCCGCTGCTCGGGGTCGTTGAAGCGCTGCTCGTCGCGGGCGCGGGCGGCGTCGCCCTTGGCCTGCTCGGCCCGGCGGGCGGCGCTCTTCTCCGCTTCGGCCGCCCTGGCCTCGGCTCCCGCCTCCGCGGCCTCAGGCTGCGTCTTTCCTCGCGTGGCTCCCGCCTCCGTTTCGCTGCTCGCGGCGCCCGCCTTCGGCTTTCCGGCAGACGCGGCTGCCTCCGATTCCGCCGTCCCCGCCTCCGCGGCGCCCTCGGCCGCACCCTCGGCAGCCGGGATCTCTGCCCCCTCGGCAGCTGCGCCCTCAGCCGCCTGCCCGGCCCGGGCCGCCTGGCCGGCGGCGGCCCCTTCCGTCTCAGTGGCGGCGGAAGCTCCCGCCTCCGCGGCACCCTCTACTGCCGCGCCCTCCCCGGCGGCGGTGCCGGCAGAGGGGATGAAGGTGCGGGTGCCGGTGAAGGGGACGCGCGTGGTGGAGACATTAATGCCAAGTGAATCCAGGATGAGAGCTATCCCGGCCATCTTGGTGGCGGCGGAGGGGATGGACCAGAGCTTCTCCTCCGTGGAGGCGTTCTTGTCGAACCAGGAGTGGACCTCATCCACCGGCAATATGTCCTTGCCCGCTCCCTTTGCTTTCTGAAACAGGCTGCCCAGGATCGCTCCCGCCCCCTTCATGGAAGAGGCCACCATCACCTTCAGCCCTCCCAGGAAATCCTTGTTGTCGAAGGCCTTCCTGAATTCCTGTTTCTCCGTCGTCAGGTTGCGGTCCGACCATTTGTTGATGGAATCATCCAGGCCGCGCTTGAAATCCTTGAAGTTCTTGATGCCATAGTAGATGCCCTTGGCGCCCCTGAATGGGGCGAGGATCATGTGCCCCATACCGGAGAAGAAGCCCGTTACGCCCTGCTTGGTCTTGCTCAGGACATCAGCGGTGGTCTTGGCGGCCGCCCTGATGTTTGCCGCCTCCATGGAGGTGGAGCCGGGCTTGCCGGCTTTGGCGGCTATCTCCTTGCGCAGCTCCTTCTGGACGGCGGCCCATTTCTGCGGATCCACATTGCCGTCAGGGCCGAAGGCCTCCTTGCGGGCCTGGTTGACCAGGGCCTCCAGCTTCCTGTTTCCGTGACGCCGGGCATGCTTGTCCAGCATGTCGAGGGTCTTACGGGCATGGCCGGTGGCGGCGTCCAGACCCGCCACCGCCGCTCGCCGTCTTCTGGCCCGGCGCCGCTTCCGTTCCTTCTCCTTGTCCTTCTTTGGCTTATCTGAGCCGGGCTCCTTCCTGTCAGAATCGTCAGGCTCGGGTTCTTCCGGCGGCGGCCCGGGCTCGGGAGCTCCACCCAGACCAGCTATCAATCCGATGATGATGGAGATGATGCCCGGGGCAAGGATGCCGGTCATGGCCTCCCACCAGTTGGCCGGGCCGGGGATCTTGCCCAAAGGACCAAGGCCGGGCAGGGCGCCTCCGGTCCCGCCGCCCTCTTTCCCTCCGGTCCCGCCGCCGCTGTCGCCCTCACCCTGGCCTCCTTGTCCACCCCCACTTGCCTCGAATGTGGCTGTAGTGGAACCACCAGCGGCGGATTCATCCGGGGTATCCGATTCAGTGATGGAGCCATTCCAGTAGAAGTCGGTGTATTCGACGACCTTGCCGGTGAACTCTACCGTCGCCGATGTGCTCGTGACCAGACCCTTCGAGGCGAAGGTCCCGCTTGCCCTGTATTTCGTGGGGACATAGCCGTCACGAACATTCTCTCTGCCGGAGGTCAGATCCGACTGGAAAGACCACTCACCGCTCAGATTGCCGTCTTTATAGGTGCCTGATACCTTCAGGGTGCCGTGGAAGTTGCCGACGAAGACCTCCCCGTTGGAGTATTGGGTTGTAAGGTTGGTCAACTGGAAGTCACTTGATGTCTCGCCGGAGAAGCTGCCCATCGTCAGCTTCATGGCTGGCAGGTTGCCGAGCAGATCCAGGCCGTCCGTATCGTTACCCGTGTAAAGGCTGTCGAACCTGACCGTGGAAGGAGCTTCCAGAGGCTCTTTTTCCTGCGCATGTGAGGAGGCTGGTGTCATCAGGGCGAAAAGAAACACAAGGATGGAGAGCGCGACAAGAAACCTGCATAGACCGGCCCCGGCCGATGCGCTTCCGTTCCGGGGCCCGCACACCGCTGTTTCGTATCTGTGGTTTCTTTTCTTCATCAGGCTGGACATGTCCCTGTCGTCAAGGCTCCGCTCACCCCACCCACGCCCGTGCCGCCAGGCTCAGCGCCATCCAGGCGCCCACCAGGGCGAAAGCGCCGACGCTGGGCAACAGTCCACTGACAAAACCGAGCTTGCCTCTGCCGGGGGTGCCCGCGCCCTCTCTGTCCCCCTGCGCCATGCCGGCGCCGATGGCGGCCCCGGAGGTCATAATGCCGGCGGAGGCGAAGACCTGCGCCGCGTTCCACTCCAGGGCCAGTTCGGAGAGCAGAGCAAGCAGCGTGAAAGGCACCAGCATCAGGAAGCCGGTGTTCACCGCCCGGTCGATGCCGGCCAGGCCGCGGCCGGAGCGGGCGGGGCCGTCGAAGGAATATACCAGGCTGTCGATCAGCAACGAGCCGACGATGGAGAGGGCGACTGCCCCCAAGGCCCCCGCGGCGATGACCGCTGGGCCGTCGGAGACATGGCGGGCTGTCAACGCGCCCAGTACGCCGAAGCAGCAGTACTTGACCATGCCGGTGAAGAGCCAGTAGCCGTCCATCATCCACCCACCAGTATGCTCAGCAGCCACCAGCCATAGAGCAGCAGGCCGCCGCTGAAGGTGGCAAGGACGATGCTCGTGCCCATCCTCTGTCCGGTCATCTCACGGATGGTGGATACCATCGGGCCCAGGGCCCAGAGCATGCCGGTGACGCCGAAGGCGACAGCGGTATTCAGGCCGAAGGCAAGGTTGGCCACGAGCCCGAAGGAAGCATAGATGAGGGAAGGGCTGTAGCCCAGGGCGAAGGCCTTGATGGACCAGCCCAGGGTTTTCTCACACCCGAACAGCTGCGACTGCAGCCAGGCCAGGGTGGCGATGAGGCTGACGGCCGCGGTGCCGTAGGTGGCGCCTGCTACCACCAGGATGTAGGCGGTGCTTTGAGGGCTGCCGTTGCGGGACAGGTCCAGGCCGGTCTGGAGGAAGAAGAGGGTGAAGGCCAGGCCGGAGATGGAGAGGGCCAGCACCGGGGAGACGGCAGCCATCCGGCGCTTCAGTACTGCGGCGGGGTTTATCATCATGATCATGGCCGCCCGCAGGCCGCCACCGGCTGCCGCCGTTGCCGCCGCCCCTGCCTTTTCCCGTTCAATTGCAGACATCTTCGGGTAGCTCACCTGCCGCCGGGGGAGAACGCTTTCCAACTGCCTCACAAGCCGCGGGGCTGTCATCGATAACGGCATCGGGGACCGGCCCTCGCCGGGTAACCTGGTTGCGGTCCCCAGGCAGACATCGGTCTCCGGTCCCCGGGGGTTCGCATGAGCAATGGCGGTTCGCGGCCTTTGCCGCGCCCAGGCCTTTTCCGTGGCTCTGATATTAAACTACCACACGAAAAGCCGGCTGTATATGCCGGCCCTTATCGCATCCCGCCGCGCCCGTCACAGTCACTCCGCCCGGCGCGCTCCCGTGCCCGGAACTATCCTGCACGTGCCCGGGCATGATATGAGAACGCAGGTGCGGGTATATACAGAGACATGAAAAGGGTGTCAGGCAAGGGGAATGTCCACCCGGGGAAGGAGTTGCAACGATATGGCAGAAAAGAAGATAAGCGGTGAGATGGTGATAAACGAGGCCATCAGGCTCTATCCCTGGACGCTGCCCGTCTTCCACCGCTACGAAGTGGATTCCTGCTGCGGCGGGGCCAATACCATCGCCGCCGCCGCGCGTATGCAGGGGCTGGACCTGGACACCCTGCTGGCGGAGCTGGAAGAGGCCGCCGCCGGTGGATGATGTTCCGGCAAGAGGCGCCGGCAGCTCGAACGATAATTGATCACGGTCATGCGAATCGCTCAGGTGCTTCATGAAGTCGTCATTCCGATCAAAGCGAAGAACCTGCTTTTTTTACGTAAAAGCAGAGCTATTGTCGCGCTTCCCGGGATGTCGGGTGCATGGGCCGGTTGAATGATCGTTCAATAGATCAAACATGCCGCCCGACCGGGCGGCGACATGGAAAGGAGTGAGATGGTAGCCTGGATCATCGTGATAGCCGTGGTGGCGGTGCTGGCCATCGCCCTCATCGGCATCTACAACAGCCTTGTGAGGGCACGCAACAAGGTGGACAACGCATGGAAGCAGATCGACGTGCAGCTGAAACGGCGCTACGACCTCATCCCCAACCTGGTGGAGATGGTCAAGGACTACATGTCCTACGAACAGGAGGTGCTGGAGAACGTCACCAAGGCCCGCGCAGCAGCCATGAGCGCCCAGGGCCCGAAAGAGCAGGGGCAGGCGGAGAACTTCCTCAGCGAGACCCTCAAGTCGCTCTTCGCCGTATCAGAGAACTACCCGGAGCTCAAGGCCAACCAGAACGTGATGAGCCTGCAGGAGGAGCTGACCTCCACGGAGAACAAGATATCCTTCGCGCGGCAGCTATACAACGATGTGGTCATGGCCTACAACAACGCCATCCAGACGGTGCCCCGCAACGTCATCGCCGGCGCCTTCGGTTTCAGGGAGCGGGAATACTTCGAGATCCCTGAAGGCGAGACCGAGCCGGTGGCGGTGGACCTGCGCTAGCAGCGCGGTTGTGAAGGCTCCCGGATAGATGTACGAACAGATATCAAGGAACAAGCGGCTGTCGTACCTTCTGATCGTGGTCGTGGCAGCCCTGCTGCTGATACTGGGCTTTGCCATCGGCTATGCCACCGGCTTCGGCTATTTCGGGGTCATTTTCGCCGCCGCCGTGGCGGTGGTCATGGGCCTCACCAGCTACTACAAGGGCGATCGCATGGTCCTTGCCGCCAGCCACGCCCGGCGCGTCACCCATGACGATGAGCCTCAGCTGTTCAACGTGGTGGAGGAGATGGCTATCGCCTCGGGCAACCCCATGCCCGTGGTCTATGTCATCCCCGATTCCGCCCCCAACGCCTTCGCCACCGGCAGGGACCCGGAGCATGCCTCCATCGCCGTGACCCAGGGCCTGATGGACAAGCTCAACCGCGAGGAGCTCCAGGGGGTGATCGGCCACGAGATGTCCCACGTGCGCAACTACGACATCCTCTACGCGACGCTGGTGGGGATACTGGTGGGGGCCATCGTGCTCATGGCCGACTTCTTCCTGCGCTGGGGGTTCTGGACCGGGGGCGGGCGGCGGGGCCGTAGCAGCAGCAGCGGCGGCGGGTATTTCCAGATCATCATGCTGGTGGTGGCCATCGTGGCGGCCATCCTGGCGCCGCTGGCGGCGCGGGCGGTGCAGATGGCCATCTCGCGCCGGCGCGAGTACCTGGCGGACGCCTCCTCCGTTGAACTCACCCGCAACCCGCTGGGGCTGGCCAGCGCCCTGGAGAAGATCGACCGGGACCAGGAGGTGCTGGAGGTGGCCAACCGCGCCACCGCCCACCTCTACATCGCCAACCCGGTGAAGAAGTTCGAGAAGAGGGCGAAGAGCGTCTTCAGCAGCCACCCGCCCATCCAAATGCGCATCCAGGCGCTGAGGTCCATGGCCTCCATGCCCGCCCGGGGCTGAGGAGCGGGGGCAGGAAGTTGCTTCGCGTACCGCCCGGTGCGCGATGAGGGTCATCGTAAAACAACTGTTCCCGCTGGCCTGGTGGAAGCAGCCGTCTCGGGCCCGGAGGTCTGATTGCCTCACCTACGAATGTTCTCGAAAGAGCCTGTCGTTGCCTCACGAAAAATGTTGCTGAAACGTGGTTTGCCATATCGCCGCGGGACGTATATCATGAACGCCCACTCCCTCAACGCTCACTCCCTGCTGCTCCTGCCCTTCATTCTGGAACTGTTTGAGCAATCACCGGGGATATATCGAAGAAGAGGGGGCGGCGCCGGATACGACAGGCGCAGTGGCGTCCATGCCGGACCACGAGCTGGTGGGTATGGTGCTGGACAGCGCCGATGGATCCCTTGCCGTCGAGAGCATCTCCCGCAGTATCTTCTCCCGTTTCTCCGGCCGTTCACTCTCGCCCGTATCCCCCGACGAACTCTGCTCCGCCTGCGGCCTTTCCCTCGCAATGGCCGCCCGGCTTTCGGCGGCGATAGAGCTGGCCAGACGCCTGCTGCTGCCCGATGAGGGCAGGGGCCCTGTCCGTTCCCCCCGCGACGCCTGCCGGTTCGTCTCACGCATCCGCGGGGAGCAGAAGGAGCATTTCATCGCCCTCTGTCTCAACGCGCGCAACATGGTCATCCACGAAGAGACCGTATCCATCGGCAGCCTCAACGCCAACATCGTGCATCCCCGCGAGGTCTTCCGGCCGGCCATAGCCCATTCGGCGGCGGCGGTGGTGCTGGCCCATAACCATCCCTCCGGCGATGTCTCTCCCAGCCAGGAAGACCTGCGCCTTACCAGCAGGATGGTGGAGGCGGGCAGGGTCATCGGCATCGAGGTCCTGGACCACATCATCGTCTCCAGGAGCTCATATCTCAGCTTCAGGAGCGAATCCTACCTGTAAACAGGGCGGTCGCGCCAAAGATGATTCCCCGCTCATGTTTGTGGAAAACCTTTTTTCTGTCTCAAGCTGGGCCGAATGCCACGGGTCTGTAACCGGGACTCAACAGGAAATCACCCATACCAGGCTGATACTGGTTGAAAATACCTGTTTTTGCAGGCACATCATCCATAGATAGTCTTCCCGACTTTCTTTGTAGGATTTGGATGGGCCCATCCCGCCCCGGGGCGCTCCCTCGCCCATCCCCCCCGGAATCGCGGTTTTCCACATTATCCACAATCGTTTGCCGGCCCAAAAGCGACTCCGGAGCGGCGGAAACGGCATGGGAAACCACGGAAAGGCGCAATTTGACTTGATTTGACGGCTGTATGTATAATTTCAGGTCGGTTTACCGAAAAGGGAGAGACCTTGAAGCGGACCTATCAGCCGAACAAAAGGAAGAGGAAGAAGGCTCACGGCTTTCGCAAGCGCGCCAGCACCAGGGCGGGGCGCCGGGTATTGAAGAGGCGGCGGGCAAAGGGGAGAAAGACCCTGTCCGCATAGGAATCACCGGTTCCTGTGAATAAAAAACACCGACTCAGCCGGTCTGCCGATTTCGAACGGGTCTACCGTCACGGCAAGTCTGTTGCGGGTCGTTACGCGGTACTGTATTATTTCGACCGGCCGGGGAACGAGTCCCGGGGCGAACCACGCCTGGGGGTCTCGGTGTCGAAGAAAGTAGGGGGAGCCGTCGTCAGGAACCGGGTGAAGCGGACCGTTAAAGAGGTGTTCCGCCGGCACCAGGACGCGATGGCTCCCGGTTACGATTATGTGATCATCGCCCGCACGGGGCTTGCTGAATACATAGAGAAGAGCAGGTTCGAGGAGGTGTCCGGAATGATCGAAGGGCTCTTCCGGCGGGCTGACCTAATCCAGGAAGCAGACTGAATTGAGACGGATACCCATCTTTTTCATCGGCCTCTACCAGAGGCTGGTATCGCCGCTGTTCCCGAGACGCTGCAAGTATTACCCCAGCTGTTCCAGCTACGCCGTGGAGGCCATCCGAGAGTGGGGGCTGCTCCGTGGCGGCGCCATGTCCCTGTGGCGGCTGCTGAGATGCAACCCGTTCTCCCACGGCGGCTTTGACCCGGTCAGGAAACGCTCCTGATGACCAACGCGCTCTCATTCCTCATCGATCCCCTGCGGGCGATCCTCGAGTGGATCCACGCGACCATGGGCATCTCCTGGGGATGGTCCATAGTCGTCCTCACCATCATGGTCCGCGTCGTACTCATCCCCCTGGGGGTGAAGCAGTATACATCCATGCGGGCGATGCAGAAGCTGCAGCCCAGGATCAAGGAGCTGCAGAAGAAATACAAGGGCGACAAGCAGAAGCTCAACGAAGAGACCATGAAGTTCTACCGGGAGAACAAGGTCAACCCCTTCGGCTCCTGCCTGCCGCTGCTGTTGCAGATGCCGCTGTTCATCGCCCTGTATTACATGCTGAGGAACCATCCCTTCGAGTCGGATTATTCCTGGCTCTGGATATCCAACATCAACGACCCGGACAAGATCATCGTCTTCCTCTACATCGGTTCCCAGTTCCTGTCCAGCAGACTTCTCAGCACTGCCACGGACAAGACACAGCAGATGATGATGACTGTGATGCCGCTGATGTTCGGCGTCATCTTTCTCATCTATCCCTTCCCCGCCGGTGTACTCATCTACTGGGTGACCACCAACGTATGGACAGTCGGCCAGCAGCTGGTGACCCGCCGCATCGTCGAATCCCGGGAGGTCGCTGGCGGCGTGGTGGAGCCGGCCGAGGACCCACAGGCCGGTGAGGGGAAAAGAAAGAAGGCGTCAGCCGGCAAAGGCAAGTCATCCAAACAGGCGGAGCAGGGCAGGAAGCCAAAAGGCAGGAAACCACAGGGCAGGAAGCCGGCGGGAAAGAAGGCGCGGGCGGCGAAACCCCGGGAAAACAGGCCTCAGGGAAAGAGATCGGGTAAGAAGAGGACCGGAGGCCCGAAGAGCGGAGGCAAAGGTGGAGGAAAATCAGGTTCAAAGAAACAGCGCCGGTGACCTGAGCGCGGAAGGCAGCGGCAAGACCGTTGCCGACGCCGAGGCGGACGCCATAGTCAAACTGGAGGAGATCACCGGCCCGCTGGAGCCAGACCGGGTGGAAGTAGAGGTTCTGGAGGAGGGCTCCAAGGGTTTTCTGGGCATGGGCTCGAACCTTGCCCGCGTCAGGGTGCGCCTGCCGGCTGCGGAGGTGCCGGGAGCGGCAGATGAAGGCGAAGGGCCGGAACCTGGAACGCCTGACATGGTCGAGGAGGCGGAAGGCGTGGAGAGCGGCGGGAACGGGGCAGAGGGCGACGCGGAGGCCGGGGAGGCCGGGGAAACCGTCCCGGCGCCGGGCTCCAGCGAAACGGCGCGGGAGAGGCTGGCGGATTATATGGATAAGGTGATGGACGCCATCGGGCTCGACGGCACGGTGGACTTCACCGAGGATGAAGAGTCAATCACCTGTAATGTCAGCGGCTCCGATCTGGGCATCTTCATCGGCAGGCACGGCCAGACCATCGATGCCGTCCAGTACCTTGCCAACATAATATCCTTCAGGGGCCTGGAAGGCAGGAAGCGCGTCATCGTCGATGCCGAAGACTATCGCCAGAGACGCACCGAGTCACTGAAGACCATGGCGGAACGGGCGGTGAGCGAGCTGGAGAAGGGCCTGGCCGAATACGAACTGAACCCCATGAGCGCCGCCGAGCGGCGCATCATCCATATCTACCTGCAGGACCGCGAAGGGGTGGAAACAGCGAGTGAGGGCAGGGACCCCTTCCGACGCGTGGTGATCACCCGCGTGGAAGACTGAAAACCGCCGCTGCCCTTCCCGGCCCAACCGGCTGACATGCGAGCCGCCGGACAAGCGGTTATTCGACGGGATAGCCCGCCTGTTCTATCGCCTGCCTGATATCCTCCAGGGATACCTGACCCTCATCATAGCTGATCTCTATCTTCTTGGATTCCGGGTCCGCGTTCACCGAATCCACACCCGCCAGCGCGCCCGCGGCGTTCTCGACGGTCATCTTGCAATGCCCGCATGACATCTTGGGCGCGGTCAATGTTACCTGGGGCATGGTCCTCCTTTCACTTTCAGTGGGTATCACTATTTTATTCCCGTAAAAAGGATATCAGAAGCAGGCATAGAAGATTAGGGGGCACGAAAGGGGAGCATCAGGAAAACACAAGGAAAGGCAGGCCATGACTGCGGAAAAGACGCCCGGATGGTCGGGGTCGCGAAAGCTCGGGGCCGCTGACCGTAAATGTCACTGGTGTGATTCTGTCGTGCCGATCCCGGAAGGAGATCTCTGCGCGGTCTGTATCGATTGCGGTATGGTGATCTTCAGGGAGCGGACTGGTGTGAGGGAAAGCGGAGCTGCTCCACCTGCACTCGCGTCTGCCCTTCCCTGACCCTCCGCAGGTTGTGATAACACCGGAGGGATGGAGCGCCGCTGTCTCCGACTCCGGACCGGGCCTGGCGGTCGATGGTTTACATGAGCGCCGGGGCCGTTGGGCCTGGACCTAACCCTCGTCGTCCAGCATGCTGTCGATGCGCTCCTCGATCTCGCTGTCGATGCCGGGCCGCTGCGTGCTTTCGTCGGGGCCCTTCATCTTCTCCCCCTTGCCGATCATGGTCTCACCTTCCACCATGCTGTCGAAGGCCTTGGCCTTGAGCCTGGCCCTGGTCTCCTCGATGCGCCGGCGCATCTCGTCAGGGTCGATGAAGGAAGGTTCGGGGCCGGGCGTGGTTTCCCCGGGCGGGCCGGCGGCGGCCGTCTCTTCCGGTGTGGGTTCACCCGCCACCGGAGCCTTCAACGCTGCGAACTCATCTTCATCCTCCGGCCCGGGGGCCTCTTCCTCCGCCGGGGGCTTTTCCTCTTCCTCTACTACCGGCTCCTCTTCCGCCACCGGGAGTGCTTCCTCTCCCTCTTCTCCAGGCGCCTCCTCAGCGGTCTCGCCGGTGGTTACCTCTTCCATCAGAATCTCCTCGTCCGGCGGCGCCTCTTCCGCTTCCGGGGGCCCGGGCGCCTCTTCATCCGCCGAGGGCGCTTCCTCTACCTCTGCTACGGGTTCCTCTTCCTCTGCTACCGGCTCCTCTTCCGCCACCGGCGGCTCCTCAACGGTTACCGGCGCCACCGGCGCCGGAGCAACCTTCTCCAGTTCCGCCTCGACCTGCTCCCTTGTCTTCTCCATGCGAGCCTCCAGGTCTACAGGCGGCGGTGGCGTCTCCGCAGGCGGCGTGTATCTGGAGGCAGGGGGCAGGGCCCGCCGGTAGCCTCCCATCAGCATCTGCCTGAGTTCCTTGCCGGCCTTGGGAGCGAAGAGCAGCCCCAAAGCGGCTCCGAAGATGCCGCCCAACATGAACCTGGTGATCCTTGCCATCAGTACTTCCTTCCACTCAGTACATAAGGGACATCATCTTATTATCTGTTTCGGCAAAAAGGAAGGCCGGTAAAAAAAGGGCGTTACCTGGCGCTCCCATACCGCTCTTCAACTCTTTTGTTCCCCATCTTCCGATTCCGTAACTTCCCTGATCTCCCTCATGCGGCGCTCAAGCTCCTGCTCGAAGCCGCGTCCCGATGGGCGGTAATACCGCCGGGCTTCCATGCCGTCGGGGAAGTAGTCCTGCCGTACCCTGCCGCCGGGATAATCATGCGGATAAAGGTATCCCTCGCCATGGCCGAGGCTGGCGGCTCCCCGGTAGCTGGAGTCCCGCAGGTGCCTGGGCGGCCGGCGGGTCCCCTCTCCGGCCACATCCTTCATCGCCTCGTTGACAGCTTTGCAGGATGCGTTGCTCCTGTGAGCGAGGGAGAGGTAGGCGGCCCCCTGGGCCAGGTTGATCCTGCATTCAGGCAGGCCTACGAACTCCACGGCCCGTGAGACCGCCACCGCCAGCGGCAAAGCCTGGGGGTCGGCGTTGCCGATGTCCTCCGAGGCGAAGATGACCATCCTCCGGGCTATGTACTTCGGATCCTCCCCACCTGTGAGCATCACCGCCATCCAGTAGATGGCCGCGTCCGGGTCGCCGCCGCGCATGCTCTTGATAAAGGCGGAGACGGCATCGAAGTGAAGGTCACCCTCCTTCTGGTAGAAGACCGGTTTACGGTTGATGGCCTCCGCGATGGTTTCAGCCGGGATATCGCCTTCGTGTGAGGCGGGCACCAGTCCCGCCGCCGCCTCCAGGATGGACAGCGCCGCCCGCGCGTCACCGGCGCTGGCGCCGATGATGGCCGAGGCGCCGGCCTGGCTCAGGTTGAGCTCCCTGTTCCCCAGGCCTCGCTCCCGGTCACTGAGGGCGCGCCTGAGCAGGGCGTCGACCTCTTCGGCCTGGAGCGGTCTGAACTCATAAAGCTCGCAGCGGGAGATCAGGGGGTTGATTATCTCGAAGTACGGGTTCTCCGTGGTGGCGCCCACCAGTATCACCACACCGCTCTCGACCACCGGCAGCAGGGCATCCTGCTGCGCCTTGCTGAAACGGTGGATCTCGTCCACGAAGAGGATGGTGCGCTGCTGGTGGAAGGCCAGCCGGTCCTGGGCCTCGGTGAAGACCTTCCTCAGGTCGGCGACGCCGGAGTTCACGGCGCTGACCTGGCGGAACAGCGAGCGGCTGACGCCGGCGATGATGCGGGCCAGGCTGGTCTTGCCCGTCCCCGGCGGCCCGAAGAATATCATCGAGGAAAGGCTGTCGGATTCTATCGCCCGTCTGAGCGCGCCGTCCGGGGCCAGTATCTCCTTCTGGCCGGCGAACTCGTCCAGGCTGCGGGGACGCATGCGCCAGGCCAGGGGCGCATCGGCGCCCGCGTCTTCACCGGAACCATCCTGGTGGAAGAGGTCTGGTTCTTCCCGGCCGTCTCTCATCCTGTGATTCTAACACGGAGCCACGACGCCGGCACCGGGGCCGTTCCTTGATAGTTTCCCGTGCCGGGGCTAGAATTCTCATGAACCAGCCAGAGTGTGAGGAAGGAACCGCGGTCAATGGGAAACAGGGTCCTGGTGCTCAATGCCACCTACGAACCACTCAATATATGTACCGCCAAACGGGCTGTCGTGCTCATGCTCAAGAGCAAGGCTGAGGCCCTCGAGGTCTCGGACAGGGAGTTCCACTCCGCCGAGATGACGGTGCCTGTCCCCGACGTCATCCGTCTCAACTATTATGTGCGCATACCCCGCGGCGGCCGGCGCCGGGTGTCGCGGCGGGCGGTACTGGCACGGGACCGGCACCGCTGCCAGTACTGCGGTTCCAGCCGCCATCTCACAATCGACCATGTCGTTCCCCGCAGCCGCGGCGGCGACACCTCCTGGGAGAACATCGTCACCTCCTGCGCGCCATGCAACGCCCGCAAGGGGGACCGCCTTCCCCGTGAGGCGAACATGCGGCTGAGGGCCAGGCCGCGGCCTCCGGAGCCGCTGGCGTTCATCTATCTCGCCGTCAGCGATATCCACCGCTCCTGGAGGCGCTATCTCGAGTATGCGCCCGCCTCGTCCTGAGGACGCGGCTGAAGCGGCATAGTTTGACACTGCGCCAGTCGCTGTCTAATCTAATCCAAGCCATTCCAACTGGAGGATAATTGAAAGCTGTCATACTGGTCGGAGGCCAAGGGACCAGGCTCCGTCCGCTCACCCTCGCCAAACCCAAACCGATGGTGCCGCTGGCCAACAAGCCTTTCGTGGCTTATGTCCTGGAACACCTGAAGGAACACGGCATAGTCGATATCGTCTTCTCCATGGGCTATCTGCCGGAAGGCATCGAGGCTTTTTTCGGCGACGGGTCGGGGTTCGGCGTCAACCTCACCTACGTGGTGGAGGACCATCCCCTGGGCACGGCCGGCGCCGTGAAGAACGTGGAGGAGCATGTCAGGAACGATGACTTCCTCGTGCTCAACGGCGACATCCTCACGGACCTGGATATCAGCGACATGATAGAGAAGCACCGGGCCCGGGAAGCGGTGGGGACCATCTCGCTGACGCCGGTGGAAGACCCGACCGCATACGGCCTGGTGCGGACCGGCCCGGAGGAAGAGGTCCTGGGCTTCCTGGAGAAGCCCAGCTGGGACCAGATAGACACCAACCTGATAAACGCCGGCACCTACATCCTCAGGAACGAGGTGCTGGATATGATCCCTGCCGGCAGCGAGTACTCCTTCGAGCGGGGGGTCTTCCCGCGGCTGGTGGGCAAGGGGCTCTATGGTTACAGCAGCGCCGCCTACTGGATGGACATCGGCACCCCCGAAAAGTACCTGCAGGCCCATTACGATATCCTGGAGAAGAACGTGGAGACCAGTGTCTCCCACTGCCTGGACAACGACTTCGTCTGCCTGCAGGGAACGGTGCGCCTGGAGACCGGCGCCAAGATAGTGCCGCCGGTTATCATCGGCAAGGGCACCACCATCCATGCCGGCGCCCGCGTCGGGCGCATGGCGGTGATCGGCGCCGGCTGCTCCATCGCCTCCGGCTGCGCTATTGAGGAATCGATTATCCAGGACGGCGTCAGCCTGGAAAGGGGCGTCCGCGTCAGCCAGAGTATCGTCGCCTGCGGTGCCAGCGTCGGCGCCGGCAGCGTGGTGGCGGGAGGCTCCATCGTCGGGGATGATGCTTCCATCGGCGCGGACAACATGCTAACCAACCATATCCGGATATATCCCGGCACCGTGGTGAAGGAGGGCTGTATCAGGTTCTGAACCGGCCCCGGCGGACCGCGTGATCATCCAACGGCCGCCCGGCGCCTGCCTGTTGCGGCACCACCGCCGGGTTTACCGCGAGCGCAGGTTCTCCAGCGCCAGGCCGGCCGCTTCCCCCACCGTCTTCTGCCGCAGCTCGCCGTCTTCGTAGATACGGAAACGCCCGTCGTCATCACTCAGACTCTCCAGCAGGGGCGCGACCTCCTGAAAAGGCAGCCGCGCCGCAGCCCAGGCGGCTGTGCCCCGGGTGCGGGGATCATCGTTCTCGAGGCTGGACAGGAGCAGCTCGCGCGCCCCCTCGACATCGTCGACGCCGGCCTCCGCCATGCGGCCCAGGGCCCAGAGGACACCGCGGAGGAAGACGCCTTCCTCGTCCTCGCCATGGAAGCCGAGCAGGATGGTGGGCAGGTCGCTGTAGGGCCGGGGGGTGACCCTCACTATCTCACCCAGCAGCTCCGGTGCGCTCCAGCCCATGCCTCCGGACTCTTCCCGGGCCGACCAGATGATGCGGCGGATGGCGTTCCTGACGATGGCCGAGTCCTGTTCCCGGGTGATCCGTCCGGCGGCGATGCCCATGGCCTCGATGGCGCGCCAGCTGAGCAGGTCGTCCTTGTTGAAGGACATGGAGATGAGGAGGGTGAGGACCTTGCGGTTCTCAAGCGCCAGCTCCGCGACACTTTCGAAATCCGCGTCGGCCAGCGCCCGGCGTAGCGCCTTCCTGATGGAGCCGATGGAAGCCAAGGACCGCTCCAGCCCGGCTCAGCGGCCGATGCCCTCGTAGGTGAAGCCCGCCTCCCGTACTTCAGACGGGTCGAGGAAGTTGCGTCCGTCGATGATGAGGTGGTTGTTCATCAGCTGCTTCATCCTGTCCAGAGGGAGATGGGCGAACTCTTCCCATTCGGTCACCAGCACCGCTGCGTCGCAGCCCTCGACAGCCGAGAGCAGGTCGTCGCAGAGGAGCACACCGCGCACCGCCCTGGCGGCGTGCGGGATTGCCACAGGGTCGTAGGCCTTGACGTATGCGCCGTCCCCCATCAGCCGCGAGGCGAGGACGATGGACGATGCCTCACGCAGGTCGTCGGTGTTGGGTTTGAAAGCCAGCCCCAGCAGGGCGATACTCTTGTCCGCCAGCACCCCCAGGTGTTTCTTCAGCTTGTTCACCACGCGGCGCTTCTGCAGCTCGTTCACCTCGATGACGGCGTTGAGCAGCTGGAAGTGGTATCCGGTATTGCCGGCGATCTGTTTCAGCGCCGTCACATCCTTGGGGAAGCAGGACCCGCCGAAACCGATGCCGGCATTGAGGAAATGGGGTCCGATGCGATGGTCCAGCCCCATGCCGTCGGCGACCACGGTGACATCCGCGCCCACCTCCTCGCAGACGTTGGCGATCTCGTTGATGAAGGAGATCTTGGTGGCGAGAAAGGCGTTGGAGGCATACTTGATCATCTCCGCCGTGGGGATGTTGGTCCTGAGGACAGGCGCTTCGATATTATCGTAGAGTGCTGCCACCTTGTCCCCCGCTTCCTGCTTGCGCGAGCCGATGATTATACGGTCCGGCTCCATGAAGTCCCCCAGGGCCGAACCTTCGCGCAGGAACTCGGGGTTGGATACATACTCGATGTTCCCCGTCTCCATCCTGGCCAGCTCAGCGCTGATCTTGCTGCCGGTGCCCACCGGTACCGTGCTCTTCATCACCAGGATATGGTCGTCGGTGGACAGGCCGGGCAGGGCCGACATCACCTGGAAGACCCGGCTCAGGTCTGCGTCGCCGGTAAAGGTGGGCGGCGTATCCACAGCGATATAGACGATCTCGCAGCGTCCGAAGACGTCCTCCAGCGAGGTGGTGAAGGTCATCCTCTCCCTGTTCTTCGCTATCAGCTCCGGCAGCCCCGGTTCATAGATGGGCACTTCGCCCTCTTCCAGCAGCGCGATCTTCTCCGCGTCGATATCCATGCAGACTACGTCATGGCCGAGGTCGGCCAGGCAGGTGCTGGTCACCAGGCCTACGTAGCCGATGCCGATGACGCCGACCGCTTTTCTCTCAGGGCTCATTTACGCTCGCCTCCTGACGGGCAGTTTCATTGATTGACAGCGCTCGGTGCGCGGTGGTTCAAGAGGGCCGCTTCCCGCTCATTGTGCCGGCCTGAAAGAAACGGCCAGCCTCAGCATGGTATCCTCGCTGAGCGAGTCCTGCAACGAGTTGGTGATCCAGAACACCTGGTCCCCGTCCTCCCAGGCCAGGTACCGCAGCGTATCGTCGGCACAGAAGAAGCGGTAGGTCCGGCCGTCTATCTCCCGCTCGACGCTGGGCGCCTCCAGCAGCGGCGCATCCTTGAAGGTGGTCTCCATGATGCCCCAGTAATCGCCCTTCTCGTTCTGGGCCACCACCTTCAGCGCCGGCTGCGGCCCGTCGTCCGTGTCGATCTCGTAGGGATGGAAGTCCACATAGTCGAACTCCACAGGGAAATCCCCTGGCTTCTGCACCGTGAAGGGCAGCTGCAGGTCTGCGGCCTTCCAGCGCAGTTCACCGGCGTCGCTGTCAGCCTCGAAATGAACGCCGGGATGATTGCCGCTGTCAGCCGGTGCCGGCTGGGCCTGGTAGCTGTCGCCCAGCACCAGCAGCAGCTGCGCCTGGGTGTCCGTCCCGGCGGGCATGGGTCCGATGTCGCATGGCGCGAAGAGGCGGGCCAGGTCCTCAGCCGCTCCCTGGCTCCCCTCTGTGTAGAACACCTGTGTCCGGGCGTAACTGCCGGCGGCGTTGCCGCCGACGCTGACCGACAGGCAGCCCTTGTCCGTCAGCATGCTTGCCGCCGATGAGGCCGCCCCCTCGACGCCGTTGCCGTTGAGTACTTCGATCGCTGTCTTCTTCGTCTCCTCCGCGGGGCCCGCCGGGGCCGTCTGCGGCTCCGGCTCCGGTTCCGGCCGGTTGAACTCGGGGGACTGGAAGGCTGCTATCACTTCAGGCAGCTGTTCTTTGGACAGCACCAGGTAGCTGCCGCCACCAGCCTCCTGGATCGGCGCCTGGGCCTGATAGATGCGGTCCCGGTCAACGGAAAGGATGAACTTCGTCAGGGAGAGGACCTCGGAGCGGCCGATATCGGATGTGGTGTTGCTGGCGAAGACATCCGCCAGCTCCGGTATCTTGGTGAAGTTGCCCCACTTGAGGGATTGGGCCTTGACGTCGCGGATGAAATACTGCTGGCGTTTTATACGCACGAAGTCGCTGTCGGTATGGCGGTAGCGCACATAGGCGAGGGCGTCGTCCCCGTTGAGCTTCTGGTAGCCGGGGTAGATGTCGATGGGTTCGTAAGCCTCGCCCCAGGGGGCGTCGCTGTTGTCATTGAAATATCGCCGGTCCACATCGGCATAGACGCCGCCCATGGCGTCAACAGCCTTGCGGAAGCCTTCGTAGTTGAGCAGCACGAAATGATGGATGGGCAGGCCTGTCAGTTCGCGGATGGTCTCTATGGAAAGGGGCACTCCGCCGATGGCGTAGGCGGCGTTTATCTTGTCCTGGCCCACTCCGGGGATATCCACCAGAAGGTCTCGCGGTATGGAGAGCATGGAGAGACATTCTCCCTGGGGATTCACCCTCACCAGCATGATGGAATCGGAACGGGTGGAGTCACCGTCGGGGTCCTCATCCGTGCCCATCAGCAGGATGTTCACCGGTTCGTCGGGGAGGGGGATATCCAGCTGTTGCCTGGCCTCGTATATGACTTCGGTGTTGAGGCCTATCTTTCCCAGGGTACGGTAGACGAAGATGAAGCCCGCCAGCCCTACGGAGAGGATGATTATCAGGATGGACAGAAGCGTCCACTTGATGATCCTCTTCCAGAGAGCAGGCTTCCGGTAGTGCCTCCCGTTCTTGTTAAAGATACCCATGGCCTAGCGAGGAATCCCTTTCGGCTTGCAAAAAAATTGCCTCCCAGGAGGCGAAAATCGCCGCTAATTATACCCCAGCCGCCTGATTTCTGGCAAGAAAGCCAACCCTGGGGCACGATACAGTATCCATCTTCGATACCCGGGTTGTTTATCCTACCCGGATGTGTCCCCTTTGATGCGGCCGCGCCGCTCGAGCGCGGTCCGTACCTCTTCACGGAGGAAACCCTCCAGGCTGGCGGGACTCTCGCCCGAGGCGGTGAACCCCGCGGCCTGGGGATGGCCGCCGCCGCCCTTCTTCCTGGCGATGCGCTGGACGTTGACCGCGCCTCCTGAAGAGCGGAGGCTGACGCGGTAGCCCGGCTCTTCGCCGGCGCCCTCTTCCGGAGGCAAGGCGTAGATGAGTGCGGCCACCGTCACGCCTTCCAGTTCCCGCAGGCTGTTGATCAGGCCATCGGTGAGCTCCAGGCCGGCGCCGGCCCGGTTGAAATCCTCGCTCTCCAGCACACCGATAGCCAGGCGCCCGTCACACGCCAGTCTGAGGTTCTCTATCATCCGGCAGCGCAGGCGGGCTTTGGCCAGGGGCTCCGATTCATAGACCTTCCTGTAGATGGCCGTATGGTCCACTCCGGCGGCCATCAGGTCGGCCGCTATCCTGAGGGTGGCGGGGCTGGTGGAGGCGTACTGGAAGCGGCCGCTGTCCACCAGGATACCGGTATAGAGCGCATCGGCGATGGTTGGCGTTATCTCCGTTCCCATCCGCTTCATGACGAAGAAGAGGATCTCCGCCGTAGAGCTGGCGCTGCCGATGACCAGGTTCACCTCACCGAAGTGGGGGTTGTCGCTGTGGTGGTCGATGTTGATGATCCTGGGGGCCTGCCTTACCAGTTCCTCGTTACCGATCCTCTCGGCGTTGCCACAGTCCACCACCACCAGGGTACGTTGGGCGGCGTCCGCCGGAGCCTGGCCGCGGACTATATCATCCATGCCCTGGAAGAAGCTGTATTCGGGAGCGATGGCATCCTGCTCGGAAAGGTACATGATGCTGTCGGCCCCCGCCTGGGTCATGGCGCCCTGCATGGCTACCAGGCAGCCCAGGGCGTCACCGTCGGGTTTGATATGGGTGGTGATGATTACTTTTTTCTGCCTGAGCAGGGCGTCGGCGGTAGCCTCGAGGGCCTTGTCTACTGACTTGGGTCCGGCCACCACAGAAAGGCTTTACGGGATGTCGCCGGGCTTGCCGGCGGCCTGCAGCGGTTGCATGTAGTTGGAGACATCGGCGAACTCACGGGCGGCGCGCAGGATGCGGAATATGTGGGTCAGACTCAGGCGGCGTGCCGCCAGGTCCTTGATCAGCCGTGTGGAGCGGCGCTTGACCACACCCGAGTGCAGGTAGGCGGCGCTATAGAGGCTGGCGAACTCCTGATAGAACTCCTTGGGGTCCAGTCTGGTGGGCAACACCGAATGGATGAAGTCATACAGCTCGTAGTTCCGGATCTGTATCTTCTTTTCCACCTCGCGGAAGAGGTCCGTCCCCGGCAGCGGTGTCAGCACTGTGAACTGGGGCAGGGAGATGCGGCGGCTGACGATGTAGTCCCGCAGCTGCTTGAAGTCGCTGTGGCCGAACTCCTGGTTGACGATGAAAGCCGTGGTCACCGAGAGCCCCTGGTCCTGGCATATCTTCAGCGCCTGCTCGTTGGTCTCTACGCTGTTCTTCTTGTTGACCGCCTTCAGGTCTTCCTGGTTGAGGCTCTCGAAGCCGATGAAGACATGCGAGAGGCCGATACCGCGCCACTGGGATATTATCTCCGGGTGCTTGCAGATGGTGTCGCTGCGCGCCTGGAAGGAGTAGCGCTTCCTGATACCGTTCTTCTCGATCAGCTCGCCTATCTCGCGCGCCCTTCTCACGCTGAGCAGGAAGTTGTCGTCTGTGATTAGGATATAGGGCTCGGGCCGGCGGGAAAGCTCCTCCACCACCCGCTGCGGGCTCTTGGTTCGGCAGCGGCCCTGGAAGAAGGCCCAGACGCTGCAGAAGTTGCAGCGGTGCGGACAGCCCCTGGCCGTCTCGATGGTGGCCATGGGCTTCCAGAAGTTGAAGAAGTACTTATGGCCCCGGCCCCGGGGCAGCAGCTGCCGGGCGGCGAAGGGCAGGTCGTCCATGTCCTTTACCGGCTCGCGGGGGCCGGTGAAGACCTGTCCGTCCTCCATGTTCAGCACCAGGCCGGACACATCCCTCAGGCTTGTTCCCGTCTCCAGGGCGCCGATGAGGTCTCGGCTGGCGAACTCCCCTTCGCCGATGACGACACAGTCGATGGCTTCATCGTCGAAGTCCGGAGGGTTGAGCGAGGCGTGCAGGCCGCCGACGAAGACGAAGGGTGAGTTGACCTGCTTGACTCTCTGGGCTATGCGGCGGGCGCGGTAGACATCGATGGTGAAACAGCAGCTGATGCCGACGGCGTCCGGGTTGAATGACCTGACCGCTTTTTCCAGGTCTTCGTCGATCCGCATGTCGTGGATGCGGACATCATGGTCGTCTGTGAGTGCGCCGGCCACCATCTCCAGACCGAGCGGCTCCACCCGCGCGATCTTGGTGAAACCGGGTTTGCCGAACTGGGGTGGTTGTACAAGAAGGACCTTCATATCAGATAAAGCCTGCTTTCGAGTAGATGTTCATGCCGCTCTCCCCTTTAAGCAGCCTAAGGCATCCTAGATTATTATCCGCTCAGTTGCAATCATGCCGTCCGGCCGGAACCTGTTCCTCGCGGCCGATGAGGAAGCGCAGCGCTCCCAGCACAAGCAGGCTGAAGACGAGGCCGGTGACAGCCCCCAGCTGGTTTATGGTGAAGAGGAACACCTGGCTGAGCAGGATGTTCACCAGCATGGCCCGCTCGAACATCTTGTAGGCGGTCAGCCGCGAGCGGCGCAGGGACAGGACGCCCAGCAGGATGAAGAGCCCGGATGTGATGCTCGTCACCAGCAGCGCCGAGTCGGAGAAGCCGGGCTCCCGGGCACTCTCCCCCAGGCCCTGGGGGAAAAGGACCTCTTCGAAGATGAAAGCCATGCCAACCACCAGCTGGACTATGAAGAAGGTTATCAGCAGCGGGACGAACAGCCGCTTCTCGATGATGCTGTAGTAGCGGCGGGCCAGGAACCTCCTCAGGCGCTGATAATACCCCGGACCCGTCGCCGGTACGGTATCCACGTCATCGATGAAGCGCGAGAGCGTCACGGTGAGGGGGTCGCCGCCGTCGGCCTGCTCCAGGTAGGAGCGCATCTCCCCGACCTGGTTCGCGTCGAGGTAGCCACGGCGGTATTCCTGCATCAGGTTGAGGCTGTTCATCAGGTATTCGGTGCGTGAATAGCCCCGTGACGCCAGCGCCCAATGGGCCACCAGGTATATGAGCACGAAGATGATGTACATCAGGGAGAAGGAGGGCGCGAAGAAGTAGTCGTTGTCCTGGGTGACGAACTTGCCGATCTCGTCGATGAAAGCTCCGAAACCCAGTCCGCCGATAAAGGCGCCGGCGTACTCCACCCACTTTCCCATCAACATCAGCCTCAGCAGCGCCGCCACCAGCATGCCCAGTCCGCCCCAGAGCATGTGGGCTATGTGCAGCCTGCCGCCTCCCAGCTGGGGATAGCCGGTGAGCTCCAGGAAGATGCGGATCAGCAGGATGATGGAGACAGCCGAGACCAGGAACACCTCCAGCTGGTTCAATGCCCGCGTATTGCGGATGAAGAGGATGTCGCGCCACCTCTTGCCCCTCCTGACGGTATCGCCGGTCATGTCAGGCTTCCTTCATGCTCAGCAGGTCCCTGACCGCTGCCATCACTTCCGGCAGGGAGTAGGGTTTCTGCAGGAAACGGTAACCCTTCTCCTCGATAACCCGGCGGTATTCGTCCTCGTGATAGCCGCTGGCCAGCAGCACCGGCAGCGAGGGGTCGTCGGCCAGCAGCCTCTCCACCAGCTGCAGGCCGTTCTCTCCCGGCAGGACGACATCGCTGAATACCAGGTCTATCGCGCCGTTCTCCTTCCGGTAGAGTTCCAGGCCCTTGCCGGCGTCGGCGGCCGCCAGCACCCGGTAGCCGCTCCTGGTCAGCATCTTCTCCAACAGCAGCCTGACACCCTCCTCGTCCTCCACCACCAGCACTTTCTCACCGTGGCCTCCCAGGTCCTCGACGACGGGCTGCTCCCGGGGCTGCCGCACCGGTTCATAAGGGACGACGGGAAGGAACACCCTGAAGGTGGAGCCCTGTCCCGGCGCGCTGAGGACGTCTATCCAGCCGCCATGCTGTTCGGCGATGCCGTAGGCGACCGAGAGCCCCAGGCCGGTCCCCTGCCCGGTCTCCTTGGTGCTGTAGAAAGGCTCGAATATGTGCCGGACCGTCTCCTCGTCCATGCCCACACCACTGTCGGACACCGTCAGGCGGATATAGTCACCCGGTTCGCTGCCGGCTTCAGGCGGTATCCGGTCCCCGTCCAGGGTGACGTTCCCGGTCCTGAGGATGATGTCACCGCCGGCGGGCATGGCGTCGCGGGCGTTGATCACCAGGTTCACCACCACCTGTTCCAGATGGCCGGGGTCGGCGAAGAGGCTCTCGAGGTCTTCAGCGAGATCGGTGACTATGCGATGCCGTTCGCCGATGAGCCGGTCCAGCATCCTCTTCATGTCCCTCACCACAGCGTTGGCATCGACGATCTTGAGGTTGAGCTGTTCGCGGCGGCTGAAGAAGAGCAGCTGCCGGGTGACGGCTATGGCGCGCTCCGTGGACTTGCTCACTTCGTAGATGTTCTCCAGCGCCGGGCTGTCCGGCGGCAGCTCCAGTATGGCCAGGTCCGTATAGCCCTTGATGGCGGTGAGCAGGTTGTTGAAGTCGTGGGCGACGCCGCCGGCCAGGCGGCCGATGCTCTCCATCTTCTGCGCCTGCAGCAGCTGCTGCTCCATGCGGCGGTGCTCGGTGATGTCCCGGCCGATGCCCCAGTTGCCCGTGATGTTGCCTTCGGAGTCACGGATGATGTTGGCGGTGACGGAGAAGAGGAGGGGTGAGCCGTCCTTGCGCCTGAGGGTGATCTCGTAATCCTCCACGAACCCCTTTTCCGCCAGTATCCGCTGGTAGGCGTCCCGGTCCGCCGGGTCGGCATAGAGGTCGTGGGCCAGGTCCAGTTCCAGCAGCTCCTCCCTGGTGTATCCCAGCATCTCCACCCCGGCCGGGTTGACCTCGATGAACCGGCCCTCGCTGGAGGCCATGTAGATGGCGTCACGAGATTCCTCGAAGAGAGTGCGGTAACGTTCCTCGCTGGCTCGGCGCGCCGCCTCCGCCTCTTCGCGCTCCATCTCCGCCGAAGCCCTGGAGGCGAATATCTTCAGCAGCGACTCGCAGAGGGTGAGGTTCTTTATCGGCTGATGGAATAACACCGCCATGATGCCCAGCGGGCTCCCGGCCGAGTCCGCCAGCGGGGTTCCCACATACCCTTCTATGCCCATATCCACAAGCATCTGGTCTTCGGGAAAACGCTCCTGCACGCCGCTGGGATAGGCGCAGAGTTCCTTGCCGATGACTGTCTCGCAGGGAGTCCCCGCCAGTTCGTATTCAAAATCGTCAACCTTCTCTCCATGGGCATAGGTCTCGATGGTCCGCACCCTGGGCGGCTCTTCCCCGGCCAGTCTGCCGATGAAGGCGAAATCGGCGTCCAGGGCCGCCGCCAGCCGTTCCACCAGCGAGCGGAAGAAGGATTCACCCGTCTCGGCGGAGACGCCGGTGGCGATGCTGATCACCAGCTTCTCGATCCGCTTGCGTTCGGTGATATCCTGTGCCGTGCCGCTCATGCGGGCGGGTTTGCCCTGCTCATCCGTGTAAACCTCGCCGATGGCTTCCATCACCCACTGTGTCCCGTCCGGCCTCATGATACGTGCGTCGACGTGATAGTGGGAGCAGTCGGCGACGGATTTCCGCACGGCGCGGTCAAGCATGGCCCGGTCGTCCGGGTGCACCATGTCGAGGAAGGCCTGGTAGGTGGCCTCGAACCCCTGGGGCTCCACACCGAAGATGTGGTACAGTTCGTCCGACCACGTCAACCTGTCGGCGGCG
Organism: uncultured Gaiellales bacterium; assembly: GCA_964497425.1. Classification (GTDB taxonomy): domain Bacteria; phylum Actinomycetota; class Thermoleophilia; order BMS3ABIN01; family BMS3ABIN01; genus BMS3ABIN01. The sequence goes on from CAZCCR010000006.1 coordinate 44,686, forward strand.
ATGTCCCAGTCCCAGCTGCCCAGGCGCGCCACGTGCTGGGATTCTTCCAGCTGCCGTGTCCTGGCTCTCAAACTCTCCTCCGCCTGTCTGCGCCCGGTGATGAACCTCCGCATCAGCAGTAACGAGTAGAGCCAGGCGGCGGTGACGAGGGGGATGACCAGGCCCAGGGCTACCATTATCGTCTTTTGCCGCGCATGCTGGGAGTCGAGGGTAGTGTCGAGGTGGTCCTGGATGGCGGCGACCAGCTCTTCCTCCCTGGCGGTGTAGGCGGTCCTGAGGGCGGCGTAATCCTCGCCGGTGATGGCGGCGAGCGCCCCGGCGTGGTCGCCTGAGGCTTCGAGGTCCATCGCCTGCCGTTCGCGCGCCCTCAGCGACGCGCTCGAATCACGCAACCCGTCTATGGTCTCCGCGGGCACCAGGCCCGGCGCCAGCACCAGCAGCTCTGCCAGCGCGTCGCTGAGGGCGCTCTCACTCTCGACGTAACGCTCGCTCCACCCGGCCTCACCCGTCTCCAAAGCCAGCCGGGCGGACATGGTCAAGGTCTCATTGTCCTGGCCGATGGCGGTGTCCAGCATCTCCAGCGGCAGGTCGCGGGTCTTGAGTGCCTGGAAGTCCTGGTGGGTCCGCCAGGCGAACCAGGAAAGGCCGAAGAAGAGACCGAGGGTTAGCAGCAGCGTGACTGTCAGCACGCCGATGGGGAATGCCCCCGCGCCGCCGCCTGTCCTTTCGTCTTGAGCCATAACCTGACATAGCCCGCCGCATAGGGATGGCGGCGCGCCCCTTGTTCATATATGGGTGAATGAAACCGGTTTCAAACATTATTGGCCGGGGACTGGGCGAATCCTGCAGCGGGTCGCCGCAGGATGGTGAGCGCGGCATCGATAGAGGCGGCGGTTGGCGCCCCGGGAAGGATTCGAACCTTCGACCTACCGCTTAGGAGGCGGTCGCTCTGATCCCCTGAGCTACCGGGGCGGGCTGCGGCTATCGAGTTTAGCAGAAGGGCGGCGTCCGCGGTAGCATCTCCGGCTTTGCCGGCCGGGCGGGAGGGGACCGTCTGAGGACCGCTTGCCGGGGCTGTGCGGCTCAGGCCTCGAGCGCCGCCAGCAGCACCTCTTCGATCATGCGGTTGAAACCCATGCCATCCGCTTCCGCCGCCATGGGCATGAGGCTGGTGTCGGTGAGGCCGGGGATGGTGTTTATCTCCAGCACGTGAAGGGCGCCCTCCTCATCCATGATCAGGTCCACCCTGCCGAAGCCGGAGCACTGCAGTACATCGAAGACCTTGAGCGATATCTCCACCGCTTCCGAGGCCACTTCGCCGGGGATCTCGGCCGGCACCACGTAGTCGGCCTTGCCCGCCGTGTAGCGCGACTCGAAATCGAAGAACTCGGTCTTGGGAATGGCCTCGACGATGGGGAGCGCCCGCGGCTCGGTGCCGATGACGCTCACCGCCAGCTCCCGCCCCTTGATGTATCTCTCCAGCAGCACCTTGTCATCGAAGCTGAAAGCGGAGATCAGCGCCGCCGGCAGCTCGTCGACGCTGTGGGCGAAGCGGATGCCCAGGGCCGAGCCCTGCGCCGCCGGCTTGACCACGATGGGGAAGCCCAGCTCCTTGCCGATGATCGGCAAAGTGTCCGCCGCCCCCAACTCCTGGAAGGCAGCGCGGTTGAAGGCATAGAAGGACGGCGTGGGGATGCCGTCCGCGACGAAGATGTGCTTGGTCAGTACCTTGTCCATACAGCGCGCCGACGGCAGCACGTCAGAGCCCGTATAGGGGATGCCCAGGATGTCCAGCAATTCCTGCACCGTGCCGTCCTCGCCGCCGGCGCCGTGCATGGCGATGAAGGCGGCGTCGGGCTCCAGTTCCTTCAGTCTGCGTACCATGTGCGCGTCGACATCGATGGCCTCGACCCGGTAGCCCAGCTCCCTCAGGGCCTTCTCCACCCGGGCGCCCGACTTGAGGGACACGTTGCGCTCCAGCGAGCGGCCGCCTTTGAGTACCGCTATGTTCTGTTTACTCATTTCCATTCCCCCGTAATCTCTGTGGGTTGACGCTCATCCTTTAAGGGCCTCGAACAGGGACATCTGTTCCCTGATAACCTTCGCCAGGCGCTTTATGCCTTCGTCGATCCGCTCCTCGGAGACGGCGCAGAAGGCCAGCCGCATATGGTTGGCGCCGCTGCCGTCCATGTACGCCCCGGCGCCGGGGACGAAAGCCACGTTCTCCTGCTCGATGGCAAGGGCCAGCAGGTCCGTGGTATCCAGGTATTCCGGCAGTGTCACCCAGATATAGAAGCCTCCCCGGGGCCTGGTCCAGGAGGCCTCCTCCGGGAAATACTCCTCCAGAGCCTTAAGCATGGCGTCGCGCCGCTGGTGATAGAGGGCCGTGGTCTTCTCCACGTAATCCTGCCAGCGGAAATCCTGGAAGTAGCGGTTGACGATCTTCTGGGCCAGGGTGGAGGGACAGAGGTCGGCCGCCTGTTTGCCCAGGTTGAACTTGGCCAGCAGCGGCGCCGGCGCGGCCATCCAGCCCAGGCGGATGCCCGGTGAGATTATCTTGGAGAAGGTGCTGAGGTAGATGACGTTCTCATCCTCGTCAAGGGCGTAGAGAGTCGGCTCAGGCTCGCCCTCGAAACGCAGCTGCCCGTAGGGGTTGTCCTCGATGATGAGCAGCTCCCGCTCCCTGGCGATGGAGACCAGTTCCATGCGCCGCTCCCGGCTGAGGGAGACGCCGGCGGGGTTGTGGAAGTTCGGTATGACGTAGATGAACTTGGGTTTTTTACCCTCCTTCTCCAGGCGGTCCAGCACCTGCCGCAGCAGGTCGGTGCGGATGCCGTCGTCGTCCAGCGGCACCTGGTGCACATCGGCTTCGAAGCTGGCGAAGGAGGGGATGGCGCCCGGATAGGTGGGCGCTTCAGCGATGATGGCATCCCCCGGGTCTACCAGTATGCGGGTGACCAGGTCTATGCCCTGCTGGCCTCCGGTGGTGATGATCAGGCTCTCCGGGTCCACCAGCGTGTCCTCCGCCTCCATCACCTTTACGATGTTGCGCTTGGTCTCCTCGAAACCTTCGGTAGGACCGTACTGCAGCGCTGCGGCGCTGTTCTCCATGGCCACGTCATGGGTGACCTGGGCCAGCGTCCTGGCGGGGAAGCTCTCCGTGTTGGGCAGTCCGCCCGCCAGGGTGATTATCTCCGGGCGGGCGGTGATGGCCATCAGGTCGCGCATCACCGAGGAGCGCAGGTGTCCGGTGCGCCGGGCGTAGAACCCATCATACTTGTCAAGGTCTATGCGGGTCATGGCATCTGATTCTAGACTTGCCCCTGCCCTATGGCAACAAGGGCTATGATAGAATCCGGCGGTGGAACCTGCTCTCCCGGTATGATGGAGGCGCCGATGGAGGATACATTCACCATATTCCTGGCTGTGGGAGCCGGCGCCGGTCTGGCTGTGGCCGCCGGCGTCAGGGCTTTCCTGCCCCTGGCCGTGTTCATGTTCCTCGCCCGGATGGACTGGGTCTGGGGCTACTCCCTTTCCGGCGGCCGCTTCGATTTCCTTCAGTCCGACGCCGCGGTGTACATATTGCTGGCCCTGGTGGTGCTGGAGATAATCCTTACCAGGGTGTCGCCGCTGAGGGGGCTGGAGCGCATGCTGAGGCTGCCGGCGTCCACGGCTTCCGGGGCCCTGCTGATGGCGGCGGCCATGGCCGTCGACGTCCCCGGCTACTGGGCTGGACTGGCGGTGGGGGCGCTGCTGGCGCTGGTGGCGGTGTATGTCCACCGGGGGTTGCTGGACGTGGGCGGTGGCAAGGACCCGGGCATCGCCCTGGACCTTTCGGTGCTGGTGCTGGCCCTGGCCGTGATGCTGGCTCCGCCGGCAGGATATATCGCGGTGCTGTTCGTGGGCTGGCTGGCGCTCAGGGTCCGGCGGCTCAGGCGTCGCAAGTACAAGGGGCTCCGCATCCTCGCCTAACGGGGGACGGCCTAGCCGGGGACGTACTTAAACTTATGAAACTTGCGAGCGGCTGCAGGAGGGTTGAAAGGCAGGCTGAAGCCGAATGGCAACGCTGAAACGTGTGCATGTCCATATCAGCGGCCGCGTCCAGGGGGTTTTTTTCCGCATGGCGACGGCGGAGCAGGCCCGGCGCCTGGGGTTGGGGGGATGGGTGCGAAACCGCCTGGACGGGCGCGTCGAGGCGGTCTTCGAAGGAGAGCCCGCGGTCGTCAGACAGATGGTCGAGTGGTGTCACGCCGGACCGCCCCACGCCCGCGTCGACTCTGTCGTCACAGATGAGGGTGAACAGCCCGAAGGGCTGACTTCTTTCAAGGTAAGAAGCACCGCCTGAGATTGCCGCGGTCTCACCGTGGACGGTCGTGCGCGTGCCCGTGGTCGTCCAGGTGGCTATGGGGATGGATATGCTCCACCCCATCTTCCTCATGTCTGTGGGGATGGTCGTGGACCAGGTTCGAGCTGAGCAGCAGTCCCCGGTCCTCAAGCACCGCCGCCGGAGCCCCTTCCCCCGCCAGGCGGTGGTCCTCTCCCAGCACCAGCACCCGGTCGGCGATCTCCGCCGCCAGGCGCAGGTCCTGGGTGGCGGTGACTATCGTCTTGCCGGCTGCTGCCAGCTGGTTCAACAGCCTCTCCAGGAAACTGGCGGTCTTGGGGTCCAGCCCGGCTGTCGGTTCGTCCAGGAGCAGAACATCCGGGTTTATCGCCAGCACCGACGCCAGGGCCACCTTCTTCTTCTCGCCGCCGCTCAGCTCATAGGGAGCCCTGTCCTCGAGCCGTGTCAATCCCAGGATATGCAGGCTGTCGGCTACGCGCCGCCGGACCTCCTCCGGCGGCAGCCCGAGGTGCAACGGTCCGAAAGCCACTTCCTCGCCGACACTGGGCGAGAACAGCTGGACATCGGAGTTCTGGAACAGGAAGCCGACCCGCTGGCGGAAGGAGCGGGACAGTCCTTCATCCTGGAGCGATTCTGCGGTGATCTCGCGGCCGAAGGCCCGGACCGTCCCTTTGTCGGGGAATATCAGTCCGTCCAGAAGCTTCAGCAGCGTGGATTTGCCGGATCCATTGGCTCCCAGCAGAACCAGACGTTCGCCGGCATATGCGGAAAGGCTGACGCCGTCCAGCGCCACCGTCTCCCGATAGCGATAGTGGATGTCCACGGCTTCCATGACGGGCGCATCAGGCAAGGAGGCGATCACCTCCGGCGGCCAGCAGGGCGGCGGCAATGAGCCCCGCCCCCAGCCAGATATCGCGGGCGGAGAGGGTGAACCGGCGCAACACCAGCGGCTCTCCATCGTAACCACGGCTGACCATGGCCGAGTATATTCCGTCGCTCATGGCGCGGGACTTGCCCAGCAGTGCTCCCATGCCGGCGGCGGCGAAGCGCCGCTCTTCGGCGGCCCGGACGCCGTCTCCGCCGCGGCTGCGCCGGGCCATGTACATGTCCGTTGCCAACCCCAGGAGAAGGTGGATGTAGCGGTATGTCATGGACAGGATGAGGATGAAGACCCGCGGCACGAAGAAGACGCGCAGTGCCTTCAACAGTTCGGACCAGCGGGTGGTCACCGCCAGCAGCACCGCCAGCGACACGGAGACGGCGACGCGCAGCACCAGCAGCGCCGCGCCGTACAGGCCCTGCCGGGTGATGGCCAGCGTGTCCCCCAGCGACCAGGGGCCAAGATGGACTTCACGCCCGAAGTCCCAGAGGACCAGGAGGGGGTCCCCGGGCCTGACCACGTTGAAGATGCTGGGAATGACGACGACACCGGTGAAGATGGGGATGAACAGCCATACCCTTCCCAGGAAAAAGCCCGTGGGAAGGCGGGAAGCCGCTGCCAGGGCGAGGGTCAGCAGGTACAGCGCCGCCAGGGTGAGAGGGTGGCGGACCAGTGAGGCGGTCAACAGCAGTGCCAGCAGCGACACAAGCTTGAGGCGGGGGTCCATCCTCTGCAACAGTCCTTCGCGTGCCGCCAGCCGTTCCGAGAAGAGGGCCGACTGCAGGGCGCGGGAGATGCCGGTTATGGTGCGCTCGATGGCCCCGGGGCGGCGGCGCCGTCCCGACGGGGTGAGCCCGCCGGGCCGGCTGTCGATGGCGCAGGCGCTGGTTGCACCCGTCCCGGGGCCGCCTCTCCCATCTCGGGGCGCTTCTTCTCCCAGCAGCCAGGCGGGGAGTGTGGGTGCACCACTGCTCATGGCAGCTTCCCGCCGGTCTGTCCGCCACGCCTCGACCTCCTGGCGAGAAGGCGCGCGATCAAAAGTGATGCGGAGACGGCCAGCCCCAGTCCCAGGGCCGCTGACAGGATATATCCGGGAGTCGAAGCCCAGAGGCCTTCCCCGCCGCCCGGCAGGGCATAATCGGGCAATATGCCGCTCCACCAGCCGGCGAAACGTTCCATGCCGGCGGGGATGAAACCCAGTTCCTGGCCTATCTCTTCCGTGCTCCATTCTCCCCAGGCGGAGCCGCCGGCCAGGAGTCCCAGGGGGACGAAGATCGCCATCAACAGCAGTGTCACGAACAGGGGTCTGAGCCTGTAGCCCTTTCCCGGGCCCTGTCCGCCCCCCTCTTCCCCGGCGGCCGGGAGGTAAAGGAGTCCCGGGTCCGTGCGCTCTATCCAGATCACGGCCAGGGCGGTGACCACCGCCTCCAGGGGGCCGATCACGCTGAGATGGGCCAGCATCATGGCGGGGACCGCCTGGTCGAGGCCATAGGGTGAGTAGAGGGCGGCGCCGCCGGCGGTGTGGAACAGCCCCGGCTGGATGCCTATCTCGACGGCGGTCAGCAGCGCCGCCGCGTTCACGCCGGCGTAGGCGCCGGCGGCGCCGCCCAGCCAGCGCCGCGGCGAGTCCGCCGCGGCGCCCCGCGCCACCAGGCTGTAGACCATGTATCCGGTGAGGGGCAGGACAAAAGCCATGTTGAAACAGTTGGCGCCGAGGGCGAGGATACCGCCGTCACCGAAGAAGAGCGCCTGGATGACCAGGGCCACGGTGACGGAGATGACCGCCGCCCAGGGGCCGACGAAAAGGGCGACCAGGGTGCCGCCGGCGATGTGACCGGTAGTGCCGCCGGGTACGGGCACGTTGAACATCATGATGACGAAGGTGAAAGCGGCGCCGACGGCGATGAGGGGGGCGCGGCGGTCCCTGAGGCCGCGTCTGACCCGCGTGCCGGCATAATACCAGGCCGGGACCATCATCGCCCATAGTCCCCCGGCGGTCTGGGGGCTGATATAACCATCGGGTATATGCATGTTCCATACTCCTTTCCGGCCCTTCAGAATGAATGGCCATCGGCCGTCTGTCCCTGCGCGGCCTGCCGGCCGCGCGCGGGCCTTCGAGGCCCGGAGTACTTCATGCTTCCCGCGTTGGCTGGGTCCGGTCCGGCCGCCGCCTGGGGCCGGATGATCGATCCGGGTACACCCGGTAATACAGGCTCAACGCGTGAGGAACACCTTGTGCTCCAGTAGTCTCAGTTCCTTGATACGTGCCTCCACTATCTGTTGCCGGCCCAGCAGGTCGGTCAGGATCAGGCGGTCGCCTTCGGGGGTGATGGTGGCGACATCCTCCATCACTTTCTCTTTCTCCCCGTCACTGAGCAGGAAGACTGTGAGTTCACACATCAGCGTTCACCTCCCCGCCCGGCTCGACCATCTCTTTCACTTTTTCCAGAGCTTCTTCCATCATATGGGGCAGAGGCTGTTTCGCCGTAGCTATGAATTCCATCCCCGGCTGGCTCATGGGCAGCAGCACCTTGCGCGCCGGCGCCGAGGCGATGGCTTCGGCCATCCCCGGGGTCAGCTCCCCCATGTAGGAGTTGGGGATAACGGCGGCGGCGGGCGCTAGGATGACGTCCGCCTCCCCGATGGACACGCGGATCGCGTTCTCGCCGGTGGCACCGCGGCTGGCGCGGGCCTTCATCATCCTGGCGGTGGCGGCCGCGTTGGTGCCGAAGGCGACTATCTCCGTATCCGCCGACAGTTCACGGCGCAGCTGGCTGATGATCTGGTGGCCGATGTTGCCACCCATCCCGTCTATGACAGCTATGGTCTTGCCGCTGATGACATGCCTCCGGTTCCTTTGGTCCTCAGCTCCGTCGTTCCAGCTCCGTCGTTCGGGCCGGGGAGTGCTCATTCGGGCCGGCGCGCACTCACACGGGCCGTCAGGCGCTCGCCCTGTCTCCGCACCCGGAACGCACGCTGTCCGTACGATCGGCGTGCACGACCGGCGCGCCACCCGGCACCCGCACCCGGAACAACCCTGTTCGTACGACCCGCACCATCCGGTCTCCGTACCCGGAACACACCCTCTCCGCACAACCGGCGCGCCCACCCGGTCCTCCGCACGGCTCATACCCTATCCGACGCTCCGCGTGCAGCCGCGGCTCGCCGGTAAAAAAACCCCGAAAGTCCGCAAAGCCAGGCAGGCTTTCCCGGACCTTCGAGGCCGGTGCTACATTCTTCAAACACAATGATAAAGGCGTTTCCCAAGAGCCTGCAGCTCTTCCCAGAGGAGGCTTCGGCCTCCTGCCTCATAAACTAGCCCAGACGGCGGGGCCAGTCAAGTGAAACGGGCTTCCGTCCGTTAAAGGTAGTTCAGGCCGTTAAAGGTTATCCAGGGATTACCGATAGGCCTGATGCACGCTGAATGCCGTCAGGGGGCGGGCGGAGCATGCCGGGCGGCTCATTGGGGAGGGGTATTGGCGGCTCAATGGGGAGGGGTATTGTTTCCCGGAGTCCTGAATTCAAGGCCTGAAGAAGATTTCAGGTCCAAAAGGGAGAAGATACACTGGCCGGTTTTCATGATGGCCGGGCTGGGGGTGTTCATCAACGCCCTCTATTTCGGTCTTGAGCTGCTCACCGGGCCTGAAGAGTTCCTCTCCCATTTTGCCGCGAACCTGCCGGAGCACCTTTTCATCGCCTCCCTGATAGTCATCTTTCCCCTGGTCGCCTATCTCTCCCACCATGTCGTCGCCGGTTACCGCCTCAGTGAATATTCGCGACGCCTGGAGCTGGAGATGAAGACGAGGAACAAGCAGCTCATCGACCTGATGAACTTCAACGAGAACATCATGAGCAGCGTCAACGACCTGATTTTCGTCATAGGCTCCGACGGCCGTTTCCAGTTCGTCGGCGGCAACTGTTCCGACATGCTCGGATGCGAACCGGCGGCGCTGGTGGGGCATCAGTTCATCGAACTGGTAGCGCCTGGTTCCGTAGCCGTCGCTGTCAACAACTTCGAGAGCGTCCTGCGCGGGATGGAAGTGCAGCCCTATGAGGTCGAGATCAGGACCGGGGAGGGAGAGACCAGGTTCATCGAGATCTCCAGCACCGCATATCACGAGAACGAGACCGTATCGGCACAGGTGGGTGTAGCCCGCGACGTCACCGCGCGAAAGAAGCTGGAGCAGCACGTAGTCGAGCGGAACAGGGAGCTTGCGGCTCTCAACGCGGTCGCCACCGCCGTCGGCCATTCTCTGGAACTCAGCGAGGTGCTGGGAGCGGCACTGGAACAGGTAGCGGCGCTGCTGCGTGTTGAGGACGCTTGCATATATGTTTATGACACCTCAAGCCGCGAACTCGAGTTGAGGGCCTGGAAGGGAGCCTGCGTCCGGAACAAGGAGGAGGCCGGCCGCCTGGCGCTGGGGGAGACCGCCTTCGGCAAGGCGGCGGAGAAGGGGTCGCCGATCCTGATCAACCGGCGCGACGACCCGGATGAGGTCAAACGGCTGTCATGTGATGAGGAGGTGGCCGCCATCGCCGCCATCCCCATGAGATACAGCGGCAGGCTGGTGGGTGTGCTCGGTCTCGCCAGCGGCGAAGCGGACCATTTCTCGCGAGCCGACATCGACCTGATGCGCGTGGTTTCCAGCCAGATAGCCATGGCGATGGATAATGCCATGCTTTACCAGGAGGCCCAGAGCAAGGCCAGGGAGCTGGCGGCGCGCAACGCCGACCTGGCGCTGGCCACGGACGAGGTGAGCAAGCTCATCGACGTGGCCGAGAAGGAGAGGAGCTTCGCCGTCCGTTCCAACAACCCCAACCTGGTCAAATGCTGGGAGATCAAGGGATGCACCCAGCACAACTGCCCTTCCTTCAAATCGGAGAACCTCCGCTGCTGGCAGGTCGCCGGGACCCATTGCGGAGGGGAGGTCCAGGGGGTCTTCGCCCAGAAATTCGGCAGGTGCGAGAAATGTGAGGTGTACCGCATGGCGCGGCCGGACATGCTCAGCGAGATCGGCGAGGCCTTCAACAACATGATGGCCATGCTGGAGCAGAAGGTGGAAGAACAGCGGCAACTGCAGGAGGAGCTTGTCCAGTCATCCAAGCTGGCGGCCATCGGCGAACTGGCCGCCAACATCGCCCACGAGATAAACAACCCGCTCACCGGCGTCCTCGGACACGCGGTGATGATGTCGCGCCAGGCTCCCGAGGGCGATCCCTTCCGGGAGAACCTGCGTGTCATCGAGAGTGAGACCATCCGGGCCCGGGACATCGTGCGCAACCTCCTGGACTTCTCCCGCAAGGAGGGTCTGAAACCCCGGAAGGTCGCCATCGCCGATGTCCTTGATGACACGCTGCCCCTGCTGCGGAAGCAGGCAGACCTGATCAATGTGGAGATAGTGCAGGATTATGCCAGGGATGTCCCTATGGTCTACGTAGATGTCAACCAGATGAAACAGATATTCATCAACATCCTCAACAACGCTCTCTTCGCCATGCCGGATGGTGGCAGGCTGGTGATCACCATCCGGTCGGAGAAGCCCGACAGCCGGCGCCCCTGGGTCGAAGTATCCTTCCGCGACACGGGAGCGGGTATATCCGAGGAGAACATGGACAGGATCTTCGACCCCTTCTTCACCAGCAAGGAAGCCGGGGAGGGAACGGGACTGGGCCTGTCGATATCACGGAGGATAGTCGAGGAGCATGGCGGCATGCTGGAGGCCGAGAGCCGCCTGGGTGAGGGCTCAACCTTCACGGTCAAACTGCCGACAGCCAATATTGCAAAAGATTTCAGGCACGTAGCCTGAAAGCGGGGGACCAGGGGGTCTTGAAATGGGACGAAAGAACAGTGTACTCGTGGTCGATGACGAAGAAGTCATCCGTGACGTATGCGCGCAGATACTCGTCGGTGAGGGATACGATGTCACGACGGTATGCAACGGCAGGGAGGCTCTGCACGAGGTGAGCGAGCACAGCTACGATGTGGTTGTGACCGATATCATGATGCCGGACATGTCCGGCCTGGAGCTGCTGGAAGTGATCAAGAGCACCAGCCTGGACGTGTGCACCGTCGTCATCACCGGTCTGGGCACATTCGACATGGCGACGCAGTCGGACAGGCTGGGGGCAAGGGAGTTCGTGGTCAAGCCCTTCACGCCCGACGAACTGAGCCGGGCCGTGGGCAAGGCGCTCAGCAAGCAGAAACCGCTGGCGGGCTAGCGGCCTCCCAACCGCAGCCGCCATACCTGCGCCATGGCCTCGAAGACTATCCTTTTCGACATCTTCGACTGCCCCTGCTGGCGGTCGCTGAAAGTGATCGGCACCTCCTTCACCCGGAAGCCCTTCTTCAGCGCCTTGTAGGTTACCTCTATCTGGAAGCCGTAACCATGGGAGGAGACGCTGTCCAGGTCCAGTTCTTCCAGCACTTCCCGGCGGAAGCATTTGAAGCCGCCGGTCAGGTCGTTCACCGGCACCCCCAGGATCCATTTGGCATAGAGGCCGCCGCCACGGCTGATCATGCGCCGGAGCAGGCCCCAGTCCTCCACGCCGCCGCCCGGAACATACCTCGATCCCAGCACCAGGTCGGCCTCATCCGCCGCCTGGAGCATGCGGGGGACATACTCCGGGTTGTGGGAGAAGTCGCAGTCCATCTCGAAGATGAGGCGGGTGTCGCTCTCCAGGGCCTTCCTGAAGCCGGCGATATAGGCTGGGCCCAGGCCCTGCTTCTCCCGCCGGTGCAGTACCGATATGTTATCGTGGTCGCGGGCCAGCCTGTCGGCGATGGCGCCGGTTCCGTCGGGGGAGCTGTCGTCGACGATGAGTATCCTGCCGTCAAGGCCATGTCGGGCGAACACCCGCTGCAACGCGGCCACGAAGCGTTCCAGGTTCTCACGCTCGTTGAATGTGGGAAGGATTATGGTGAACATCCGGCTGCCTCAGCGGTGACGTGATTCGTCGCGGCAGAGTGTCCTGCCGTCGACCCGGTCGGCCCGGGACTCCATCACCGGTTCACCGCAGCCGTCGCAGCGCACCGACCGCATGATGCGGGCCTCGGCGGGCAGCTCCATGGACGTTTCCGATATATCGAAAAGCTCATCCGTGCGAGCGGCGAGCACCCTGTCGGTCCTTTCCTTCTTGCTTGCCCCTTCAGCCTGCCTCATGAAGCCCCAGCGCAGGGAGACGCGCACCGCCCTGCCTTCGTCCCTGCGGGCGAAGGTAAAGACCTGTTTACCCCAGTCGCGGAAGTAGAGGTTGCCTTTGCCGAAGGTGGCTCCGGCCAGATATTGCACCGCGTCCACGCTGCAGCTGTCGTTCTCGACGATGGCTATCAGCTCTTCGTCGCGGGCGCGCTCCACGCCCAGCCGCCTGAGCCCGGCCAGCGTGGCGCGGTAGCCGATGGCCAGTCCCGGGCAGAGATGCCCGTGGAACGCGGTCAGCTGTTCAAGGGTTTCCTTGTCGTCGTCCATCATGTCCGGTTCCGGTCATGTCCGGTTCGCCTCTATCCCTGTCACGAGATTGTAACCTAAAGTCGGGGCTTTCGCTGACGGCGAGGCGGCGGCTGGGCCGGGTCAGGTCACCAGGCGCCGCTGCATGCTGCGTACGGCCAGTTCCGTCAGTATCAGGGTGGAGACGAGGGCCCAGACCGTTTCGGGCAGAAGGGTGCCGGAGAGGCGGTCCAGCGTCAGCGAGCGCATGACATCGACGAAGCTGGTGAGGGGGATGACCCAGGCTACCGCCTGCACCGGCGCGGGGAAGCGGGAGACGGGGAAGAAGGTGCCACAGAGGAACTGGGCCGGCAGCACGAAGCCGGCGAAGTAGAAGTGAAAGTATTCCATCTGGGCGATACGGCTGGTGACGATGATGGCGATGGCGGCGAAGTTGAAGGCCGCGAGGAAGGTGAGCAGGGGTATCAGCAACACCATCAGGCTGTGGAAGACACCGAAGACAGCCAGAACCGACAGCACCAGTACCGAGGTCACCAGACCCCTGGTGGCGCCCCAGGCTATCTCCGCCGCCCCTACCTCGGCGGCGCTCACCGGGGTCGAGATTATCCCCTCGAACGTGTTCTGCATACGCATGCGGAAGTAGGAGCCGTAGGTGCATTCGAAGGTGGCCTGCATGATGGCGGCGATGCCGAGTATGCCGGGGGCGACGAACTCCAGGTACGGCACACCCTCCATCTCGTCGATGTAGGAGCCGATACCCAGGCCGAACACGAAGATGAAGAGGATGGGCTCGGCCAGAGCGGGGAAGACGTTGAACTTCCACAGCGCCAGGTATACCTGTGCGTTTCGCATCCATACGCGCCCGAAGGCGGGGGTGACCGACAGGAGGCCCTCTCTCATGGTCTGAGCTCCCTCCCTGTCAGCTTGAGGAAGACGTCTTCCAGCGACGAGGGCCTCAGCAGGCGCTCCATGGCCGGGTATGCCGCCAGCAGTTCGTCGAACCGGCCGGTGGAGTCCCCGTAGAAGAAGAGGTTCTGGCCGCTGGTCCGGTGCGGCAGGTGGCCGAAACGGCCGAGGATGTCGTCTACCATCCCGTGGCCGGTCCGGAGCTCCAGCACGTAGGGCGGGGTATGGCGCCGGACCAGTTCCGTGGGGCTGCCTTCGGCTACCGCCTGCGCCCGGTCCATGATGAGCACGCGGTCGCACAGCTTCTGCGCCTCGTCCATGTAATGGGTGGTCAGGATCATCGTGATGCCCTGCTCCTTCAGGTCGAGCAGGCGGTCCCATATCTGGTGGCGCACCTGGGGGTCGAGGCCGGTGGTGGGCTCGTCCAGGACCAGCAGCTCCGGGTTGTTGACCAGGGCGCGGGCGATGATCAGGCGTCGTTTCATACCTCCCGAGAGGGCGGGCACCGGGCTGTCGGCCCGCTCGCCGAGCTGCATGAAGCCCAGCAGCTCGCTGCAGCGGGCGGCGGCGGCACGGCCGAGACCGAAGTAACGGGCGTAGACCTCCAGGTTGCGGCAGGTGGTCAGGTCGGGATCGAGGTTGTTGTCCTGGGGGACGACCCCCAGCCGGGATTTTATCCGGCGCGGCTGCTCCAGCACATCGAGTCCGAACACCCTCAGGCTGCCCGAGGTGGGACGGTTGAGGCAATAGATCATCCGCATGGTGGTGGTCTTGCCGGCGCCGTTGGGGCCGACCAGGCCGTAAAAGACTCCCGGCTCGATCCGGAGGTCCAGCGAATCGACGGCCACCACGTCGCGGAACCGTTTGTGCAGGGAACGGGCTTCGATGATCATCCCTGCATCATAAAGGTTCAGGGGAGCAGGTTTCCAGCCCGACAGGCTGGTTTCAGCCGTGGCGAAAGAGGGATTAAGATAATGATGGGAAAAGAGGTCATGCAGGTGCCAGGAGACTTGAGAAAAATCATCATACCCATCGCAGGCATGAGTTGCGCCGCCTGCGTGGAGCGCAACCAGAAGGCGCTGAGGGATGTCCCCGGCGTGGTCAGGGCCGAGGTGAACTTCGCTACGGAGAAGGCGGCGATCGAGTACGACCCGGCAGAGACTTCCCCCGGCAGGCTGGTCGCGGCCATAGAGGATGCCGGTTATTCGGCGATCACGGACAAGGTCACCGTCCCCGTGGGTGGCATGACCTGCGCCTCGTGCGTGGAGCATGTGGAGAAAGCCCTGCGGGCGGTGGACGGGGTCATAAGCGCTTCGGTGAACCTGGCGACGGAGAAGGCGACGGTGGAGTACGCCGCCGGCGTGGTGGCCATGGCGGACGTCAGGCGGGCCATCGAAGGGGCGGGTTATACGGTGCTGGCGACCGGGGACGAGGGGCCGGCGGGGGATGAAGACGCGGAGGCGCGCCTGCGGAGTCAGCAGTACCGCCGCCTGCAGCTGAAGGTGCTGGTGGGGGCGATCCTATCTGTCCTCGTCTTTGCCGGCAGCTTCGAATGGTTCGGCGGGTTGGGGCCGCTGAGCAACCCTTACGTGCTCTGGGCCCTGGCCACGCCGGTGCAGTTCTGGGTCGGCAGGCAGTTCTATACCGGGGCCATCGCCGCGGCACGCCACCGTACCACCAACATGAACACGCTGGTGGCCGTGGGTTCCTCCTCGGCCTATTTCTACAGCGTGGCGGCGGTGCTCTTCCCGTCCTTCTTCGAGGCGCGGGGGCTGGGGGCGCCGGTATACTTCGATACTGCCGCCGTGATCATCACCCTCATCCTGTTCGGCCGCATGCTGGAGGCCAGGGCCAAGGGGCAGACATCGGATGCCATCAGGAAGCTGATCGGTCTCAGGCCGAAGACGGCGCGGGTCATCCGCGATGGAGAGGAAGCGGACATACCGGTGGAGGATGTGCGCGTGGGCGACACGGTGCTGGTCAGGCCCGGGGAGAGCGTGCCTGTCGACGGCGTGGTCCTGGAGGGCGAGTCCAGCATCGACGAATCGATGATCACCGGCGAGAGCATGCCCGTGGGAAAGCATCCCGGTGACGAGGTCATCGGCGCCACCATCAACCGGATGGGCAGCTTCAGGTTCGAGGCGGTGAGGGTGGGCAGGGACACTGCCCTGGCCAACATCATCCGTCTGGTCCAGGAGGCACAGGGCTCCAAGCCGCCCATCGCCCGCATGGCCGATGTCATCGCCAGCTACTTCGTGCCGGCCGTGTTCGCCATAGCCACGGTCACTTTCGTCATCTGGTTCGCCTTCGGGCCCGAGCCGGCTTTCACCGTGGCCCTGCTCAACTTCGTGGCGGTGCTGATAATTGCCTGCCCCTGCGCCCTGGGCCTGGCCACGCCCACCGCCGTGATGGTGGGGACGGGCAAGGGGGCGGAAGAGGGCATCCTCATCCGGGGCGGGGACGCCCTGGAGACGGCGCACAAGCTTGACACGGTGGTGCTGGACAAGACCGGCACCCTTACCCGGGGTGAGCCTTCCCTCACCGATGTACTCCCGCTCGGCGGGGATGAGGAGGAGGTGCTGCGGCTGGTGGCTTCGGTGGAGAGGGGTTCGGAGCATCCTTTGGGTGAGGCCATAGTCAGCGGCGCCCGCGCCCGCGGCCTGGAGCTGGCGGAGGCTTCCTCCTTCGAGGCGGTCGCCGGCCAGGGCGTGGCGGCGGAGGTGGAAGGGCATCCGGTCCTGGTGGGCAACGCCGCCATGTTCGCCGCCAGGGGTCTCGAACTGGACGGTCTGGCGCCGGCAGCCGACGGCCTTTCCCGTCAGGGGAAGACCCCCATGTTCGTAGCGGTCGATGGTCGGCCAGCCGCCGTAATCGGGGTGGCGGATACGATGAAGGATAGCTCGGGCGATGCCGTACAGAGCATGAGGCGGATGGGGCTGGAAGTGGTGATGCTCACCGGCGACAACCGGGCTACCGCTGAGGCGGTGGGCAGGGAAGCCGGGGTGGACCGGGTGCTGTCGGAAGTGCTTCCCGCCGGCAAGGCGCGCGAGGTCAGGCGGCTGCAGCAGGAGGAGAAGAAGGTGGCCATGGTCGGTGACGGTATAAACGATGCGCCGGCGCTGGCACAGGCCGACGTGGGCATAGCCATCGGCACCGGGACGGATGTGGCCATCGAGGCCGGAGACATCACCCTCATCTCCGGCGACCTCAGGGGCGTCTCCACCGCCATAGCGCTCAGCCGGCGCACCATCCAGATAATCAGGCAGAACCTCTTCTGGGCCTTCGCCTATAACACGGCGCTCATCCCCGTGGCCGCCGGGCTGCTCTATCCCTTCTTCGGCGTGACGCTCAACCCCATGTTCGCCGCGGCCGCCATGGGGCTCTCGTCGGTGACGGTCGTCAGCAACTCCCTGCGGCTGAGGCGTTTCAGGCCGGTCTAACGGCGGGTGGCCTGAGAGTCCGGAACGGAAAGGAGCAGGAGTATGTCCGAACATCGCGACTATTACCAGATCGCCCAGTTCTCCGATATCCATTGCGGCGACGCCCGCTTCGACAGCGAACTGATGCAGGCGACCCTGGATGAGATCAACGAGCTGGCGCCGGAGCTGACGGTGGTGGCGGGAGACCTGACCGCCGATGGCTACCGCGAACAGTTCAGCGAGGCGAAGAAATACATAGACCAGCTGGAGTGCGAGAAGGTGCTGGTGATGGCGGGAAACCATGATTGCCGCAATGTCGGCTTCCTCCATTTCGAGGAGATGTTCGGCTCCCGGCGCTCCAAGACCATGGAGCTGGACTTCCGCGTCTGCTGCCGGGACACCGCGAAAGGTGTGCAGCTTCGGGCCCGGGTGCTGGCGCTGGATTCCAACAAGCCCGACCTCAACGATGGTGAGGTGGGCCGGGACCATTACGGATGGATCGACGAACAGTTCCCCGATGAGGACGAATACAAGATCTTTGTCCTGCACCACCATCTGGTAGGAATACCAGGCACCGGCAGGGAGCGCAACGTGGTCTGGGACGCCGGCGACGTACTGGAACGGCTGCGGGCGGTGAAGGTGGACCTGGTCCTCTGCGGCCACCGGCACGTGCCCTATACCTGGCCCCTGGCCGACATGCTCATCATCAGCAGCGGTACCGCCTCCACCTGGCGCACGCGGGGGTTCACCCAGCCGTCCTACAATGTCATCCGTATCGAACCCGACACGGTGACCGTTACCAACAGGGTGCCCGGTGGTGAGGTGGTACGGCAGGAGAGCTTCCGCCGGGGGGCGGGCATGGAAGCGGTATGAACGCCGCAGGCCTGGAGCGGCGCCTGTTCTCTTGACACCCGGCTCCCCGTGAGGTTAAGCTTGCGCCGTCCACACGCAGAGGGGTGTCGGTTGCGCCGCCGGAGGCCTGGTTCCTTCAAGCGGCTCCCTCGTCCAACGCGATAACGGGAGAGTGATTGCCATGTCGAGATTCTGGAAGTACCTGGTTCTGACGGCGTTGTTGATCGGTCTGCTGGCGCCGACGGCGCTGGTGGCCACCGGCTGCGGTGGGGAGACCACGACGACGGCGGCGACGGCTACGAAGGCTGCTGTCGATTCGGCGGCGCTGGCGGAACGGGCCAATGAAGTGCTCTCTGCCGACCCGGGCGACTATGCGGGCAACTCCATCAAGGCCCCGGACCTTCAAGCGATACTGAAGGACCCGGCCCGGAAGGATTCCTTTTTCGTGCTCGATGTCCGCGCCGCCAAGGATTACGACGCGGGTCATATCGAGGGAGCCACCAACGTGCCCTTCGCCAAGTGGGCTGCACCTGACAGCCTGAGCGCCCTGCCCAAGGACAAGACAATCGCCGTGGTCTGTTACACGGGACACACTGCTGCCGAGGTCGTCGGCGGCCTGCGCATGCTTGGGTATGACGCCATCGCCGTCCGTGGCGGGATGCTGGGCTGGGTATCGAACGATACTACCCGGAAGGTGGCGGATTCCCTTCTGGCGGCTGACAACCCTACGGTGAACACTCCGGCCGGGACTTCCGCCAAGGGAACGTCCAGCGGCAAGCTGAGCGCGCCCTCTGATGACGTCTATGAAGCCATCGCCGGCAAGGCCAACACGGACATGGGCAGCATGCCCACCAGCGGCGATTACGCCAACAACGTCATCACCGCCGATGCGCTCAAGGCGATGCTGGATGACCCTGCAAAGAAGGACAGTCTTTTCCTGCTGGATATCCGCAGCGCCAAGGACTACGAGACGGTCGGACACATCGAAGGGGCGACCAACATCCCCTTCGCCGATGTGGCGGTGCCGGACAACCTGGCGCGGCTGCCGAAGGACAAGAAGATCATAGTCATCTGTTACACGGGCAACACGGCTGCGCAGACCACCATGATCCTGAGGATACTGGGATACGACGCGGCGGTAATGAAATACGGCTCCATGGGCTGGACGGTGACGCCCAACACCCAGGGGTTCGTCGACTACATAACCACCGCCAACTGCCCGGTGGTGCAGTAAGACGGGGCGGGCTATGTGAGAGCCGTGGCCGACGGCCGCGGTGAGTTGTGACATACGGGGGCGGCGCGCCCTGGCGGCGCGCCGCCCCCGTTCCGGTCAGGCGGCAGCCTCTGCTATAATGGCTGTACCGTTTCCCATATGGTCGGCGGCGGCTATGATGCGCGGGACCGCGCCGGATATGTGGGACGGTTTCTGTTTGCAGGGAAAGAGAAAGGCTATGTCGGGCGCCGGACCGTGGGTCTGGTAACCGGCTGGAAGACAGCAATGGATAATCAGCGAAGCGGCACAAGGCGACATGAGAGGGAAGAATCGTACCGGAAGGCGCAATATCCGGCGGAGAGCGCCGAGCTTGCCCGTTATCGGCAGGTGATCGGGGACCGGGCGATGGAGGTGCTGGCTTCCACGCCCATGAGCGACCATGATTTCATCGCCAACGGCCTTTACGGCCAGGAACTGGCCCGGCGGCTGACAAGGGAAAGCGAAGCCGGAAGGTTCTTCCTGCTGGACGTGCGGCGACGCGAGGATTTCGAAAGATGCCATATCCAGGGCGCAGTCAGGGTGGATTTCCATCGCTGGGCCGAACCGGGGAATCTGGCTTTGCTGCCGCGGGACAGGAAGATAGTGGTGCTGAGCTATGCCGGTCTGGCGGCGGCCCAGGTTGCTTCGGGCCTGAGGCTGCTGGGGTACGACGCCGTGGTGGTGAAGACGGGCATGAACGGGTGGAAGCGTAACGACGGCACCGGCAAGGTGCTGGAAGATATCGGGGCAGCCGCCTACCCGGTGGAACGGAAACCTCCCGAGCCGTTCGCCCCCGCTCCGGAGATGGAGTTCCGGCAGCCGTCCGGCGAGGAGTTCAGGATCATCGCCGAGAGGGCGGCGCAGGTCTTCAGGCGCGCGCCGCGGGACGGCTCCTTCAGGCACAACACCATAGAAGCGGGGTACCTCCACCGGCAGTTGCAGAACGGCGGCGGCGACAGGTACTTCATCCTGGACCTCAGGCGCGAGGAGGACTTCGAGGGGGTCGGCCACATCGGCGGCGCCAGCCAGGTCGATTTCACCGCCGCCATGGTGGAAGAGAACTTCAGCCGGCTGCCGCGGGATCGCAGGATCGTGGTGGTCTGTTACACGGGCAACCTGGCGGCGCAGCTGGTCACGGTCCTGCGCCTGCTGGGCTTCGATGCCGTGGCCCTGAGGTACGGGATGATAGGTTGGACCATGACCCCCACCACCAGGCTGTATCTCAAGGACATCGAATCCGCCGACTACCCCGTGGTCTCACGCGCAGAAGATAACTGAACCCGCAGGCGTTCAGCCGCCGTTCTCTTTATTCTCTTCCATCTCTTTCCGGGCTTTCCGGCGGTCCTGCTTGCCGTACTTCCGGGAGGAATGGGGTCCGGCTCCCGACCTGGGCCTGCCGGCGAAGGGGTTGCGCGGCTTGCCCTTCCTTTTTCCACCCCTGGCCATGCGTCTTATCCTTTCCCCCTGCTGTCCAGCAGGATGGTCACCGGTCCGTCGTTGACCAGCTCCACGTCCATCATGGCGCCGAAGCTGCCGGTGCTGGTGGGTATGCCGCTTTCGCGGAGAAGTTCAGCCACCCGCAGATATAGTTCTTCCGCCAGCTCCGGCCCGGCGGCGCCGGTGAAGCTGGGCCGGTTGCCCCTGCGGGCGTCGCCCAGCAGGGTGAACTGGCTGACCAGCAATATGCCGCCGCCGGCCTGGCCCACATCCAGGTTCATCCTGCCGGCGCCGTCCTCGAATATCCTCAGCCGGGCCAGCTTGCCGGCCATGTATTCGGCGTCGGCCTCACCGTCGCCGGCGGCCACGCCCAGGAGCACCAGCATGCCTTCGCCGGTCTCCCCGACGGTTTTTCCGTCCACCCGGACCATGGCCCGGGTCACCCTCTGCACCACGGCTTTCATGGTGACAAGTCTAACCGCACCGGGGCCCGGTTGGAAGCTTGCAGTTGAAGTGAGCGCCGGGATAAATCAGAATCGGGTCAGCGCCGGGCGCGACCCGCCCGGCTGGAAAACCAATGGACACATCCTTGAAGACAGGAACACTCGATTCCGGCAGCGCCTGGCTGCTTTACGCGGCGCTGCTGACAGGAAGCCTCTGGAGCGGCAGCTACTTCCCCACGCCCAAATGGGTCTTTATCGTCCTGCTGCTGGCGGCGGGCGCCTGGGAACTGGCGGTGTCGCTGGAAGGCGGGACGGCACGGCTGCCGCGCTCACCCGCTTTCTGGCTGCTCACTCCCTTCACCTTGTTCGCCGCGGCGGGTGTCTTCTGGTCTCTCGCCCCGTCGGATACGGTTCGCGAGACCCTGCTGCTTTGCGGTTACCTTTCTGTTGTATATGTGATGGCGGGGAACCTGCGCCGCCGCCCGGGGGCGGCGGCGCAGGTGGCGGCCTGGATGGTCTACGCTGCGGCCTTCATCGGCGCCTGGGGCGTGGGGGCCTACATCATGCGGGCGCAGCCCTACACGATCCTGCTGGACGGCGTCTACCGGGCCGGCTCCACCTTCGAATACTCAAACGCCCTCAGCTGCTTCTGCCTGATGGCCCTGCCCCTCACCTGGGCGTTGCTCATCACAGCCGCCGACCGTGACCGGGCGCTTTTCGCCGCGGCCGCTTCCATCCAGGTGACCGCGGTGGTCCTGGCTTTCTCGCGGCTGGGGATGGCGTTGCTGGCGCTGCTGACCGTCTTTTATCTGGCAGCTTCCTGGCGCCGGCGCATGTTGCCGGAGCTGCTGCTGACCCTGGCCACGGGACTGCCGGCCGCGGCCCTGGCGACGGCACTGGCGGGCTCGGGAAGGCAGGCAGCCGCCGCGGCGGCGGCGGGGGGGATGGCGCTCCTGGCCTGGCTGGGACAGGGGCCGGCGGCGAGGGTTTCCGGCCACAGGCTGGGAGCCGCCGCCGCGGCGGCGGTGGCGGCCGCGGCCCTGGCCGCGGCCGCCCTCCTGACACGACTGAGTGAGAGCCTGGACCTGGCCGTGACCCGCAGGTTCCGCCAGGGCATCGCCCTCAGCAAACTCCTGCCCCACAGGCTCGACACCTACAGCGGCACGGCGGCGGCCTTCCACGCACATCCCGTCGCCGGCAGCGGGCTGGGTACCTTTGCCCGCGTGTACCAGCAGTACGCCATAACCTCATACACCAAATTCGCTCACAATCTGGTCCTGCAGATGGCGGTGGATACGGGGGTCATCGGGGCGGTGCTTTTCTCCCTGTTCCTGGTATACGCCGCCGCCGCAGGCATCTGGCGCCTGCTGAAGGGGCCGGACATGCTCAACCGGGGGTTCGCCCTGGCCGCCCTTGTCTTCATCGCCTATAACATGGTGGATTGGGAATGGTATGTGCCGGCGCTCACGGCCTGGTTCCTGGTCGTGCTCGCCGCCATGGAACACCGATGGGAAGAGGTTCGTCCCCGGCCTCCGGGGCGGTCCGCGTGAAACGCGCCCTCAGTGCAGGAGCAGGTCGGTGGTGAGGAAGACTATATAGACGACGCTGATCACCCCGTTCATGGTCATGAAGGCGGTGTTCACCCGGGAGAGGTCGCGTGGGGAGACGATGGCGTTCTCCCAGGCCAGCAGCAGGGCGACTATGGCCAGGCCTGAGAAATACACTGCGCCCAGCTCCCGCTCCAGACCGGTCAGCAACAGCAGCGCCACCGCCGCCAGATGGAACAGTCGCGTAAGCCACAGTGCCGCCGCCACCCCCACCGATACCGGCAGGGAATGGATGCCCTCGCGGCGGTCGAAGTCCAGGTCGAGGCAGGCGTAGATGATGTCGAAGCCGGCGATCCAGAAAGCCACGGCCCCCATCAGCAGGAAGGGCTGCCAGACCAGCCTGGGGCTTACCGCCAGCCAGCCTCCCACCGGCGCCAGGCCGATGGTGGCGCCGAGGAACAGGTGGCAGAGGGAGGTGAAACGCTTGGTGTAGGGGTAGATGACGAACGCGGCGACCACGATGGGTGAGAGGTACCAGGTGATGTGCGGCAGGTGGAAGAGGGAGAAGGCCAGCAGGGCCAGGGAGATGGTCAGGAAAGCCAGGGCCTCGTCGAGGGAGAGCTGCCCGGAGGGCAGTTCACGCCCGGCGGTGCGGGGGTTGCGGGCATCGATCTCCCTGTCGATCACCCGGTTCAGGCCCATGGCCAGGCTGCGCGCCGCCACCATGGCCAGGGTGATCCAGAGCAGCTTGCGGGAGGACGGGATGCGGTTGTGGGCCAGGAAGGCCCCGGCATAGGCGAAGGGCAGGGCGAAGACGCTGTGCTCCAGCTTGACGAAACCCGCCAACAGCCGCGGCAGCCTCAGCAGGGATATGGCGCCGGCCTTCCCGGTCATGGTCCCGGCGGTCGGCGTTTCCCGGTCACGACAGGTCGATACCGTAACGGGGCCACTTCTCGTCCACCAGCTTCTTTATCCCCTCGCTCATGACGATATCGTCGGGCCACTGGCGCGGATGCCCCTCGCTGGCCCAGGTCTTGGTGGCGTCTATGCCCATCTTGGCGCCGTAGTTGGCCGTGGGGCTGGAGTGGTCCAGCACGTCCAGAGGTCCCTCACTGATGAGCACGTCCCGGCGCGGGTCCACGTTGTTGAAGACCCGCCAGGCCACCTCGCTCTCGTCATGCACATCCACGTGACTGTCGACGACGACCACGAACTTGGTGAAGGAGAGCATGCCCAGACCCCAGACGGCGCTCATCACCTTCTTGGCCTGGGTGGGGTAGCTCTTGTCGATGGAGATGATGGCGCAGTTGTGGAACACGCCCTCCAGAGGGAGGTTCATGTCCACCATCTCCGGCAGCGTCACCTTCAGCATGGGCAGGAACAGGCGCTCCGTGGCCTTGCCCAGGTAGCAATCCTCCATGGGCGGCCGGCCGACGATGGTGGTGGCGTAGACGGGGTCGCGGCGGTGGGTGATACAGGTCAGGTGGAAGACCGGGTAGTCATCCGCCAGGGAATAATAGCCGGTATGGTCGCCGAAGGGACCCTCGCGCCTGAACTCGCCCCGGTTGACGTATCCCTCCAGGATTATCTCCGCCGTCGCCGGCACCTCCAGGTCGATGGTGCGGCATCTGACCATCTCCACGGGGCTGCCCTTCAGGAAACCCGCCAGCATCATCTCGTCCAGATCCCGCGGCAGCGGCGCCGTCGCCGCGTAGGTGGTGGCCGGGTCGGTGCCGATGGCCACCGCCACCTCCAGGCGCTCGCCGGCGGCGCGGAAGTTCTCGGCCCCGTCCTTGTGCACGTGCCAGTGCATGCCGGTGGTGCGCGAGTCGAACTTCTGCAGGCGGTACATACCGGCGTTGCGACGGCCGGATACGGGGTCGCGGGTGAAGACCACCGGCAGGGTGATGAAGGGACCACCGTCGCCGGGCCAGCTCTTCAGTATGGGCAGGGCATCCAGGTCGGGCTCGTCCATCACTATCTCCTGGCAGGGGCCGGAACGGACGATCTTCGGCGCCGACGAGGCGAGATGGCGCAGCCTGCCCAGGGCCCGGACCTTGCTTACCAGCCCCCGGGGCACCTGCATCTCCAGCACCTGCGCCAGGCGGCCGGCCACCTCGTCCAGGTCGGCGCCGCCCAGGGCCAGGCTCATGCGTTTCATGCTGCCGAACTGGTTGATCAGGAGCGGCATCTGCGAGCCGGTAGGGTTGCGGAACAGCAGGGCCGGGCCGTGAGCCTTGCTGACGCGGTCGGTGATCTCCGTTATCTCCAGTTCGGGGTCGGCCGGCTCGCTGATCTCGACCAGCTCGCCTTCCTTTCGCAGGATATGGATGAACTGTCTCAGGTCGTCAATGGCCATCGCGCCTCCGGTCATGGTGGCAGCCGGAATATATTCTACTCAATATGGCTCCGATTTCCCCGCGGCGCGCCTCAGGCAACTCCGACAGCATGTCATCCCTCAGGGTCGCCAGGGAAGCTCCTTCACCACCGTCCTCCCTGATGGAGCGGAAGCACGAATCGAACATCCCGGCGAAACCGCCGCCGCAGCCGCCTGAAGCGCGCCGCGCCAGGCAGAGGGTCACCACCGACCAGGCGTCCAGGGCCAGGCGCGGGTCCATCCCTTCGCAATGGATGAAGGAACACAGTTCCACCAGGCGCGCCAGCATCATGATACAGAAGGTGTCTTCCAGGGCCGCCAGGCGGCCCAGGCCCCGGGCGTACATATAGTCCCCCGCCAGCAGCAGCAGGTCGCTGGACTGCGGCTCGAGCAGGCGGCTTTCACCGTAATGGAGCAGGTAACCTTCAAAGATGTACTCGAGGGCGAAGCGGTAGGCTTCGGCATCGCCGCCGCCCGCTGCCGTGTAGAGGTCCGAATAGCCGGCGCCGGCGGCGGCCGGCTGCCGGCGCAGGCTCACGGCCAGCAGGCTGCTGTCGTCCGCGACCTCCGCCGCGATGGCCTGAAGTGTCTGTGTGAGCACCAGGGCGCCACCGGTCACGACCGGCATCCTCCCCGTCCCGGTCCCGCTGCCGGGACGATGTGAAGCCTGTCGAGCGGGTTCATGGCTTCTCCAGATAGAAGGAAAGGGTCATCAGCTCCGTGGAGAGGTCGACCTGCCTGAGGATGACAGGCTTGCCGGCGGTGGCATGGATCGGAGCGAAGTTGAGCACCGAGGGCACACCCGCCGCCACCACGCGGTCTATCATCTCCTGCGCCGAGTCCGCCGGTGTGGTGATCATGGCGATATGTACATCCTTCTGCGCGATGAAGTCCTCCAGTCCCGTGATGGGGAGCACAGGCCCCGCGCCGCGGTCGCTGCCGATGACGTCGGGGCTGGAGTCGAACATACCCACCAGGTTGAAGCCCTGCTCCTCGAAGCCGCGGTACAGAGCCAGCGCCGTGCCCAGCTTGCCGGCGCCGATGATGATGATATTCCAGGAGCGGTCCAGCCCCAGCTGCCGGCGTAACTCCTCCGCCAGTGTGTGTACATCATACCCCACTCCCCTGGTGCCGAACTCGCCGAAATAGGACAGGTCCTTGCGGACCTGGGCGGGGTTGGAGCCCACCGCATCGGCCAGCTGGCGCGACGACACCGTCCTCTGGCCCTGCTGCTCCATCTCCTGCAGCTGGCGCAGGTAGCTGGAAAGCCGGGGGATGGTCGCTTCGGGGACGGGTTCGTTTCGCCTGGACTGGCTCATGGCAGCCGCTTCCTCTGTATGTCAACCTGTCAGGAAAGCCGCCGCCGCCTCGATGGTGCGGTCCAGGTCCTCGTCGCTGTGGGCGACGGAGACGAAGGCGGCTTCGAACTGCGAGGGGGCAAGGTAGATGCCGTGCTCGAGCATGTGCCGGAAATAATCGGCATAGAGGCCGGTGTCGCTGGCCCTGGCCGTGGTGAAATCCCTGACCGGGCCGCTGTTGAAGAAGAGGGTCATCATCGAACCGACACGGTTGAGGCTTAGTTCATAGCCCGATGCGGCCATAGCCTCCTCGGCGCCTGCAGCCAGGCGGGCGGCTTTCTGTTCCAGGATGTCGTAGACCCCCGGTTTGGCCAGTTCCTCCAGAGTGCAGGCCCCGGCCGTCATGGCCAGAGGGTTCCCGGAGAGCGTCCCCGCCTGATAGGTGTCGCCGGCGGGGGCCACGGTCTCCATGATCTCCCTGCGGCCGCCGAAGGCGCCCACCGGCAGTCCGCCGCCGATGACCTTCCCCAGGCAGCTCATGTCGGGAATGACGCCGTAGCGTTCCTGGGCGCCGCCCAGGGCGACGCGGAAACCGCTCATCACCTCGTCGAAGATGAGTACGGCGCCATACTCCGTCGCCAGCCGCCTCAATCCTTCCAGGAAGCCTTCCACCGGGGGCACCGTACCCATGTTGCCGGCTACAGGCTCGACGATGATGGCGGCCACCTGCTCCCCCTCGCGCTCCATCACGCCGCCGACGCTTTCCAGGCTGTTGTACTCCGCCAGGATGGTGTCGGCGGACGTGCCGGCGGTGACGCCGGGACTGTCGGGGAGGGAAAGGGTGGCCACGCCGGAGCCTGCCTGCACCAGCAGGCTGTCCACGGCGCCGTGGTAACAGCCGATGAACTTGACTATCTTCTCGCGCCCGGTATAGCCGCGTGCTACTCTCAGGGCGCTCATGGTGGCCTCGGTGCCCGAGTTTGACATGCGCACCATCTCCACCGACGGGACGGCGTCGACCACCCTCTGCGCCAGCTCCACCTCCAGTGGGCTGGGCGCCCCGAAACTGGTGCCGTCCCGGAGGGTCTTCTCCAGGGCCTCCTCCACGGCCGGATGGGAATGGCCCAGAATGAGCGGACCCCAGGAGCCCACGTAGTCTATGTAGGCGTTGCCGTCCACGTCGTACATGCGGCTGCCTTCGCCGCGGGCGATGAAGAGCGGGTCGCGGCCTACGGAACGCATGGCCCGTACGGGGCTGTTGACGCCTCCGGGCATGAGCTCGAGGGCCCGGCTGTAGAGTTCCTGTGACCTTCGGGTACCCACGGCCTACTCTCCCAGCCAGCCGGCGGCTTCCCTGGCGTGATAGGTGATGATCATGTCGGCGCCGGCGCGGTGGATGGCCATCAGCGACTCCAGCACCACGCGCTTCTCGTCGAGCCAGCCCCGCTGTGCCGCCGCCTTCAGCATGGAATACTCGCCGCTGACATTATAGGCGGCAAGGGGGAAGCGGGTCTCCTGCTTTACCCGCGAGATGATGTCCAGATAGGGCAGAGCCGGCTTGACCATGACGATGTCGGCGCCCTCCTCCAGGTCGAGCAGCACCTCGCGCACGGCCTCGTTGCCGTTGCGGTGGTCCATCTGGTAGGACCGGCGGTCGCCGAACTCCGGCGATGACTCCGCTGCCTCCCGGAAGGGTCCATAGAAGGCCGAGGCGAACTTGGCCGCGTATGACATTATGGGGATGTTGATGAAACCCTCGCTGTCGAGGCCGCTCCTGATGGCAGCCACCCGGCCGTCCATCATGTCCGAGGGCGCGACGATGTCGGCGCCCGCCTCGGCATGGGAGACGGCCATCCGCGTCAGCATCTCCAGGGTGATGTCGTTGTCGACGTAACCGTCCTTGACGATGCCGCAGTGGCCGTGGCTGGTGTACTCGCAGAGGCATACGTCCGTGATCACCATCAGCTCCGGCAGGCTCTCCTTCAGCGCCGCCACTGCCAGCTGGACGATCCCCTCCTCGTCATAGGCGCCGGAACCGGCCTCGTCCTTCTCCGCCGGTATGCCGAAGAGCAGGATCGCCGGTATGCCCAGGGCCATCACTTCCCTGGCTTCCTTCACCAGGTTGTTGATGGACATCTGGTAACAGCCGGGCATGGACGGCACCTCCGTGCGCACGTCCTCGCCGTGGGTGACGAAAAGGGGATATATCAGGCGCCTTACCGACAGGTCGTTCTCGCTCACCAGGTCGCGCAGCTGCTGCGAGGTCCTCAGGCGCCGCATTCTGTAGGAAGGAAAGTACACCTTGGAGACTCCTTTGGCGGGTTTTTGGCTGGCCCTTATGGTCCGGACTGGGGTTATATTATCCCAGAAGGCGCCGGGCATAAAGTCATCGGGCTACGGTTCCGCAGGGAACCTTCACCGGTCCCGTTACTGGTTGGCCTGTTGCAGCAGTGCCGGGTCGGTGATGGCGGCGCTGCCGTATTGCTGCCAGTTGGCGTAGATGGTGGGCTCGACCCAGTATTCGGTCGACATCTGGCCGATGGTGTTCTCGTCGAACTTGAACCAGTCGTCGATCTTGTCGGCGTCGGCCTTGGTCATCAGGTCGCGGGCGGCCATGTCGTTCTTGGTGGAGTGGTCCTCGGTGGTGCCGTAGAGTGTCACCTGCACCTTCACCACATCCGGATAGAGGAAAAGGGAGCTCATGAATCCGCGGGACATCTCGGTGATGTAGCCCACCACCTGGCCCGGATGGCACGAAGGGGGCCGGCCCACGGCGATGTCGACGAAGGTTCCTCCCCCTTCGGGAGAGAGGGTGATCTTGCGGATGATGGGGTCTCCGGCGTAGTCGACGCTGCCGACCTTGCGCGTCACCATCTTGGTGACCGCCTCCTTCGTCACCGGATCCTTGGCCTTCAGGGTCACGTGTTCGCTGCCGGTGCTGGTGTTGGCGGTGGATTCCGCACTGCCCGAATCGCCGGAGCAGCCGCCGAGCGCCACGATGGCCGGGACCATGATCAGCAGGACGCCGAGGATGACTGTCGATCTCAGGAAGCCGCAGGTGTTGCCGCCGGGGATTGATGGCTTGAGGTTCGGGAAGGTCACGGTACAAATCTCCTTTACGGTCTGTTCAATGACGGTAGCGGGGCCGTGACGGCCGCCGCCGGACAGATTCATGAGGATTCATGCTCGGAGGCCTCTGCCGGTTACCTTGATCCATCATGGATTATAACACATATACGGTTGATGGCAGGTTGGGCTATACAGGCACTTTGGCTATAATGGCATTCAGAAGGACAACCCAACCGGAGAAAGGTCCATGATGCTTAACAAGCTGATGATTCTTGTAGCGGGCGTTGTTGCGGGAACCTGGCTGATGCTGTCGATGGCGGGCTGCGGGCTGCCGGAGGACGCTGCGGCATCGGTGAACGGGGTCATTATTTCCAAGGACGATGTGCAACACCGCATCGATGTGACCGCCATACTGTTCCCTTCCGAGGTCCCGGAAGACCGGGAGAGCCAGGAGTTCATCGATTACCGGGGCAACGTCACCAAGCAGCTGGTGAGCGAGGAGATAGAGAGACAGGAAGCGGAGAAGCGGGGTATAAGCGTGAGCCCGGACGAGATAGAGGAGTCCCTGACCATCTACGTCGAGGACAAGTACTTCGGCGATGTGGAGAAGATGGAAGAGGCCTTCGCCGGACAGGGCATCAGCATCGATGACCTGCGGGCGGAGATAGAGCGGGACCTGAGGCATGAGAAGATGCTCGATGCCGTACACGAGGAGACGACGATAACCGATGAGGAGGTCGAATCCTTCTATAACGAGAACAAGGCCAGGTATGTATATCCGGAACGAAGGCAGATACGCCAGATAGTAGTGCCTGACCAGGCGGCAGCGCAGGCCGCCGCAGCCAGGATAGCCGGCGGCGAGGATTTCACCGCCGTTGCGTCTGAGGTCTCGGTGGACGGGGCGACGGCTGCAAACGGCGGCCTGGTGGGAATGGTCTCACAGGACCAGCTGCCCGCGGATATCGGGCAACGTGCCTTCTCCCTCGACATGAACTCGGTGTCAGAGCCGTTCCAGTCGGGCTCAAGCTGGTACATAATCAAGGTGGAGATCATCACACCTGCTTCCAACAAGACATTCGACGAGATCAAGGACGAACTGTCCTTCTACCTCAGGAACCAGAAATTCGCCCAGAGGTGGAAGGACTATTCGGCGGAGTTGTGGGATGAATATGATATCGAGTATGCAGAGGGTTACGAACCTCCGCCGGAGGGAGAGACACAGACCACCACGACCCTGGATCCGAACGCGCCGGCGCCCAGGGCAAGCAACTGACCACACAGGATCACGTCACGCGTCGTGAGAGGCGCGGGTTTGAGCGGCGCGGCCCCCGGCGGGGGCCGCGCCGCTTCCTGTATTCGGGAGGACTTCCGTGGTTACGCCAAAGAGGTGCTCAGTAGAACAAAGAGGTACTCAATAGAAAAATGAAACACGTCAAAGACGCATCCAGTCGTCCGCCCGGCCGCAGGTTTGCAGAAGCAGGAGGAAATCCGCCCGGGCATGAGGGAAAAACCTGTCCGGAACCACCGGTGAATGGCGCCAGAATCAAATACCCCAAGGGGTTATCGATAAATGTCGTATAGGGGGTTTCCCTGAGAAAAATAAAATAAAATTACTATAAAACCGGGGGGAAATGATGAAAAATAATCATGTAAAGTTTGAAAATCGGAGTAGACTAGTTGCAATTAAACCATATATTAAGCGTATCTATCCATTCACCGGGGGGTGAGTGGGAAAAGAGGGAAGCGGTTATTGGGCGCCTGAGACGGTCATCTTCCTTAAAACGGGGATCGGCCCTTCCTCCTCTCAGTGATAGTCGGATAACCAACCTCCAGTCTCCCGCCTCCAGGCTCAAGTGGGAATAGTGCGCTTGATATGAATGGGTGCGAGGAGGTGAATCAACAGACTGACTCACTTGCGTTCGATCGTAAGACCCAGACCAAGCCTTCTCCGACGGGAGAAGCATTGTTTTATAAACGTTAGAAAGAGGGTGAAGGAATGAAGGTTGCCATAAGTGAAAACAAGTGGCAGTTCGCACTACTGGCGGTGCCGCTTGTTCTTATCCTGGCATTGGCAATCGCCACGGGCAGCATGTCCGGGGCGGCCGATGCCGCTTATGGTGTCTATGGTTGTGGCGGCGCCTATGGCAGTGGTTGCGATCAGGCTCCGTCTGCCAGTCTCGGCGTCAGCAACCAGCTGCTGTATGTCGCCAATGGTGACGCCAGCAATGTCGCCGTGATCGACGTAGGCACCATGAACATCGTGGACTACATCCCCGTGACCTGTGCTCCCGACAACCTTGCCGGGCCTCTGGGCATGTACTGGGAGATCCACGGTGTGGTTCCGTCAAACGACAGGCAGAGCATCTACGCCGTAGGCGCCCTGTCGGGCGACGCCAACTCCAGCGACCTGTACCAGATGGATGTCAAGACAGGTACCGAGATCCGCAGGATACCGATGACCAGTTCGCTGGTCGGTTACTGCGGCCTGGAGTATGACCTGAACGACACCACCTCCGACAACCTGGTTGCCGCCGACATGGCCGCCGGCCCCGGCGTGGTAGCCAGCCTGGAAGCCAACTGGTCCCCCGCTTACGGCGGACCGCTGCCTCCGGGCTCACTGCCGGTGACCCAGGGTGGATGGCAGGAGAACAGCCTCTCGGCTGGCACCGCCACCAACCATATCTCCACCGACTTCGATGGAGACGGAGAGTCCAGCACCTGCGGTATCAGCTGGAACGCCTCCGGCACCACCGGCTATGCGTCCCTGATGTGGGATCCGGCCAGCTCGGTGACCATCGACTGGGCCGGCAGCAAGACGGCTACTGGTGAGAACCCCGCCCTGCCGGGCGCGGTCATCCATCAGAACACCGCCGCCAAGAGCCGTGACCTGCTGTTCGTCACCGGCGGAAGCGGCGGCTTCATCGAGATAGTTGACATGACCACCAACTCCACAGTCGGCAGCATCGACGTAGCGTCTCTGACCGGTGTACCTTCGGCCGAGCCGCACAGCGTCGATATCGCTCCCGGCAACGACAACCTGCTGTACGCCATGGTGCGTCAGGTGCCGAACCCGACTCCGGGCGGCGCCTCCGCGTTGCTGATCGATGTCAGCAACATCGCCGCGCCTAACGTAGTCGCGGGCGTCACCGGCCTGAACAAGGCTGCTTGCGGCATCTATGCCGATTACGACAAGAGCCTCTACTACCAGGCCAACGGCAGCGTCGCCGCCGGCAAGATGGCTCTGGTCGCCAACGGTAACGACAGCAGTGTGGCCACCGTCGACTTCGACTCGATGTCGGTCACGGGTACCATCCCCATCCCGCGTGCCCCCGACAACCTTGCCGGGCCTCTGGGCATGCTGTGGGAGATCCACGGTGTGGTTCCGTCAGCTGACAGCACCAGCATCTACGCCGTCGGCGCCCTGTCGGGCGACGCCAACTCCAGCGACCTGTACCAGGTCAACTCGGCCACAGGTACCGAGATCCGCAGGATACCGATGACCAGTTCGCTGGTCGGTTACTGCGGCCTGGAGTATGACCTGAACGACACCACCTCCGACAACCTGGTTGCCGCCGACATGGCCGCCGGCCCCGGCGTGGTAGCCAGCCTGGAAGCCAACTGGTCCCCCGCTTACGGCGGACCGCTGCCTCCGGGCTCACTGCCGGTGACCCAGGGTGGATGGCAGGAGAACAGCCTCTCGGCTGGCACCGCCACCAACCATATCTCCACCGACTTCGATGGAGACGGAGAGTCCAGCACCTGCGGTATCAGCTGGAACGCCTCCGGCACCACCGGCTATGCGTCCCTGATGTGGGATCCGGCCAGCTCGGTGACCATCGACTGGGCCGGCAGCAAGACGGCTACTGGTGAGAACCCCGCCCTGCCGGGCGCGGTCATCCATCAGAACACCGCCGACAAGGTCAACGGCCTGCTGTATGTCACCGGCGGTTCCGGTGGCTTCGTCGAGGTAGTGGACATGGCCACCAACGCCACCATCGGCAGCATCGACATGACGGCGATGACCCACTCGCCGACTGCCGAGCCGCACAGCGTGGATATCGTCATAGGTGAGGAGAGCACGCTGTACGCCATGGTGCGCCAGGTACCGGATCCGAGCCCGGGTGGTGCGTCCGTGATAGTGATGGACGTCTCCACGCCGCTGGCTCCGGTCGTCAAGGGCTCCGTACAGGGCCTGAACGACGCGGCCTGTGGTATCTACGTACTGGAGAAGGCCTCCTGGAACCCCGGCCAGCCCGCCCTCAGCCTGAGCCTGGGCGCGGTCTAC
>CAZCCR010000007.1:0-69351 GCA_964497425.1 uncultured Gaiellales bacterium
CTTATGTAAAAAGCGCCGGAGGCCACCCCCTGCAGCAGGCGGGAGACGAGCATGGGAGTGAAGTCAGTGGTGATTGCGTAGGAAAGAGTGGTGGCGGTGAAGAGCAGGATGCCGCCACCCATCACCGCTTTGCGGCCGATATGGTCCGAGAGCACGCCGAAGGGGAACTGGAGCAAAAGGCCGAAGGTGAACATTCCCACCAGCAGGCCGATCTGGTACTCATTGAACCCCAGCTGGTCGGCGTACGCGGGAAGTACGGGCATCAGCATCAGGAATCCGGCGGTGAGCACGGCGCTGCAGAAGGCGAGGGAGTAGATGCTCCAGTGCAGTCTCTTCAGTGATTTTAACAATATGATCCCTTAGAGGTGTCCAGGAACCACCCGATATTGACATATCCTGTAATGATTGGCAAACGATTCAGGCATCGTATGTCTTGAAGCGTCTCGCCAGGGGCTGGTTGATCATCAGGGCGAAAAGAGCTGCGGTGACGAGTATGACGAGGTCGGCGGCCATGGGGGTAGTCAGTCCCAGGTTGAGCCACAGCAGAGGTACGATCAGGCTGCTGCCGATGATGCTGCCCCATTCGGCGAAGGAGCCGATGAAGCCGGAAACGGCACCACGCTCGGCTCGTGAAGTTACGTCACCGGTGAGGGAGAAGAAGGCGTTGAAATACGCGGGGGTGCCGGCTCCGCCGATGATGAAACCGGCCAGGGTGAGCGCCGTACCCGGATGCAGGAAGATGACCATGGCCTCCAGCGCCATGAACAGGAGGCCGCCTGCCATCACCAGCACCCTCGCCCCTGGGCGGTCGGAGAGGCGGCCGAGGAAGGGACTGGACAGGACGGCGGCGGCACCGCTCAGCCCCAATGCGACGGCGATGTCTGTGGCGCTCCATGAAAGCAGCTCCGCGGTGATGAGCGGCGCCGCCGTCAGGAACATGGCCAGGCTCATCATCTGCAGGAAATGGATCAGGGAAAGGGACAACGCCGGCAGGGTCAGAACCGAACGAAACAGCCTCCGGATATCATCTCCGGAAGGAACGAAGATGGAGAGGCCGTCCAGGGGCCGCCGTCCCGGCACCGGCGGGATCAGGAGGCTGAGCAGAAAACAGACGCCGCCCAGCGCCGCGCCGGCCCGGAAAGGGGTGGTAATCTCGAATCGCTGGGAGAGGAGTCCGCC
Organism: uncultured Gaiellales bacterium; assembly: GCA_964497425.1. Lineage (GTDB taxonomy): Bacteria > Actinomycetota > Thermoleophilia > BMS3ABIN01 > BMS3ABIN01 > BMS3ABIN01. The sequence continues at coordinate 1,180 of CAZCCR010000007.1, forward strand.
CACCAGAGGCCCGACGATGACACCGGCGTTGATGGCGCTGCTGTTTATGCCGTGGGCGAGCCCACGGAGCGTGCTGGGCGTGCGGTCATTGACATAAGATTGGAATCCGACGACGAATCCCGCCGACGCAGCCCCCTGCAACACGCGCAGGGCTATCATGAACGACGCATCGGTCGTGAGCGCGAAGCCCGCGGTCGTCACAGTGAAGAGCAGGAGCGCCGTCGACATCACCAGCTTGCGCCCGACATGGTCTGAAAGTATCCCCACGGGGAACTGGAAAGCGACCCTGCCGATGAAGAAAGCCGCAACCAGCATGCCGATGACGAAGTCGTTGAAACGCAGCTGCTCGGCGTAACGGGGCAGCAGCGGCACCATCATCATGAAACCCGCCATGATCACCCCGCTGGCCAGGGAAAGGAGGTATATGCTCCAGTGAAGCTTCCTGAAGTATGAGAACATGGTCGCCTACATGCTCTCTGGCGCTTCCACGCCCACCAGGTCGAGGCTGGTGCGAACCACGTTCGCCGTCAGACGGCAGAGGGAGAGACGGAAGGAGGCAAGAGCACCTTCCGCTCTTATGACGGGGCAGTTGTGGTAGAAGACATGGAAGGCCGCGGCCAGTTCGCGGGCATAGGCCGTGACCCGGTGCGGACCGCGGGAACGGGCGGCGCCGCGGACGACGGCGGGGAAGCCCAGCAGCTTCAGCACCAGCTCTCTCTCATGCGGCTCCAGTTCGATGTCTGTGGGAGGGACCCCCGGGGAGAGCCCTTCCTCCTCCGCCTTGCGCATGATGCTGCAGATGCGGGCGTGGGCATACTGGACGTAAAAGACCGGGTTCTCCTCGGACCGGAGCCTGGCTTTCTCCAGGTCCAGGTCCAGGGTACTGTCATGACTGCGGTCCACCAGGAAGAAACGGGCGGCGTCGACACCTATACTGTCGATAAGCTCAGACAGGGTCACCATGCGGCCGGCGCGCTTGGACATCTGCTTCTTCTCCCCCATCTCCAGGATGTTCACCAGCTGGCCGATGACGACCTCCAGCCTGCCGGGGTCATGGGAGGTGGCCTTAAGTGCGGCTTTGACCCGCGCCACATAACCGTGGTGGTCCGCGCCCCAGATGTCGATCAGCCGGTCGTAGCCGCGGGAGAGTTTGTCCAGATGGTAGGCGATATCGGAGGCGAAGTAAGTGGGTTCCCCGTTGTTGCGGATAAGGACCCGGTCCTTGTCGTCGCCGAAGCGGGTAGTGGCGAGCCAGAGCGCTCCATCCCGTTCTTCCAGGGCCCCGGACCGGCGCAGCAGCGCCATTGTCTCATCCAGGCCGTCCTTCCCGTAAAGGCTCGCCTCCGAGAACCAGCTGTCGAAGGAGATCCTGAAACGTTCCAGCTGGGCGCGGATATCTTCCAGCACCAGTTCGCAGCCCCTCCCGCGAAAGAAAGAAATGGCTTCCTGAGCAGGCTCGGGCAGCAGTTCTTCCCTGAAGCGCGGGCCCTCCTCTTGCAGGATCCGTCTGGCCAGCCCGGTGACATAGTCGCCCTTGTAACCATCCTCTGGCAGCGGGGTACGGAGACCGAGCTCCTGGCCGTATCTGGCTGCCAGGGAACGGCCGAACAGCTCCATCTGGGCGCCGTAGTCGTTGATATAGAACTCGGTCGATACTTCGTAGCCGGCGAATCCCAGGATGCGCCGCAGGGAATCACCGTATGCAGCATACCTGCCGTGGCCCACATGGAGTGGGCCGGTGGGGTTGGCGCTGACGAATTCCAGCAGACAGCTCTCGCCTGACACCGGCGTGCTTCGTCCGTAATCATCACCGGCGGCGAGCGCCGAGCCGGCGGCTCCGGCCAGGACCGAGTCCTCCAGGAAGAAGTTGACGAATCCCGGTCCGGCCACTTCGATCCTGCGGCAGAGGCCGGAGATGCGGGGGTCATCGCTTAGATCAGCTGCAAGCTCCACGGCCAGCTCCCGTGGCGGCCGACCGGCCCTGCCGGCGGCAACCATGGCCAGGTTAGATGAGAAGTCACCGTGCCGGGCCGAGGCAGGGCGTTCGAGACTGACATCGGCAGCAAGGTCGGCGGCGTCCCATGACTCAAGGCGGCTGCCGGCGGCCCGGCTCAGAAGACGGGAGAGATCCAGAAGGAAGTCCTCGCTCATATCAGCGTTCACCGCCGTCATCTTCGATCCTCGTCCGCGATTCCCTGATATGCCCGGCGGTCGCATCGCGGCGCTCCGGGTCAGGGGTGATGGATAGCTGGAAATGATCGCCTTCAGATGCGCCCTGCGGGAGCAGCGAGCGGTGAACGGCGACCTCGCGGCCCTCCACCAGAAGCACGGCCGTCTCTCCCTCGAAACGGTCGAGATAACATGCCAGCCTGCGTATCAACTTCCCGCCGTCTTGGCCGTGATCATCTGTTCCAGGGACTGTATCTCGCTGGGGGTCCCGGCCGCTATCAGCACGTCGTTGTCTTCCAGGACGGTCTGGGGATCGGGGTTGGTATCGAAACCACGGCCGGGTTTTCTCACCGCCAGGATGGAGGTGCCGGTCTCCTGCCTTACCCTCAGCTCCTCGATGCTCTTGCCCAGGGCGGCGGAATCGCCTTTCAGCTGGAACTGCTCCACCCGTATCTCCAGCTCCCCTCCTCCAGTCACAACCGCCAGATAGTCGCTGACCATGGGTTTCATCATCAGGTTGGCCATCTCCCGGCCGCCGATGGAATAGGGAGAGACCACCTTGTCGGCTCCGGCCTTCTCCAGCTTGTTGCGCGACTCCTCGCTGTTGGCTCTGGCCACTATCTGGATGTCCGGCGCTATCACCCTGGCGCTGAGAGTGACGAAGACGTTGTCCGCGTCGGAATCGACACAGGCCACCAGCCCCTTAGCCCGGAGGATGCCGGCGTTGCGCAGCACCTCGTCGTTGGCGGCGTCCCCTTCGACGAAGAGATAGCCGTGTTCCTTGGCGCGGGCGATGCTGGACGGGTTGGCGTCCACCACCAGGAAGGGCTCGCCCGCCTTGCTGAATTCTACGGCTACCTGTTCCCCCACACGGCCGAAGCCGCAGACGAGGAAGTGGCCGTCAAGTTCGGAAATCCTGCGTTTCATGCTCCGCTCTCCGATGATCTCCGCCAGGTAGCCGCCGATGAGGAAATCGATCAGGGTGGTGAACACATACAGCAGTGTTCCCACGCCGGTGGCGATCAGGAACACGGCCAGCATCTGTCCGCCCAGCGACTCGGGCATCTCCCCCATGCCGACCGTCGACAGCAGGTTCAGCGTGGTGAGGAACCCACCCATCACCGACTGCCCCTCCAGAATCATGAACCCCACCGTCCCGGCGGCGGCTATCAGCACCAGGATCCCTGTCAGGATCAGAATACGTATGGGAGAGAGTCTGCGATATCTCATCAGGGACCATGGCTTCTACCGGGCTGAACAAGTCTATCCCATCGAAACAGTGCTTTTCAATGAAGGGAGCCGCGTAGGCGGCTCCGGGAAGAGACTCGGCAAACAGTGGCGCAGAAGACCCTAGAGGAAAGGCAACCCTTTGACTTCCTCCTCCTCCTCATCTTCCTCCCCGACATGGTGGACCGGCGGCTCATCCGGTGAGTACAGTGATTCCCGCACCACCACGGGCATGTTGCGCCAGAGACAGATGCCGTCCCTGAGATACTTCTTCTTCTGGGCGGCGTCGCATCCGGCGCTGCAATAGGCGCAGAGTCCCTCGCCCGGCACCTGCTTCTTGGCGCGGGTGGGCCGTTCGCCTTCATCCAGGCGGCGGCTTACCTCCAGCAACAGGTGTTCGACGTTGATATGGGGCGAGAGGGGGAACTGTACCGGCTGTTCGGGAACAGTGAACCTGAAGCAGCCTTCGATCCAGTTGGATAGTTCCAGGGTGTTCTCATAGGCCTGTTCGCGGATGATGTCGGCGATGGCCTGCTGGTCCACCTTGCCGCTTTTCATCAGGGTGAGGCCGATGAACTCCCGCTCCTTGCGGAAGCGGGACGCAAGGACGATCTTCTTCAGTTCGGCCTGGCTGATCTTGCCGGACCTGACCAGCCTCGAACCGAGGATGTGGTCGGAGCGGGGTACGGAGACCGCTTCGATGAAGCCGTCCTTGAGGTAGATGCTGGCGTGCTCCTCATTGTCCTCCAGCTCCAGGATGCCTGACTTGCCGTAGCTGGCAAGCAGCTGCAGAACCATGAAGACCGAGAACTGGCTTATCTGACCCCAGAGTATCATTGGACGGTTGGGTAGCGATCGAGGGCCTGCTCAATAGCATTATCGGCAGGGGCAGCATGGTGCTTGACGCGGGGCGGCGGCCGGACAAACAGGCTTGTCGGCTGTTAAGACCTCAGGCGTTGGTGTGTGAGCTGTCGAAGCTCGACAGGTCGACTTCTCCCGTGTAGACCTGGTTCTTGCCCAGCTCCTTGGCCTTGTACATGCGGGCGTCGGCGATGCGCACCAGCTTGTCGCCGGCGTCGGCGTCACGGCCGAAAGTCGCCAGCCCGATGGAAACGGTGATATTGCGCTTGATGTTGGCGTCGGAGAAGGTGGAACAACGCTCCTCGATGCTGCTCCTGAGTCTATCGGCCACGCGCACGGCAGTGTCGAAGTCGCAGCCGAGGATGAGCGTGAACTCCTCGCCGCCGTAGCGGGAGGCGATATCCTCTCCCCTGGCCTCCTGTGTGATGGTCTGCGCCACCTTCTGCAACACGTAATCGCCCTCCTGGTGGCCGAACTCATCGTTGTACTGCTTGAAATCATCTATATCGATGAAGAGGATGGTGAGGGCGGTGCCGTCGGTCCTGAGGTTGCTCACCTTGTTCACCAGGTAGGTCTGGAAGAACCCGTGCGTGTAAAGACTGGTGAGGTCGTCGGTGGTGGACTGCCGTCTCAGCTTCAGCGTCTCCTTGTGCTCAGTGGTATAGAGGTAATAGAAACCGCCGGCGAAGAGGATGACGAACACCGATTCCGTCAGTTCGTAGACCACTTCCGCTTTGACGATACCGGTGGCCCGCAACACCCCGATTATCTCGGCTATGCCGAAGGTGATGGCGGAAAGGCTGAGGAACAGCCATGACCTCTTGCGCAGGTCATAGGAGAGGGAGGGAAGTATCCTGATAGCGAAATAAAGGGCTACCATGGCCATGAAGAGGTTGAAGAACTCGATGAAGGCCTCCGCCAGCTCCTCTCCCCCCTCCGATGCGGCCTGCGCCTCTTCGGCTATGAACCCGAGTATCGCTGTGGTCAGATGCATGTCATACCCCCCGGCCTGGTGTCATGCTGTTTTTCCGTATCCTGTACCGCACGCGAAAACTGCGCAGCTGATTCCGAACGACCTATACATTCTATGCCGGCATCTGCTCTCCTGCCCCTCCATCACGCCCCCTTGCGCAAGCGGCTGCTGGCCGGTTTCTCGGCGCTGACGATGCGGACGAACTCGTCGACGATGCGGGGATCGAACTGCGTGCCCTTGTTGCGCACCAGCTCGTCCAGGGCTCTTTCCACGGACAGGGCCTTGCGGTACGGGCGGTCGGATGTCATGGCCTCGTATGAGTCCGCTACCGCCAGTATCCTCGCTCCCAGTGGTATCTCCTCTCCTGCAAGCTGGTCCGGATAACCCTTGCCGTCGTAACGCTCATGGTGATGGCGCACCAGGGGCTGCACCGGGTAGGGGAAATCCACAGGCTTGAGGATACGGTCGCTGAGTACAGGGTGTTTCTTGATTATGGCGAATTCCTCCACGGTGAGCTTGCCGGGCTTGGTGAGGATCGCGTCCGGTATGCCGATCTTGCCCACGTCGTGAAGGTAGCCGGCATAACGGATGGTCTCCAGCTCGACGTTATCGAGGCCCAGGCTGCGCGCCGTGGCCTCGGAATAGAGCGAGACTTTCTCCGAATGCCCCCGGGTGTAGGCGTCCTTGGCGTCGATGGTCTCCGCCAGTGACTTGATGGTGCCTACGAAGGCATCCTGCAGGTTCTCGTACATCTGCGAGTTCTCGATGGCGATGGCAGCCTCGTTGGCCGCCGTCGTCAGCAGGTCGATCTCGTTCTTCATGAACCGGCGCGGCTCGGTGAAATAGATGCAGATGACGCCGATGGTCCGTCCCTTGGCCACCAGGGGCAGGGCGATGAGCGAGGAGTAACCCTGCACCTTGGCCACATGCCGCCAGGGGGCGTAAGACTCGTCGGTTTCGACATCATTGACGATGAAGTGCCTGAGCTGCGAGAAGGCGCTGCCGATGGGCCCCTTGCCCACGCTGATCCTGGACTTCTTGTTGATGGTCCAGACGTATTCAGCTGAAAGGTTGTAGCTGGCGGCGATGTTGAGATATCTCTCCCGTTCATCGGGCAGGAGCACGGAGGCGTACTGGGCGCCGATGAAACTGCCGACGCGTTTGGCGACGATGCCGACCACTTCCTGGTAGTCCAGCGTCGAGGTGAAGGCCTGGCTCACCCGGTGCATTATGGACAGCTCCCGGACCTGCCATTCGGTCTTCTCGTACAGCTGTGCGTTCTCGATTGCCACCGCCGCCTGGCTCATCAGGATCTGGTAGAACTCGATCTTCTTCTCGGTGAAGGGGCTCCGCTCCCAGCGGCGCATCTCGCCCATGGTGACGACGCCCAGCACTTCGCCCTTGGAGACGAGGGGCAGCAGCAGGGCCGACTTGGTGTCGCTGGTCAGGGCCCATTCCCATTCGGCATGGGAGTCTCCGTTCTTCAGGCTCTCGTCGTGCCTCAGTATCAGCGGTTTCATATCCTTGACGACCTGCCGGTGATATCTGGCCGTTTCCAGAGGGATGCGGTTCCCTACCCCTTCATCCCAGTTGTTCATCTCCCTGGTGGTGGACTCAGCCCTGACGACCATGGTCTCGCCACTCTTGTCAAGCAGTGCTATGCGGCAATAAGTGACCTTCATCGAGGCGGCGATCTTCTCGCACAGTATCTGCAGGATCTTGTCCACGTGCAGCTCGGAGGAAACGGCGACGCTGGCGCTCAGCAGCAGCCGCACCTCCTCCTCGCGCGTTCCCAGGGAAGTGGCCATCTCGTCGAAGGCGCGCGCCAGGTTGCCGACCTCGTCATGGCGCGATATCCCCGACGGCTGCCGCCACTCCTCGCCGCCGACCAGCCGGGTGGACTCGGTGAGCTCCCGCACGGGCTTGACGATGATACGGCTTATGGAGAAGAAGAGGATCGCCACCAGCAGCAGCATGCCGGCGTTGGAGATGATGGCGAACCGTATCTGGCGGGAAAGGATGAAGCTGTCGCGGGCGGCAGTGTCGAGATAGATGCCGATGGAGGCGATGTTGTTGCCGTCGGCATCTTTCATCGGCGCCAGCATCTCCACCATGTTGCCGGTCCCGCCGGAACCGCGGCCTGCTTCTTCACCTCCGGAGCCTTCCTCCCCCCCGCCGTCCTTCTCCACGAACCTGGTGTCGCCGGTGAAGATGGGCGCGGCGTCGTCCTCGTCGGCCAGCCCGCCGATGGTGTCGGGGACGCTGCTGGCGACGACGGTGACGCCCTCCCGGGTAGGCGCGTACACGGATACCTTCTGCAGGCCAGTATCCTTAGCCACCAGGTTCTCTATCTGTTCCTGTATCTCGGCGATGTCCATGTCGCCGCCGGCGGTATGGGCGATAAGCTGGGATTCGAAGAAACTGGCCAGTTGCTGCGCCTGCAGGAGATATTCCTGGTTGATGGCGTCCGCCATGTTGCGGGCGGCGTAGAAGTTGAGGACCAGGGAAAGGGCTGCGAGCACCAGGATTATGAGTATGGATAACTTACCCCGTAAGCCGATCTTTGAGATGATGCCCACGCTTTTCCGCCCTTGCACTTCGCCCTTGCCCTTAAAGTATGAGGATGTGAACCGATTGCGGCTCTGATTCAGGCTCTAGTAGATAATCGGCAGGCGGATGAAAGGCTTTAGGGGGGAAACTCCCTATCCATCACCATGTTTTGAGCGATAGTCCTCGATTGCTTTCTTCAGTCCGTCCGAGGCCAGGTTGGAGCAGTGCATCTTCTGGGGGGGCAGCCCTCCCAGGGCGTCCGCCACTGCTTTCTTGGAGATCTCCTGCGCCTCTTCCAGGCTCTTGCCCTTGGCCATCTCAGTTACCATACTGCTGGTGGCGATGGCCGCGCCGCAGCCCAGGGTCTTGAACTTGATGTCCTCGATATGTTCTTCATCATCGACCTTGATGGTTATTCGCATGACGTCACCGCACTGGGGGTTGCCGACCTCGCCGATCCCATCGGCATCCTCGACCTCACCCATGTTCCGCGGATTCTGGAAGTGGTCCATCACTTTCTCTGTATACATCGCGTCCTCCTTGCCTTTCCCTTTCGAATGAAGTTCCCGCTAACCTGCCGCTTCACAGTCGCAACCATCGGAGCCGCTGCCCGTGGAACACTGCTTGGACCCGCGCTTGTACACCGGCGACATGCTTCGCAGGCGCTCCACCACTTCCGTCAACACCCTGACGGCGTCATCGGCGTCCTCCCTGGTGTTGTCCTGCGAGAGACTGATGCGCACGGAGCCGTGGGCCAGCTCCACCGGTACGCCCAGCGCCAGCAGGATATGTGAAGGCTCCAGCGTGCCGGAGACGCAGGCGGAGCCGGTGGATATATAAACGGGCTTGGTGTCCGGGTCCGTGGGATATGAGAGCGAGAGCATTATGGATTCGCCCTCGATGCCCTCGATGGAGATGTTCACGTTGTTGGGAAGGCGGCGCGTGCGGTGGCCGTTGAGCCTGATATCGTCCAGGTTCTTCTCCAGCGAACCGATGATGTGATCCCTCAGGCCGGTGAGACGCTCCATCTCCTTGTCCATGCGTCCGCGGGCCAGTTCCGCGGCCTTGCCCATGCCGACGATGCCGGGGACGTTATGGGTGCCGGGGCGGCGCTTGCGTTCCTGGCCGCCCCCCTGCAGCAGCGGCGTGGCGCGGACCCCCCGCCGCATGTAGAGGGCGCCGACTCCCTTGGGGCCGTAGAACTTGTGAGCCGAAAGGGAGAGCAGGTCACAGGACATGCCCTCCACATCCACGGGTACATGCCCGACGGTCTGGGCGGCATTGACATGGAATATCACTTTTTTCTCTCTAGCTATGGCCCCGATCTCCTCGACGGGCTGGATGGTCCCTATCTCGTGGTTGCCGTGGACCATGGTTATCAGGACCGTGTCATCCCTGACGGCGTCGGCGACCGCCCGGGGATCGACCAGGCCGTCACCGTCCACGGGCAGATAGGTGACATCCCATCCTTTCTTTTCCAGAAAACGGCAGGGCATCAGGATGGAATGGTGCTCCGCCCCATCGGTGATTATATGACGACCCTTGGACTCCATGGCGTCGGCGACGCCCTTGATGGCCCAGTTGTTGGATTCGGTGGCGCCGCTGGTGAAGAAGATCTCCTTGCCGTCCGCTCCGATCAGGTCAGCCAGCCGCTGGCGCGCCTCCTCGATAGCCTGCTTGGCCTCGGAACCGGGCGCGTACAGGGTCGCGGGGCTGCCGAACTTCTCATCGCTCCATGGCCGCATCGCCTCCAGCACCTCCGGATCGGTCCTGGTTGTCGCAGCGTTGTCCATGAATATGGCGTCCTTCATCAGCGCACCTCCTCAGGCTTTGCCTACCCTGTTATCCGCCTTTCGCACCATGAACTTCATCTGGTCGCCGAACTCCTCGCGGCCAAGGAAATCATTGCCGGTACCGGTGCACCAGGCGGGGATATCGGCTTTCGCCCCCTCGTCATCCGCCCAGACCTCCAGGACCTGGCCGGGCTTGAGCTCCATCATCACTTCCGCTATCCGGACGATGGGCAGCGGGCAATGGAAGCCCACGCAGTCCAGCTTGCGGTCGGGGCTCGCCTCCCGGCCCAGGCCGGGGGCGTTCCCGTCCGCCGCCAGTATATCCTTGAGGGTCGTCTGCCGTAACACCTGTTCGTTGGCATCCTTCAGGCGTGTCCAGACCCCTACCAGGCCGCATCCATCGGAACGGTCACATGAGCTGTCGTTTCCGCCGGCGGCGCAATATGCGGGAGCCACCGGGCCCTGCAGAAGGGTGACCACATCCAGCAGACTCACCTCTTCCGGAGCCAGTCTCAGTGAGTATCCGCCTGAAGGCCCGCGGGAACTCTCAAGAAGGCCTCCGTTGACCAGGGTCCTGAGTACCTGGGTCAGGTAAGGCAGCGGGATCTTCTGGCGAGAGGCTATATCGGAACGGTTCACAGGCCTGCCCTGGTCGTTGGCGGCGATGTCCGCCAGCGCCCGGATGGCATATTCACTTTTCTGGGATATCAGCATAGGTATGGAAAAGGTAGATTCGAGCTTAATGAAAAAGAAAGGAATAATTGTGTATTTGTGGAGTCAACATTAACACATTGTATCCCACGAAGTGAACAGAGGTAAACCTCGCCGGCTGAACACAAGTACAGATGCCGGTTATGGCAAGGGAGTGGCACTGTCCGAATGTATGGAGTGGTTATAAGGAATAATGATATGAGAAAAGATAAGGATAACTTATCAGGTCTCTTGCAGCATGCCCGGGCGGAACATCGCAAGAGCTTCCTGTCTCAGGGTGTGCTGAATACCTTCCTGAAGTTCTCCTTGATCCTGTCGGCCAGCAGGGAAAGCGGCTCATCACGGACCTCGGCGAGCCGGCGGACTATCAGCGGGATATGGGCGGGGCTGTTCTCTCTGCCCCGGTAGGGGTCGGGGGCGAGGAAGGGGGCGTCCGTCTCCGTGAGCAGAAGCTCTGCCGGGATGCGGGAGGCGGCGTCACGCAGGGAGGAGGCGTTGCGGAAGGTGATGTTGCCGGCGAGGGACATGTAATAACCTGCTTCGGCGCATTGTTTCACCTCCTGTGCCAGGGAGAAGCAGTGGAGCACCACTGTCAGGCCTTCCCCATCTGCGGCCAGAAGGCGCAACGTGTCAGCGGCCGCATCCCGGCTGTGGACCATCAACGGCAGCCCCAACCGGCGGGCAAGGGCGATATGCCTGTGGAAGACATGCTGCTGGACGTCCCTCGGCGAGCGGTCCCGGTAATAGTCCAGGCCGGTCTCACCGATGGCGACGACGCCGGGCCGGGCGGCAATCTCTTCCAGTTCCGCCATGGCTGCATCATCGGCGGCGGCAGCATCATGGGGATGGATACCGACAGCGGCTGAAACGTACGGGAAACGGCCGGCGTATTCGATGGCGCGCCTGCTTGACTGAAGGTCGATGCCCACCGCTACCATCTGTCCGACACCTGCCGCACTGGCCTGCTGGAGGGCAGCCTCCGGATCATCGAGCATGTCGAGATGGACATGGCTGTCAGTGAAGCTTGCGAGGGCCACGGGCTGTCTAGTCCAGTTTGGGAAAGAGAGGCTCCCCCGGACTGACCTCGCTGCCGGCGGGCATCATCCCCCACCCGGCCCGGGAAGAAACGAGCTCAGGGAAGCCAGGCTCAAGACCCAGCTGCGCCAGCATCCTCAGCGTAGTCTTCGGCAGGAAGGGATGGAGATGGATGGCAAGGATGCGCAGGCCCTCCACCAGGCGGTAGAGCACCGCCTCCAGTTCGGCTTTTTTCTCGGGGTCGCGCGCCAGCTTCCAGGGGGCGCTATCTTCCACGTATTTGTTCAGCCTGCGCACAAAGACCCAGATGTGCTCCAGGGCGCCGGTGAGGTCGACAACGGACATGGCCTGCGAGTAGTCTGAGCCCAGCCGGGCAGCGGCGGCTTCGATCTCGCCGCTCTCCCCCGGCTCATCCGGAACGACTCCGCCGTTGAACTTGCCGACCATGGCGACGGTGCGGCTGAGCAGGTTGCCCAGGTCGTTGGCCAGCTCGCTGTTATAGCGGTTCTCGAAGCCCTCCATGGAGACAACGCCGTCCTGCCCGAAGTTCACCTCACGGAAGCAGTAGAAGCGGAAGGCGTCCACTCCGTACTTCTCCATCACCTGGAAGGGGTCGAGGACGTTGCCACGGGTCTTGCTCATCTTCTCCCCGCCCATCAGCAGGTATCCGTGGATGAAGAGGTGTCGTGGCAGCTCCATCCCCGCCGCCATCAGCATCGCCGGCCAGATGACCGCGTGGAACTTGAGGATGTCCTTGGCCATCAGGTGGTAATCTGCCGGCCAGAAACGCGTAAGCAGGTCCTCGCCAGTCGCGTACTGCAGGGCGGTTATGTAGTTCAGCAAGGCATCGACCCAGACGTAGACCACCTGGCTCTCATCCCAAGGGATGGGGACGCCCCACTTGAGCGACGCCCGGCTGATGCTGATATCCTCCAGGCCGCCGGCGACGAAACTGCGGGCTTCGTTGAAGCGGCTGCGGGGCATGATGAAATCGGGATGGCTGTCATAGTGGTCGAGTATCTCCTGCTGGTAGCCGGAGAGGCGGAAGAAATAGTTCTCCTCCTCCACCAGCTCCGGCTCTGTGCCGTGGTCCGGGCACTTGCCGTCCACAAGGTCGGATTCTGTATAGAAGGCTTCGCAGGAACTGCAGTAGAGTCCCTTGTAAGACTTCAGGTAGATGTCGCCCTTGTCGTGCAGATGCTGGATGAACTCCTGTACCCGGGCGCAATGTTCACTATCGGTAGTGCGGATGAAGAAGTCGTTGGTGGCCTCCACCTGTTCCGCCAGCGACTTGAACTTGACAACCATCTCGTCCACGTGCTGCTGTGGAGACAGCCTCCGTCGTGCCGCCGCCTGGGCGGCAGGGTTGCCATGCTCATCGGTGCCTGTGAGGAAGAAGACGTTGTCACCGCTCTGGCGATGGAAACGGGCCAGGATATCGGCGGCGATGGTCGTGTAGGCGTGTCCGATATGGGGCACGTCGTTCACGTAGTATATGGGCGTGGTCACATAAAAGTCGGCCAAATCGCATTCCCCCGTTCATCGAGAGGCGGTCGGTTGATATACTAACAGCAAGAGGGGAGCAGGCAAAGAAAGCCATGGGGAAGGCGGGCCGATGGCAGCGGAGCAGGCGGACCTCGAGTATGATCTTGTCGTGATAGGCGCCGGTCCGGCCGGATGCATGGCGGCGATGAGGGCGCCTGCGGGCATGAGAGTGATGCTGGCGGACCGCCTGGCGCTCCCCAGGGATGTTATCTGCGGCGGCATTCTCAAGCAGTGGGTCCTCGAACGCATCCCCCTGGCCCTGCCTGAAGACCTCTTCTCCAGCCCGAGGGAGATCCAGTGGAGCATCCTCGACTGGAAACTACGTACCGCTTCCATCCTCTCCGACACCACGTACCTCAACGTCAACAGGGCGGTCTTCGACAGCTGGCTGCTGCAGGGGGCGGCCGCCAGGGACGGAGTCGACCTGTGGCCACGGACGCGCTTTCTCGGCGCGGAAACCCTCGCCGGCGGTGCTCTCGAACTGTGGCTCGACCATGAGGGCGGTATGATGAGAGTGCGCTGCAGGTTCCTTTTGGGCTGTGACGGCGCCCGCTCCTCCGTCAGGAGATGGCTGGGGGCCAAGATGCCCTCGTTCTGGATGACGGCGCAGCAGACATTCTCTTCAGAGGGCAGGGACGTGGACCGTTTCCTGGCTTTCGTGGGAGACGAGATCGATTATTACGGCTGGGTAATCCCCAAGGATGGGCGGTTGCTTGCGGGGCTCGGGTGCCACGGCGGACGCTCGGCGGCGAGGACAGAACTCAGGCGGTTCCTCCAGGTACTGAGAGAACATCATGGCATCCATGGTTCACCGCTGGGCCGGCCCCGCGCGCGGCCCGCTACCAGGCTTCGGTCGTTGAGGGAGCTGGTGCCGGGAAGAGGCAACGTGCTGCTGGCGGGTGAAGCCGCCGGCCTGATCTGCCCCTGGAGCGGTGAGGGTATGAGCCATGCCGTGGTGAGCGGCGAGGCGGCGGCGGAATCGCTCGGCTGTACCGTACCGCTGAGGCGCTACCGCCGCTTCTTCCGTTCAAGGATTCCGGAGGCGCTGTTCGACCTTGCGGGTTATCATACGATGAGACGTTCCTGGGCGAGGCGTATGCTGGCGGCCGCGGTGCCGCGGGCGCGGGTGGCTCCCCTCGACGCGGGCGATGGCTCCATCCTTCCCTGACGGACCTGCGACAACAGGAAACATGTGGTGACGAGGACGGCCATAAGAGCGTTCAATGAATGGGAGAAGGACCGCCCGATGGTCGCGAAAAGGCGGGGTCCGGCCGAGGCGGACGGCACTGGGTCGCCCAACGGCGCCATCAGCGGGGCTGACGACCGGCGCAGTGCCGTGACGATGATGTCAATGGTATCAACGACCGCCGGTGCGAACGAGCCATGTTCTCCCGCCAAGTCACCGTTCGGAGCGGGCAGGATACTTTCGACGGCGGAGCCCTGCATAGCCGGGTCGCCATCGGGAGCGGCATTCGTCACGCCGGTGATGACGGGCGATCCCGGGTCGATGGCTGTAATGTCCGTTGCCGGAGAGGGCTCTGTCAGGACAGCTGCGGCGGCGGCTGCGCCCGGACTCTCCCCGACGGGTGGGGGGACAGAACCGTCCTCTGCCGGCGGGAGGACAGGCGATGCATCCCCGCCTGGGCCTTCTGCCCCGGCAGCAGGGGCAGCCGGGGCATTTTCCTCATGAGCGCGCTCGGGGAGGTACCGCTCCGGGTCGAGATAGGTATAACTGTTCCCGCCAGGCGGCATGTATTTCAGACCCAGATGCAGCGGTCTGCCGTCGCTTGTACCCAGGCTCTCTCCGGCGGCGACGGTATCCCCGGTCTCCACGGTTATGCCGGCCAGGTGCAGGTAGGTGCTTCGCAGGCCCCGGCCGTGGTCTATGGCTATCGTCATACCACCGCCCTCCGCCGGCGTATATCCCACGAAGGAGACCTCTCCGGGCAGCACGGCGACAACCGCGGAACCCGGACCGGGGGCTATGTCGATGCCGCGGTGCCCGCGTGAGGTGGCGGGATCAAGGGTCCAGTGGCCCAGGACATCGCCCGCAGCCGGCCAGACCATCTCCGTCCCAACGGTGACAGCGTCAACGGACCCCTGCGCCGTCGTCGCATCCGCCGACTGTGAGAAGGTTGCCGGAACCAGGAAGATGAGAACCAAGGCAATCGCCATTCTTCTGCGCAAGATGAACTCCTCAGCTGTTTGACCGCTTCCGTTGTCACTTCTGGCGACAAATGGAAATTATCACCTCCAGGGTCTGAATGCAATGGCTGAGCGGCGGGGCCGGGTGGGAAAGTGTGCATTATGCGGATAAAAAAGGTCAGGAGCCTTTGCCTCCGACCGACTCAAGGACCACGGTGCGGTCGCTGAAGGGATGGGGCCCGTCCTTCATCCTCTGGAACCGCTCATGTCCCTTGCCGGCGATGAGGACAGTGTCATCGGGGGCGGCCATGGAAAGAGCGGTCTCGATAGCCAGCCGTCGGTCCTCCTGGCGCCGGTAGGCTCCGCCGGAGGAAGACAGGCCCGCTTCCACCTCGTCGAGTATGGACTCGGGGTCTTCACCGTAGCAATCGTCCGTGGTCAGTATGGATATGTCCGATATGGAACCGGCCACCTTCCCCATGCGGGGACGTTTCTCCCGGTCCCTCTCGCCGGGGCAGCCAAAGACCGTTATCAGGCGCCCGGAAGTGATCCTCGAGGCTGTCTTCAGGGCGCGCCTGAGGCCGTCCTCGTTGTGTGCGTAATCGATTATCACGCGGAAGGGTGTGTCCACCTCCACAGGCTCGAACCTGCCCGGCACCCCTTTGGCCGAGGCAAGCCCGGACAGGATCGCGCCGGTGGGAACGCCCAGGGCCAGGGCCGCCGCAGCCGCCGCCAGGCTGTTGTGCAGGTTGAACCTTCCCGGGAGGTGGATCACCGCCTCTCCCCCTCCTTCCGGACTGACCAGCGTGAAGCGGGTCTCCCAGCCTGAGTACTCCATATCAGCCGCCCGCACCATCGCATTCTCGTCCAGACCGAAGGTCACGGCGTCCTCTCCGGCCAGGGCCGCCAGCCTCTTCCCGTATCCATCATCCAGGTTCACTACCGCCCTCGGCCTCCCCACTCCCCCTGCGGCGGCTTCACCCGAATCAGTGTGGCCGAAGAGGCGCTTCTTCACTTCGAAGTATGTCTCCATGTCTCCGTGCAGATCGAGGTGGTCCGGGCTCAGGTTGGTGAAGACGGCGACATCGAAGTCCATGCCTTCGATGCGGTGGAGTTCCAGGCCGTGGGAGGACACTTCCATGGAGACGACCTCAACACCTGCAGCCACCGCGCGCGCAAGCATCTCCTGGCTGTCGATGGCCTCCGGGGTGGTGCGGGTCGCCGGCTCCACACTGTCCCCGATCCTGTATTCCACGCCTCCGATTATGCCTGTGGCCTTGCCGGCCGCGCGCAGGATTGAATCGAGCAGGAAGGTGGTGGTGGTCTTGCCGTTGGTGCCGGTGACGCCTGCCAGGGTCAGATCGCGGGAGGGATGGCCGAAGAAGTTGCCGGCGGCCGCGGCCATGGCCGATCGAACATCGCCGGCCTGAAACTGCGGTATGGGAGAATCCTCCACCCAGCGCCCCGTGACGGCGGCAGCAGCGCCGGCTTCAGCCGCAGCGCCGATGAAGGCATGTCCGTCGGCCTTGAAGCCTTCGACGGCGAAGAAAAGAGCGTCGCGGCGGACCCTGCGGGAGTCATAGGCGAGGCTGCAGATCTCCAGCGAAGGATCGGCGTCGCTTCTTTCCGGGTCTATGCCCTCCAGTATGGTTCGCAGTCGCATCTGTCTGTTCTTCCGGAATCGTGAGTGGTGGAGAAAGAGTTCAGGAACCGGGCGCGTCCTCATCACCGGCGCCGGCTGTTTCCAGGGCCGGAGCCTTCTCCAGCTCCAGGCGCGGCCGGAAGAAGACCACCAGGGCCCTGATCAGTGCTACCAGGGGCAGAGCCAGGATCATGCCTACCACACCATGAAGCTGGGCGCCAGCCAGGACGGCGAAGATCACCACCAGCGGATGCACGCCCATGATGGTACCCATGATGTTCGGCACCAGCACGTTGCCCTCCAGCTGCTGGATGACTATGAAGAGGATGATCACCGCCAGTACCGCCCAGACCGACGTGAAAGCGGCGATGAAGGTCGGCGGGGTCGCCCCCAGGATGGGCCCGATATAGGGGATGACCTCGGTCAGGCCTGCCCAGGCGCCGAAGAAGATGGCGTACTGGGAGCCCCCGGGCCATATGCCCAGCACGTCCAGCAGCCAGATGCCCACACCGGTGCTGACGCCCACCAGCAGGCTCAGCAGCGACTGGGCGATCACCCAGTGGGTCACGGCCCTCTGGCTGGACAGGATCAGCTCGTCGGCGTCATCCTGGCTGGAACGGGGGAAGAGGCGGTGGACCCCCCGGCTGATGCGGCGGGCATCCAGCAGCATGTATATGGAGATGACCAGCACCAGCACGATCTGGCCCAGCACGCCGAGCACGTTGATGGAGAAGGAGACGGCCTTCGTGCCCAGGTTGGCCACGTATTCCTCGACGCGGTTGACCAGTTTGTCACCCTGGGCGCTGACATCGAAAGGAAGGTTAAGACGCTCCAGGCTGGATTTCCACGAAGCCATCTTGTCGCCTATGTCGGAGACATAGAAGGGGAGCCTGTCGATAAGCTGCTGCAGCTGGTCGACGGCGGGCGGTATGACCAAGACCAGCACCGCGGCGATGATGGAGATGAAGAAGAGGAATACCAGCAGCACGCCGATGTAGCGGGGTATCTTTATCCTCTCCAGTTTCTTCACCAGGGGGTTGAGGGTCAGGGCGATGAGCATGGCGCTGAGGAAGATGAAGATGACCTGGCTGAAGACGCCGGCGGAGAACCAGAGAAGCAGGAGCAGCAGCGGCAGCCCCACCATCTGCATCCATCGGGGGATGACGACCTTCATCGCGGGCAAGCTCCTTTCATGGCTGTCATCGGAGACTCTATCATATCAGTTTGGTCATGGACGCCGACGAAGGCCGGCCCCGGCGGCGCTGTCGTATGGGAAGAAGGAGCGCGGTATCCCCGGCGGCGGAAAGATAGTGACATAATGCACATGACGGGTTGAAATCCGCTGCCCAGATGTTATTGTGTTGAAGATGGCTTCAGAGCTCCACACTCTACGGCCGCGGGCTGCCGGAAAGCTACGCTATCGGTGGCATTCCGTGGCCTTTTTTGCAGTCATGACCGCGCTGGCGCTGGCAGCGCTGGCATATTTAATCCTATCTTCGAGGGTATCGTCGTCTCCCCTGCTCGATGAGGAGACGGTCTCCGCCTCCAAGGTGGCCGCCACGCTGAAAGAGCCCATGGAGCTGGCGCTGGCGCGCGCCGGCGACATCAGCCTGATGCTGCCTGTCTACCAGGACGAGGTGACCGCCATCGGTTACCATCCTGCAGAGGGCGACCAGGTAGTGAGCCTGGAACCCATTGGTACCCGGATCAACGGCGGGCTGCTGGAGAAGGGTCTGGGACAATCCCTCACCGGCGGAGACATCCCTGGTTATTTCATCATGGAAGAAGGGACGGAGTTGGGTCTTTCCACCCAGGCGATGGATGTGGGCGCTCCCGCCGGCACCGTGGTATACGCCCCGGTCGACGGCGTGGTGGACGGGATCAGAGACTATCGGCTGCGGGGGCAGTGTCCGGATACGGAGGTGAGGATACAGCCCAGGGACCATGCAAACTTCGTGGTGGTGCTCACCCATCTCGACAGCTCCGAGGCTGCCCTGGGCCAGCCGGTCAAGGCAGGCGTCACCCGGCTGGGAGCTGTGAGGAAGATGGACGGCTGTTACACCCAGCAGCTGGGAGAATACACCTACGACGAGGGCAACCACCTGCACATGCAGGTGGAGAGGCTCCTCTTCAGCAGCACGCCGTGAGCGGCAGGGTGATTCCCGCCGCTGCCTGGGCGGTCATCGGCGGTTCGGGCACCCGCGGCTGCTCGTTCCCGGAAGACGCGGGCGGAGATGTGTTCGAGAGCGGCCTGGTGTTCGAGACCGCAGCCGGCAAGTCGCCCCCGTTCACCCTGTTCAGGACCCCGGGCGGCAAGGAATGCCTGACGGTGCCGCTGCATGGCTGGCGCGACGGCGTCAGCCGGGGAGACGCTTCGCTGCAGGTGTTCCATGTGCTGGCCGCGGCCGGCGTACGTCACATCATCTCCGAAGCCGGCGTCGGCAGCCTGAACCCCCTGCTGGACCCCAGGGATATCGTCATCCCGGATGATTTCGTCGACCTCACCACCCACCGTGACCCGCAGCCTGTCGCCGGCGGGAACCTGCTGATCATGCGCAAGCCGGTCTGCGCGGCGCTGGCCGCTTCCCTGGAGGAGGCGGCTGCGGGCAGGGCCCGCGGCCGCGTCTTCGGGCGGGGCACCTGTGTGGTCACCGAGGGCCCCAGGTTCGAGAGCCGTGCCGAGATAAGGATGATGCAGCCTCTGGGAGACATCATCGGCCAGAGCATGTGTCCTGAGGTATGGCTGGCGCGCGATATCGGCGCCTGCTACGCAGCCCTCTATCTGGTTGTCAATTATGCCGAGGGAGTTGTTACCGAGTGGGACCACGGATTGCTCAAGGCCATATTCGAGGAAGATGCGGTGACCCAGGGCCGGATAATCATGGAGGCGATAGACTCCCTGGATGATGGCTACGACTGCTCCTGCGGCGAGATGCGCAAGCCCACACTGCTGTAGCGGCCTCTCGTCCGTCAGCCCTTGACCACGCCCAGAGGCCTGAGGCGGGCCACCTTGTATGAGAGTCCGGCCATATGGCAGGCATCCACCACCTCGTCGATATCCTTGTAGGCTTCAGGGGCCTCTTCGGCCAGGGCCGCCGCGCGGCCGGCGCGGACGGTTATGCCCGCCGCTTCCAGACGTTCCTTCAGCTGGTGGCCGTCGATGGCGCGCCGGGCCGCGCGGCGGCCCATGACGCGCCCGGCTCCGTGGCAGGTCGACCCGAAGCTCACTTTCATGGCCTCGACGGAACCCTTCAGCAGGTATGACCCCGTTCCCATATCCCCGGGGACGATAACAGGCTGTCCGACGCACCGGTACCTGGCCGGGACCTCAGGGTGGCCTGCGGGAAAGGAGCGCGTGGCACCCTTGCGGTGAACACAGAGCCGGACCCGCCTGCCGTCAAGTTCGTGCTCCTCGAACTTGGCCACGTTATGTGAGACATCGTAGACAAGCCGCAGCCCCAGCTCTGTCGCCGGCGAGCCCAGCACCTGTTCGAAGGAGCGCCGAGACAGGTGGGTGAGGACCTGGCGGTTTGCCCTGGCGAAATTGACCGCGGCCGACATGGCGGCGAAATATGACCTGCCTTCCGGGCTGTCGATGGGAGCGCAGGCCAGCTGGCGGTCGGGCAGCTCGATGCCTGCCCGGGCGGCGGCGGCGCCCATCAGACGCACCTGTTCGCTGCAGACCTGGTGGCCCAGACCGCGGGAGCCCGAGTGCACCATCAGGCAGAGTTGCCCTTCGAACACACCGAAAACGTCGGCGGCCTCCCGGTCGAACACCTCCTCGACCGCCTGCAGTTCGATGAAATGGTTGCCGGCGCCCAGGGAGCCGGTCTGTCCCATCCCCCTCTGCCGCGCGCGGTCACTGACAAGGGAGGGGTCGGCGCCTTCCAGACAGCCGCCGTCCTCGATCACTTCCAGGTCTTCCTGCCAGCCGTATCCGTTCTCGATAGCCCACAACGCACCCTTGAGCAGCAAGCTGTCCATGTCGCGCCTCTTCAGCCTGACCTCTCCCCCACGCCCGACTCCCGAAGGGATGCTGCGGGAGAGCTCGTGGGTCAGCCTGGGCCACATATCACCAAGGTCGGAGGCATCGAGGTCGGACCTGACCAGGCGCACGCCGCAGGCGATGTCGTATCCGACGCCTCCGGGTGATATCACGCCCTCCTCCAGGTTGAAGGCGGCCACTCCGCCGATGGCGAAGCCGTATCCCCAATGTATATCGGGCATGGCCATGGACGCTCTCTCTATGCCGGGAAGGCAGGCCACGTTCGCCACCTGCTCCAGCGCCTGTTCGTGTCCCGCCCTCTCCACCAGGGAGGCGCTGCCGAACACGAGGCCGGGGACGCGCATACGGCCCTGCCTGGGGATCTCCCAGGACCAGGGTGTGACTTCCCGCAGCCTGATCCCTGTCAGGTGGTCATCCATTCCTGATCACACCTCAGACATCGAATATGACTGTCGCCTGCCAGGAGCCGTCAGCCTGCTCTATTCTCAGCATATGGTACGTGACAGCCTTGATGTCCTCCAGCAGGATGTGCCTTCCCGGATCCAGCTTCTCGCCCAGGGCCGTTCCTTCCAGATGGTGGTCGTCGACCCGGCCGACCTGGAAACGGCCCAGCACCACACCTCGGCTCTCGTGGAGGAACAGCAGCTCGTTCAGCCACTCCACCAGCAGAGTTTCCATGTCTTCCGCCTCGATCCGTACCGGGAAGGTCTCCCGTGCCCTGACCTGTGACGGTTCACATATGAGGCTGAACATGCCGGCGGCGGCGTTGGCGAACAGTTCGCCCAGGGACCGGCCCCTGGCCCGGATGCCTATATCCGCCGTATGCTCGATCGTCTCGTAGTCGCTCATTCGTTCCTCGTGTTGCCGGAATTGCCCCGAGTCATCATCCGACCATGAAACATGACTAAATAACTATAATTTAAAATATATTATATAAGATCATTGACATTTCCCTTTTACAAAGCTATCATACATAAAACCTATTAGTTTTATCCAAATTATGCAGTTATCAACATGAACATATCAGCCAAGAGCAAGTATGCTGTGAGGGCGCTGGTGGAACTGGCGCAGCATAACGACGGTCAGCCAGTTCCCATAGCGGATATCTCGTCCCGCAAGGATATCCCCCTCCAGTTCCTCGAGCAGCTTTTTTCTAGTCTCCGAAAGGCGGGAATCCTAAACAGCCATCGCGGCGTCCGCGGTGGTTTCAGTTTCAAGCAGTTGCCGGAGGATGTGAGCGTGCTCGATGTGGTGGAAGCCCTCGACGGTACCGTCGCCCCCGCCAGCTGCACGGTGGGTGCTCCCTGTGACAAGAAGGAGATCTGCGCCGTCCAGGAGGTCTGGGCCAACGCCAAGAGCAGCCTGGAGGCCGTGCTGTCGGAAGCAACCATCGGAGACCTCGCGGAGAAAGAGAGAGAACTATGCAACAGCACCGAGGAGATGTACTATATTTAACATCTCCCCCTGACCAGGGAGGCGGGAGGATGGTAGCATGAGTGATGGCAGCAGTAGTATCATCAATGATGTTTTGACGGAGAAAGCGACAAAGATGAACATCGCCGAAGACCTGACCGAGCTCATCGGGGATACCCCCCTTGTATGGCTGAAGCGTGTCACCGAAGGAGCGGAGGCGCGGGTTGCCGCCAAACTGGAGAGTTTCAACCCGGGCGGCAGCGTCAAGGACCGTATCGGACTCAGCATGATCGAGGCCGCTGAGGCGGAAGGGAAGATCACTCCCGGCAAGACCGTGATCGTGGAACCTACCAGCGGCAACACCGGCATCGCCCTCGCATTTGTGTGCGCCGTGAAAGGCTACAGGCTGATACTCACCATGCCCGACACCATGAGCCTGGAACGGCGGGCCCTTCTCAAGGCTTACGGGGCTGAACTCGTTCTTACCCCGGGTCCCGACGGCATGAAGGGGGCGGTCAACCGAGCGGAAGAGGTAGCCAGCGAGACCGCGGACGCCTTCGTCCCACAGCAGTTCAGCAACCCGGCCAACCCGGCGATCCACAGCAGTACCACCGCCGAGGAGGTCTGGCGCGACACGGACGGTGAAGTCGACATATTCGTCTCCGGTATCGGCACCGGCGGCACCATCACCGGCGTGGGTGAGATACTGAAGAAGCGCAAACCGGAGGTTCAGCTGGTGGCGGTGGAGCCCAAGGCCTCTCCGGTTCTTTCCGGCGGCGACCCCGGCCCCCACCGGATCCAGGGCATCGGCGCCGGGTTCGTTCCCGAGGTGCTTGATGTCGAAATCTATGACGAGATCATCCAGGTATCCAATGAGGACGCGGAACACACCGCCCGCCTGCTGGCGGAGAAGGAGGGGATACTCTGCGGCATCTCTTCCGGCGCAGCCACCCACGCGGCCCTGGCAATCGCCCGCCGCCAGGCCAGCAGGGACAAGCTCATCGTCGTCATCCTGCCTGACACGGGAGAGCGCTACCTGACCACCCAGCTGTTCGAAGGCGCATAGGAACCGGTGTCATGATCCTCTACAGTCAAGGGAGGCAGGATGGACGTTAAGGAAGACACGCTCCTGGACGCTCGCGGTCTGCAGTGCCCCATGCCCTCGGTGAAGACAGCCCTGGCCCTGGAACAACTGGATGGCGGCCAGGTGGTCAAGGTGCTGGTGGACGACCCTACCAGCAACAGGGACCTTCCCCAGTGGGTGCGCGGCAACGGTCACCAGGTCCTGGGCATGCAGGAAATGGAAGGCTACACGGAGATATACGTGAAGAAAGCGGGATGATGACGGACCCGGACCGTACGGCAACCGCATCCCGTCGTGTAATCAGTTAATATGTCAGTGGAAGTATTCGGGAAAAACACTCACCGGAGGCGTTCCCTCGACCTGATGGTCCAGGGACGGCGTCTCTGTTACCGGGGAGCGGCGGACGTGAGGTCTCTGCTGAGATCCTGTGGCAAGAGGGCTTTATATACCAATGTCCGCGTCAACGGCACGGTGCTCAGGCGCCGTGACCTGGAGAATGTAGGCCTGAAGAACGGCGATCGCGTCGACTTCCTGTATTTCATCGGAGGAGGAAGTTGTTCAATCTGACCGAAGAGGAGATCCAGCGCTATTCGCGCCACATCATCCTGCCTGAAGTGGGCGGGACCGGTCAGCAGAAGCTGAAGGAATCCAGTGTGCTGGTCGTGGGCGCCGGCGGGCTGGGCTCACCCGCCCTTCTTTATCTGACAGCCGCCGGGGTAGGCAGGATCGGAATCATCGAAGATGACGTGGTGGACCTCACCAACCTGCAACGGCAGGTGCTGCACGCCACGCCCGATGTAGGCAAACCCAAGGTCGAGAGCGCCAGCGAGACCATGAAGAAGATAAACCCGCTGGTAGAGGTGGATGTCTACCGGGAGCGCCTGACCAAGGAGAACATCCTCGCCCTGGTCGAGAGATACGATGTGATAGTCGACGGAGTGGACAACTTCCCCACGCGCTATCTGATAAACGACGCCTGCGTCATGAAGAAGAAGGCGCTGGTGGAAGGCGGCATCCTCCGTTTCATGGGTCTGATCATGAGCATCCGGGGAGGCGAGACCGCCTGCTACCGGTGTGTATACGAGGAGCCTCCGCCGCCGGGCACGGTTCCCAGCTGCGCCGAGGCCGGCATCCTGGGGGCGGTGGCGGGAGTCGTGGGAACATTGCAGGCAACGGAGGTGCTGAAGATATTGACGGGGGTGGGAACCCCCCTGTTCAACCGCATGCTGCAGTTCGACGCCGAGGAGCTGAGCTTCCACGAGGTGAAGGCGAAGCGCAACCCCCGATGCCCGGTCTGCGGTGAGAAGCCGACCATCACCGAACTGGTCGAATATGACTACACCTGCGAGATCCAGTCTCCTGGAAGCTGATGCCTGAGGAGCTGCGGTTAACCCGGGCGCAGCTTGATTCCATTGTCAGGCACGCTCGTTCCCATAAGCCACTGGAGGCCTGCGGCATCCTGGCGGGCGATCCGGACGGGACGGTGAGGCAGGTGTTCCTGATGGAGAACGCCGAGCACAGTCCCACGCTCTATATGATGGATTCACGGGAACAGTTCCATGTATTCGATGAGATCGAGCGGAAGGAGATGGAGCTGGTGGCCATCTTCCATTCCCATCCCCACTCTCCGGCGGTGCCTTCAGCGAGGGACTGCGAGCTGGCCTTCTACCCCGACGCCCTCTACCTGATAATATCGCTGGTGGACGACAGCCCCGAGTGGCACGCGTACCGAATCCTTGACGGCAAGGTCAGCGAAGTGGAGGTAACGGTGGACGGAGGGGCTGAATGATGCCGGACGCAGTGGCCGGACAACGCACGGGCGAACGGGATGGGAGACCGGCTCCCGCTTCCCTGGAAATGCTGATGGATGAGATAAGGCCCCTGGAGAGCCTCGCGATCGGCTACTCAGGCGGTGTCGACTCCTCCCTGGTGGTAGCGGCCGCCGTAAGGGCCCTGGGGCGGGACCGGGTGCTGGCTGTCACGGCCCGCTCGGAGACCCTCCCCCGCTACGAACTGGAAGCTGCCCGTTCCCTTGCCCGGGAGCTGGGAGCGGCCCACGAGGTGATCGAGACCCGCGAGATGGACAACGAGGAGTTCCGCGCCAACCCTCCGGGCCGCTGTTACCACTGCAAGAAGGAACTCTGGAGCCGGATAGGCTCCCTGGCCCGTGAGCGGGGACTGAGGAACATGGCCGACGGCACCAATGCCGATGATGCGGGCGACCACAGGCCGGGCGCCAGGGCCGGAGACGAGGCCGGCATAGCTCATCCCCTGGCGGCGGTGGGCGCCGGGAAAGCGGACGTGCGCCGGCTGGCGAGGGAGGCCGGCCTTCCCAATTGGGACAAGCCCGCCCAGGCGTGCCTGTCATCCAGGTTCCCCTATGGCTCAAGGATAACACCGGCGGGCCTGAAGAGGGTGGAAGCTGCAGAGGAGATCCTCCGCGGTCTCGGCCTGGCCGAGTACCGCGTGAGGGACCACGGGGATACGGCTCGCATCGAGGTCAGGGCTGAAGAAATCCCTTCTTTCTGGGAGGATCGGAACCGGTCGGGACTGGTGGAACGCTTCAAGGCGCTGGGATACGTCTATGTCACCCTCGACCTGGAAGGTTTCCGCAGCGGCAGTATGAACGAGGCGCTATGACCCGCTGCCGCGGGCTACTCGACGAAGGTATCCAGGTGCTCTATCTCTATACCGAGGCTCTCGAGCCAGTCGAAGGTCTGCTCCAGCACATCCTCCTCACCGCTGAGCTCCAGTACCATCCAGCCGAACTTCTCGTCCACGTTCGCCCGGCGGATGTTGGGCACGACATCATACTTCTTCACCAGGTCGTAAAGCACCGGTTTCCTGATCAGCTTTTCCGGGAAGGTCAGCTCAAGGCGCTGGGTCTTCATGCCGAATCCTCCTGTCGTGAACCTGCCTGTATCCGGGTATTCTGCTAATATTAATGGGCATCCCGGTTTCTCCGGGAAAGCAGCTTATGTACAGATATTATCCTTATAGAGGTCCGACTTCAAAGCATTCGACCGGGAGAGGGCCATGGGTCTGTTGAAAAAGGCGGGGGCGGCCGTGTCGGCGGCTGCTGCTACATATCTCTGGCTCACTCGCAGGGATGAGGTCGGGCATACCGTTGAGGCCATTAAGAAGGATGTCGCCGCCATCCAGGAGCGCGACCCGGCGGCGGCGAACATGGTCGAGGCCCTGACCTGCTACTCGGGGCTGCATGCCATAATCTTGCACCGGATAGCGCACATGCTCCACCAGCAGGGACTGCCCGTGGCACCGCGGATATTATCACAGGTTAACCGGTTCATCACCGGCATCGAGATCCACCCGGCGGCCAGCATCGGTGAGGGGTTCTTCATCGACCACGGCGCCGGCGTGGTGGTGGGAGAGACCACCGAGATCGGGGATAACGTCACCATCTACCAGGGCGTGACCCTGGGCGGGACCGGCAAGGAGACCGGCAAGCGCCATCCCACCCTCAGGGACAATGTCACCATCGGCGCCGGAGCCAAGGTTCTGGGTTCGGTGACCGTCGGCGAGAACGCCAAGATCGGCGCCGGCAGCATAGTCATACACGACGTGCCTGGCAACTCCACCGTGGTAGGCAACCCGGGACGCCCGGTCCGGGAGCGCGGGCGCAAGGTGGGCGCCGCCGATGTGGACTGGACCCATCTCCCCGACCCGGTGGCAGACGCCATGCAGTCGCTGGTCAGGCGGCTGGTGGAGATGGAGAACGAGTTCAAGGAAGCTTTCCCCGAAAAGGCCGGGGAGATAGAGAAGGCCCAGGAGAAAGGCGAACGGGAACTGGACCGGGTCTTCGATTATTACCTGGGAACCGGTATCTGAGCATCCCGGGCTTTACACCATGGAACAGAGGACAGAGGTGAGAGTGAATTGAGCAAAGTGCGAAGGCTGGTGCTCGACGTGCTGAAACCCCATCAACCCAACATACTCAGCCTGGCGGTGAAGCTGGGCGACCTGGAGGGCGTGGAGGGAGCCGACCTCGTGCTGAACGAGATCGACAACAAGGTGGAGAACATCAAGATAACCGTCGAGGGCCCCGAGATCAACTTCGACGAGGTGGCAGCCGTCATCCAGGAGAGCGGTGGCAGCATACACAGCATCGACAAGGTATCCACCGGCAAACGCCTGGTGGATGAGGCCAACACGCCTCAGGATATATCAGCCCGATGGATGAGGTGATCCTGGGGGAGCGCAACCCCTGCCCTTGAGAGTACCAAGCATCCGAACGCTGAGAGAGTATCACCGCATCGCCCGTGTGGGCGAGATTGCGCGCCGTTATTTCGCCATGAACGCCTTTGACGGTGTGTTGACCATCCTGGGAGTCCTGGTGGGAAGCTATTTCGGCGGTATTCGCCATGCCGGCGCTGTGGTGACCCTGGGGATGGCTGCTTCCTTCGCCATGGGCGTTTCCGGCTTCTACGGTGCGTACATGACCGAGAAGGCCGAACGGCGGCGGGCGCTGGCTGAACTGGAGGAGTCTACCCTGAGCGACCTTTCCGACACCGATATCGCCCACGCTTCAACCTATGCCACTATCGTGGTATCGCTGATCGACGGCCTCTCCCCCTTCGCAGCCGCCGCCATCGCCGTGTCGCCTTTCTTCCTCGATGGCGCAGTCGAGGTCTCGAGCGCCTATATCGCGGCTGTTGTCATCGCTTTCAGCGAACTCTTCGCCCTGGGGGCATACCTGGGCGCCATCTCAAGGGACCGTATCGTCCTCGCCGGGATGAAGATGGTCACGGCCGGCGCCCTCTGCGTAGCCGTGGCCTACCTGCTGGGCGGCGCAGCCTGATGCCCGCCGCAGCCATGGACCTCTCCCGGGAACTGAACAGGCCCCAGCGTCGGGCGGTGACCTGCCCCGGTGGACCGCTGCAGGTGCTCGCCGGCGCCGGCAGCGGCAAGACCCGTGTCCTCACTTACCGGGTAGCATGGCTGATCTCCTCCCAGGGTTTATCGCCCCAGGAGATCCTGGCCATCACCTTCACCAACAAGGCCGCCAACGAGATGAAGGAGCGTATCGAGGGTCTGGTGGGCCCGGTGGCCCGCACCATGTGGGTCAGCACCTTCCATGCCGCCTGCGCCCGTATCCTCAGGAAGGAGGCGCCGCAGCTGGGCTACATGGGCAATTTCACCATCTACGACAGCGCCGACCAGGTGAGAGTGGTGAAGCGCTGCCTGAAAGAACTGGATCTGGACCCCAAGCGATTCCCGCCCAGGGGGATCCATTCGGTCATATCCTCCGCCAAGAACCGGTTGATCGGGCCGGAAGAGTTCGCCGGCATGGTGGAGAACTTCTACGACGACACCGTAGCCCGCACCTACGAGCTCTATCAGCAGAAGCTCTTCGCCAGCAACGCCATGGACTTCGACGATCTGATCATGCTCACGGTAGGGCTTTTCGAGCGTTTCCCCGAGAGCCTCAGGCGCTACCAGCGGGCTTTCCGCCACATCCTGGTGGATGAATATCAGGATACCAACCATTCCCAGTACTGCCTGGTCAACCTGCTTGGTAAGGAGCACCGCAACGTCTGCGTGGTCGGCGACGACGACCAGAGCATCTATTCCTGGCGTGGCGCCGATATCCGCAACATCCTCGACTTCGAGAAGGACTATCCCGAGTGTACCGTCATCAAGCTGGAGCAGAACTACCGCTCCACCCAGACCATCCTCAGCGCCGCCAACAGCGTGGTGCGCAACAACCGGGACCGCAAGAGCAAGGACCTCTGGACCGAAGCCGGAGAGGGTGAGCCGGTGCGGGTGGTGGCCCTGGATGACGAGCATGCGGAGGCCAGGTTCGTGGCGGGTGAGATAGGGCGGCTGGAACAGGAGGCGGGTATCAGCGCCGGCAGGGTGGCCGTCTTCTACCGTGTCAACGCCCAGTCGCGGGTGCTGGAGGACATCTTCGTCCGCTACGGCATCCCCTACCGCGTGGTGGGGGGCACCAAGTTCTACGAGCGCGCCGAGATAAAGGACGCCATCGCCTACCTGCTCCTGATAGATAACCCGGCGGATTCGGTGAGCTTCAGCCGCGTCATCAACTCGCCCCGGCGCGGCCTGGGCCAGGCGACGGTGACGGCGCTGTCCGGTTACGCCGGCGCAAGGGGGATTCCCATGCTGGAGGCCGCCGGAGCGGCGGACAGGATAACGGAGATCAGGCCTGCGGCCAGGAAATCACTCAAGGCTTTCCACGCCCTGATCGAAGGACTGAGGGACACAGCCGCCACCTCTCCGGTGGCGGAGACTATCGAGGAGGTCCTGGCCGAGAGCGGCTACCTGGAGGCGCTCTCGGCGGAGAGGACCGTGGAGGCCGAGGGGCGCATCGAGAACCTGCAGGAGCTGGTGGGCGTCGCCGCCGAGTACGACCAGAGGGCGGCGGATGGCTCACTGCGCGAGTTCCTCCAGGAGATATCCCTTTATACGGATGTGGACAAGCTCTCGGTGGCGGAGGAAGCTGTCACCCTCATGACCATGCATAACGCCAAGGGACTGGAGTTTCCCGCCGTGTTCGTCATCGGCGCGGAAGAGGGTGTGTTCCCCCACTCCCGCTCGCTGGAGGAACAGAACCTGGAGGAAGAAAGGCGCCTCTGCTATGTGGCCATGACCCGGGCCAGGGAGCGCCTGTACTTCACTTACGCCGCGACGCGCAACCTTTACGGGGGCCGTAATTACAACATAGCCTCGCGCTTCATCGACGAGATACCACGGGAGCTGATACTGATGGAGGCGCAGGCTCCGGCGCCGGCAGGCCGTGCCTACGAGCCTGCCTCCACCGCCCGGACCGGTGCGGCCGTTCCCCGCGATGACGCCGGGGCCTTCTTCCACGCGGGAGACAACGTGATCCACGCCGCTTTCGGCGAGGGGATCGTCGTCAGGGTGGAGCCAGGTGGCGAAGTGACGGTGCGTTTTCGCGAAGACGGCAGCGAGCGGACGCTTATGGTCGAATACGCTCCCCTGAAGAAGGTCTGAAGCACCCGTCTAGTCGTGGTGTCCGGTGAAGCAGTCCCAGTCCTCCCGGGACATCTTCTTGCGGATGGCATCCATCGCCGACTGGCCCGCCAGCAATGAACTGCGTTCGCTTTCCAGCTCGCTGGGCTTGAGGCGGAAGACCCAGCCTTCACCATAAGGGTCCTCATTGACCAGCCGGGCGTTGTCCAGCACCGCCTGGTTGAGCTCGATTATCTTCCCTGAGAGGGGGGCGTTGATGGGGCCGACATACTTCCCGCTCTCGATGATGGCGGCCCGCTTGCCCCTTGGAACGTCGCTGCCCACCTTCTTCGGCTTGACATACAGCAGATCGCCGGCGATATGCTGCCCGATGTCGGTCAGGCCGGATGTGATGTTCCCGTCCTCATCGAACCTCACCCACATCTGGCTCTCCACATCGTAAAGGAACCCTTCTTCAGGGAAATTGCAGCCCTGGATCACTACCATCAGCCATACCTCCTGTCGGTGGAACCGGCCGCTTGAGCCTATTTCAGCTCACGTTCCTTGTCAAACCCCCGCAATCCGCCCGCGGGGCGCCGGGCGTCAACGCCCGCACCTACCCGTCGGACGGGCGGTGACACCCTCAGCCGGACACCCTCATGGCCTTCAGGCGCCTGCGGTCCGCCAGGACCTGGGGATCGTCGTCAAGCCATCCCAGGAGCAGCGCCAGCATGGGTGGAGCGAAGCTGTTGTCCTTGCCGGCGGACAGGTAATACCATGTGCGCCTCCCTTCCTGCTGCGACTGCACAAGCCCTGCCCGGGAAAGAAGGGAGAGAGGACCCGAGACGGTGGACTG
Organism: uncultured Gaiellales bacterium; assembly: GCA_964497425.1. GTDB lineage: Bacteria > Actinomycetota > Thermoleophilia > BMS3ABIN01 > BMS3ABIN01 > BMS3ABIN01. The sequence continues at coordinate 32,141 of CAZCCR010000007.1, forward strand.
GCTGAGGGAAAGGACCTGCCTTATCTCGCCCACGTTCATCCTCCCCTCTTCCAGCAGTTTCAGGATGCGCACCCTGGTCCTGTCGCCTGCTGCCTTCATCACTGTTTCATATTTGCTTATGGCCATAACATGGGGAGATGGGAGATATGTTCGGTCAACGCCGATATGATGAATACATGTATCGCCATGCACCGATATTATCATCCTTATGGCGCCGTCATCCATGGGAATATAGCGGGTCAAGTCACGCAGGTACCTTTTCCGCCCCCGCTTCACCTGGGTGGAACAGAGTCATACAGAGGAAGAAAGTGGGAAAGTCATGCAGTGGGAGGGGGCTGACTTCCCCGTAAATGGTCAGGAAAGGGCCGCGGCCGCCCGGCCCATGACCTCCGAGAGGGTGGGGTGGATGTGTATCGCCCGCGGTCTCAGCAGTGCGTCCGCACCCAGGCCCGAACCCATCGCGATCACCGCTTCATGGATCATCATATCAGCGCCCGGGCCTGTGACGTGTGCCCCAAGCAGCCTGCGGTCGGCTGCGCCGGCTATGATTTTCGCCGTCCCCCTGGCCTCACCCATGGCGACGGCGCGGCCGGAGTCTGTGAACGATGAACGGCCCACGAGTATATCGAGCCCCTGTTCCATCGCCTGCTCTTCAGTGATGCCGACCGACGCCACCGGCGGGTCAGTAAAGACCGCCGACGGCATGACGGTGTAGTCCGTCTCCAGGAGCTCCGCTCCCTCCCCCCTCACGCTGTTCCTGCCGGCGACATCGCTCTCGTAGACGGCCACATGGGAATGCATCAAGCCGCCGATGGCGTCCCCGCAGGCCCAGATATGTGGCCGGCTGGTCCTGAGGTTACGGTCGACTCCTATGGCTCCTTCGGTGGTCGAGACACCCGCCTCATCCAGACCCAGTCCGCCCAGTGCAGCTTTCCGTCCGGTAGCCATCAACACCTCGTCGGCGGCGACGCTCTGCCTGCTCCCGTCCTGCGTGAATGATACGGTCTTGCCCTCGGGACCGGAGGAGAACGAGTCGACCTCAGCCTTGAGGTGCAGGGTGATACCCTCCTTCTCCATCACATCCTCCAGAAGGAGCGATGACTCCACCTCGGACCCGGGCAGCAGGTGGGGCATTCGTTCGATGATGGTGACGCGCGTACCCAGCCTTGCGTATATCTGGGCGAGCTCGCACCCTGCCGCCGACCCGCCGATGACTGCCAGCGCTTCCGGCTGGCGGTCGGGGAAGATGGCATCGCGGCTGGTCCAGCAGCCGGTCTCCTCCAGGCCCTCGATGGCAGGTATGGCAGGCTCGGAGCCGGTGGCCAGGATGAAGCTGTCAGCCTGCAGCCTCTCGACGCCGGCCTCAAGTTCATGGGATGAGAGGAAACGGGCGTCGGCCTTGATTATCTCGACTCCTCTCCGCCTGAGACCGGCCCCGTCGGTGGACATGGACTGGACTATGCGCTCCTTGCGCGCGAAGATAGCGGAAAAGTCGGGGATGACCTCAGCCGGCTGGAAACCGAATTCCGCAGCCCTGCCGGCGAGGTTCGATATCTCCGCGGTCCTGACCAGGGCCTTGACAGGCAGACAGCCCTCGTTGAGTCAGGTGCCTCCCATCCTGTCCCGTTCGAGCAGGGCGACGGAAACACCGGCTTTCCTCGCCCCGGCGGCCGCGTTGGAGCCCGCCGGACCCCCGCCGACAACGATCACGTCGTATCTCTTCATCCTGCCGCTCCCCGGTCATGTCGTCGTTTGCGCGTTAGCCTTGATTTCGCGTAAAGGCTTTCCCTGCTCAGAAATACATCACCTGGTCGACCTCCAGGGACATATCGACGATGGCGGCCGCTCCGGCCACATCACAACCATCGATCATCTCATCCAGGCTGAGCCCTTCGGCCTCCATTGCCTGCGCGCAGACGAGGAACTTCACCCCCGCATCACGGGCCCTGTCCAGCCAGGTCCTGAGCGTTATGCCGCTGCCGGCGACCAGCTCGATCTTCTCCGCCTCTCCCCGTCGCAGCTGGGTAACGCCCTCCATTGTGAACCAGATGGTGACATCCATGTCCATGGCGGCGGCGGCAGTCGCGATGTACAGGGGCGCGTAGGTTCGCTTGGGTTCCCTGATACCGCTGGTCTGAAGTATCAGGAAGCTTCCGGAAGTCTCGTCAACCATTCGATGGACCTTTCTCGCAGTTCCGGTGTCCCCGGCCTTGCATGCAGGCCGTCACATGATGATTCTATCATCAAACCGGGTGACGTCAGTCACTTTGTGACTGGAGAAGGCGGGTATAAACTTCCTGTCAGCCCGGCATGTCAAAAAAGGTAAAGGTATGGGAGGCCTCCATGAGCGACTCGTTCACAGACATCATCCGCGCCGCTCCCGTGATAGAGATGCGGGAACCGCTGGCGGCGCTGCTGGGCGCATTCCGTGATGGTTACGACAGGCTCGCTTACAGCCTGGCGGACGCGGTGAAACTGGCGGGGCATTGCTGTCCGACGGTGACGGGGGCTTTCATGGCGACGCGGGCGGCGCTGGCGGAGCTTTACGTCGATGAGATCCCCGTCAGGGGAGAGGTAGCCGTCATGGCGGGTGGCCATGCCGATGAAGGTGTGTACGGGGTGATGTCTCAGGTCATGACCCTGGTCACCGGCGCGGCGCCCGAGACCGGTTTCAAGGGCCTGGCGGGACGGTACCGGCGCCAGGGCCTTCTCACGTTCGATGCCGTAGCCGGTGGCGATGGCAGCACATTCATCTTCCGGCGGCAGGATAACGGCCGGGCGGTGGAGGTGCGGCTATACCCGTGGCTTGTCCCTTTCCCGGAGGAAAAGGCCCGGAGAATGGCAGCGTTGCTGGAGAAGGTCGCCGATGGCAGCGCGTCCGATGAGGAGTCGGCCGCGTTCCGTACTCTCTGGATGGAGAAGGTGGCCGTGATGCTCGAAACTGCGGATGACGCCGGCTGGCTAGAGGTGGATGTGCGTCGAGAGGCGGAATGAGGGCCTGATTGATCAAGCTGCCGAGGGAACATGGCGCCTGGGCAATGCTGCTGGTTCCATACGCGGCCGGCGCTATCGCCGGCAGCCGGGAAGCCGGCATCGGTCTGTTCGTGCAGGCCGCCGGTGTACTGGCGATTCTCATGCTGTTCATGTCACGTCCGCCCCTGGTGTTGCTTTTCAAGCGGCGCACGCGAGGCGCCGGCTTCGGCGAAGGAGCATCGGCGCTGGCGCTTACCGCGGCTGTTCCCGCCTTCGCCTCACTGGCGATCCTGCTGTGGCTGGGGCTGGAACGCGGACTTTGGCAGATTCTGCCCCTGTCGGCCCTGGGAACGATGCTCTTCCTGATCCACCTGGTCATGATAGGCATGCGCCGTGAGCGTTCGGCTGCCGCTGAGTTCATCGGGGTCGCCATGCTCACCCTGACCGCCCCACTGGCCAACCTCATCGCCGAGGGGAGCCTCCGACCCGAGGCGTGGTGGCTGTGGCTTCTGAACGCGACCTATTTTACCGCCAGCATCTTTTATGTGAAGATGCGGATGCGAGCCGCTGCACTGAGGGATGTGAAGTTCGGATTCAGGACGCGCCTGGCCCTGTCGCGCAACCTCTGGTTATTCATCGTCCCGGTGGCTGGAGTGCTCCTGTTCCTTTGCGCCAGGGAGCGCGTCCCCCCGGGGGCACTGCTCGCCTACCTGCCGTATCTGACCTATCTTGTCCTGACGACTGCGACCATGCAGGCTCGCGTCCACATCAGGCGCGAAGGGGTGGCACAGAGCATCCTCGCTGTGGTCTTCGCCATATCCCTGGGAGCCGCATACCACCTTCATTCGTAGTTCGCGGGTGGGCGTTCAGGCGGCCGACGGCAAAGAGAAGCACAGTGGTGGGCCCAGGCTGGTACAAGCATGAAAAAAGGGACGGCGTCTCAGCCGCCCCCTTTGTCGCATCTTCAGCGTTCGTGTCTAGATGAAGAGGCTCATCGATGCCTCGGCCGCATAATCCAGGAACGCACCCGCCCCGCAGGTCTTCTCTGCTTCATCGATGATGTCCTCGGGGTCGATGCTCATCACATCCAGGGTCATCTGGCAGGGCCACAGTTTCACGTCGGTCTCGGCACAGATGGAGATGAGTTCGGGGATCGAAGGCATGTTGGCCTTTCCCATCATTCCCTTCATCATCTTCGTCGCCATCGCTGTCATGCCGGGAAGCATACCGACGATATTGGGTACCGGCATAGGCATCGCCGGGTTTGCGATGGGCGCCACCTGCAGATTGTGGTATTTCTTCTTGTTCACGATGTTCAGCCCGTAAAAGGTGAAGAAAATGCCGGCTTCCATACCCATGGCTGTTGCGGTTGTCGCCAGGATCAGGGGCGGATATGCCATATCCAGCGTACCCTTCGATGCGATGATAGCTAATCTGTCGGCCATAACTCGTTGATACCTATCCTTTCTTTACGAAGAAGTGAAACACCTCGCCGCCGTCTTCTTCGGTCGAACCCAGGAACTCGTGGCCGGCCCTCTTGGCCCATGCCGGGATGTCGCCCTTGGATCCCGCATCCGTTCCCACGATCTCCATGATCTTCCCCGACTCCAGACTGTCGATGGCTTTCTTGGCCTTGACGACGGGCATCGGACAACAAAGTCCCTTGACATCAAGGATCGTGTCCGGCTTTATATCTGTTACATCTCCCATTTCATCCTCCTCCAAACATATCGGTTTACTGGTTAAACACAGGCACGGCGTCCGCCTCCAGGGGCTGCTGCCGTCATACCCAACATAGCTTATATGCGCCTGCTACCCCCTTTCAACCGGCAGGGACATCTATACTTAGACGTACCCCGTCATCCTTTTGATTCAAACAACCTTTCCCCCATACCGTCACAGGTCTCCCTGTATGTGGCCAGCTGCTTCTTCACCGTCTGCAGGTCCCCCTCATCGAGGGGGAACGGGAAGCTGCGGATGTCACCCGGTGGCCCGTCACCGAACGGCCGGTTGCAGGCGCATTCATGCCTGCTGCCGGGACAACCGCTGGTCATGAACGGTTTCCCTGTCTCGACCAGCCGGTCCAGTTCCGATGCTTCCAGTCCGAAGTCTGAGACCCTGCCACGCTCATCGAAGGACATTCGCCCGACGCGGACCATATCATAGTCTATCAGGTATCTCGCCAGTTGTATCCGGCGGAAACGGTTCGCCGGGCATGGGGGCTCGTTCTCCATCCTCGACCCCCGCTCCGGATAAAATGAGAACAGGTGAGAACGTCCGCCCATGTCGCGCACTCTCTGCACCGTCTCAAGCATCTCCCTCTCACTCTCACCCAGGCCGGCGATGAGATGGCAACCGTACCTGCCGTCGCCGAAGACGATGGCTGCCTCTTCCAGCGCCCGCCAGTACCGCTGCCATCGGTGTGGACCGCCCACTCCCCTGCCGCGATGGCGGTCAAACAGCTCTTCGGTTGCGGCGTCTACGGCGACGCTGACCATATCGGCGCCGGCCTCGCGCATGGCGGCGATGTCCCCATCCCTGGTGGTGGAAGGGTTCACCAGGACAGAGACCGGCAGCTCCAGCCCGGCAGCCAGTTTTTCCGTCAGCTCGAGGGTGTCCTCAAGGGCCTGCGGATGCATCACCATGGAGACGCATACCCGTTCCAGTTCCTCCCGGCGCTCCCGGGCGCGGGAGACGATCCGGTCGATCTCGAAGGCGGGCCATTCCACCCGGATGAAATGTCCGTCTCCGCCTGATGCGGGGTTGTCGCTGGACAGGCCGCAGTAGGAACAACGTGCACGGCAGCCTCCGCCATAGTCCAGAAGGAGGTTGAGGCAATACAGACGTGCGTCGCGATAAAAGACGCCCTTTCTCAGACCCAGCGTCATGGCCGCCGCCAGGCTCAATCTGAGGCTTGCGATGTTCATATCCTCGTAAGCACTCCCTCCCTGTGCCGTTCCGCCATCCCCGCTCCATAACCGGGAGAGCCGGGCCAGGTCGCCGCCACCGCCGTCTCCAGGCTGCCCGTTTCGTCTCCTGTCAGAGACGCCATCCTCTCGCGCATGTCCGCGGCCATGGCAAGCGTGGGCCACAGCACCTCACTGACTTCGGCGAAGTAGAGGTCGAAGGCCGATCCTCCATCTCCTGCGAGGAACCTCACGGCTGCATCACCTGCGTAAAGGCCGCTTTGCAGAGCGGTTACCACCCCGGCTCCGGTGCGGGCATTGCACAGTCCGGCTGCGTCCCCCGCCAGCAGGATGTTGCCTCTGCCGGGGGGCAGCGGCCCGCCGGCGGGGATGACACCGGCTGTCGATGCCAGTGGTACGGCCTCGACAAGACCCCTTTCCACCAGCATCCCGATGAAACATTCTAATGCTTCAGGCGTTTTTACGCCATTGCCGGCTTCGATGCCGATGCCGGCGTTGGCCGTCTCACCCCGGGGGAAGAGCCAGCCGTACCCCATAGGCAACCATCGCTCGAACCATACCATCGTCCTGTCAACGGGACGCTTCAGCGGCACCGTCCATTGCATGGCTCGCATCAGCCGCGGCGGCGCGCCGCCGATGAGTTCGCGTGTCAGGGACCTGGGGCCGTCGGCTCCTATCGTCACCCTGGAGCTTATCTCCAGGCATCTTCCATCCCTCAATAATGCGCCGGCGCCGCCGTCATGCGGCCTGGCATGACAGCCTTCGAAGAGGCGCGCGCCTGCCTGGCAGGCGCGCGCCGCCTGATGCTGGTCGAACAGGTCACGCCTGATGATGTATCCCGGGGCTCGCACCACCCACCTGGAGCCGTTGGGCAGGATAGTCTCCATCTCTCCCACTCTCTGTCCTACCATGTCGGCGGTGATATCCGCGTAGCGTCCTGCCAAAAGGGGTATGTAACCGGCGCACTGTGGCGGCTCACCCACCCGCCGCCGGCGCTCCAGCATCAACACGGAAGCGCCTGCAGCCGCCGCGGCGCGGGCAGCGGCGCTTCCGGCGGGTCCGGCGCCGATGACCAGGACGTCACAGGAGATGCTCCTTGAGGCTCCGCCGCCGCGGCGCGGCGGCTCATCCACCAACGGGCCCGTTGGTGGCACCCGATCGCCGGAACTGCGTAGCGACAGCACCTGTTCCAGCAGTTCCAGCTTCAGGGTGGTCTGTTCGGCGAACCTGCCCATATATGCCTCTTCCTGGCGAGACAATTCGTAACAGGTGCTGTCGCTGATATCCAGCAGCACCACGTCCATGCCGCAGGACTGGAAGGTCTCATGATGTTTGGCGGTGAATTGACTGCAACAACAGCCGATGATGGCGCCTTCCCCGGCATCGCGGCATCGCCGGAGCGTCTCCCGCAGATGGCCGTAATCGTTGACGCTCACCGGCGTGAGCCCATGCTTACGGGCAAGGGCGTATGCTTCACCGACGGTGCAGTCGCCACATTCCTCGCAGCCGTCCAGCCGCCGGTACCGGCAGCCGGGGAGCTTGGCGCAGTACGGCAGCAGCAGGTATCGCGTCCTTCCAGCGATATCCTGGAGGGAGCCGTCGCCGATGACGGTGATGTCATCGAGGTATCCGGGCGCTATGCCCAGACGGCTGTAACAGGATTTCTCCACCGCCCGGCGCAGGGCGACGCTGAAGTCGCAGGCGTCCAGGCCGAGGCAATCGGGACTGTACTCACGGAAAAGTTCTTCCACCCTCTCTTCGAGCCTGTCTGACGGACAGTCGCGCAGACCCGCTTCCAGGTCGTATATGAAGCGGCCGGGGTCGACGAAGAAATCACCGCTGATATTGACGCCTTTCAGCCGCATGCTGCCGCTGTCGAGGGCGATGGAGGCGTTTATGACCCCACCTGGGCCGCGATGCATGGACCTGAGCATCAGCCGCTCGGAAGCAGGCTCAATGTCGTTGTCTATCCACTGCCGACTGCGATACCTCGCCAGCATGGCTGAGGCCCGCTCTTCCTCCATGGCTGAAAGTGTCTGGCGATGGATGTCTGTGTCCAGCAGCCGTGAGAACGCCGCCCGGAAGGCTTCGATGACCTCATCGCGGCCCGGTACCCTTCCCAGCAGCCTGGACAGTGAGACGACCCGACGGCCCGCATCCTCCAGCTCCCGTCGCGAGAGCTTCTCCACCGGCACTCTCAGCGCCCGCAACATCTCCCCGGGGTCGAAATCGACCAGCAGCGTACCCTGGAACAGGAAGGCCCCCCGCTCATAGGCGCCGCCGGTGCCGCATATCTTGCGACCTTCGACCTCTATATCGTTTCGCGGGCGGAAGGCGGCGGCAACGCCGAGCAGGCGCAGGGCATCCACAGCGCCCCCGCATATGAAGCGGGTGAGGTCTGCCATGGTCCGCCCCGCCGGCAGGTCGTCACGGGAGGCGATCACCTCCCATCCCAGCTGTCCGCTGTCGCAATAGACGGCGCCGCCACCAGTGATCCTGCGGTTGACCTCGATACCTTTCTCGCGGCAGTATGCCTCGCGGACCTCCTGCTCGCGCGACTGGTGCATCCCGATGAGCGCCGCCGGAGAGGAGAAGCTGAGGATCCTGATTGTGTTCGAGATGAGGCCCTCTGAACGCAGGCGCAGCTGGGCGGCGTCCATGGCTATATTGGCAGCGGCGGCGCGGCTGCCGGTGTCCACCAACCGCCAGTGCCCACTGTCGTCATCGACCGCTGAGCCGGAGCTGCGGCTCACCGCGTCTCGTCCTCATCAGTCGTGATGAACTCGGGGGTGCTCGATTCAACCGGCACGGCACAACAGCTCTCGGACAGATGTACATCCAGTCCCATCTCCCGTGCGCGGGTGACCACGCCCTCGGCGGGGTAGGCTATGCCGTTGACTCCCGCCTCCAGCGCCAGGGTGTCGGTCTCGAGCCTGTGAGCACCTGCGGGTCTCTCGCAGCCCAGCAGCAGGGGTGTGTTCGGCAGCCGCTCGCGGGCGTAGAGTATCAGGTCGGCCATCTGCCGCGGCTGCGGAGGGGTGACTTCGGCCATGGGTGTGTTCCCCAGCGGCAGAAGCCCCACCATCACCAGGCTGGATATGGGGAATTCAGCAGCCATCTCGACGGCCCGCTCCTCCCCCCTTATCCGGCCGTAATGAAGGCCCATGACCACGTGCGGGGACGTAGGCACCCCGGCGTCACACAGGTTCATCAGTGAGCGCCGGTAATCGTCCGACACGACCCCGTCGAGGTGGTATACCTCCCTGGCGGTGGCGTCATCACCGATCAAATCGATCAGAGCCCCATCCACGCCCGCGGTCGCCAGGTCACCCGCCATACGCGCACTGGTGATGCCGGTGTGTACCAGCACCTGTAGTCCCAATCGTGTCTTGATCTCGGCGATAGCGCCGATGAAGCCGCCCAGGGGAACAGCACCGCCGCTGTCAGCACCGCCGCTGATCAGCATCCCCAGCGCGCCCCTGCCCTTGACCTCTTCCGCGTACAGGAGCAGCTCCTCGGGGGAGTCGGCCGGGGTCATGTGGCGGAGTATGGCGCCATGACAGTGGTCGCACATGAGGGCGCACCGCCGACCGGTGACGGAAACAGCCGTGAAGGCGCAGTCGCAGGCCTGGCTGATCTCTTCGGTCTCATAGTTCCTCAGGGAAGGGGCGAAGAATGTTACATGGTCACCGAAATTCTCGCGGGCGACCGCCCACCCCCGGCGGTAATCTGAGTCCAGGTTTTCATTGTCAGGAGACCGTCTCATCGCCGCGCCGATCATTATATCATGCTATCCGGGCGGCTCGATGAAAGGGCGGGTCGCCGTTACCATGCGGGCGATGCCCGCATTTGCCCGGTCCGGACGATGCGGATATACTTGTTTCGTGACCGGTTTGGGAACGAATCCTGTGGGGGACTCGCCGTTTTTTTGCTGCAAAAAGCTGTGAAACAAGATGAGGTAAGGGGGCGATGGCAGCAGCAATCGAGATCGAGGGGCTGACCAAGGTCTATGGTTTCGGCTCCGAGCGGGTCAGGGCGGTGGATTCCCTCGACCTCACCGTTGAGGAAGGGGAGGTATTCGGGTTCCTCGGCCCCAACGGCGCCGGCAAGACCACCACTGTCCAGATGCTGATGCGGATCATCTTCCCCTCCGGCGGCTCCGCCAGACTGCTGGGCCTCCCGCTTGGGGATGTGGAGGCGCGGCGGCGTATCGGATACCTTCCGGAGACCTTCCATTTCCATCCTTTCCTGAGGGCGATGGAGTTCCTTGATTTCCAGGGACGTCTTTATGGCATGGATGGCAGGGAGCGAGCAGCCAGGATACCTGAGGTGCTGGAACAGGTCGGGCTCTCGGACAGCGCCACAGCCCGGATACGCACCTTCTCCCAGGGGATGCTGCAGCGCATCGGCATCGCCCAGGCCATAATCAACAGGCCGCGCCTGCTTTTCCTGGATGAGCCCACCTCCGCCCTCGACCCAATGGGCAGGCGCGACATGCGGGACCTCATCCTGAAGCTGAGGGATGAGGGCACCACCATCTTCCTCAATTCCCACCTGTTATCGGAGGTGGAGATGACATGCGGCAGGGTGGGTATCCTCAACAAGGGCTCCCTCGTCCGTCTCTCCGGTACGCAGGAGCTTATCAGCCCGGCTCCGTGTGTTGACGTCAGATTGGAAGGAATGACCGATGAACTCCTGGGACGGATCAAAGAGATGGCCGCCGGAGTCGAGCATGAAGACGACCATCTTTCGGTGATGCTGGAGAGCGAGGAACAGGTCAAACAGCTTGCGAACCTGATCATGGACAGCGGTGTGACGCTGAGAGAGTTCACGCCGCGCCAGCGACCCCTGGAGGAAGCCTTTCTGCAGGTGATGGAGGAGGGTCGGGAATGAAGACCTGGACCATGGCCTGGTTCACCCTCCGGGAGACGGTCCGTTCCCGCACGATGATCACCGGGCTGGTGCTGAGCCTGCTCTATCTGGCCATCATTCCCATCCTCAGTTCGCCCAGCTCATCCACCACCCTGGTGGGAGAGGTCTCATCGGGGTCCACCGCGGGCCGTGACTTCCTCAGTTTCGCCCTGGGCGGGCTCAATCTGATTGCCATGATCATGGCCATCCTCACCACCCTCGGCGCCATCCATACGGAAGTGGAGAACGGCACCATGTACACTGTGGTTACCAAACCTGTGAGAAGATGGCAGATCATCCTGGGCAAATGGGCGGGACACGCCATGCTGATGGGGGGATACGTGCTGGTGATGGGAATGGCGCTGTGGCTGTCCGTGATCGTAGGCTCCGGCTCACTGGTGTGGAGTTTCTTCCCTTCCATCGCTCTCATATGCCTCAATGTCATCACCATGGTGAGCCTCACTCTGATGTTCTCCACCTTCACCCCCATCATCGCCAACGCCATCTTCGTCTTCATCATCTTCATACTCTCGTCAAACCTGCGTATCATCAGCGCTATCAGCGAGACTTCGGGGAACCTGGCCATAGTGATACTCGCCAACCTGCTCAGGCTGCTCCTGCCCGTCAGTGAGGTAAGCATCCTCGCCGGCAGGTTCCTGAAGGACGAGACCGCCGCCGGCGCGGCTGTCTTCTCCCCCCGTGGATGGTCATTCGCTTACGAGATGGTGTATATCTCCGCCATCCTGCTGCTGGCTACCCTCATATTCAGGAGGAAGGACCTCCGCTGACCTTCTTCCAGGCTTCGACCAGTCCGAAGCATCCGGTCAGCATCATGTCGCCGTGAGGCGCCGCCATGTCGAGGGGCAGTCCGGAGCCCAGCGCCATGGCCCGGCGCGGTCCGGTCACGATAACGGGTCTCCCCATCCCGACAGGTTCATCCGGAGGGATGCAGCCGTGTCCCCCGCTCTGGAAGGTCTCCTCATCGCTCAGCGAGCCGGACGCGAAGCCCCGGACGAAACTGCCGAAGGAGCGGTGGTCGAGCATCCCGGTATGGTGTTCCGCCAGTGCTACTATCGCCTCGCCCCGCAGTATGGCTGCCAGCGTATGACCGTTGCCGATGTTCACCACGATGTGGGCGTCAGCAGAGGCGGACGGACTCTTCTCCTCATCACCGGACAGGGCTCCCAGCAGCGCCGCCGGCCCCGTATCCATCACCAGCACGCCGGGCTTGCCGTCCAGCAGGGAGGCGACGGCGTGCATGCGTGAGTAATGCCGTGGTATCTCCGCCGCCTTCCAGGCCAGAGAGTCCAGGCCGGCGCCCTCCCGGAGCAGTTCACGCCAAAGGCGAAAACGATGGCGGCGATTGCTGGAGCCGGGTGAGAAGCCGTGGTCCTGGACGGCCACAGCGTATCCGTCGAACGCCACGCCCAGACCCAGCCTTTCCAGCACCTCTTCCAGCATGGTAGAGTCAAGGTCGCCGCTCCAGACGAAGGTGCTGTCGGCGGGCGCTTCGTCAAGAGGAGCTTCAGAGATCCGCACGCCCCAGGAGGATACCTTCTCCAGGTCGTCGTTGAAGGTGAGGGCGGCGGCGGGGCCGGCGATGAAGGCCTGCCCCTCCTCCAGGTGCTTCCTCAGAGCTTTGCCGCAGGGCCCGCCCCCCATGGTTACCCCGTCGAAGACGACAGGACGCCCGGATGCGGTCGCCTCTCGTATCATGCCTGCCACGGTGACGGTTCGGGAAGGTATCACCATACGGCCGCAATTCTCCATCTCCCGGGAGGAATCATAGACAAGGATGTCGGTGGTCCCCATGCCTATGTCGATAGCCAGAACCCTCATCACCGGGCCTTATCCCTCCACCCTGTTGCTATGGGTATAGACGCGCAGCGCACCTCCGCCGACTGTACCTGTCAGGGTCAGCCCTGCCTCTTCAGCCCTTTCCAGCGCCAGCGATGTCGGCACGCCCTTTGAGATCATCAACGGTACGCGGAAGCGGGCCAGCTTCATCACCGCGTCCACCGAGATGCGGCCGCTGCTGGCGGCGAACAGCTTCCCCGGTTCCAGGCATTGTCCCGCAGCCCAGCCCAGTACCTTGTCCAGGGCGTTGTGCCTGCCCACATCCTCCCGGTGGCAGAGCAGTCTGCCGGCCCTGCTCAAAAGACCTGCGCTGTGCATGCCGCGGGTGGCACGATAGGCATCTCCCTTCCCCAGCACTTCACGGAGTCCGTGTTTCAGGTCCGCGGTCCTGAAAGAATCGATGCTTTCCAGCGTATGTGACGGACCGGCTGTGGCAGCCGCCACCCCCGGTCCCTGGCCGCAGCCGCTGTAGATAACCGTCGCTTGCGACTTCTCCGTCATGACCCTGGCGTTATCCGCCAGAGTGATATCCACCTTCTCGTTGTCGCTGCCCACCTTTATCGAGACGATATCATCGCGGGAGCTGCAGATCCCCTGGCCCAGGAGGAATCCAGTCGCCAGTTCCTCCAGATGGTCGGGGGTGCAGTGGAGCCTCGCCAGCTCCTTTCCGGAAAGGCTTATCCGTACCGCCCGCTCCACGGGCATCATTGCTTCGATGGACTCGACGCTCTCATCACGCCGGTCCTCCGCTCTCCAGATAATGGTCGCCATATCGTCGTTCTCCATGCTTGCCTGCCTGCGGCTGGATCACCATTCCGACCAGGATGACAAAGATTATAGCAGCCACCACCGGCCGGCTTTCCAAAAGAGCCCGGAATAATATAGAATAATGCCCGTATGAAGAAGAGTACTGTCATATTCATTCTTGCCGGGGCGGTTGCCTCTCTGCTTGCGCTGCTCACGCTAAGCGGATGCGGCAAGGAAGAGAGTTCCACCACCGGGTACGAATGTGACCTGACGGCGGAGAGCATCATCCCCGCTCCCAGCGGCAAGCCACAACATATCTATTTCTATCGCGACACCTGACCGGCCTGCCAGAAGGAGAAGCCCATCGTCGATGAGCTAGAGCAGAAGTATCAGGACAAGATAGATTTCTACCGCTACGAGGTGACGTCTCCCGACGGGAATTGCGAGTACAACCGCCAGGTGAAGAATGAGGGCCGTTTCCCGGAAGGCAAGATACCGGCCATGCTCTATATCGACAAGGACGGCAACCTGGTGGATATGACGGAGATGCTGCTCACCAAGGAAGAGCTGGAGCAGCGTCTGCAGAAGCTGGCCGGCGGATCAGGTTAGATGGACACGGGGGCCGATCTCCTGCGCCTCCTCATCATCGGGGGTGTGCTGGTTGCGGGAGGAGTGGCGCTGGCGCTGCTCCGCAAAGGCGGGAACGGCTAGAACCCCGGGCCATCCACCAGGTCAGCCTCCGCCAACTGGGCGAAACTCACCGATTCAAGCTCATCAAGGATGTCATCGGTCATCCTCTCCCAATAGTCATGGACCGCGCATCGCTCACCGTTGCCTCCGGCGCAACTGCCGGGCTGCAGCCGGCACCGGTTCAGGAGCAGGGGGCCGTCGATGGCCTCGACCACGCTGCGGAGCGTGATCTCACCGGGAGGACTGGCCAGTGTTACCCCGCCGCGGCTCCCCCGGTATGTCCGGATGATCCCTCCCCGGGCCAGCGAGCGTATGATTGTGGTGATGTGTTTCTCCGGTATCCCTCCTCTGGCGGCGATATCGCTGCTCTGCAGCCTCTCCCCCTCCCCATGCCGGGATAGCTCCATTATCGCTCTGACGGCGTAATCCGCCTGACGGCTTATCTCCATTCCTCCTCCTGTCTCATCTTCGTCTTACCACCACAACATCCGGTCAAGGCTCTCCTTCAGTTCTTCGATATCACGGGTCCAGAGGCCGCTGCTGAGGTATTTCCAGCCGCTGTCGGCGAAGAGCGCGACTATATTGCCGGATTCCATCTTCTCGGAGAGGCGCGCGGCGCAGCGGGCGACGGCGCCCGATGAGACACCGACGAACAGTCCCTCCTTCTCACATAGCTCACGGGTGGAGAGGACCGCATCCTTGCTCCGGACGAAGATCTTGCCATCCAGCAGGTCCAGGTCGATGATGGGCGGTATGAACCCTTCGGAAAGGCTGCGCAGGCCGTCGACGATCTCCTCCGGATGGGGCTCTATGGCCACCACCCGGGTGTGCGGGTTGATCTCCTTCAGCCTGCGGCCGACCCCCATCAGGGTCCCACCGGTGCCCAGGCCGGCCACGAAAGCGTCCACCCTGTCCAGCTCGTCCATGATCTCCACGGCGGTGGTCAGGTAGTGGGCCTCCGGATTGGCGCTGTTGCTGTACTGGTCCAGCATCAGATAGCTGTCGTCTTCTTCCGCTATGCGCTGGGCTACCTCGACCGCCCCGTTGGTGCCCATGGTGCGGTCGGAAAATACGATGTCTGCCCCATATAGCTGAAGGAGCTGGACCCGTTCGGGGCTCACGTTCTCGGGCATCACTATCTTGACCCTGAAGCCCTTGAGCCTGCCCATCATCGCCAGCGCTATACCCGTATTACCGCTGGTCGACTCCAGCAGTGTCCGGCCCGGTTCCAGCTCACCGTCCACCTCGGCTCTCAGCAGCATCTGGCGGACGATGCGGTCCTTTACGCTGCCGGTGGGGTTGTAACCCTCCAGCTTGGCGAAGATGCGCACGGCGGGGTTGCGGCTGAGAAACCTGACTTCCACCAGAGGGGTACCGCCCACGCTGTCGATCATGTCCCGGTGCATGGCTCAGGCGCGTCCGCCGCCGGCCACGGCCGGTAGAATGGAGATGGTATCGCCGGGCTTTATCTCGGTGTCAAGCTTGTCCAGGAAACGGATGTCCTCGTCATTCAGGTAGATGTTGACGAAACGATGGATGGAACCGTCATCGGCGATGAGCTCGCTGAGGATTCCCTGGTGGCGCTCTTCCAGGTCATCCAGGACCTGTCTTACAGTCTCGCCCGATACTGTCACGGCCTGAGCTCCGTCGGTAAGCCGCCTCAGCATGGCCGGTATTCTCACTTCAACCTGCATGTAGCCTGTCCCCTCCCGTTGATAGTCTTTACGTTTTCCTCGACGAGGTACCTGTCTCCGGCATAACCTTATTCCAGTCGACCTTCGTCGAATCCTGCCTTGAGCAGGTCATATGTCTCCTCGAGGGCCTGTGGCATAACGTTTATGTCCGCCAGCACCGCGGTGAAGTTGTTGTCCCCCTGCCATCGCGGCACCAGGTGCATGTGCAGATGCTCCCTGATGCTGGCCCCTGCGATCTCGCCCAGGTTGATACCGGCGTTGAAACCGTGGGGCGCCATCTTCTGCTTCAGCACCCTTACGCACATCCGGGTCAGCGCCATCATCTCCAGGGAGACCTCGTCATCCAGCTCTTCCAGCTCGGACACATGCTCGTTGGGAGCCACCATCAGGTGACCAGGATTGTAAGGATAGAGGTTCATTATCACGAAATTTCTCCGGCCACGGTGGAGGATGAGGTTCCTGCGGTCGTCATCCTCCGCCAGCTTCTCACAGAAGATGCAGCCTTCTTCCTTCTCGCTGAGAATATATTCGATGCGCCAGGGCGCCCATAACGGTCTCTGCATAGGATACTTTCCGCCGCTGCCGCCGGTGTGGCGGCAGGATTTCGTTTTTTGGCGCGCCCGACAGGATTCGAACCTGTGGCCTTCGGCTCCGGAGGCCGACGCTCTATCCA
The DNA here is from genome assembly GCA_964497425.1 of uncultured Gaiellales bacterium. Classification (GTDB taxonomy): domain Bacteria; phylum Actinomycetota; class Thermoleophilia; order BMS3ABIN01; family BMS3ABIN01; genus BMS3ABIN01. The sequence continues at coordinate 48,613 of CAZCCR010000007.1, forward strand.
GCTGAGCTACGGGCGCGCATGGCGGAGAGGGAGGGATTCGAACCCTCGAGACGAGTTAACCCCGCCTACACGATTTCCAGTCGTGCTCCTTCGGCCATCTCGGACACCTCTCCACACTTTCCTCCGGCATACGAAAAAGATCACTGAGAAAAGATTATATTACGCCGGCGCACCCTGATGAAAACGCATACTCAACGGGAAAGCTCCGGGCGAGAGCCCTGAAACTCCATCCTTCTGCGAACGGCGGGGTGTTCACGACAGGATGAGCCCCCGGATGGTCATAAAGTCAGGGCGAGTCAGCGGGCAGCGACCTTGCCGCCACTGCGAGCATCACCATGGACCAACCGCTGAAGAGAAGGTCGATGCCGACAAGAAGCCCTATCACCCAATCCGTGTTCCCGGGCCACTGCCCCCAGATGAGGATTCCCAGGATGAGGTTGACAACGCCGCTTGTCAGTACCCAGCCCCATCCCGGTGACCTGTATGCGGTGAGAGCCAGCAGGACCCGGAGGAAACCGGATACGAGGAAGTACATGGCCAGCAGCAGGGTCAGGGCCCGTACCCCCCGGTTGGGGTCTCCCATCAGGGCGATGGCGAATATACCGTAGATGACAGCGCCGGCGAGATGCAGGAAGAAACCGCCCCAACGGTGTGCGGCGATGGCATGGAACAGCTGAGCCGCAGCTGCTATGAAGAGAATGATGCCTAGGAATACAGTTATCGTCACGGATACCGCCGCGGGCACCACGATGGCCACAGTCCCCAGGATTATCAGGATGATGCCCATGGCCAGGAACATTCCCCATGTGTTCCTCATGATCCTGAAAGGAACCGCCCCGCCGGGCATGTTTGTCACGTCCGTCGCCATCATCTACCTCCTGTCCCTTATTGAACAGAGAACGATGTTATTGATTACCGCAATAATCGTGATTACTAACCATATCTTTTCCGGCACCATCAAAAGTCCTGCATCTCCCTGCATATAGCAGTGAAAAGGAAGGATGCTGTCCCCCGCCGTTCACTGCACCCTGCAACGGGGGACCTTCACAGTTTGGAAGGGCGGCCCCCTGCGGGGGCCGCCCCTGTGCTCACGTCATCAGATATGCGCTGCTGCTCACGGTGGCGGCGGTCCCGGGTAATAGTAGGTGTTACCGCAGACGTCATCGGCGGCGGCGTAGGTGGTGCTGAAGAAAGTGGTGACGCCGAAAGGTATATGGTACTTGAGCGTCACCGGCAGGGACGATCCGGCGCCGGCGTTTATGGACTCACCCATGAGCACCGGCACGGGTGTCACCATGGTCACACCCTGGTTGTTGGTCGATGCCAGGATGCGCTCGTCGTAGATATCGAAGAAGCTGTCGATTGTGTAATCGACTGACAGGATGTTGGCGCTGTAGTCGGCCAGGCTGCCCCAATAGACCGAGTGCCGGTTCAGGCTGAGGCTGGGCTGGCTGCACCATCCATCCTGGACCGTGTATGGAAGGTTGTCCTGCTGGCCGGCTATGAAAACCAGCGGGTTATCCACGAACCCGTCGCTGTCGACGTCAGGGCTGGTCCATACGTCCCAGTAGTTTCCGCCGGCAGGCGCCGCCAGATTGAAGACGTTGCTGCTGCTGGTTCCTTCGAACAGCACCTGCTGCGGATTGGATATGAAGTTGTTATTGTAGACCGCGTTGTTGTTGGAGTAGAAGAACTTCATCGCCGCCGTCGTGTTACCGCTCACAGTGTTACCGGTGACGATGCTGTCGTGTCCTTCGGAGAACAGCAATCCCAATTTGTTGCCGGTGACAGTGTTCCTGAGGACGATGGTGTCGGTGGTCACCTGGGCGAAACGGCCGATGGTTATGCCGGCGCTGCTGCCGGATGCCATGTTATCCCTCACGTCATTACCGACCCCGACGATACCGATGCCGTACATCTTGGAAGAGGAGGCGTCGTTTCCGCTAACAAGGTTGCCGTCGGACTGGAACACGGATATGCCGCTGCCCTTGCTGGCTGTCTGTCTGATGTAGTTGCCTGTGACGACGTTGTTGTTGGAGCTGACGTTGAAGCTTATCCCCTGATTACCGCTGTCGAGCACGGTGTTGCCGCTGACGGTGCCGCCGCTGGCGCTGCTGAACAGTATCCCGAAATAGTTTCCCAGCACCTGGTTGTCGGCGACTGTTGCCCCTGTGGAGTCGGAGATGCCGATGCCTTTGGTGTCGAACCCGGTAACAGTCAGGTTCCTGATGGTGACGTCGTTGTATCCGAAAGAGTAGGCGCCGTTACCGTAAGAGGTGCCGGTGAGGGTATGGCCGTTTCCGTCGAGAGTGATGCCGTCACCGGCTAGCTCTATACCATCGGCGGCGAAGATCAGGTCCATCGTCAGGGTGCAGGTCTTGCTGGGCCAGTCCCAGGTGCCGATGCTGGCGCAGTCTCCTCCGGTCGCGTCATCGTAAATATGGATGTCCGGCGAATACACCGCGGTGGCCGCGTTTCCGTCCGAACCTCCCAGCACGCCCGACAACATCAGCGCGGCGGATAACATCAGGAAAACCGGTAGAACCAGGAACAATCGTTGATATGAAAGTACCATCCCCATCCTCCCCACTAGTGGTTTCATGCCACCAACCCAGTAATATCCTAATATATTAATAAAAGGATATTACAGCGATTCTATTTTGTTGAGTTATATAAGTCAATAGGTTTACTTAAAAAACCACTGTCCTGTGCGCCCGATCCTCTGTGCTACGGATCGCTTCGTTCACAGGGATAATGCGGGCCGGTTCGAAGTCTCCCGGGCAAGAGGAACCGCATCCGCCGGGATTGGATTTAAGGCCTGGAGAGCAGCGTGGTGGATCTAGGTATGCAGTGTCATCCGCACTGTCCGGTGTGTTTGGCGGAGGGGGTGGGATTCGAACCCACGGTGCCCCTGTAAAGAGGCACAACGGTTTTCGAGACCGCCGCATTCAACCGGACTCTGCCACCCCTCCGCGAGATGGTTTTCGGCAGCCTGGTAGATAGTTTACAGGATTGAAGGCCGCCGCCAAAACCGGTCCGGACCCCTGCACGGCGCCTGTATTATCGAATGCAGATACGGGTCAACGCGTCTGGATGCTGTCGAGTACCTTGTCGCTGCCGCCCACCAGGCGTCGGAAGACCTCCACCAGCTCCGGGTTGTCCTGGAGCATCAGGAGCGAGTCGTGGGCCGGGTCATCGTCATTCTGCCATTTCTCGTTCCACCAGGAGAAGCCGATCAGGCGCGGCCAGCGGCCGGACAGCATCTCTGTGAGCGCGTCCTCGGCCCACTGCTCCTGTCTGAAACCGGGGTTGCCGTCGGTGGCGGCGAACTCGCAGAGGACTATGGGTTTGTCGCTGCTCAGCGACTCGGCCTTGCCGTAACCCATATCCATAAGATCTACAAAGTCGTATATCTCGTCATCGGTGGGCTCGACCGGACCGTAGACGCTGAGACCGATCCAGTCGATGTACTCATCACCTGGATAATACATGTCTGGCGTGTTCCAGTTCTCCTCCGGCACGTCACCGCGGTCTATGTGGAACACCCAGGTGATATTGTTGGCCCCCTCCTGCCGGGATATATCGATGATATGACGGAAAGCGTCGCGGAACCGCTCGGGACCGTCGGGGTACGAGCTATCGCCGTAGCCGTCCGTATCGCCGCCGCCGTTCCAGTCTCCGTTCCAGGAGAACCAGTTGCCGTTGACCTCGGTGCCGAACTCGACGATCAGCGCTGAGCCGAAGTCGCGCGCGTCGGAGAACCATGCATGCAGATCCGTGTCGAAGTCGCCGGCGATGATGTTATCCATGGTATATAGTGGCTCGGCAACGTCCTGCTCGTCACTGGACCTGAGCATCAGGCGGATGAAGGGAACGCTGCCGCGCGCTGTTATCCATCCGGCCGTATCCCGGGGGAAATCCCTTCCCTGGAACCAGTTGTTTGAGAAATAGACCCATGCGACCTTCCTGCCGGCGGCGGACTCATATGAGGATACGCTCTCTGGCGTTATCTCCCCTTCGCCGGCTTCGGCGCCGCTGAAGGGGAAGACGCCATGATAGAGGTATCCGTAGGGCGGATTGTCGATGATTCCTCTTTTCGCCGACGCCGGTGCGGAGGCTCCAGAGGTGGTTGCCGCGGATGTTTCTGACTCGACGCTGGAAGTGTTCACGCTGGCTACTGTCGCCACACCGCTGTCACCGCAGCCGGCGATGGCCAGAATGAACAGCGATATTGAGGACAGCGCGATCGATATGAGGGCCGCAAGTTTCACAAGTTTAAGTACGTCCCTGCCTTTTCCTTTCGAAGAAGTCCTTGAGTACCGCTGCGGACTCGCCAGCCATGACGCCGGCGATGACCCGGACCCGGTGGTTGAGCCTCTCGTCGCCGGTGATGTCGAAGAGCGTGCCTGCCGCTCCCGCTTTTTCGTCCCTGGCTCCGTAAACCAGTCTCTCCATGCGGGCCTGGTAGATCGCCCCGGCGCACATGGGACAGGGTTCGATGGTGACATACATGGTACACCCCGCCAGCCGCCAGCCGCCGAGTTTTGCGGCTGCCTCCCTGATGGCGATGATCTCGGCGTGGGCGGTGGGGTCTCTCCGCAGCTCGCGCTCGTTGCCGGCTGCTGAAAGCACCTCTCCCCCACGCTCGATCACGGCGCCGACGGGAACGTCTCCATGGTTGGCGGCCACACGGGCCTGGTCGAGAGCCATGGCCATGAATATGCCATGGTTTTCAGCGTTCGCGGCAGCATCATTGCCTGTCTGCCCAGGTTCCATAACGTCAGATTATCATCAGAACGGCCGCTTTGCCCGGTCGGTTCGAAAAGAGACAGGAATCGGTATGCCTCTGATCGACCGCAAAATGTGAAACAGGATTCGGGCTGATGCATACCGGATAGAGGGCAGAGCAGTCTCCTTCAGCTACTCCTCCCGGGAGATGAAAAAGAATGGGGAATTCTGCATAACGGATACGGAAGGGACCCGGTGAGAAGATGGCGCGCCCGACAGGATTCGAACCTGTGACCTCATGATTCGTAGTCATGCGCTCTATCCAGCTGAGCTACGGGCGCGTGTTTGGAAGGCAGACTATATGATTATTCGCTGGCGACTATCTCCAGGACCTCGATATCGAATATAAGATTCTTTCCAGCCAGCGGATGGTTTGCGTCAAGGGTGAGCGTATCTTCGTCCACTTCGATGACAATCGCTCTGACCGGACGGCCTTCCTCGCTCCTTGACTGTAACTGGTCGCCCACCTTCGGATTCAGCTCCGGCGGTATCTGGCTTCTGTCGATTTTCAGCACATGGTCATCATAACGTGGGCCATAACCCTTTTCTGGAGATATCCCGCACGTCTTGCTCTCACCCACATCCATGCCGATGACCGCTTCTTCAAAGCCCTCGATCACCTGCCTGGCACCTATGGTGAAACAGAGAGGCTCACGTTCCCGGGAGCTGTCGAAGACAGTCCCGTCTTCCATCTTACCGGTATATTCCACCTTTACTGAATCGCCTTTCTTGGCGGGAGCCATGTCGTCCCCTTTTCATGTCGTGTTTTGGCGGAGAGGGAGGGATTCGAACCCTCGAAGGAGGTTTTTACCCCCTTAATCGCTTAGCAGGCGATCGCCTTCAGCCGGCTCGGCCACCTCTCCGAACAGCCAACATTGGATTTTAGATTGTTTAATCCCCTAATTCCAGCCGATGGTTTTTGTTGATAGTATTCAAGCAGGATTGTAGATTTTTCAGTAGATGACATGGAGGTGTCTGTCTCACCTTGTCAAGGGCTCTGCTCATTACAGTGATAATCCTGTCGCTGATAGGTTTGGCTGATTCCGGATATGCAATCCATCAGCATTACGCGCCCGCGGGAGAGTCGGCATGCAATGTCAGCGCTACCGTCAATTGCGATACAGTCAACCAGAGTGAGTATTCTGAACTGTTCGGAATCCCTGTTGCCGCAATCGGGGCTGCCGGCTACCTCATCTTCATCGCCTTGTCCGCCATGTTGCTTTACGGTTTCCGCTTTAACGGGTTAACTCTGCTCGCCCTTCTTGGATCCGTACTGTTCGGCCTGGCATACTCCCTATATCTGACATATGTGGAGATATACGTGCTGGGCGCCGTTTGCCCCATGTGCATAATCTCCCTGACACTGCTCTTCGCCATAAACGCCGTCGTCGTCGCCGGCTATGCCAGGGAGTGGCGCGGCAGGCATGGACAGGACTGAATCCTATTCCTGGTCTACAGCCCCTTCAGCCTGTTCCCCACCCTTTTTGTGGGCCTGCCTGGCTTCCACGGCTTCCGGCCTTGCCTTCAGCGCCTCTTCCATGCCGAAAAGGTATTTCAGATATTTGAATGCGAAATCCATCAACTCCAGATCATCCCGCTTAAGCTTCTCTACCGTTTCTTCATCCACCTCGAATATCTCCAGAAAACTGCTTTCCAGAACAAATCGGCGGAAGCGGTCCAGGTCGTAGCTGGCGATGTAGAACTGTGCCTGCTGTTTCTCGTCAAGCGTCTCACCGAAGCTGCGTTTTCGCATCAGTACGTCTTTCCATTCACGGTTCATCTCATCGTAATGCTCTGCTTCCTGGTCTTCACGCCATTCCGCAATCGTCCACTCCCTGTCCTCTTCGAATCCGAAGCAATGATCCTCCTTGACCAGGACGTAGAACTCCTCATTGATCAGCTCCCCTTCCGATTCCTTTCGGTGCACCGCCTGTCCCACCGGGTAGTAGCGGCACATAACCGGCCGGTCTGAATAAACCTCGCATCCTTCTTCGGAAACGAATACGCAGCGGCTTTCCTCATCCTCGTTCATCTTAAGGAAAAGTTGGGGATGGCCCGATTTCTCGTCTACTTTGGACCAGGTATACCGCTCCAGGAACTCTTCCGACCCCAACCCCAGCCTGTTCTTCAATCTCAGGACATCATAGGGAGTAAGCATCAGGTCTATGGCGCTGCAGCACTTGGTGAAACACTTTATACCAGGGTAACAGCGGAACCTGAGCTTTGAATCCAGTGTCAGTTTTCTCCGTACAAGCGGCCCGGCTTCCCCTTTCTCGTCATTAACATTATCTGTATTCTGTTCATTCTTGTCTTTTTCAGTCATTTGTATCCACGCTTTCTATACCTGTGCTTGCCTTTATCCAACCGTTGGATTGAGTCATCATTCCTCTACAGCATTCTAGCAGTTAAATGGAATCGACTCATCAGCATCATATCAATCCGGATAATGCTGGTTGCTGTGAGTGTGGTACGGGCAACGGGCAGAAAAACAAAAACCGGCGGCGGCCCTCCGGGCCGCCGCCGGTTATTCTTTCTTCCTACATCCCGACGCCGATATCCCTGCCCGTGGCGCGCGCGAACACCAGAGCCACCAGCCTGTATATCATGTGCGCCATCTTTGAGAATGGAGCGTATATGAACAGGAACAGGATGCTCATCAGGTGGATGGCATATACCGTATAGGCCGCTGACGCCACATCAGCCACTCTCAGCATCTCGGCTCCGATACCGGTAGCGAGTATCAGCAGGATGGTGAGTATCAGCAGCCAGTCGAAATAACTGCCCATGCCCAGCTTCTCCGAATGGGCGAAACGGTAGATTATCACCATGATGATCCCTATGATTCCCGCAGCGGCGCTTACGTTACCCAGCCACTTGATGGGGTTAGCGAAGGAGAACGGGGATTCGATCCCCAGGAAGTCGATATAAAGCACTGCCCATGCCGTCGTCAGCGCCAAACCCAGGAATGCATAGAAAACCAGCAGATGAGCGTTTGCGCGGTCCTTTGTTTCGTCGCATTCACGGAACCTCCTGTGCGCCAACAATTCGCTCAGCGTCGGCCCCAGATTGGCGAAAAAGCCTTTCGCGGGTTTGTCACCGCCGGCGCTGGTGTGACGGCTGACCATGTCTCCCCAGTATTTCCTGCCGCCGATTACGAACATCACCACGGCGAATATGGCTGCCAGAGTGTAGATGGGGTCGATAACCCGGTAGATGTCCATGAACTCTGAATAGACGATCTCTCCGTCAGGACGGTAGACACCGGAGAAGTTGCCCTGGGCGGCGATGGCGATAAGGATGACTGCGATGGGTATGATTGCCATCAGGATCGTACCACCGATGTTACCCAGTGCCCGCGTCACACCTCCGATGGAGTAGTTCGCGATGGTCATCTTGGCGACGGCCTGGAGCACCTTGCCCGGTTTGGCGTCTCGCGGACATTGGGCCACACAGTCGCTGCACTGGTGACAGAGCCAGATATCAGGGCTGCCCATCAGCTTTTCCTTCAGGCCCCACTGGGCCCATTGCATCTCTTTTCGGGGGAAGGGATTCTCGTCCGGTGTCAGGTTACAGACCACTGAACAGGTAGCGCACTGGTAGCATTTCTTCAGGTCGCCGCCGCCGGAACCCATGATCTGCTTCACGAACTTGATGTCCGGCTTTACCGCAACAGCTTCCTTTTCCATCACTGTAGCGGGACCTGCTTCCGCCTCCTCCTCTTCAGCGGAGACGTCCTCACCGCTCCGGGTTTCCTCCCCCCCGGCTTCATCAGGGGGAACCTCACCCGTACCCTCGTTTCCCGGGGCTACATCAGTCGTTTCTTCTGCGGCCTGGGCCTCTTCTTCCGTGCCCTGGGCTGCTTCATCCTTGTTCTCAACCGATTCGTCTGCCATAGCTCCTCCTAGAATCCCTTGAACGGATTTGGCCCGAAGCCCTTGAGTTCCTCGGCGAAGTCGTCGAGTATCTGCGGGATCTGGTCCCATTCGTTGATGGCCAGCTCGACCTGCTTCACTCTCTCCGCCTCGAGCATCAGGCGGCCCAGGGTCTCCTGTACCTTGCCCATGCGCTCGTTGCACATCTGGCTGCCCTTGACGAAGTGGCATTGGTAGTCATCGCCATATTTGCAGCCGATGAGGATGATACCCTCCACGCCTGCGGAGAGGGAGTCGGCTATCCATACCAGATTCGTCCCGCCCAGGCATCGCAGGGTGATGAAGCGATAGAAGGGGCTGAACTTCATCCGCTTGATCGCCGCCATGTCGATGGCCGGGTAGGCGTCGTTCTCGCAGATGAGCGCGATGATGCGCGGTTTCTCGTCCACTTCCGGCACCTTTACCGCTTTCATCATCGAAGCCACCATGTCGACGCTGTAGTTCTTGAATGAGATGATCTTCTGGGGGCAGGCGCCCATGCAGGTGCCGCAGCGCCGGCAGCGGTAGGTGTTGGGTTTGGGCGTCCCCTTCTCGTCTTCATCCAGGACGCCGAAGGGGCACTCAACGGTGCAGCGGCGGCACTGGGTGCAGGGATTGAAGTCTATCTCCGGGAAGGTCTGGTCGCCCACCCGTGGATGGACCGCCATGCCTTTGGAGGTCAGCTCAAGACACTGGATCGCCTTGAGCGCAGCGCCGGAAGCGTCAACAGCGGCCTGCAGGCCGGTCAGCGGCTTCCGCACGGCGCCGGCGGCATATATGCCGGTCCTGCGGGTCTCGTAGGGAAAACAGATGAAGTGGGAGTCGGGGAATCCGTAGCTGAGGTAGGGCATCTCCGGTCCCTGGCGGTACTGCAGGTTCAGCACTACCGGGTCGGCTATCACTTCCTTGATGATGCCGTCTTGGGTCTTTGTCTCTTTCCATTCCCCCACGTACTCCGGCGTCAGGTCGTTTACTACCTTCCCTTCCGGCAGCATGTTGGTGACCATGCCGGTGGCGAGAACAAGCATATCCGCCTCTATTCTCACCTTCTCGCCCAGCAAGGTGTTGTCCACCTCGATTATGATGTTGCCCGAGCCGTCTTCCTCGATGCTGACGACCTCGCCCTTGGTCAGCATGACGCCGGGGTTGTCCTGCGCCGCCTTGTAGAAGTTCTCGTAAAGGCCCGGGGTGCGCATATCCTTGTAGATGATATAGGCGCCGGCCTCCTTGTCGCTCTCTGTCACGTATTGAGCCTGCTTGAGGGAGGTCAGGCAGCAGACAGAGGAGCAGTAGGGCAGATGTTCCGGGTCACGCTGCCCGGCGCACTGCAGGAATGCCACGCGCCTTGCAGGTTGCCCGTCAGACGGCCTGTTGACCTTGCCGTCCGCACCCGCGACCATCTCCTCCATCTCAACGTTGGTAACCACGTTCTTGAACTTGCCGTAACCCAGGTCATCAAGCTTGCTGGCGTCATATGGTCTCCAGCCGATGGCCAGCACAACGGCGCCGATGTTCTCGGTATCGCTGGAGCCGTTGCTGTTTATCTTCACCTCGTATTTTCCCGGTTCACCGGAGATACTCTCGATACTGGCGCTGGTATACACCTTGATGCTGTCATCGGCGTTCACCGCGTCGATCTTCTCGCCGATATCCGGCTTTTTCAGCTGTTCGAAGGGAGCGCTGTCGGGCAGGACCCTGTGCATCTTGCGCGCCCAGCCACCCAGCTCCGCTTCCTTTTCCACCAGGATGACCTCGCTGCCGGCCGCAGCTGCTTCCAGGGCGGCGTTAAGGCCCGTCGTGCCGCCGCCGACGACCAGCACGGTGCGGCTGATGGGTTCTATGTGGGGCTGGGGCGGTTCGGACTTCTGTATCCTGACGATGCCCATGCGCAACTGGTCCTCGGCCATCTCCTGGGTATTCTCATCGTTGGGCTCGTGGGTCCAGGCTACCTGTTCCCTCAGGCTCACCCTTTCCGTCACGTACTGCAAGGGGTCGAAGTAAAACGCGTCCTCGTTCGCCCTCTGGGAGCATGCCGCGATCACGATTCGGTTGACGCCCTCCTCCTTGATGTCGGAGTTTATGGCGTCGACCCCGTCCCGGCTGCAGAGGAACGGCATCGTCTTGCAGAGAGGGACCTTGTATTCCTCGGTAGCGACTTTCTCAAGGGCTTCCAGGTCAATGGACTCGCCGATGCCGCAATCGGAGCAGAGATAGACCCCGATCTTGGGCTCTGCTACCTGCTCCTCCGTGTTCTCTTCGGCGGCCTCTGCGGCCTGGTTTTCCTGTGGTGTGTTCTCTTCTGTCATATCTACTCCCCTCCCCGAGCGCTCTGCAGGCTTTTCAGGGCGACTCCGGTAGCGCTTTGTATCGAAGTGGCGACGTCATCCGGACGCATGGCCACGCCGGCAGCGTAAACGCCGGCGGCCTGGTTGTCGGGATCGATGAACCCGTTGGATTCGAAATTGACGCTGGAGGGAAGTCCACCAGCCCTGGCGGCCGGCTCCATGCCCGCCGCCAGCACTACCATGTCGTACCGCTCCTCGATCTTGCCGCCGCCCAGTACATCTTCCGCTGTGATTATCACGTCTCCACTGGCGGCGTCCTCTTCGATCTTGGCCACCTTGCCCTTGACCAGGCTGACCTTTTCGTCTTCTTCCAGATTACGGAGGAAGTCCTCATAGCGGCCCGGCGCCCGCAGGTCGATGTAGTAGATGGTCGCTTCAGTGTCATCAGGGGATTTCTCCCTCAGATAAGTAGCCTGTTTCAATGAAGCCATGCAGCAGATGGCAGAGCAGTAATCCAGGTTGTTCTGGTCCCGGCTGCCGGCGCACTGGGCGAAGGCTACTTTCCTGGCTTCCTTGCCGTCGGAGGGACGCAGGATCCTGCCGCCGGTGGGGCCATTGGGGGCGGCCAGACGCTCCATCATCACATTGGTGATCACGTTAGCGGCGGTGCCGAAATTGAGGTTCTCTATCTTGGCGGCGTCGTAAGGGTCCCAGCCGGTGGCATATACGATGCTCTTTGCCTTGAGGTTGATGGTCTCAGGTTCCATCGACATGTCGATGGCTCCGTACTTGCAGGCATCGACGCATTTGGTGCAGTCCGAACCCTTGCAGGCTTCGGCGTCGACGACGTAGCGCATGGGGAAAGCCTGGTCGTGGGGCAGATAGATGGCGCTCGTGTTGTCCATGCCCAGGTTGAAATCGTTGGGCCTTTCAACATCACAGGCTTCGGAGCATTCGCCGCAATTGGTGCATTTCTCGTTCACATAGCGGGGAGTGAGCTTTATCGTGGCTTCAAAGTCACCCTCACTGCCCGCCACGCTCTCCAGTTCCGCTTGCGTGTAATACTTTATGGCGGGATTCCCCTTGATCCTCTTGAAGTTTATCTCCAGTCCGCAATAGGGCGGGCAGAGTTTGGGGAAATAGCGGTAAAGCTGGGCCACCCTGCCTCCGAGGTACGGCTTGCGCTCGACGATAACGGCTTCAAGACCGGCTTCAGCGGCTTCTATCGCCGCCGTCATCCCGCTGATCCCACCTCCTACAACCAATACTCCCGTCTCTGACATCAGGTGCCTCCTTTAGCGCTTTTGATCCTGCCCGATCTGAAAACTTTTTTTGCTCTGCTTGAATTCAATGTATGGGCGGGATATCAAATCCCGCCCATACATGTTCTCCATTATCAGCCTGCTGGCTGGATCAGCTGGCGGTCGCTTCCGCCGGAGCCTTTACCAGCTCTTTCCACTCGACCTTCTTCACATCCCAGGTGTCGTTCTCGGCATCGTATGTGGAGTTGACGAACACCTTCCAGTTCTCCTCGTCGAGCTGCGGGAAGTCGGTCCGGTAGTAGTAACCCGGATACCTGGTCTCTTCCCTGAAGAGCATATGGCGCACATGAGCCTCGGCGGTAAGAGCGCGGTGTTTGTTCTCCCATGCCCTCATCAGTTCATGCAGGTCCTCGGCTCCCTGGTGCTCCAGGTCTTCCCTGAGCATGGCAAGGAGTTCCAGGGCCCTGTTCATCATGGAGGCGCTGGTGTCATACCAGGTCGCCACACCGCCGGCGTACTCGTCCATGATCTTCATCAGCCTGGCGGCAGCCTGCCGCGGCTTCAGATAGTTCGGGTTGATGTTGGGCTCGGTGGTGTAGGCCTTGTACTTCTCATAGACCTCCATCGGCTGATAGATCTCAGCAGCCAGCTCTTCCGGATCCGTGTTGACGGTGGGCTTGAAGTCCGGATTGTCCAGAACGAAAGCCACGGCAGCCTTGCCGGCTACACGGCCGTCGGTGAAGGAGCCGGAGGAGAATTTGTGACCGGACGCGCCTACGCCGTCGGCGCAGGTGAAGAGACCGGTAACGGTGGTCATACGGTCATAGCCCCAGGTCCATTCTTCCGGAGCGATATCTTCCGGTCCGCTTACCCAGAAACCGGAACATGCGGCATGCGACCCGATGAAGTACGGCTCGGTCGGCATGATCTCGGAAGGAGTCTCTTCCGGAGCGATATTGTTGGCAGCCCAGACACCGGCCTGAGCGATGGTCATATCGAGGAAGTCCTCCCAGGCGGCATGCTCGAGCTTCTTGGCGAAGTCGGCATCCTGATCGCGCATCTTCTGGATGGGCTCAGCGGTCTGCATGTAGATCGGGCCCTTGCCTGCCTTCATCTCCTGCAGCATCTGGTGGTTACGGAGACAGGTGGGAATTACCTTCATGTTGCAGTACGGCGCATACTGCTGGATCGACTCCATCTTGTCGGCATAGGTCTCACCATCAGCATTGGTAGCCTTGCACTTGAGGAAGAGGAAGAAGGTGCCGACCGGGCCGTAACCGTCCTTGAAGCGCGCCGGTACGAACACGTTCTCCATCATCGTCAGTTCTGCGCCGACCTCAAGGCCCATGGATGTGGTCGAGCTGGAGTTCCACACCGGGTACCAGGTACGGCCCTTGCCCTCATCGGTCGAACGGGGGCGGTAGGTGTTAACGCCGCCGCCGCAGGCGTTGACGACCGCGTTGGCCTTGAAGATATAGACCTTGCCGTCACGGACGCTGAAACCGACAGCGCCGGCGATGCGGTTCTCCTCCGCGTCGTCCTTGAGCAGCTTGGTGATGAACACGCGCTCGTAGAGGTTCTCCTCCTGGCCCGTGGCTTCCTTGTTGTAGTCCAGAGCCTTCTTGGCGGCCTCGGCGACGATGACCTTGTAGGCCTCGCCGCTGATCATGGCCTGCCAGCGGCCGGAACGGACGACGTGGCCGCCGTCGCGTAGCGGCTTGCCCTGCTCGTCATCGGGACGCCACAGCGGCAGTCCCCAGTCTTCGAAGAGCCATACGGTCTCGTCGACCTTGCGGGCGATATCGAAGATGATGTCCTCGCGGGTGATACCCATCAGGTCGCCGCGGATGGAGTCCACGAAATCCGCCGGCGTGTTCTCGCCCACGTCCATGCCGATGTAGGTGTTGATGGCCGAGAGGCCCATGGCGATGGCGCCGGAACGCTCGATGGCGGCCTTCTCCACCATGGTCACCTTGATGTTCTTGGGGGTGGCCCAGTAACATGCCTCATAGGCGGTGCCCACGTTTCCCATGCCGCCGCCGACGAGAAGTATATCGGTCTCGATAACTTCCACATCCGGCTTCTCGCAATAAGAAAAAGTGCATCCTTCTTTTTCCATTGTCCTTGCTCCTTTTCGTCTACTTTGCTATCGCTTGCGTATCACCGGATAGATCAGGAGATAACCGGCAGTTCCCTTGTATCCGTGCAGAGGTTCTGCTTCTTGATGTTGTCGTAGTTCGGCTCTCCCAGTTCCTGGCCGTTGACCTTGTAAGGCTCGATGGAACCGTCCGGAGTGGTCCGGTGGGGGAACTTGAAGCGCTTGATCATACCGTTGCGGTACTTGATGGTCCACATGCATGAGTCGGAAGCGCGCAGGGGGATGATGCTGCCGCCCAGCGGCATGAACTCAGCATAGCCGCGCACCTCGATGGCCTGCTGCGGGCAGATCTTGACGCAGTTGTAGCACTCCCAGCACTGGTCAGGCTCCTGATTGAAGGCTTTCATGCGATCGCGGTCGAGCTTCATCAGGTCGTTGGGACAGATGTACATGCAGGCCGTCTTCTCCTGGCCCTTGCATCCGTCACATTTTTCCGTCATTACAAAACTCGGCATTTACCTTACCTCCTTATTCCGTATTAGGGTGTTTACATTCGACGCTTTTTCTGAGTGCCTCTGGTGCCGCACCCCCTCTCGTCATTGGGACTGTCCATTGTCATAATCCCTATCCTTCCGAGTACTTGTGGGTCTCGATCTTGACCTTGTCTTCCTCGGCGATGCCTTCGTAGTAGGCTCTCAGTATCTTCAGCACCTCGGGGCGGCTGAAGTGGTCGGGAACATCCTCGCCTTCGGAGAGCATCTTCCTCAGCTTGGTGCCGCTGAGGATAAGCCGCTCCTCCTTGCCGTGGGGGCAGGTCTTCATGGAAGCCATGCCGTCACAGGCGGTGCAGTAGAATGTCCAGTCTATCTTCAGCGGCTGGGTCTCCAGCGAACCTTCGGGGATCTCGTCGAAGATGTGATGGGCGTCGAAGGGCCCGTAGTAATCGCCGACGCCGGCGTGGTCGCGGCCGACGATCAGGTGGCTGCATCCGTAGTTCTGGCGGAAGAGGGCGTGCAGCAGCGCCTCGCGGGGACCGGCGTAACGCATGTCCAGCGGATAGCCGCCCACGGCCACCGTGTCCTTGGCGTAATAGTGCTCGATCAGGGTGTCGATTGCTTCCTGACGGGTGTCTGCGGGGATGTCGCCGGGTTTGAGCTTGCCCAGAAGCATGTGGATGAAGACGCCGTCGCAGATCTCGATTGCTATCTTGGTCAGATACTCATGGGAGCGGTGCATGGGGTTGCGGGTCTGGAAGGC
Organism: uncultured Gaiellales bacterium; assembly: GCA_964497425.1. Taxonomy (GTDB): domain Bacteria; phylum Actinomycetota; class Thermoleophilia; order BMS3ABIN01; family BMS3ABIN01; genus BMS3ABIN01. The sequence continues at coordinate 64,214 of CAZCCR010000007.1, forward strand.
AGCCACCGTGCTCCAGCCCTTCTCCTCGAACAGTGCCCGCGATTCGGCAGGGCGCAGATAGATGTCGGAGTATTCTTCGGGGAAGTTGCCCTCGCTCAGAACCTTGATGGGACCGGCCAGGTTCACGTCCGCCTGCTCCATCACCATCTTCACGCCCGGGTGCTCGGTCTCGGTGGTGCCGTAGACCTGCTGGCACTCGTGCTCCTTGTCGATGGAGTATTTCTCGTTGACGGTCATGGTTGCCATGATGCCGCTCTCGCCCGATACCAGGGCCACATCCTCGCCGTCGCCGATGCTGTCCGCCATCTCCTGGCTGGTGGATACGGTGATGGGGATGGGCCAGAAGGTGCCGTCGGCCATCTTGAACTCGTCGCAGACACCCTGCCAGTCGGCCTTTCCCATGAAGCCTTCCAGGGGAGTGAATCCGCCGATGCCCATCATGATGATGTCGCCGGTCTCGCGGGAGGTGATATCGACCTGCTTGAGCCCCTTGGCCCGTTCCAGCTCAGCAGCGCGCTCATCGCCCTCCAGAAGCAGCGGCTTGAGCTTCTTTTCCTTGCCATGTGGGTTTACCAGTGCCATGTTCGCTCCTTAGGTTAAGATTGACTTCCGCTCAGCAGACCTCGTTCGCTCAGCTCACGCCCAGGGTCTGCACCACGTTCTCGAATATCTCATCTATATCTCCTGTACCGGAGACTGATTTGAGGATGCCCTTGTCGCGGTAGTAATCGATTAGGGGGGCTGTCTGCTCCTCGTACACCTGGAGACGCTTGTTGATGGTCTCTTCCCTGTCGTCGTCGCGCTGGAAGAGTTCACCGCCGCACTTGTCGCATATCCCTTCCTCGGCGGGGGCGCTGTAGTAGATGTTGTACATCTGGTTACAGCCGCGGCAGGTCCGCCGGCCGGTGAGGCGTTTCATCAGGTCTTCCTTGGGGACATCGACGCTGAGGGCGGCGTCGAGGGACATGTCAAGGCCGGCCAGCATCTCGTCCAGGGCCTCCGCCTGGGCGGTGTTTCGGGGGAAGCCGTCCAGGATGTAGCCTTCCCGGCAGTCGTCCTGCCTGAGCCTCTCCTCCACCATTCCCAGCACCACGCTGTCCGGCACCAGCTCTCCCTTGTCCATGTATGACTTCGCTTCCTTGCCCAGCTCGGTACCGTCCGATACAGCCGCTCTGAGCAGGTCTCCGGTGGAGATCTGGGGGATGTCGTACTTCTCGATCAGCTTCTTGGCCTGGGTCCCCTTGCCAGCCCCTGGTGCGCCTAAGAGTACTAGTCTCACACTATCCTCCATTGTCACATGAAAAGACCAGAGTCATTCCGAAGGGTCCCTGTGACCCTTCATGTCTGACTCCCTTACCTGGATGAAACGAAACTCAGTGGTCGCTAAAAGCGGTTACCAATCGGTTTTTGGATGGTAGCAGGCCGCATGCTTCATGCCCTTCAGCGATCCCGCGCCCGGAGGCCCAGCGCCCGCACATCTGCAGGACTTTTTCCCTCATTTACAGGTGAATCAGCAGTAACTGCGAATGGTTGTTACTGGGCGATGGAAGCTGCCCGTCAACGGTCTCCCCGCTTCCTTCCTGTCCGCCGACACACACTCCCCGAATACCTGCGGCGGTATTGTATACCGGGTGCTATTAACTTTCAAGAAGAATGTGAGGAGGGGTCATTAATCTTTCTTATCATCAATATCAGCATGGCTCCTTGCTTTATCCAGTGGGATGCGGAGGCGTTCGGGGAGCGCGGCGGCCGGTGCCGGGCCGGCGGGGTTTGCTCAGTGGTCTATGGCTGTGAGGGGATACCCCACGGCTGCTTCAGCCATCGCCCGATCGCGGCCCATACCCTGCCAAGGCCGCCCTCCATCGCCATACAGAGCAGGAAAAATGCCGGGAACAACGCCAGCGTGCAGACCACACTCCAGGCTCCGATGCCGATTAAGCCGGCGGCCGCCAGCAGGCCGAAATAATGCCGGTGAAAGAGGTACAAGGGATAGGAGCGTTCCCCCAGCGGTCCGATCAGCTTCAGAAACGGCAACGCCGGCTTCATGGACAGCAGGCTGAGGCACAGGGCGAAGACGCTGAATATGAACAGTGGGAACAGATAGAAGTGTGACCTGGTAAAGAGGGCATCCGGGTCCCGTACCGCCAGTATCATTGCTCCGAACAAGGTGAGCGAAACGACGAAGAACAGGTAACCGCCCCTTTGCAGCATCTTCCCTGCCGCCAGCCTGGGGATAGCCATTCCCAGGGCGAACAGGATCACGTTGGCCAGGAAGAGCGAACGATAGAAGAGCGCTTCCGGGTCAGGGATGCCGAACCCGTCGATCACATCCAGTATTTGAGCATAATAACGGGAGATGCCCATGGCCAGGACTACCAGCAACCCCGTCACGACCAGGTACCTGCGATGGCCCAGCTTCGCCAGGGTCAGATAGAAGACGGGTGCCAGCAGATAGCACTGGATAAGAGCCGGTATGAACCAGTAGACCCCAGGCGCGACGACGCCTGGGTATCCCAGGTAGACGGCGGCGGTGTGCAGAGACAATCGATGCAGTTCAGCATATTCGGGGAGGATGAAGGCAACGGTGAAGAGGGCCAGCCAGTACAGGGGGTAGATGCGCAGGGCCCTCTTCCAGTAATAGCCGGCGACCTCCCGGGTCCCCGGACGGCGTCCCTCCCGCCGGCGCATGATCCTTGTGAAAGAGAACCAGGCCCCATACCCCGCCAGCACGAAGAATATGGATACTATCTCGCTGGCGTATTCCCTGAACCAGTTTACGTAGAAATCGAAGGCGTAATAGCTGCTGTAATGCGCCACCATCACCACGATGATGGCGACACCCCTCAGGTAGGAAGTTGTGTCCCTTGTTTCGGAGATGTTCCACCCCGGCGCCGTACAGCTGGGGTGAACGGTCCTCTTCTTTGCTGGTTATCCCGTTCGGCTGCCTTGCGCTGGGGTGACACCCGACCCCGGTCCGGTCACCGGGATTTTATAAATAATACTATCGTATTACCCGGATATCAAAGACCGCCGGCTGCCTCATCCCCTCCTTCCCTCTCTCTTCCCTCTACATGCAACTCCGGTATCCAGCCGAGCCACCGCGGCAGGTACCAGTTCCAGCCGCCCAGCAGGCGCATGGAGGACGGCACCAGGATGGAACGGATGATGGTGGCGTCCAGCAGCACCGCCGCGCCCATGCCGAAGCCCATCTGCTGGAACATCACCAGATCGCCGGAGGCGAAGCCGGCGAAGATGGCAACCATTATCAGGGCGGCGCCGGTGATGATGCCACCGGTGGTCCTGAGGCCGAAGGCCACTGATTCCGTGTTGTCCCCGGTCAGCATGTAACGCTCACGGATGCGGCTGAGCAGGAAGACATGGTAATCCATGGAGAGGCCGAACAGTACGGCGAAGAGGAACAGCGGTATCCAGGCGTCGATGGTAGCCACCTGTTTGAAGCCGAATAGCTCGTTGCCCCATCCCTTCTGGAAGACCATCACCAGCAGACCATAGGATGCGAAGACGCTGAGCAGGTTCATCAGTATGGCCTTGAGCGGCACCACCAGCGAGCGGAAGACCAGCATCAGCAGGAAGAAGCTGAGGCATAGCACGAAAGCGATGACTACGTATCGGTAGCTGTCGGTGATGTTGTAGTAGTCCAGGTTCTCCGCCGCCTCGCCGGTTACCAGCACGGTGGAATCCACACCGGCGAAGACTGACGGGACAACCTGCTGCCTGAGCTCCTCTATCTTGTCCGTGGCGTCCCGGGAACTGGGTTCGTACTTGAGGGGATACCTGAGCACCATGTAGTCTCCGTTATCGCTGACTTCGGGGGGTTTGACCGGCATGGTTAATGCGGGGTCGGCGCCGATGGCTGCGTTCAGGGCCTTGATGGCCTGCTGGGTCTGCGGCGCCTGAATATCTGCCTTTATCACCACGGCCGCTTCGGGTGCGAAGGCGAAGGGGAAAGTCTTCTTCAACTCCATGAAGCCCTTCACTCCGGGGAGGTCGTTGGGGAAATCCTCTATGCTTGCCTGTCCCGTCCTGATGCCGCCACCGAGGCTGTCCACCGGCAGCGCCGGCAGGGCCATGGCGACCAGCAGCCCTGCGGAGAGTAGCAGGCTTATCACCGGATGGCGCATCACCAGGCTGGACTCCCAGTCCCAGAAGCCCCCTTTCTTGTCCACGTTGGGACCCTCCATATCATGGCGCGATCCTGGTTTCAGGCGTCTGAGCAGGTCATGGATCCACTCTGACTGCAAACGCTTTCCCAGCAGATATGTGAGGGCCGGCAGCAGCGTCAGGGTGATGATTATGGCCATGGCCACCACGAAGATGGCGCCACCTGCCAGGCTGCGGAACAGGCTCAGGGGCACTATCATCAGTCCAGAGAGGGCCAGCACCACCGTCAGGCCGCTGAAGAGGACGGCATGGCTGGCGGTTGCGCCGGTCTTGACTATCGCCGCCCTCTTTTCCAGGCCGCGTTTTCGTTCCTCGCGGTATCGGCTGACGATGAAGAGGGCATAGTCGATGCCCACCGCCAGGCCCATCATGGTTATCATGTTGGTGGCGAAATAACTCACCTGCCATACCTGGCCCACAAGAGCGGTCAACCCCACGGCCATGATGATGGCCATGCCCGCAAGGATCAGCGGCACAGCGGAGGCGAGAAAGGCGCCGAAGACCACTACCATTATCAGCAGGGCGATGGGTATGCCCACCATCTCCGCCGACTGCAGGGTGTTCTCCGCCGTCTGGCGGAAGTCGTCGTTGAGGCTGCCTATTCCTGTCACAAGCACCTCGAAGTCTCCCGGCGACTGTTTGTCGATGGTCACCGAGTGTATGAGGCCGGCGTTCTCGATGGCCTGGTCCTCCGAGCCTGCCATCTTCACCTGGATGAATGTACTGTGACGGTCCGGTGAGGCGAAGGCGGCCCGCGCCTCCTCCGGGAAAGCCGGGTCGGGTGGCAGATAATAGAAGACGGCGCTGTCAACCACGCCGGGCCCGAGGGCGATCAGGTCGGAATAGATGCGGTTTACCGCTTGCTGGAACTCCGGATCATCCAAGGTGAGCGACGGCGAACGCACCAGCACGAACTCGACCGATTGAGTCGCACCCTCTTCGGGGAAGCCCTCCTC
>CAZCCR010000008.1:0-43861 GCA_964497425.1 uncultured Gaiellales bacterium
ACCAGCGCAGCATGTTGGAGTTGGAGCTTAAGGGCTGGTAATCCACGTCCTTTAGAACCGGCTTCATCATTGACTCAACCAGATTCAGGGTCTCCTGAATCGAACCACTTCCCCCCAGTTTAAGCAATGCCTTCAGGATCGGCTCGCGGTACTCTTTTTCCGGGGTTCTGACGCCGCGGGGGAGGCGCCGGCGGCGACGCGCATGCGAAACTCTTCAAGTTCGCGAGCTTGTGATAACACCTGCTCCGCGCCATCGAGGTTCCCTGAGGTAAACGCCTTCTTGCCCTGTTCATTGATGAAGTCAGCTTCAGCTTCGATTTCCTCAAGCAGTATCTCGAATGCTGCCGTGACATTTGTGGGATCGTTTGCCAGTGGTTGCCCCTTTTTGTTTTTGTTTGAGTTCCTTTTCATATCAAACCGCTATCTTCCTGGGCCGGCCCCGGAAACCCTTTCCGGTCGTTGAGAATATCCTGCTTCGCCTGAGTCTAAAAACATATGTGAGCAACCGCTCGAGCGCCTCTTCCGATATCCCGGACTGGTCGTTGAACCCGATGGTCTCCTTGCCGATCAGCATGGTGATATATGCAAGCTGTTCGCTGTCAGTGCCCTTCATCTCCTGGCGATAGTCCGGATGCAGGCGATTGATGCGCACGACGCCGCTGATAAACTCGCTATGGCGCCTGGAGCCGTCCTCAAAGTCATCTTCCACGATATTGATCCTCGGACCCGATGGCGTCTGGTGATCACCGGCGTTGTGGGAACGTTCCCCGGTTGGTTTACCGGCGGGGCGACTTTCCTTTTTTGTGGACTTGCGTCTTCGTTTTGCCAGACCACCGAGAAGCTCAAGGTCCATGAAATCCTCATCGTCCAGAATATCCCTGGCAAGCGCGAGGGCCTTCTCGTGAATCGCCTGCTGACGCTTGCGGTCTTCTTCCTTGCGGAAAGAGTCCACTTCCTCCTCGATCACATTGCCGATCTTCTCCAGCTCGATCAAGAGTGCCAACAAGTCGTCATTGTTCTCAAAGCCGGTACGCGATGGCAGGGGTTTGAGAAAATCCGCCTCTACGTATCCCTGGACAAAACCGCTGCTGTAGATGTTTTCGTCCCAGTATTCCTCCTCCCGGGCAAACCTGCCGAGATCCTCGATCACATCCACACCCGCATGGCGCACAGAAACCGAACCTTTGCCCGAATTGTCATAGTAATAACATGTGGTGAATGTCTTTTCATGCGCTTTTTCCAGAAACCAGTTCTTGCAATCCTCGGCGATTCTTGGCAGACCGATTTCAGGTGGTTTTACTGATTTTGTCTCGCCCCTGGCCTCTATGGTCAGTTCCAGGCTGCCGTCTCTGAGGTAGGAATCGAAAAGCTCGCCCCATTTCTTTTCCAGCCGGTCAACAGCCAGAGGACCTCTAGCCTTGGTGGGCTTTACCTTCAGGTCACTAATGATGATCCGCATGCCTGGTTCAGAAAGAGATTCTCTCTTGGTGGCTTTCTCGAAATCCGCGTCGTCGCGGCCTTCCTTGAGAGTCACCCTTAGCGTGGGCAGCGTCGGCGCCTTCTTGCTGAAGAAGGTACATTTCTTCCCAACCTGCATGAAACCCCATATTCCGATGCCAAGCTGGCCTATCTGGGCGATATCCTTTCCCTTTTTTATTGAATCCGCAACTCGTTTTAGACGATCTTCAAACTCTTTCTCATCCATTCCCGGCGCATTATGCTCAATCACGATGCGCGAAGGCGTGATCCTGAAGTGGACCTTGCAGGGCTCAAGATTGATACCCAGCTCGACGCACTCCCGCCAGGCATCGAGGGCATTGCTGATATATTCCTTGAGAGCATCTGCCGGACTCTGATATAGCTGGCCCAGATAGGAAAGCATCGCGGCCATGTTCCCCTCTATTTTCACCTTCCTGGCCATGGCTGTTTCCCTCCTTTGAAACGGCGGAAGCGGTTGGTCGAGAGCGCCAGCCACCTTCTGAATTTGTCCTCATCGCCCATCATCATCAACATGCTGGCAACATAGCCCACGTCATATGGGTCGAGCCGGTTGCGAAAAACAGTCCTGGCAGAAGGCGAACCGTCCTTGAACCAGCTGAGTTCGCTTTCAAGCAAGAGCAGGAGATGTTTCACTTTTTCGGCTCGCTCCTTTGCTTCTGAATTTGACTTGTTGATTGTTTTTTTCTGATTTTCCCGCGCCAGAAAGGTGGAGATTCTTTCCAGGTTTGATTTGGACGGAGTCGTCCTCGATCTCCCCTTGCCAAACCACTTGGCAACCGTGGACCTGGGAAGTGAAAGCTGTTTTGCAAGCTGGGCGACATTCAATTCATTTTCCGAGGCGAATTCGACCAGATCGGAAACGACAAGAGCGGCAGCAGTGTTTTTTTCTTTCTTGCTAGCCAATGTGGAATTCATCTGGTGGTCATGGTATAGCGAGGGCTGCCAACAGGCCCGGCGCTGTTGGCCCTCCATCTTGGCTTAGGCGTCGTTTTAGCACACCATAAAAGCTGGCATTCGGTGTCTGGCTACTCAGGAATTGAACCGGAATGCGTTCGCCCAGGGTATGGGTCTCAAGAAGAGTGGCTTGTTTGTTATCCGACTCTCCTATAGCCAATTCAAGCCTCCCGGCCGGCTACGGTCAAGCTCTCAGGTTGCTCTCGTTGTGTCACAAAGCACCCGCCCCAAAGGTCGAACATGCCACTGGATGCCGGGTAATAATACCGCGCGCATCGGATGGAAACTTGATTTGACCTACTGCCAGGCGCCCAAAACCCCTTTAACTATGGGGAAAGCATGATATATCTGTGGGGGCTGGGTGTCAATGAAAGTTGGAAGCGACAATCAACCTGGTTATTGTCATTTGCTACTTTTAACCCGCGCCATTCATCATTCGCTGCAACCCCTTCAACAGGTCCGGGGTGCCAATGAACCGTAACTCCAGGTCATCTACCCTGCGTCTGTAGGGTTGATCAATGTCATGCGCTACAATCCAGTTTTCGCCTTCAGGATAGCGCCTCCGAAAAGACCTGATATTCCTGGTGTTGAAGTTGTTCGCAGACCATTTGCACTCAATGGCAATGGGGTCCCGGTTTCCGCGGGCGAGAATAAAATCGATTTCATGCCCACGCTTGTCCCGCCAGTAGTTCACCCGGAGCTGCCGGGAATGTGCGTGAATCTCGTTAAGAACATAGTGTTCCCAAAGGATTCCCATGTCATCAGGACGCAGCTGTTGCCATCCTTTGTAATAACAGACGAAACCCGTGTCAAAAGTGTACACCTTTGGGGCGGAAATGATCTCGGTGGGTTGATGCGTTGAATATGGACGAATCACATGCGCTACCCAGGTGGCCTCCATCACGTTCAGGTAATTTGTGACCGTGCTCCTGCTGATCTCGCAGGGTTCCGCGTATTTCGTCGCTTCGAATATTCCCCCACTATTGACAAGAAGCAGTTCCGCAAAGCGCTGAAACGACCAGTGTTTCTCCAGCCTGAACAGTTCCTGGATATCCTTTGCCCAGTAGGAGTCAATCCATTCCTGGAAGTCCTTTTCAGCCGAGTGCTTGCTCAGGAAGAATGGCGGCAGGCCACCGGCTAGCAGGCGGTGCGGCATATCTTCGTTATGGAAGTCCTGCAGATCCTGGCTCATCATCGGCGTCAACCATATTTCTGCCTTGCGGCCGGTGAGAGCATCCCTGAATTTCGCGGAGGCCTGGAGCGTTGATGAACCGGTGGCGATGATTTTTATTTTCGGAAAGTGGTCTGCGGCTATCTTTAGCAGTTCTGACGGATTAGCCAGTCTGTGTACTTCGTCGAGAACGACCCGCTTGCCCCGGAGGCTTTCGAGAAAGGCCTGCGGATCTTCCATCTGGCGCCTGACCCTTGGAAGCTCGCAGTCATAGTATTCTATACCGTCCAGACTACGGCACAGAACGGTTTTCCCAACCCTGCGTACGCCTGACAGCCATACCACTGAACGACGTCGCCAGGCAGCTTCGATTTTCTCCAGCCAGTAATCTCTTGTATACATACGCGGATAGTATTGCATATAGTGCTACTAAATGCAAATATATCCGCAGATAGTACCGTTACTCTGTTTCTCCCCTACTCCACCGACAGTATCTTCGCCGCCATGATGGCGGCGTTCCTGGAGCCGTTGATGGCCATGCAGGCCACGGGGACGCCGGGGGGCATCTGCACGATGGAGAGCAGGGAGTCCAGGCCGCCCAGCTCGCCGGTGTGGATGGGAACGCCGATCACCGGCAGCAGGGTGAGCGAGGCGATGACGCCGGGCAGGGCCGCCGACTTGCCGGCGCCGGCGATGATCACCTTGATGCCGCGGCCGGCGGCGCTCTCGGCGTAGGCGGCCAGCTTTTTGGGGTCGCGGTGGGCGCTGATGACTTTCACCTCATAGGGGATGGCGCGCTCGCCCAGCTCGTCCAGGCAGGGTTGCATCACCTCGCGGTCCGACTCGCTGCCCATGACCACACCTACCAGCACCGAGTCGAAGTCGATCTCCCTCAGCTGCGGTTCCACCTCTTCGAATGTGTCCGGCATCTTTGGTTCCCCCTGCTAGTGGTTTTACCGGCACGCCATCGCCATCACTGCGCATTCCGTGCTTCAAGCGCTGTCCGGGTGAGTGGCTCCCCTCAATACTTCAGCCATCCACCTCTCTTTACCCCACACCTGCCACAGCCAGACTCTTCCATCCAGTAACGCCTGAGCGCTGTCGTGTGCGTCGCCCCCTTCTCTGCACTCCTGGGGCTTACGCCTCCGCCGCCACCGCCTCCTCGGCGATGTCGCGGCGATACTGCATGCCGTCGAAGCTTATGCGCGAGACACCCTCGTAGGCCTTGTCGCGGGCGGCTTTGAAGCTGGGAGCCAGGGCGCTTACCGCCAGCACCCGGCCGCCGTTGGTGACGAACCTGCCATCCTGCTCGGCGGTGCCGGCATGGAAGACCTCAAGCCCCTCCAGCTGGCCGTCGGCGTCCAGGCCCTCGATGACGTCCCCCTTGCTGGACGACTCGGGGTAGCCCGCCGAGGCGAGGATGACGCTGACTGAGTGGTCGCTCTTCCACCTGAGCGTCTGCCCGGCCAGGCTGCCCTCGGATGTGGCCAGCATCAGCTCCACCAGGTCACTCTCCAGCCTCGGGAAGATGGCCTGCACTTCCGGGTCGCCGAAGCGGGCGTTGAACTCCAGTACTTTCGGCCCCTCGGCCGTGAGCATCAGCCCGGCGTAGAGCACGCCTTTGAAATCGATGCCGCGCTTCTTCAGCTCCTCGATGGTGGGACGGTGCACCGTCTCGATGATCTCCTCCACCAGCGCCGGCGGCACCCGCGGCACCGGGCTGTAGCAGCCCATGCCGCCGGTGTTGGGGCCCCTGTCCCCATCGAAGATCCTCTTGTAGTCCTGGGCCGGCTCCAGCGGCAGGATGGTCTCGCCGTCGCAGAGGGCCAGCACCGAACATTCGTGTCCCACCAGGCATTCCTCCACCAGCACGCTGAGGCCGGCGTCACCGAAGGAGCGGTCGACGAAGCACTTGCCGATGGCGGCCTCCGCCTCCTCCATGGCGTCGACCACCATCACGCCCTTGCCCGCCGCCAGGCCGTCGGCCTTGACCACCGTGGGGAAGGAGATGGTGGCAAGGTGGGCCATGGCGGATTCGTACTCGGTGAAGGTGGCGAAGCGGGCGGTGGGGACGCCGGCGGCGTTCATCACGTCCTTGGCGAAGCCCTTGCTTCCCTCCAGCATGGCGGCCTCGCGGCGGGGGCCGAAGGCCTTGATGCCCGCTTCCTCCAGGGCGTCCACGGTGCCGGCCACCAGCGGCGCCTCAGGGCCCACGGCCACCAGGTCGGCGCTGATGCTCCTGGCCAGGTCGAGGATGCCGGGGATGTCGCTGTCGGGGACGGGGTGGCACCGGGCCTGATGGGCGATGCCGGCGTTTCCGGGAGCGGCGTGCACCTCGCTGACCAGGCTGCTGGCCGCCGCCTTCCGGACGATGGCGTGTTCCCTTCCTCCTGAACCTACGACCAGTACGCGCAAAGGGCTCCTCCGTTGTCGGTTCTTTCTGCCTGGCATTCAGCCGCCGTGGCATGCGCCGGCACCGGCGCCATGGCCACTGACCGCTCGGGCGTAATTCTATCCTGCCCCCGACTATGGCTCAAGGCTCAGTTACCACCCCACATGCTGCTTGTGAAGATATTCATGGAGTTCGGTGTTTTTCCATAAATAGTATCTCTTGATAAAAAACAATCGATGAACCTCATTGAAAAGACCTACTGAATCAGGGCTCAGATTATCTGGATACAGGTCCATGGGAAGGAAGCCGTTGTGACAGTGAATCCGGACAGCCAACAGGAAAACACGCAAGCATTTCATGTAGAGTAATGACATGGAAGACGCACGGATTCATTTCTCATGAAACTGGGAATCATCGGGCTGCCCAACGCGGGCAAGACGACACTGTTCAACGCCCTCACCGGCCAGGAGCTGGAGATCACCTCCTACCCCAATCCGGCTTCGGCGGATGCGCCGGTGGGCGTGATCAAGGTTCCGGACGCGCGCATCGACCGGCTGAGCGAGATCTACAAACCGAAGAAGACCACCTATGCCGAGGTTCAGTGCACTGATGTGACCGGTTTCGACCGCGGTATCTCCGGCAGCGGCCAGAAGGGTTCGCTGTTCGACATGGCCTGGGACGCGGACGCTCTCATCCACGTGGTGCGCGCCTTCGAGGACGAGTCGATTGTGCATGAAGGCCCCATCGACCCGGCGGCCGATGCCGCAGCCCTGGACCTGGAGCTGATCTTCCATGACCTGGAGCTGGTGGAGACGCGGCTGGAACGCATCGAGAGTTCGATGAAGAAGGGGGTCGGAGAAGGTCTGGAGGTCGAGCGGCAGGCGCTTGAGCGCTGCAGCGAGGCGCTGGAGGTCGAGCGGCCGTTGCGGGGGCTGGAGCTGAGCGGAGAGGAGCGCGCCGCCATCGGTTCGCTGCAGTTCGTCTCACTGAAGCCGGAGCTGGTGGTGCTCAATGTAGGCGAGGACGAGATCGGCAGCGAGCAGACGCTGGCTGCGGTCGCCGCCCTCAACGACTACTACGCCGGCAAGCAGGCGCTGGTGTTCGCCTTAAGCGGCAAGATAGAGATGGAACTCTCCCAGCTGGAGCCGGAGGAGGCGGAGATGTTCCTGGAGGAGCTGGGCATCGCCGAGCCGGCCATGAATCTGGTCATCCGCGAGGCCTACGAACTACTGGGGCTCATCTCCTTCTTCACCGTGGGCGAGGATGAGGTCAGGGCCTGGACCACGCGAAAGGGCGACGCGGCGCCGCGGGCAGCGGGGCGGGTGCACTCGGACATGGAGCGCGGCTTCATCCGGGCTGAGACCATCGGCTACGACGACTTCATCGAGGCGGGCGACATGGCCCGCGCCCGGGAGAAGGGAACGCTCAGGCTGGAGGGCAAGGACTACCAGGTCCAGGACGGGGACATCATCAACTTCCGCTTCAACGTAGATCGGGGACGTACTTAAACTATTGAAACTTGTGGGTCGCTGACTGGACAACGTCCCCGATTTATTTACAGCAGGTGCGCCCTGCCGGTACGCGTCTTCCAGAGGAAGTACTTCTCCAGGAAGCGCTTGCCCACGTTTATCAGCGGGTTGGGCAGCATGATGGCGAACTGCCTGGGCTTGATCAGGTGGTTGGAGAGGATGAGGACCTCCTTGTGTCCCGCGTCCATCACGCATAGCCCCGGTATCTTGCCCATGGGCTTGTGCTCCAGCTCCGCGCCAGTTCCTTCCTCGACCAGCTTGACGATGTTGTCCGCCGCCACCTTGGCGGAGACCTCGGAAGGGAAGCCGGTCTTGGGGACGCCGAAGGCTATGGGGGCAGTCCAGGGCGGCGCGAAGGCCACCGCCAGGCCGGCGGCGAAGACGTTGTCGTACTTCTCGTGCCGGTAGGTGTCATCCGTAGGGATGAATCCCTTCTCATCTCCCAGGTCTCCCGACTCCTTGACGAAGCGGGCGCCGTTGAAGGGAGGCACTATCATCGAGTAGCGGTAGGACAGCTCGCGGCCGTCCTTGAGCCTGAACCTGTCCTGTGTTATCTCGTCTATCTCCGAGTTGGTGATGTAATTGATCTTGAAGGCCTTCATGAACGCCTTCAGCATCGCCTCGCCGCCGGACATGCCGTCGATGCCGAAGTGGCCCAGGAAGGGCTCCGGCGTCACCCAGGTGATCTCCACCTTGTCACGGATACCGGCCTTGCGGCAGGCGTACTCGAAATTGAAGAGGAACTCGTAGGCCGCGCCCATGCAGCTGGCGCCCTGGCTGGCGCCGATCACCACCGGACCGGGGTCCTTGACGAACTCGTCCCATCCGGCGCGCGCGTGTTCGGCGTGCTGGGGCGTGCAGACGGAATAGGTGTGTTCACCCTCCGCCAGCCCCTTCACCAGGTCGTAGCGGACGCTGACACCCGAGGCCACCAGCAGATAGTCATACTCATACTGACCGTTGGCGGTGATCACCCGGTTGCTACCGGGGTCGACGCGGGTGACCTCGTCCTTGACGAAATCCACACCCGCCTTGTCGAGGATGGGCCCGATGGGGATGCTGATGTCCTTCACTTCCCTCCAGCCGAAGGGAACCCATATCAGCGACGGGATATAGACGAAATCTTCGGTTTTTGATATCAGGGTCACCTTGTGGTTCTCGCCCAGCTTGCGCCTGGCCTCCAGCGCGCCGGTAAGTCCCGCAAAGCTTCCCCCTATCACTACTACGCTTGCCATTCCTGTTCACTCCTTGTACCTGATGTCGGGTCTCCAGCCGTGTGGCTGGATTGAAGAGCAATTCAGACTTTTAATGAATGAATATGCTCATAATTGTGACGTTTGGAGGTAGTAAAGGATGCTCGGTACAGCTGGTGGAATCCCCTGATTCTCGGGGACGTTCCTTAACGAGCTTAAGTTATTCAATCCGGTATGCATTTATTCAGATATTCAGAGGCATACCTTGACTGGCTCTTCAGTTGTTCGTCTTGAGTCATTCAATCTATGCATTTTTTCATGAATAATTTAAGGATTCTGAATAAGTTAAGTTCGTTAAGGAACGTCCCCGGGGGTATCGCGGCGGAGGTTGATGAGCAGTGAGGGGATGATGGCAAGGGCGCAGACGATCGACGCCAGCAGGAAGAAGTCGTTGAGCACCCCCAGGATGGCCTCCAGGCTACGCTGCTCGACGAAGGCGGTGAGTTTGTCCCAGTCCTGGAGCGGCAGGCCCTCCAGGGTCAGTAAAGACTCGAACTGGTAGATGCCCCAGCCGCCGAGGAAGGCCAGGCCCAGCATCATACCGGTCATCTTGAAGACGATGTGGATGGCGGAGCCGGCCGCCAGCCGCGCCCTCTCCACCGTCCCCACCACCGCCGCCGCCAGGGCCGGGCTGTTGAGACCGAAGCCGAAGCCGGCCAGAGCCAGGTCGCGCGTCTCTACGGCGGTGGATACATCCAGGGGCCAGCGGCTCACCAGGAACAGTCCCGCGGCGGCGAAGGCGAATCCGGCCGCCGCCACGAAGCGGTGCCCGACGCGGTTAACCAGCAGGCCGCCGATGACCGCTCCCACCGGTATCAGCAACGTCATGCGAATGAGCAGTAGCCCTCCCTCAATGGGAGTGGCCTCGCGGGTGGCATAGGCGAAAAAGGGGACCTGCACCAGCGCCGTGATCATCGCCACCCCCTCCAGCAGGTTGGCCAGGTTGGCGGCGGAGAAGGTGATATTCCGGAACAGGCTCAGCCGGATAGCCGGATGTTCCTGCCTGCGCTCCACCCAGATGAAGGCCGCCAGCAGCACCGTGCCGGCCGCCAGCATGGGGATGACGAAGTTATACCAGCCGGCGGCGCGCTGGCCGGACAGCCCCATGGTGACCACGGCCAGGAACAGCGCCAGCAGCAGGGCGCCACGCCAGTCCACCGGCACCCGCCGGACCGGCCAGCGCGCCGCCGTCAGCCACACCGCCCCCATCACCAGCAGGCCCAGGGGCACATTGACCCAGAAGATGAACTGCCAGCCGAAGGGCTCCGCCAGCCAGGCGCCGTAGAGCGGCCCCAGCACGCCCCCCGCCTCCCCCGCCGCCACCAGGATTCCGATGGCGAAGGCCTGGCGCCTGAAACCGAAAGTGTATCCCACCATGCCCATGGCGATGGGCACGATAGCGCCGCCGCCCACCGCCTGCAGCGCCCGCGCCGCCGCCAGCTGGCCGAAGCCTCCGGTCAGGGCGCACAGCACCGAGCCAATCACGAATATCAGCACGGAGATATTGAAGACTCGCCGGTGGCCGAAGAGGTCAGAAACCCGGCCCATCACCGGCATCACCACCGTGTAGCCCACCAGGTAGGCGGTTATTATCCAGCTGGCGCGCTCGACGGCATCCGGCGAGAAGAAGCCTTCGAAATCCTTTACGATGACGGGGAGCAGCGCCGAGACGGCGGTCTGGTCCAGGGCCGCCAGGAAGACGGCGAAACTGACGACTGCCAGCAACAGCCATGCGCCCCGTCCGTCTTGCCGGAGATCGGCCGTCCGCTGCGCTCCCCCCGCGTCCCCGGGCGCTGCACCACCTTTGCCCCTTGCGCCCCGGGTCGCCGTTCCACCTTTGCCTCCCGTGTCCCCGGGCTCCGTTCCTCCCCGCGCCCCCTCGGGCGCTCCTTGCGGCGTCACATCCCGCGCCCTGCCATGCACCCTTCCGGCCGGGCCCTCCGCCCTTCCGGGGCCGCCGCCCGGTTCCCGCCGGTCTCCTGGCAGCGGCGCGCCCGTCTTACACCTCGATTATCTCTTCCCGGCCGGGCCCGACGCTCACGCTCCTGACAGGCACCCCCGCCTCCTCCTCGATCAGCGCCAGATACTCGCGCGCCTCCCGTGGCAGGTCCTCCATCCGGCGCACGCCGGAGATGTCCTCCTTCCAGCCGGGCATGGTCTCGTACACCGGCCGGCAGTGGTAGAAGATGGACTGGTGCGGCGGGAACTCCACATAGTTGTCTTTCCGGCCGTCATGTTCGTGTTCGTACATGGAACAGACCTGTAGCTGGTCCAGGCCCGAGAGCACGTCCAGCTTGGTCACCGCCAGGCCGGTGAGACCGTTGAGCCTGACGGCATACTTCAGTATCACCAGGTCCAGCCAGCCGCAACGGCGCTGGCGGCCGGTGGTGGTGCCGTACTCTCCACCTTTCTGCACCAGATGGTCGCCCAGCTCCCCGCCCAGCTCCGTGGGGAAGGGCCCCTCGCCCACGCGGGTGGTGTAAGCCTTGCAGACGCCTATGACATCGTCGATGCGCGTCGGCCCGACGCCGGCGCCTACGCAGGCCGCCCCGGCGATGGGATTTGAGGATGTGACGAAGGGATAGGTGCCGTGGTCGATGTCCAGCAGCGTCCCCTGGGCCCCCTCGAACAGCACCTGCTCGCCACGCCCGAGCGCCTGGTCCACAAGCAGCGAGACGTCGGCGATATATGGCGAGAGCCGGTCGGCGTATTCCGTGTACTGCTCCATCACCTCGAAGGGGTCGACGCCGGGGCTGTTGTAAACCTTCTCCAGCAGGTCGTTCTTGACGCCTATGGCAGTGTCCAGCTTCTGCCTGAGTATCTTCTTGTCCAGCAGGTCCTGCACACGGATGCCGATGCGCGCCGCCTTGTCCGTGTAGGCCGGGCCGATTCCGCGTTTGGTGGTGCCGATCTTGCGCCGCCCCAGCATGGTCTCGTTGGCGGCGTCCAACAGGATATGGTAGGGCATGATCAGGTGGGCGTTGCCCGAGAGCCTCAGGTTCTCCACGCTGTAGCCCCGCGCCTCGAGCCCGTCTATCTCCTTGCAGAGCACCCGCGGCGAGATGACCACGCCGTTGCCCACGGCGGCGATGACGTCAGGATAGAGGATACCGGAAGGAAGCAGGTGAAACTTGAACTCGCCGTCATCGGTGACGATGGTGTGGCCGGCGTTGTTGCCGCCCTGGAAGCGCACCACCATGCTGCTCTTCTCGGCCAGGTTGTCGATGACGCGACCCTTGCCCTCGTCTCCCCACTGCGTCCCCACTACGATCGTCGCCGGCATGAGACTCCTTCATTCAGCGTGACTGGATTAGATACTGTCGCAGTAATTATATGGGGAAGGGAAGCGGGGCGAAACCACCGGCCGGGACTTGGGTAGCACCAAACCCGTTTACGCGCGACTCACGGAGGGCGCCAGCCTGTTTCTACGGCTGCCCCCGAGGGACACGCCACCTGCTCCCCGGCGGCTGCGGCTGCCTCGCCCCCACACCGGGGTTGGGGCTCCATCCAGCTTCCCCACTCACCCCAGGGAACGGGATTTCGTGCATACCTCACGGACATACCTCACTTCCATGCCGCGACAGGAACGGTATCCAGCCCTTCCGGCCCGCCCCAGGAATGAAATAGCGAGAATACCTCGCCTGCATGACAGGGTGAGCGAAAAGACGGTCACCCACCCGCTCCGGAGATCACGGGAACACCATCCCTGTTCCTACAGCCGCCCCATGGCTGACCGCGCCGCCACCACACCGGAGGCCGACGCCTGGATCAGCCCGCGGGTGACGCCGGCGCCGTCGCCCACGGCGTAGAGGTTCTCCACCTCCGTCTCCAGCTCGCCGCTGAGCTTGAGCCGCGCCGAATAGAACTTCACCTCCACCCCGTAGAGCAGCGTCTCACGCGAGTTGACCCCCGGCACCAGCTTGTCCATGGCCTGAAGCATATCGAGGATGTCACGCAGATGCCGGTATGGCAGCACGAAGGAGAGGTCGCCGGGAGTGCAGTTCTTCAGCGTCGGCTCCACCGTGCTGCGCTCCAGCCGCTCCACTGTGGTGCGCTGCCCTATCTGCAGGTCCCCCAGCCGCTGGATGAGGATGTCGCCCCCCAGCAGGTTGGCCATGCGCGCCACGGAGCGCCCGTAGGTGATGGGCTCGCGGAAGGGCTCGGTGAAGCGCGTGCTCACCAGCAGGGCGAAGTTGGTGTTCTCCGAGCGGCGGTCGCTGTAACTGTGGCCGTTGACCGTGACCACGTCACCATAGGATTCCTTGGAGACGAAACCATAGGGGTTCATGCAGAAGGTGCGCACCTCGTCCTCGAAACTCTTCGAATAGTAGAGCAGCTTGGACTCATAGAGGACATCGGTCAGCGGTTCCAGCACGATGGCGGGCACCTCCACCCTCAGGCCGATATCCACGGCGTTGTTGCTCATGCCAAGGCCGAGTTCGCCCGCCTCCTCCACCAGCCAGGCGGCGCCCTCGCGGCCCGGGGCGACGATGACCACCCTTGCCTTCAGCCTCGTGCCGTCCGCCAGCCTCACGCCGACGGCCCTGCCATCCTTCACCAGGATCTTGCTGACGCTGGCGCGGGTGACCACCTCCACCCTGCCGTTCATGTCATCGCGCATGGCCTGGAGCACCGCCGGACAGCGGTCGGTGCCCATGTGGCGGATGGGCGCGTCCACCAGCCTCAGCCCCAGCCGCATCGCCCGCTGGCGGATCTCCTCGATATGGTCGTGGTCGACGCCGTGGATGCGCTCGGGGGCGCCGTACTCCACGTAGATTCCGTCCACGTAGGCGATAAGCTCCTTCAGTTCGTCCTCCGGCAGGAACTCCGGCAGCCAGCCGCCCACCTCCGGCGAGAGGGTGAGCTTGCCGTCGCTGAAGGCGCCGGCTCCGCCCCAGCCGCTGGTGATGGCGCAGGGCCGGCAGCCGATCTCGCAGCCCACGGGCCGCTCATCCCGCACCGGACACCTGCGCTGCGCCATGTCGCGGCCCTTCTCCAGCAGCAGCACCTTCCAGTCGTTGCCGCGGGTAAGTTCAAGGGCGGCGAAGATGCCCGCCGGGCCGCCGCCGACGATGATCACGTCATAGCCGGCGCGGGCGGTCTTCCTGCCGGCGGTCTTCCTGCCGGCGGTCTTCCTCGATGTTTTTTTCTTCTTGCCAGGAGTCATGAGAATAATAAGAACGAATCATGGGGCGCCGCGTCTGTCATGTGAAACGCGCCGCGGGCGCAGACACGGCGACTTCGTGGATGCCCCCTCCTTTCGTTTTCAGCATGCCGACGGCCGGCGCCTGGCGGCCCGCCCAGCAGAAAAAGGCATTGCGACCCTGTCTCCATGTCCCCCTCTGCCCGCGCACCCTCCGTCCGGAAGCAGGCGGCAGTCTCCATCCGAAAGCAGGGCGGCAGTCTCCGACCGGAAGCAGCGACGGTTCCCCTCTTTTTCCTGCTTACCCCTGGATATCGGCGATCAACTGGTCGATGGGCACCGCCGGCAGCGTCTGCAACTGTACCGAGCCGCGGGAGCCTATCTCCACCGACATCTTGACGATGGTATCGTTGTCAGGAGCTTCGAGGATGCTGACAAAATCATACTGTCCCAGGAGCGCGTACTGGTCGAGCACGCGGACGCCCATGCCCTCCAGGTCCTTGTTGACCTCCTTGATGCGTTCTGGTTTATCCTTGATGGTCTTGCTACCCTCTTCCGTGAGCTTGCTGAGTGCGACATAGACTGGCATCCCTGCTCCTTTCCTCGCTGACAGTTGCGCATCGGGCGTTCTTCGGGAGCCCTTCAAGACCCCGGCCCTCAGGCCCCCCGGGAGAGCTTTCCCCGCCGGTGGCTGAAACCCTGCTATGCCTTCCTGTGCCTTTAGGTTACCCGTATCAGCGGCACGCCATGCCTGTTTCGCCACGGCCCGGCCGCGTCATCATAGATCGACTGGATATCGAGGGAGCATGGCAGACGGCTCAGGATGCGTTTCGCCGGCAAACACAGGAACAGATAACCCACAATTCACCGGGAAGGAGCAAGGCAAGCGGCTCACGGATGCGTTTCCCGGCGGCTTTCCCCGTCATAATGGATCAACAGGGGTTCAAAAGGATGTGTCGCATATGTTCCCCCCTGTTTTTCGTGGGTATCATCTGCTTCACCCCGACTTTCCCTCTCCATGGTCTGCCGACAGCAGAACCATACGCCGGGCATGACGGGTGCCGTCCATCAGCTTCACCAGTTTCCGGTCGGCGGTAAGCAGCGGCTTTTTCAGCTCCCCGGCCAGGGCGATGAATGCCGCATCATAGGCTGTGCAACCGGTCTGGCAGGCTATGGCCAGAGCCCGGGAGCCGAGAACGTCGGCCGGGACCAGATCCACCGGCAACAATTCGAAGTCACGCATAAGGCTCAGGGTATCTCTGCCGCCCAGCTCCCCGCGCCGCTGCAGCTTCCATAAGAGGTTGGCGAATTCGTATATTATGAGATCGGGAGCAGCCAGCTGTATCCTGCCCAGCCTGGCATCTTCCAGCACAGCATCCGCCTCACGGCTCAACGGCTCGGGCAGGAACCATTTGACGGCGATGCTGGTGTCGATGACCACAGACGGCTACTCTACCGGTCGCGGTCCCGGCGCACACTTTCAGTGCTGTCACCGAAACGGGCTCCATCGCACTCGTAACGGGCACGACGCTCCCGGATGCGGTCCACCAGGGCATCGACGTCATCATGGGCGGCCTGGGTGATGATGCCGTATAGCTCCTGTTGCAGTGAGCGGTTGCGACGCGCCGCTCTCTGTTTGAGCAGGTCGAGCGCTTCCTTGGGAATGTTCCTCACAAGAACGTCTGTCATAGTTAACTCCTGAAACCGCCGCCTGAGACAGTCTTGATGATATCATTATGATATCACATTATCGGCAGCCGTTTTCTGTTAGATTAATGCTCATCCCGGTAAGGACCGGGATATCGATACAAGCTACCAGCGAGGACAGACAATGAGCGAAGGCAAAGCCATCATCGAACTCTTCACCTTCACCGACCCCATCTGCACCTGGTGCTGGGGGTCGGAGCCGGTGGTCCGCAAGATCCGCGAACTCTACGGCGACCAGGTGCGCATGGTCTACCGCATGGGCGGCCTGGTGGAGAGCGTGAAGAACTTCAACGACCCCGTGAACAAGATAAACGCCATGAACTTCTATTCAAAGATGGGAGAATACTGGCTGGCCTCCTCCGACCGCCACAAGATGCCCGTGGACCCTTCCTTCTTCCAGGAATACAAGACCGATTTCCGTTCCTCCTGGCCCGCCTGCCTGGCGGTCAAGGCCGCCCAGATGCAGGACGAGGAGCTGGCGGCCCGGTACCTTAGGCGCCTGCGTGAGGCGGGACTGGCCGAATGCCGGCCCATCCACCGCCGCAAGACCCAGATGGAGCTGGCGGAGGAGGTGGGCCTGAGCGGCCCGCAGCTCAAGGCCGACATCGACAGCGGCGCCGCCGGCCATGCCTTCGAGTCCGACATGCAGGAGTACCACACCCAGGGCGGCGAGGCCTTCCCTTTCTATATACTGCGCACGCCCGCCGGCGAGGAGCTGCCGCTCAACGGCTACGTCAGCTCCATGGCCCTGATCAAGCTGATGGAGGAGAAGAGCGAGGGCAAGCTGGTGCGCAGCGAGCCGGAGCTATCCGACGAGAGCATCATGGCCTTCATGGAGAAGTACGGCAAGGCGGCCATCCGCGAGGTGGGCGAGCTCTACATGATACCGATGAGCGAGGCGGAGGAGCGCCTGGACCGGCTGGCGGAGGTGGGCAAGCTGCGCAAGGTGGAGGTGGGGAACGGGTACTTCTATGAGTTCATGACGGATTGAATGACGGATTGAAATCAATACACTAATGTGTAACAATTTAGTACCGAAATAAGTAACAATATGGTAACAGATTGTCCTTGAAAGGCTTGTGCATACCATGAAGATGATATCTACCAGGGATTTGAAACTTAAAGCATCAGATACATGGCAGCTGCTGGATAAGGAAGGCGAGCTCGTCGTGACTTCCCACGGCAAGCCTGTGGCCCTGCTTTCAAACATCTCTGAAGGTGATATTGAAGCTACTCTGGACGCTATACGTCGCGCCAGGGCGCAGGTTGCTGTCTCAAACATGCGCCGGTCTGCCCGGCAGGAAGGCCTGGACCGCATGTCCGGGGATGAGATCGAGGGTGAGATCGAAGCTGTACGTAAATCCCGCCCACAGAGTTGAGAGTAGTCCTCGATACAAACATCCTTGTATCTGCTCTGATCAACGTTCACGGGACGCCTGCCCGAATCCTTGATCTCGTACTGGTGGAACGATTGACTCTCACGTTTGATGACAGGATCATCTCTGAATACCGGGAAGTCCTCTTGCGCCCGAAGTTCGGGTTCAGGACTGCGGACGTAGACGCGCTGCTGGAGTTTTTTCAAACAGAGGGCGAAAGCGTTGTGGCGCCGCCGCTGAGCCTGCGATTGCCTGATGCTGACGATGCTCCATTCATCGAAGTCGCGGTGGCGGCCGGTTGTGATTATCTGATCACGGGTAACGTGGGGCACTTTCCTGAGGCAGCCACGAAGCCGCTCGACCTGGAGCGGCCGTTCAAAGTCATCACGCCCGCCGGGTTCCTGGAGCAGGAGCACTCTCCTCCGGAATCATGACAGGTGACCACCGGAACTGCTGTCTGGTCCCCCCCAGCGAGGCAGGAGCACTCTCCTCCGGAATCATGACAGATGACCGGTCGCTTGATCCGTCAGTCGACCGGCCGGCGCGCCGGGTGATTCTTATCGGTTCACAGCTCCCGCCGCCCCAGCATGGCGCGGCTGACGGTGGCCTCGTCGGCGTATTCCAGGTCGGCTCCCACCGGCAGGCCGCTGGCCAGGCGGGTGACCTTCACCTTGTCCCTCAGTTCGTCCGCCAGGTAAAGGGCAGTGGATTCGCCTGAGGTGTTGGGGTTGGTGGCGATGATGACCTCCTCTACGCCCCCCGCCTCCACACGCCTTACCAGTTCGCCGATGCGCAGGTGCTCCGGGTCGACCCCGTCCAGCGGCGAGAGCGAGCCGCCCAGTACATGGTAGAGGCCGCGGTACTCGCCGCCCTTCTCGATGGGGATGATGTCGCTGGGCTCCTCCACAACACAGATGACCGACGCGTCGCGGCGGGCATCGCGGCAGAAGAGGCAGAGCTCCTGATCGGTGAAGTTGAAACACTGCCGGCAGAACCCGATCTTGTCCTTGATGTCAACGATCGCCTCCGCCAGCTCCTGCGCGTCCTGACGCGGACGCCTGAGCATGAAAAAGGCGATGCGCTGGGCCGAGCGCCGGCCTATGCCGGGCAGCCTGGCCAGCTCGCTGATGAGGTTCTCTACCGGTTCGGGGAACATCTTTCAGGAAAGCGCGGGGGGCCAGTGGCGCCTGTAAAGCCTTTGAGCCTTGAGGTCTCCGGCCTGGGTCACATAATACCTGGTCACATCAGCCCCGGTCACATCGATTCCGCCCGCATAGATCCTCGTCACATCAGCCCCGGGATGTTCAGCCCGCCGGTGAGGCCGCCCATCTTCTGGCTGGCCAGCTCCTGGGCGGAGCGCACAGCCTCGTTTACCGCCGCCGTCACCAGGTCCTCCAGCATCTCCGGGTCGTCGGGGTCCACGGCTTCCGGGGATATGCTGATGGACGTGACCTTCAGATCGCCGGTGACCTTGACGGTGACCATGCCGCCGCCGGCGCTGGCCTCCACCTCCTCGGCTGCCAGCTCCTCCTGGGCCTTGACCATCTGTTTCTGCATCTCCTGGACCTGCTTCATCATCTTGTTGTAGTTCATGTTCTGCAAGCGCTGCTCCTTTCCTTACTCGGACGGGGTCTGCCTCGGCTCGGGCCTGACCTCTTCCGCCTTCAGCTCTTCCTTGGCCAGGGCGATGATCTCCTCGTGGCTGAGGACCTTCTTCTCCGGCCGGCGCTCGCCTTCGGAGATGATGCACCGCACCTTCAGGCCGGCGCCGGTCATCTCCCCCAGCACCTCGGTCAGGACGGCCATGTTGTCACGCTTCTCCACCTGTGTTTTATGGAACTCGCTGCCGGCGGGGAAACCGATGGTCAGGGTCTTCCCCTCCAGGTCCACGGGCCGGGCCTCCTGGAGCAGGGAATGAAGCGGCACTTTCTTCTTCTTCACCTGCGAGAGGATGACGGCCCAGGCGCGCTGCACCCTGTCCAGGGAAAGTTTCATGGCCGGACGCGACCCGTCCGCCGCCGCAGGGGCGGCTTCGTCCGTTCGGCCGGCTCCTGCCCTGTCGCCGTCCGCCTGTTCTCCGCCCACCCTGTCGCCGCCCGCCCTGTCGCCGCCCGCCCGGTCACTCCGGGGCCGGTCGTCCCTTTCCGCATCTGACGTCTCGCCGGCGGCGCCGGCGGCTCCCCCCGTCTCCTCCTCACCCTTCCTCCTGTCCGGCGGACGCACCCGTGGAGCGGCCGCCGCTCCCGTGGAAGCTCCGCCCTCGTCCAGCTGCTGTTCCAGCCGGTCGAGGCGGTAGAGCATGGATTTCTGCGAGCGATCCACTTCCGGACGGGTCATGTCCATGAAGGCCAGCTCCAGCCTCAGGCGCGGGTCGTCGCCCTGGCGGATGCCCCCCATGGCGGCGACGAGAAGCTCGATGAAACGGAAAATCCGGGCCTCGGTCAGCACCCGGGCCTGGGCCTTCAGGCGTGAGAGGTCGTCGGCGGGGACGTTGATGATACCGGCGGGGTAGTCGTCCAGCTGCTGCAGCAGAAAGATATTGCGCAGATGGCCGGTCAGTTCCTCGGCGAACTGGCCGTAGTCCTTGCCGGCCTCCGCCAGGCGGTTGATGAAGAGCAGGGCGCCGCGCGGGTCCTGGTCGGCGGCGATATCCACCGCCTCGAAGAGCAGCTCCGATTCCACGGTGCCCAGGAGGGAGAGCACGTCGGCCAGGGCTATCTCCCCATCGCAATAGGTCGCCAGCTGGTCCAGGACGCCGACGGCGTCGCGGAAGGAGCCGCCCGCCGAGCGGGCGATGGCCTCCAGGCCGGCATCCTCGATACTGAGTTCCTCCGCGACGGTCACCCGCCGCAGCACCTCCAGCACCATATCGGCGTTTGGGCGGCGGAACTCGAAGCGCTGGCAGCGCGACTGGATGGTGGGCAGCACCTTGTGTGCCTCGGTGGTGCAGAGCACGAAGATGACGTGCGGCGGCGGTTCCTCCAGCACCTTCAGAAAGGCGTTGGAGGCTTCCTTGGTGAGCATGTGGGCCTCGTCCAGGATATAGACCTTGTGCTTCCCCTCCACGGGAGAGAAGGCCACCTTGTCGCGGATGTCGCGGATGTCGTCGATGCCGCGGTTGCTGGCGGCGTCCATCTCCACCACGTCCAGAGAGGTGCCGGCGGCGATGGCCAGGCAGCTGTCGCACTCGCCGCAGGGGTCGGCGGTGGGGCCGTGGACGCAGTTCAGCGCCTTGGCCAGCAGCTTGGCCACCGATGTCTTTCCGGTACCGCGGGAGCCGGCGAAGAGATAGGCGTGGCTTATCCTGCCGCCGGCGATGGCGTTGCGCAGGGTGCGCGTGACATGGTCCTGTCCCACCACGTCATCGAAGGTGGCCGGACGATATTTCCTGTAAAAAGACTGGTGCGCCATGGTGTTCCCGCTGTTTACGCCGGCGGTCCGCGATCCGCTAGCGGTCCGGCTCTATGGACCGGATCCGTGACCCGGACCCGTGGTCAGGGCCTGCGTTACGCCCGCGACCGGGTCCGCAGCCCGCCTGCGGACTTCCCGTGGTCCTCTTGTGTTCCGCCTGCGTTCCGGCTACTGTCCGCCTGCGGTCCGGTTGCGACCAAGTCCACCTCGGTCCATGGCCGCTCCCGGTCCGTACGCGACCGGGTCCGCAGCCCGCCTGCGGACTTCCCGTGGTCCTCTTGTGTTCCGCCTGCGTTCCGGCTACTGTCCCCGCGCGGACCGGCCCGCGGTTCGCCCGAGAGCCGGGTCGCGACACTTCCGCAACACATCCCTGGTCAGTCCGCCGGCAGACAAACGACCGTGCACCCACCGTTGAAACAGGCCTGCGCGCGTGCGCCAGACCGACGGCTCCAGCCAGGCGCTCCCGCGGCACATGGAAGAGATCGCTTACCGCTGCTTCCTTCCGGACCTGACGGGGTTCACGACGTTCCATTGCGCAGGACCTGGCCTTCAGCACCGGCGGCAAGGCCACTGGCCGCGCGAACCTGCCCCGAAGGTGGGGATTGATGCCCCGCTATAGCGGATTGCGGGTAAAGGGCACCGCTAGCTCCCCGCCTAGCACGGTCAATAGTATCTTAGATAGATGGGGGTTGGAACGCAATCATTGACAAGCCGCCCCCGTCGGAAGAAGATAAGGCTCCGTCACCTTTTCCCAGCGAAGACGGCAACACAGCATGAGAGACAAGCGATGGAACTGAAGCCGATAGGGATCATCCATACGCCGTTCAGGCAGCCGGAGGGCACGCCGATCCAGCCCGCGGCCGGCGCCGGCGTGAAGGGCGTGGTCGAGGTGTTCGGGGAATTCCAGGCCGGGCTGAAGGACATCGACGGCTTCTCTCACATCATCCTCATTTATCAGCTGCACCGAGGCCGCGGGTTCGAGCTGGAGGTCATCCCCTTCATGGACACCCGGCTTCGCGGCCTTTTTGCCACCCGCGCGCCAAGGAGACCGAACCCCATCGGCCTGTCGACCGTCCGGCTCGACAGGGTCGAAGGCGGTGACCTTCACGTTCAGAACCTCGACATCCTGGATGGAACACCGCTGCTCGACATCAAACCGTATGTTCCTGAGTTCGACACTCCCGAAGAGATCCGCACCGGATGGCTCGAGCAGGTTCGTAAAACCGTGAGCAGACGGAAGTCCGACGACAGGTTCAACCGGTAGCGTGGACTGGGGGCTGGGGTGCGAAGGACGGAGGCGGGAGCCGGGCGTACGGGAATGCAGCGGACGGGGGCTGGGGTGCTATAGACGATGGCGGGGGTGCAACGGACGGGTACGGAGGTGCGCCTTATGGCCGTATGAGCCGCTTCCCCCTGCGCCACAGCAGAAGCCGATCACCATGCACTACCACATCCCACCGGGAACGATGTTCTTCCGGTCCACCGTATACGCGACAGCCGGGAGTTTCGCCGGCGTGACATACGCCTATCCCGGCACCGTTCCCGGTGCCATAGGTGACTTGCTGGCGCGGGACAAGCGGCGCGCGGGCAAAAAGCCCACAGCAGGTCTGGTGGAACGCTAGCCGCCGCTTTCCACCCGCCGCCGCTTGTCCTCCATGTCCACCTGCCATATGTGCCGCTGGGTGCGGTAGACGATGATGATCAGGGCCGACCCCAGCACGTAGGGTGCCCAGGGCAGGGCCGTCTCGACGAAGCCGGTTCCGAAGGCGATGATACAGGTATTGAGGATGACCAGCGCCAGCCTGGACTCGGTGGGACCGGTGCCCATGAAGGTTATCTTGAACTCGCTGGTAGCGGCGAAGGAGAGGTAGGAGTTGACCATGAAGCCGCCGAAGACCGGTATCAGCACCAGCCAGAGGGTGCGTTCGCGCCCATCGAAGAGGATGGCGTATCCGCCCAGGGCGGCGCTCATGAAACCATAGTCCAGCAGATGGTCCATGTAGTATCCCCACTTGGGGATGCCGAAGTCACGGTACTTGCCCAGGGCGCCGTCCAGGGAATCGGTCAGCCACTGCAGAAACAGCATGGCCGAGGCCAGCCATAGCCAGTTCAGTCTGCCGCGAGCAAGGTAGCCTGCCAGGAGCAGGCCGGCGCTCCAGGGGATGGTGAGCAGCGTCAGCTGATAGCCCTCGATCCAGCGCGGCATGCGCGGGATCAGGTACTGGATGATGCGCCGCTCACCCGCCGCCAGCGGCGAGACCAGCGGCACCTTCTGGTCGCCCTTGAATTTCTGCTCTTCCGGCACCCTTTATAGTTCGCTGGCCGCGTGCAGCACTCCTGTACGCAAATTGATTTGGCGAAGTTTCTGAATCTCGTTAAGGAACGTCCCCGGCGGATGGAGTTTCTGAATCTCGTTAAGGAACGTCCCCGGCGGGCGTCTCCGCCTGAGCGGCGGCCGGGCAATCATGAGATAATGGTTCCTCGATGAGTATCACGACATCCATATCCAGAACCTGGCTCGTCCTCAATTCCATCCTGGCCCTCAGTTTCGGCATCTCCATGTTCCTGGTGTTGGGCCGGTCGCGTTCTCTCTTCCAATTGAACCTGGATCCGGCCGGCACGCCCAAGGCGGCCGGCGGCGGGTTGCTGGCCGGTCTGCTGTTGCTCGCCTGCGGCCTGTTGCTGGGGGCTTTCTATCAGAAAGCAAAACCCGTCGGGGGCGGATCCGGCATCAGGTCCATCCTGGTGACGATACCCATCGCCACCCTCGCCGGCGGCACCATCGGCGCCACGCTCTTCGTACCGATGCTGGGCGATCTGGCGGTCCTGTTTCTGGACTATCAGGGTGTGATTCTTTATTTCAGCGGTGCCCTGGGCGGTTCCATTGGAGCGGTAGTGGGAACCATCGCCGGCACAACAGGCCTGAGCTGGTGGGTCAGGGTCCCGCTCTCCCTGATCATGGCGGTCGCGGGTCTGCCGGCGGGTATCTTCCTGGCGGCCCTTTTCGTCGCCCTGTTCACGACGTCGTTGGTTTGATTCCAAAACCTCGCGTCGACGATCCGCGTCCGATACCAAAGACTGAAGCGGAGTTCACGGCGCCGCAGGTTTGATCAGAAAACTTCACCGTCATACGGTCCGGGAACAAGCGGGGCGGCCCGGCGGCCGCCCCGAGTTTCTAAATTTCGTTAACGAACGTCCCCGGTAGATGGACGCAAAATGCGTGGAGTTTCTTAATTTCGTTAAGGAACGTCCCCGCTAGGGTTTGGCGACGGTGTCGAGATAGGAGATTATCAGCGCCTTTTCTTCGGGGCTGATGTCGGCGCCGCTGAAGCCGGCCATCTGCTCCACGTTGGCCGCCCATTGCTCCTTGTTGTAGAAGGTGGGCGGGTAAAGCGCGTGGCACTTGGAGCACTTGACCTCGAAGGTGGCCTGGGCCGCGTCGGCGGACGGCGTCTCCGGTGTCCTGGCCGGCGGTGGGATATAGGCCTCCTCGGCCGGCGGGCCGTCGGGATGGCACTTTTCACAGGGGTCGGTGCTGGGATGGCACTGGAAGCAATAGCTCATGCGCGGCCGGTTGGTCGGCTCGATATTGAGGTCGTGGGCGATGTTGCGGTGGCAGTCGGCGCACTGGACCTCGAAGGTGAAATGCTTGTCATGGGGGAAGTAGATGTTGCGCACGTTGAACTTGAACCCTTCCGTGTCCGACTTCTGCTTCATGTTCTCGTGACAGCGTACACAGTTCTCGCTGACGCGCTCCGGCTCGGCCTTGTAACCTTCCTGGTATCCATTGGTGACGAAGTGGCCTCCGTCTTTGGCATGGCAGTCCAAGCAACCGACCTTGCCGTAATCGGGATGCACCTGGGACTCCTGGCCCACGTCGGCTGTCTCGCCGGTGCCGTGGCAGGTCATACAGAAGTTGGGGTTGGTG
Organism: uncultured Gaiellales bacterium; assembly: GCA_964497425.1. Classification (GTDB taxonomy): domain Bacteria; phylum Actinomycetota; class Thermoleophilia; order BMS3ABIN01; family BMS3ABIN01; genus BMS3ABIN01. The sequence goes on from CAZCCR010000008.1 coordinate 24,365, forward strand.
GTGGTGTAATGGGCCAGCCCCAGCATCGGCAGCATCGCCAATATCAGGACGCCCACGCCTATCAGTGCCCATACCGGTTTGGATAGCTTAGGAATCTTCATTTAAACTCTCTTCCTCCCTTGTCGTTCCTGCCTTGCCGCCGATGCTCAGCACGCCGGTCCGTTGCCGCCACAACCCGCCTGCACCTGGTTCTCGGCCAGCAACGCCATGTTGTGATAAAAACCGTTCTTCGAAATCTTCCGCACCTCCCGGCTCAGAGCCGGGACCCAGCCCGCCAGGTGCTCGCGACGGAACCGTTCCTGCAGTTCCAGCAGCCGTGCGGCCGTTTCTCCGTCTCCTGCGGACCGCTTGTCCGCCTCGGCCTCGGCCAGGGCGGCCATGGCTTCCAGTTCCAGGCTGAGATGGTCCGGTGTGGCCCCCGGCGCCGTTTCCAGGCCTGCCTCACGGTAGAAATCCGCCACCCTTACCGTCGCCTCGCCCCAGAGCCTGGGCCGCTCCTCGCTCCCGGCCAGGACAAAGACCGACTCGTAGGGCGCGATGTGCGGACCGGGCCCGAAGAACAGCCTCGTGTACTCGGCGGCCATCTCCTCCGCCTGCTCCTCTTCCTCGGCGGCTATGAAGTCCGCATCGAACACCACGCCGTACGCCGCCAGCGCCTCGAGCACGGTTTTCTCCTTCAGCCCCTTCAGCAGCCCCGCCGTCGGCCGGCCGGTGAACACCCGCGCCAGCAGCCGGTAGAGCGCCGCCCGCGCCCGGGCTGTCTCCCCGGCCCTGTCGGTCACTTCAGCCATCAGACCTTGGCCACCGTCACGACCATGTCGTTCCACGCCTCGCCGCCGCCGACCGGGTCCAGGGCTATGGGGACGATGGGTTTGGGGTTTACCCCCTTACCCTCGTATGGTCCCCTCTCGCTCCACCAGACCAGCTCAGTGTTGGGGTCCTGAAGCACCTTGGGCGGCTCCTTGTAGGGTATGTCCTCCGCCTGGGCGATGCGGCCGAAGGCCGTGTGGCCCACACCGTTGGCCATGGCGACCACCTTGGGGTGGATGCCTTCCGTCAGATATGCGGTCGACATCACCGAGCGCTCCTTGGCGTCGCCCACGTTGTTGGGCCGGGTCAGCTTGATGGTGTCGCCGTCCTGTATCCCCAGCTTCTCCGCTGTGGCCGGATTCATCCAGACTGGGTTGTCATGCAGTATCTCGGTCAGCCACATGCAGTTGGCTGTGTAGGCGTCGGTCTGCAGCGCCGTGTCGAAGATGGAGAGGACCATGTCGTTCTCGCTCAGCTGGTTCATGAAGGTAACCGGCTGGTAGGAGGGCAGCGCCGGAACGCCCGCCGCCGCCAGTTCCTGCGAGTTCACCTCGAGCTTACCGGACGGGGTGCTGAAACCGGACTGGCGGAAAAAGCCATAGTCCGGACGGCTCTTGGGGTCGTACCAGGCCCCGTGCTGCTTGAGGTAGTCCAGGCCGCCCGCCTTCTGCAGGCCGCCTATCCCGGAGATGCGCGCCGACAGGTACTCGTCGATGGAGCCGAAGCTGAAATACCGCTCCATACCGCCGCCGACCCTGGCCGCCAGCTCCGTGGCTATCTCGTAGAACGACCGGGCCTCCTTCAGCGGCGGCACCACCGGCTGGCGCAGCCCCACCATGGGAACCAGCTCCGGGGAGGGCCGCACCTCTATATTATGGTCTTCCAGATATGTGGTCTCCGGCAGGATGATATCGGCATACTTGGCCGTCTCAGTGAAGAAGGGGGTGACGGCCACGTGATAGGGAACAAGCGTCTCATCCCTGAGCACTTCTTCGACCTGGCCACCGTCAGGGTTGGAATAGACCGGGTTGAAACCGTGGGTCATCAGTACGCCTACGGGCTCTTCCCGGTCTTTTATCTGCTGGAACAGGCCCGCCTCCGCCTGTTGCGACGCCAAGGGGTACTGAGGCGGATTGGACAGGGCGCTGGGTCCCGGTACCGGCGGCGCCGGATCGGGCTCGGCAAGGCTGAACTGCCGCGGCAGGCAGAGGCCGCCCCGGGTGTCGATGTTGCCGGTGATGATGGACAGGAGCATTGCGGCGCGCTCGTTCTGCACGCCGTTACGGTGGGACGCCAGCGAGGCGTCGGTGAAGGTCGTCGCCGGTTCCGTGGTGGCGAACTCCGTCGCCGTGGCACGGATGACCGCAGCCTCGACGCCGGTCTCGGCTTCTGCCCGCTCCGGCGTGTACTGGGCCAGGTGCGCCGTCAGCTCCTCCGGCGTGGTATTGGTCCAGTTCTCGATGAAGAGCCGCTTGTAGAGCCCTTCCTGCATGATTACATTGGCCATGGTCAGGATCAGCAGGCCCATGGTGCCGGGATTGACGTAATGCAGCTCGTTGGCCATCATCGAGGTGTTGGTCAGCCTCACGTCGAAGACCACCACCTTGGCCTGATTGTTGTTGATGCCGTTGATCAGGCGGCGGGCGATGCCCACATACTGTGGGTTGCTCTCCAGCGGGTTGGCGCCGAACACCAGGATGTACTTGCTGTTGGCCACGTCGGGCATGTCCCCTTCGGCGCCCCAGGTGACACGGTTCGCCACCGCCTTGTTGGCGCCGAAGGCGCTGAGGGCGCCGATGGCGTTGGGAGAGCCGAAGGCGTGGGTGAAACGCGTGCCCAGATGGTCCTCATCCCGGTCACCGGTGAGGAAGACCAGCTCGCGCTGGCGGCCCGCGCTCTTCAGCGAAGACAGGGCCGCGGTGACATCCTCCAGCGCCTGGTCCCATTCGATCTCCTCCCAGGAGTCGGAGCCGCGCGCGCCCACCCGGCGCATCGGTTTGAGCAGTCTCTCGGGATCGTAGACCGCGTTGATGCCCGCCTGGCCCCGGGCGCACAGGGCCCCCTGGTTGCTGAGGTTCTTGGTGTTGCCGCCGATCTTCACCAGGCGGCTCTCCTCCACGTAGCCGATGATGCCGCATCCGGCGGGACATTGCATGCAGGTGCTGGGCAGGAAGGAACGGGGCAGGCCGGAGGTGCGGTTAACGGACCGGCCGCCCTCGATGAGCTGCTCCGCCGCGGAGGCGATAGGGTTCAGCTGGCTCTCGATGGCCAGCACGGCGGCGCTGGCCGCGCCCAGCTTGAGAAAATCTCTTCTGCTAATGGTTCGCATCTATAACTCCTTGGCTCTCTAGCTGAGTGGAATGGTCTGTCCACCGATTACCATGACAAAACGCATGGCGTAGACCCCGATATTCACAAGGATCGACGCCACCACCGCCGCAGTCAGCGATTTTCGTGTAGGCCCGAGGACAAGAATCATCGGGATTATCGCCCCCAGGGTTATCTCCACCCCGACGAAGAGGGGGGCGAAGTTGCCCGTGAGGATGAGCATGCCCGCCTCCAGAGCGTCGGCGTGGGCGGTGAGCAGGACCAGGATGTCGGAAACCACCAGGAACAGGTCCAGCATGATGGTATAGGCCATGAACTGGGCCAGCTGCAGGATGAGGGTCTTGTCCCTCCCCTTCTGTTCCGGCGTAGCCTTCTTGTCGAACCACTTGAGGCGAATGGCGGCAATTATAACCACCAGGCCGATGCCGGAGACCATGGCGGAGACGATGAAGATGGTCGGCATGGCCGCCGTGTTCCACAGCGAACGCGCCTTGGCCAGGGCCAGGATGAAGCCGGTGTAGCCGTGGACCGCGATGGCCAGCGGGATACCAAGGATACCCAGGACCTTGGCCGGGGTCTGCCGGTTGGTATAGACCATCACCGCGTAGATGATACCGACGATGGGATATGCGGTGAGCAGGAAGGAGCCGTAAGTGATGGGCGAGGTCCAGTTGTAATAAAGCATCAGGTGCCAGAACCTCAGCGGCTGCTCCAGGTCCGCTATCAGGTTCAGCGGCGCGATGATAAGCAGTATCGGCGCCAGGATGGCGGTAATTTTGCCGATCGGCTTGAATTCCTTGCGGCCCAGCAGGGTGGCGATCACGGATATGACAAAGGAACCGGCGCTGAGCCCGGTGAAGAAGAAGTACTGGCCGATATACATGATCAGCGGCAGCTGGTGGTTCACCGTATAGACTACATTGACGTCTCCGTGCTCCATGTTGAACGCTCCTCTTTCGCGTTTATACGTTCCTACAGGCGGATCTTGGGGAAGTACACGCCCTCGGTGAAATAGTTGATCTCTTCCTCTACGTTGCTCATGGCGATCTCGTCCGCGCCGATGTAATAAACGGCCGGCTCGGTCTGCATCTCTTTCTTGAGAACCTGGGTCGGACTGCTGGCAAGCAGCTTGGAAACCTCGCTCCGGGGATCGTTCATGTCACCGAAGACCATGGCCCTGGTGGGACATCCTTCGACACAGGCGGGCAAAAGGCCGGCGTCGACCCGGTGCTGGCACCAGTAGCACTTCTGTACGATGTTCTTCAGCGGGTTGTAGTATCGGACATCGTAGGGGCAGGAGGCGATGCAATACTTGCAGCCTATACAGCGATGCTGGTCGATCTCCACGATCCCGTCCTCCCGCTGATAGGTGGCGCGGGTGGGACAGTTCCTGGTGCAGATGGGGTTGCCACAGTTGTTGCACAGGCGTGGCAGGGCGAACCGCTGCGCGTCGGGATACTCTCCCTTCTCCACTATCTTCACCCATGTGGCGAAGACCTCCAGTGGCACTTTCATCTCCGCCTTGCAGGCCACGCTGCAGGCCTGGCAGGCGATGCAACGGCGCATGTCGATCACCATGCCGTAACGTTTTTCAGCCACTTGCATACCCTCCTTGTGTTGCTTGCTTCAGCCGCCGTGTCTTCTATTCCAATCTAATAGCTATCCTTAGCTTTTCCCACGCCGCTCTGCTGCAACAATGCCCCTGCTCATGGCACGGCGCCGCCGGGCGCCTCGGTAGCAGCTCCCTGCCCATCCAGCCGGCACGCTCCCCGGGAAGGGGAGCGGAGCAACCGGGATGGTCACTCCTTGTTCATCTTCTTTTCCAGCCAGTTGATGAAGGGTGGGATCCCGAAGGAAAGCGCGGCCAGGATCAGCGTGGTGGTTACCACGTTATAGATGAAGAAACCCGGCACTTCCATTATGTACCACATGGATACCTCTCACCTTTCCCGGCGCCCCGCGGGGCGCTCTGCTTGAAGGGCCGGACGGTCCGGCCCCTGCTGTCACGTCAACACGGACCCTGCGAAAGTTGTCGCCTCGCGTACAGTCCCGTTCCTGCCTCTAACCTGATTGCCCCTCCCCGGAGGAGGTTTGGTCCGGGCTCACGCCCGGCTCGTTGCCGGAGGTCATGCCCGCGACGTGGCCGAAATCGTGGCAGTCGGCGCAGACCTGACCTTCGTTGTGACCCGCCCTGTCCGTGTGACAGGCGAGACACTGGTCCCTCGACGTCACCTTCCATTCGTGCGGCTTGTGACAGGCCGTGCACGAAGTCTGTGAGTGGGTCGAGGCCCCATGCAGCCCCTGCTGCCGCGCATCGGTGTGGCAGGAGAGGCAATCCACAACCGGCATGTCCTTCTCATGCGGCTTGTGGCACTCCTTGCAGTCCCACATCATGGGAGCGTTATCCGGGAAAACCACCCCGTCCTGCGTCGCCGTCTTCTGGTGACAGCCCAGGCATGTCTCCCTGGTCGGCCTCAGCGGGCTGTCCTCCCGCAGGAACGGATGGCACTCGATACAGTGCATATCCTGCATCGCCGGTACCTTTATCGCCTTCTCATGCTCGGCCACGTGGTCGGCATGGCAGGCGGCGCAGATCTCCGTCGCCGGCGTGAACTCATGCAACCTCATGCCGTGACAGGTCTGGCAGGCGATGTTCTCCTGCTCGGCGTGGACCCTGTGACCCGCCGTGTCCGCCACCTGCACCCATGTGGGATTGCCGCTGTAATGACACTGCTCGCAGGCCTCGTCAGTCACATGGGCGTGGTTCGTGTTCTGGTCCGGCCGCTCCATCAGGTAATTCATCACCAGCTGGGCGCCCTGCACCGGGTTCACATGGTGACAGCTGTGACAGCCTATCTCGCTGTGCTCGCTCTGCTGCCAGCGAGACCATGCCTTCTCCATCGTATGGCATGAACGGCAGAACTCGGGATCGTTCTGGGTGTAGTCGTAGATCCGGTAGCTAGCGTAACTGCCCCCGAATATGAGCACAACCAGGAACGCGCCCAGCCCCACCTTCACCAGGACCGGCAGGTGCACGATCCAACCGAGTACCTTCCTTAACTTGGCGCTTATCCACTTCATGGCTGCCTCCTGGTTCCAGTCCCATACCGGTTTCCATCAAGGCAACCCCCACAGCCCGCGCCAACTCGCACATCCATCATGCCCTCCCCTGGTGCCGATTGAACGAGTCTTGCCTGCGCGTTCACACCAAGCGATGAAGTACCCTCAGGGGTATTAAATCCCACGGGATTTTATTTGTCAAGGATTTTTTTCCGGCGCCGCCCGGAGGCGGGCAATAATGATTAAAATGACTAAAGTACCTGCATTAGGAGGGATTGAGGAGCGACACGGGGTTTCCCTGTGGCTGACCATTCTACCACAAATCTACTATCTGAAGGGTTCCGGGGAGCATGGCGTCCGGGTGCGGTCCCTGGCCTGGAAGGTAAGGCTCTGATAAGGTTTATGGACAGGCTCCTGCCATGGAGGTTCCATGACCGACAGGGAAGACTTCCCCCATCTGGTTGAGGCCGCGGCGGAACTGGGAGACCGTACAGACCTCTCCATGCCCGAACTGCGCTCCCTGCTCTGCGGCGACTGCGATTTCTACGGTGACGACCACGAGGATGACCTGGAATGCTCCTGCTTCATGATTCTGCGGTTGCTGCTGGAGAAGAAGAATCTGACCCCGGCGGAGCTGGCGAGGGCGCTGAGCGATGAATAGGGAGAGGGCTCGTGGGAAGACGGTTCGTTCGAACCTGTGCCTCTCGCCCGATTGTTCTCCCAAGCTGCTGGAAGAGCCTGCCATATACAACCGCGCCAGCGACGAACTCTACTTCGTGAACCGCCAGGCCCTGGACTTCCTGGTGGAATGCGGTCAGGGACGGGCAGGGCCGTGCCGGGACGCCGAAGCCGGCTTTCTCCGCTTCTGCCTCGCCGAAGGTATCCTCGACCGATGCCCGGACGGTCCGGCAGAACCGCGGGAGTTCACGCTGAGACAGAGCCCCATGCCCTCCCTGAGGTACCTCCTTCTGCACATAACCGACCGCTGTAACCTGCGTTGCCGTCACTGTTTCGTCGGCGAGCCGGGAAAGACCGACATGGCGCCGGAGGACATCGCCGCCGTCGCGGACGAGTTCGAGGAGATGCAGGGCCTGAGGCTGATGCTATCGGGGGGTGAGCCACTGCTCCACCGGAACTTTCCCGAGTTCGATGCCTATCTGGCGCGCAAGGACATCAGGGTCATCCTGCTCACCAACGGCACCCTGATCGACGAGGAGGTCGCGGGCCGTCTGCAGGTCGACGAGGTGCAGGTGAGCCTCGACGGCCTGGAGCGGTCCCATGACCTGCTGAGGGGGGACGGGAGTTTCGGGAAGGCGGTGTCCGCCATCAAGCTGCTGCGGCAGGCGGACATCGATGTCTCGGTCGCCACCATGATCCACAGCCACAACCTGGATGAGCTGGATGGGCTGGCCAGGCTGGTGCGGCGGCTGGACGTACGCCAGTGGAGCGTGGACCTGCCCTCGCCGGCGGGCCGCATGAAGGACGACGGTGATCTGTCGGTGGAGCCCTGCGACGCCGCTCCCTCCCTCGACCTCTCCTACGGCGGCTCCATCCACGAGCCTCTCCCCGGCTTCGCCTGTGGCGCCCACCTGATGGCGGTGATGGCCGGCGGCGGCGCGGCCCGCTGCGGCTTCTATGGCGACAGTCCCGTCGGCCATATCCGGGAAGGGCTGGCTGAATGCTGGCAGCAGCTCTCGCCGATCCCCCTGGCGGAACTGGAGTGTGACTGCGATTTCATCGACGATTGCCGCGGCGGGTGCAGATTCCGCGCAGACGGGTATAAGGATGGAAGGAGCCCTGACCTCTGCCAGTGCTACCGCTACGGGGTCCTGGGAGACGAACGGCCTCTCCCGTGACCGCCGCCGATAGCATGGTTCGCGGGCGATAGGGCGGAGGATCGGTACAGAATCCCGCGAAGGGAGGTGGCGCCATTGAAGATCAGGAAGGCCGGCAGGCGCAGTTCCAGCACCTGTAAATGCAGCTCTTCGTGCTAGCGCCGTAGCCAGAGGACAAAGAAGCCGGCGGGCCGGTTGAGGGCCGGCGGGAGGGGGAGCCGGCGGTCTTGAGCGAGGGTCGGCGGTTACAGGTGCGTCGGGCTTGATAGAGAGTTATCGGGCTTTCGGGCTTGATCGAGGGCCGGCGGGAGGGGGAGCCGGCGGTCTTGAGCGAGGGTCGGCGGTTACAGGTGCCGTCTGGCTGGTATTGGGCCGGCGATTGCGCCGACAGGAGTTGATAGGGAAAAACTGCCCCGGGGACGGGGCAGTTTTTCCGTTCATACCGTCACATCCTCAAACAGTTTTTCTCACACCGCTGCGCGGGTTATTTCTCCTCCATGGTGATAGCTTCGGTGGGACAGGCCTCTTCGCAGGTGGCGCATCCGTCACAATCATCGGGGCGCACAAGTACGGAGATATCCTCAGAGTCCAGCTCCAGGCATTCATTGGGGCATTCGTCGACGCAGATGCCACAGCCTGTGCATTCCTCGGGATCGATCACGGGTTTTTCAGCCAATCGGGAACACCGCCTTTCCTTGTAACTCGTCCTTCTTCCCTGTTGAATCATGAGCAGCCGGTCTGCGTCACGCACGCCGCTGCTTCCACCGCCCGTGCTAGCCGCAGCTGCAGCCGGGGCCGCAGTCCGCCGGATCCGGGTCGTCCCCCGGTTCATCGTCGGAAAGAGCATGGGCGATGATGCTGTTGACCTGTTCCATCAGCCGGTTGAACTTGCCCTGGGCCACGTTGAACTCCCTGACCGCGGGTATGTCACCGATCTGCGATTGCAGGTCCTTGAGCTCGGCGATCTGCTCTTCCGGCAGCTCCAGCCCGCTGCTGGCCGCCCGCCTGATGACCTCCTGCTTCTCCTGCAGGCGTCCGATCATCTGGGTAGCGGTCTCGTCTCCTTCCACCTGTTCCGCCGCCGTCTTGAGGTCGGTAAGCTCCTCGCAGCCGGAAATGGCGTCCGCCAATTCCTGCGCCTTCTCGAGCACTGATGCCATGGTTGCTCCATTCATCGATAACAGTTAACTGTCTAGGCTAGCGGATGAGGAAGGCCCTTGCAAACACAAGGAGACTAGAGCCACCAGAACAACAGCCGCGCCGCCACCCCCAGGGCGGTGAAGAAGAAGTCCTGGGCCTGGTCGATGCGGGCAGTCTCCGCCGGCGTACCGTCCAGGGGCAGGCCGGTGAGGAAATCACGCGACGCCCCCATCTCGCCGCCGAAGGACGCCAGGCCCTCCATCAGGCTGTGGTCGCTGCTGTCTCTGAGCATCTTCTCGTATTCCTCCGCCAGCTTCGGGTCCTGTTTCTTATGGCCGCGTTGGGACCGGTAACAGGCATAGGCCTGTGACTCACCGTGGTTGGCCCAGAAACCACCGCATCTGCCGCAGCTCAGCAGCTGGATGTTGCCGGGGATGTTGGGGTCATGGAACGGCGTGAGCGCTATCCGGCATCGGGGACAGAGGGGCTCCGGGTGCTCCCCCCGCGGCAGCTGGAAGCTCGTCTGGTCGACAGAGTCCAGTTTTCCCGCTTCCCCCTCGTCCAGCCGGAACAGTTCGTAGCGGTCGAACCAGACACCGCCACAGCTCCTGCACTGGTCAAGGGCCAGGGGCATACCCTGCTGGTCGTGGACGACCACCGGCGCCAGCACGCCGTCGGCGTTGGGGCATTGCAGTACCTCCGAGGTTTTCACCATGATACGGACCCCCGTGCTTGCCGGCCTGCTCCCCCTTGCATTCGGGTGCAGGCAATAGCCTGGTATTGATATTTCTATACAGCCATGCAGGAACCCTTGCATCCCCATCCGGGAACCATTGGGACGAACACGGAGATTTGCGGGAATCTTCCGGGTAAATATGAAATCATAGGCCGGTGAGCGCTCCCGGGCGTCCGGTAAGATGTGGACATCGGACGCAACCGGGGCGTAAGTATCATGCCTGCCGGACGTCATGGAAGTGAAGGCTTCAACGAAAACCAGATAAAGGAGTAACAATGGAACCGAGACACAGGAACATGCTGGCCGCGGCCGTCATCCTCGGCCTGGTGGCTGCTTTTTCACTGGTGTTCTTCATCCCCGGCTGCGGTTCGGACGAAGGCACATCGACCGATACCTCCACAGCAAGGACCGCAACGGGCAAGACAGCGACAATTGACACTGTAAGCACTACCGGCGCGAGTACGGCCGCGCCAACCGTGCGGACGGTCACGGTCACCGCTCCGCCGGCGCCGTCTCCGGCGCCTTCAGGCCCGGCAGCGGGTCCCTACACGACCCAGGCCGCGGCCGTCAGTTATGTGGAGAGCCTGGGGGAGGCCGGTTCGCCGATGATGGTGCTCGACCCCTCCAGCACCTGGCGCGCCGGTGCCGACCTGCACGTGATACACTCCACGATTTCCGGTTCAGCCAGTTACGCTGGCGACTTCTACTATTTCTTCGCGGACGGGAACCTGGTGGGTCAGGAGTACTTCACCTATGGCGCCCCCGGCACGCACCCCGACGCCAGCACCTTCGTGGTCGACTTCCAGGTCTTCAACCCCGGCGACCCGCACTGCTGCCCGTCCGGCGGCACCGCCTCGGTCCGATTCCACTGGAACGGCAGCATACTGCAGACCCTGGATCCAATGACCGGAGCGGAGATGTCCTGAGCGCACCGGCTCTTCCGGAGTGGTTATCCCAGCAGAGCCGCGCCCCCGGCCTGCCCGCCCGGCCGCGTGACGAAAGGCGCGGCCGGCGCGCCGTCGACAGCATCTTGTTCTATCATCAGCACGGTGAGGATCGGGAGACGGGCAGAGGCGTGCGTCCATCTCCAGCAGCCCCTTGACGTGGTGCCGGCGTTTGCCGAACCCGGCCGGGCCGATGGTGGCGCGGAGGAGCCTGGGATGGGTTTGCTGCTTTAGCTGCCGATGGGGTCGATGGGGAAAGAATCGAAAGAGCCTGGACGTTGTTTCCTGTGTTTCTATCTAGCCATCATCTGCAGGACCGGTGGTTGACAGCGAATAAAAAGCGCCGTTACCTGCCGGTCGTAATGACAGCATGCCTTCGCCGGCCAACCTCCTCAGCCGCTGGTCGGCCTCCCCGGCGTCCAGCGAGAAGACCTCCGCCACCTCCCGTGGCGCCACCTTGCCGTAACGTCGCGCGAAGGAGACGATGCTCTCGTCATCGGCGACCGGCTGGCGCGCCGCCAGCTCTTCGCCCGCCAGCCGTCCGAACAGCATCTGGAACTCGCTGAAAGGCTGAAAGCCGAAGAACATCAGTTCCTCCCCCTGCCGGTTGCGGATGAGGAAGGAGGGGAAGCCGGTGATGTGTTTCCGGCGGCACTCTCGCAGGTCCTCCTGGAAGGCCGCTTCCGCCTCGCCGCTGTCAAGGACCGCGACGAAACGCTCCCGGTCGAGCCCGACCTCCTCCGCCAGCTCCACCTGGACCGGACGGCGGTGGATGGGAAGGCGCTCAGCGGCGGCGGCCTCGCGCAGGCGCCTGAGATATCTCGCCGCCGGCTCCTCATCTACAAGCTGAGCCGCCTTGACTGCGATGTTAGCGGGCCAGGTCGATCTGAAATCGTTCTTCATATCGAGCCAGACATCTGCGTCCACCGGCATGCCGTGCCGCTCCGAAGCCTCGCGCCAGTGGTCCGCCACCTGCCGGGACATGTCGGCGCCGCCTATCCTGTTAAGCGGATCGTAGAAAGCGCTGATATCCTTCACCAGGCCGCCGAGGACGAAGCCGAACCGCACCTGCCCACCGTAGACCTCCTCGATATGGCGCATGACCGGTTCCGAGCCCCAGCACCAGGTGCAGTAGGGGTCGGTGTACTGGACCAGCTCCAGGATGTGAGTATCCGCTTCCATGCTCATTTATCCCCGGCAGGCTGTCCGTCGATCAGGCTGTGCCCGTCGCCTCGCCTGCGGCCGGAAGAGCGGCGGCTCCAACCGTTACCCTTATTATAAACCTCCTCACATGCTCAGACCCGGGCAAGACGGCGCAGGCCGTGCCTCGCAGCCGACTTTACCGCTGCCTGAAATTCCTGCCGGGTGAGGGAACGGTCCAGCGGTGGGTACCGGTCGGCGAGGAAACAGGGACGGTACTGGTCCATCAGGTTCAGAAATGTGTCGCGCGATATCTCGCTGGAGAGGAATTCCATGACTTCTTCGGTGCCCGCCAGGCCCCCCGGCAGCACCAGGTGCCGGACGAGAAGGCCGCGGCGCGCCACTCCTCTCCGGTCCAGGACCAGGTCGCCCACCTGGCGGTGCATCTCCCTGACGGCCGCCTGGTTGGTCTCGCTGTAATCTTTGACGCGCGAATATCGGTGGGCCGTCCGGGAGTCGCCGTATTTCATGTCCGGCATATAGATGTCGACCACCCCATCCAGCAGCGCCAGCGCCTCCGGGCTGTCATAGCCGCCGCTGTTGTAGACCAGCGGCAGCCGTAGTCCCCGGCGGGCGGCGATGGTCAGCGCAGCCATGACCTGGGCGACCACGTGGCTGGGGGAGACCAGATTGATGTTGTGACAACCCTGCTCCTGGAGGTCGAGCATCATCTCCGCCAGCTGCTTATGCGTGACTTTCCGCCCGGAGCTTTTCTGGCTGATATCCCGGTTCTGGCAATAGATACAGCGCAGGTTGCACCTGTTGAAGAAGATGGTGCCCGAGCCGGCCCGGCCACGCAAAGGGTCCTCTTCACCATGGTGGGGTCCGTAGCTGTGGACGATCGCCCTTTCGCCCGTGCGGCAGAAAGCGCCCCGGACGGTCTCCCGGCGGTTGACCCTGCAGTAGCGCGGACACAGGTCGCATTCTTCCAGATGGCTCAAAGCTATCGTGGCCCTCCGCTCCAGCTCTCCGCTCTCGTGGAGGACCAGGTAGGCTGGCTGGGATTCCGATAGTCCCGGGAAGTCTTTCACGCGCCGCCTCGACATCCGGTTCGCTTTCTGGTTCTCATGACACAGATTCCCTTCTCATGACAAGGACGAAACCGATGGGGCCCGCCGCTCCCGCCCTGGCCCGCTTATCCCTGAATCCGCGCACCGCTTTCCATGATAAGAACGTCGCCCTTGCCACACCGGGGCATCGGCCATGGAGAGTTTGGTCTCCCCTTCCCTTCCAGGAATGACCCGTAGCGGGGGAGGCGGGAGTGTCCGATGGCGCAACCACAGCCATCCGAAGACTCGCGGTTACGGATTCGCCTCCCCGACCTTTTTATGATGACCAGACCGCGTCGACCGTCAATCAGGGCGGCGGCTGCGGCCCGTAGCCGTAGCTGTTGCCGCAGATGTCCTCAGCGGAGCCGGTGAACTGCACCAGGAAGGCGGTCACGCCGGGCGGCACTGTGTACCTCTGGGTGACGGTCTGAGTCTGCCCCTGGCCGATGGTCCCCGCTGTCAGGGTGGGCGTGCAGGTAGCGCAGAGCGTCACCCCCCGGGTGGCCGAAAGGAATATGAGTGAGACGTTGAAGGCGTCCGTGGCCCCGTTGTTGGCCAGGTCGTAGTCGACGGTAAGCTCGCCCGCCAGGTAGTCGGCGAAGCCGGCCCAGTAGGGGCTGGGGTTACCGAGGCTCAGGAGCGGAGATTGGCCGCAGGTTGCGCCGATGCGCACACGGCGGGTGCTCGTCGGACCCACGGTGGAACCCTCCACGGAGGCCACGTGGAAAAAGTACTCGCCATCGGGAAGGTCCGTGAAGGCGGCCTGGGTGTCCGTTCCCTCCGGCACGGCGTCAGGAATCGTCCAGGGGAATCCGTCCAGGACATAGGAATACTGCATCGGACAGGGGTAGGCATCTATTGCTCTCAGCCCGGCGGCGCCTTCGGCGATATACGCTATGCCCCCACGGACCTCCATATCGGAACTCTGGCCCGTGGTGAAGCTCCCCAGATATTGCGGATCCGTGGGGTCGCCCAGATTGTAGACGAACAGATAGCCAGGCCAGTACCTGGCATACATATATCCTCCGTCAAGCTTCAGCTGCCAGTTTCCCGGGGGCACCTGGTCGTAGTGTCTCGCCAGGGCCGGGTTCGCCGGGTCTGAGACATCGATGATATCGAGGCCGTTGGGGCCGCCCAGATAGGCATAGCTGCCGGAAACAGCGACGCTGGAGGCGCCGATCGCGTATGAGCCGACGGGAACGGGGCTGCTGGTATCGAAGAGATCGTAGATGTTGAACGATGTGGGACCGGCGACATAGGTGTATCCTCCGGAAATATCCAGATCCGCCCCGCCCGGGTAGCATCCCTCCAGCTGCGGACTGGTGGGGTTGTCCACATTGAATATCTTCATGCAGCCGTCTGAAGACTCCACGTAAACATATATCCCGAACGCTTTCAGCGGCCACAGGATCTCCCCCGGGTCGTAACCGCCCCACCATCCCAGAGGGACAGGGTTGGACATATCGCTGATATCGGTGACCCGGAACTGGGACAAGGCGCCGCCGGCGCCCCAGGCGTCATAGAGGTAGCCGGCGGTGGCGTCGACCACTCCTGCGTAACCGGGAAAATCGGGATAGTTGCTCATCGAACCGGCCGGAACGGGATAAGCCGGGTCACCGAATATGAACCTCTGCAGGCCGGAACCGGTCACAAAAAGGCTTGCTCCTGCCTGGTAAGGCGCTACCAGCTGCAAGCTGTCTGCTACGGGAACGAGCGAAGCGGGTTCATGCACGGTGGGCGACCAGGTGAATACGGGGTCGTTGCCGGGGTACCAGGTATCCGTCTCCGGATGAGTGGGTGAGAGGATGTCGGGGGGGATCTGGTAGACGGCGGCCGGGGCCGATGCCGCAGACCCGCTGAAAGCGCTTCCCAGGGCAAGGGGCAACGCCAAAGAGAGTAGAACGACAAGTGCGAATTTAACGAGCGTTCCCTTCATCCCCCGTCCCCGCCTCCCCCGCGCGTCCCGCGCAGGCTCTGGCTCCCATACCCCGACTGATACCCGCCCGCGGTCCCACCGTGATCAGGGATTCGATTATCCACCGGATCCTGCGGACTGTCAAGCACTCTTTTTATGAGTTTTTCGTGCGGTGACCAGTTACTGCCGCAGAGGCCGGTATTCGATTATCGTCACGTTTCTGCCGGCCTGCAGCCCTTTTTCCGCGGGGGGACCCGCCGGATGGGAGGTGGGGCAGGGAGCGGATGGCTGAAAGGGCCGTTAAAACGCCACCATGTCCATTCAATCGCTCCGCCGCGTCCGGATCATGACCACCCCTGGATCACGGCGCCGGCGGCCCGACTGTTACTATCATGCCTACAGGACCACCACAGTTGGTGCGGCCCTGCTGGTCCGTAGCCCAAGCATAGAAATCGTAGGCACCAGCGACCTCCGGGGCATTGAAGGTCACCTTCCAAACCCCGTTCTGGCCTGCCGGCGCCAGCTCCTTTTCCCCCGAGGGTTCCCCAGGTTCCCCATTTACCCGTCGGGAGTATCTTAAAGTTACTGCTGACGCAGGCGTTGTTCCTCCGACATTGACCGTGACGGTGATAGGCGCGCCTGGATCTACGGCATGCGGGGGCGTCACGTCTATCGAGTCAGCGCACGCCGTACTGAAATCTGACTGGGGCGAGGGGGGTGGAGCAGACGTCGTCGCGGGGGCAGGCTGAGCAGGCTGCGTTACCGTCGGCGCAGTTTCCGCCGGAGCCGTTGCCGGAGTCGTTGTTTTTGTCGACGTCGTCCCGGCGGTCGAGGTCGTTGATGTGACGGTTGATGCGACCGTACTCTCTACCGTCTGTTCCCCGCAGCCCCGAAGCAGCAGGATAACCAGGATGGCGGCCACTGCCACCCCCAGGGTGGTGCCGATGAGGATGTTGCGGTTTCTTGCTGTTGAAGCCATGTCTGCCTCCCCTCCGAATCTTGAAGATTCGTCTTTCATCACTACATTCTTCTACCATATCTTAAACAGCTATCAAACTCCATATCTATGAGATTTCATGTCTGTTATCCGGTAATTAAGATCATGGTTGTTGTCAAGTTTACGGGCAGGAAAGAACCTTGAGGCAGGCATCTTCTGCTGGATGTTTGTTGGTGGAGGCGGCGCTACGGTATTCGAACTTATCGTTGCTTGAACGGTTAGCGGCGCAAATCTTCTGAAGTCGCTTCTTTTACCGCTTTGCGCTCACGCTTGTTGGTAGCGCGTTTCCATTCGCGGAGATGCTTCCACCATTGTGGAGCCGGAGTCAGTTGCCCTTTTCGTTTATGAGCCACGGCCTCGGTTAAGCGGCCACGTCGATTTCTACGATTTCACCGGTAGAGGATGGCGGGGGAACCGGCTCGCCAGATTCACGGAGCCCTCCGATATGGAATTCAATTGCCTCTTTGATCAGCTTTAAAACCTCATCCCGGGTTTCCGCGGCAGCAATACAGCCAGGCAGATCGGGAACGTGGGCACCGTAACCCTCTTCCCCTTTTTCAATTACGACCATGTATTGCATTTGTTGCTCCTTCCTGCCCATCTATTTTAGCCCAGACTGTTTAAAATGCTCACAAGAGTACCTGGAGGAACGTCAGAGCCAGGCTTCCGGTTATGGTTACTGTTCCGGCCTTCTTCGGATGCCGATATTGGCGGTGACTTCCTTTCGTCCTCGTCTGTTTCCACCCGTCTTCTTCAATCAGTTTGACAAGATCCCTGACCTTCATCCAGGCTTCCCCTGCTTCCCCCTTTTTTTATTACTAATTACTACCCTTCTGATCGGTTATATCATTGTCAATGCTGCTTTGGCATCGGTCTAAGGTATGACTTTTCGGGATCCCGGAGCTTTATTGACGGGATTAAGTTCGATTCCCGCGGGGTCATTACGATACTGAAACGGAAAAATGCCTTAAATAAGGCACTATTAGAGGCATGAAACATGGTAGCGGCGGTGCTTCGGTATTCGAACTCTGAGGTTAAAAAATTTACGTCGTTTGGAATGTGCGTTAAGCGGGGTTCCGCATTAAATGCAGCATCCGTTTAATGCGCTGGCAGTGCCAGTTCCTCGATTTCGACGGTCGCTTTGCCCGCAACAACTTTCCTGAAGCACGACAGATGACAAAAGAACTATTGCTCGGCTTGCTCCACCTCCGGCTGCTGCCGGTTTCCGATAAGTACTACTACGTATTGAAGTTTCTTCATCTTCCCTCAGGCACTTAATGCTTTATCAACAGCTTCAGGATTCTCGGCCGCTATCTTGAGAAGAGCTCGAGCAGGTCCTTCTGGTTGCCGCCGGCCCTGCTCCCAATTTTGTAACGTGGAAACACTTACACCGATCATCATGGCGAATTCAGCTTGAGATTTGGCGAGGTTGTGCCTGATTTTCTTGATGTCTGCCGGATTGAATTTAAAGATCCGGCCCGGCTTCATCTCGCCGCGGCGAATCTTGCCTGCCTGGCGCACGCTCGTCTTTAATTTTTCAAAATCTTTTTCGTTCATTTGAATTCCTCTTTTATGAGTTTGGCCAAAGTCTTGATTTGCGCTGACGTCAAATCTCCCTGGGCGCTTTTCGGATAGGCGAACAGCATGTAAATTTGCTCTTGCGGCTTATCCAGATAATAGATTACTCGGCAACCGCCTCGCTTCCCCTTGCCTTTGGCGCCCCATCTTATTTTTCTGATTCCACCAGAGCCCTTGATCAATGCGCCCTGCTCGGGCCGAAAGAGCAAAGCCAATTGAAGCGCTCTGTATTCTTCTTCTCCAAGAAGGTCCTGCACTATCTCAGTAAATATCGGCGTCTCCACGAAGTGCATGGTTCAATATACGCCATTGGCGTATAGGAGTCAAGAGAGCGCTTCGGGAAAAAGCCGGAAGATCGATTCCCGTCAGCTGTCTACGATATTTCGTACGCAAAAATGCCTTAACAAAGGCATTTTCAAAGGTTCGAATGATGGTGGAGGCGGCGGGAATCGAACCCGCGTCCGAAGCCACCCGAAGGGGAGCCGCTACAAGCTTAGCCTACGCTTTTGGTGTCTCACGGGCCGGCTCCGCGTGGGCAGGATACGGTCCGCCAGCCTCCTCTAAGTTTTCACCGGCGCGCCAGGAGGCCTGCGCAGCGGCTGAGTCCGCTAACTGACGCCGTTGATCCCGCCCGCGGACCGGCGGGGACGACGAGCAGCTTGTATTAAGCTGCTAACGCGAGATCGTTGTCTGCGTCTAAGTTAGGTTTCCGGCAGTTTAACGAGCCCGCCGGAAGCTCGGCTTGCTGCTCCCATCCGGATCGACCCCGTCGAAACCAGGTCGCCCCCACAATAAGTGGGAAGCTCGCGCTAACGCGCTTGCTGACAGATGGTGGTGCTGATGTACTGCTGTCGTTTCGAACCTCGCGTCCAGTCAGATTATACCACTCCGGGGACGTTCCTTAACGAAATTCAGTTATTCTCCAGCGGTATGCAGCAGTGCGGGAACAGGGGCACGGGGGTGTTGCCCAACGAAATTGAGAGGGGTGATCGGAGGAGAAAGGTGACGATGCCGCCCCGTTGCCGTAGCATGAAGGTCTGCTGATTCGTTAATCTCGCTTAGGGAACGTCCCCCTTCTGGCGCTCCCTCAGCGCCCGGTCCACCTCGCGCCTGGCGTCGCGGTCCGCCATGGACCGGCGTTTGTCGTGCAGTTTCTTGCCTTTGGCCAGGCCCAGCTCCAGCTTGGCGCGGCTGCCCCGGAAATAGAGCCTGGTGGGAACCAGCGTATACCCCTTCTCCTGGGTCTTGCCGATCAGCGTCCGGATCTCGCGCCTGTTGAGCAGCAGCTTGCGAGTGCGGGTGGGATCGACGTTATGGATGTTGCCCGCCTTGTAGGGGCTGATATGCATCCCTACCACGTAGGCCTCGTTGTCCTTTATCACGGCGTAGCTATCCTTGAGGTTGGCCTTGCCCTCACGGAGCGATTTCACCTCAGTGCCCACGAGGACCAGGCCCGCCTCAAGGGTCTCCTCGATGAAGTAGTCGTGGTAGGCCTTGCGGTTGGTGGCTATCTTTCTGGTCTCGTCCTTCATGCACAGATTATATCCGAGCCCGCGCCCGGGCGTTTGGGAATCGGGGAAACAGCGTCCGCGTTCCCGGCCCTGGCGTGGATGGAGGCCCCGGCCGTGGTATGAACGGGACGTGTATACGGCATGTGTGGAGCGCGGACAGATGGCGGCCCGGCGCGGGTGGGTAACTTGTCTTCGGTGACTGACTTCGCTTCGACCGGAAACAGCCGTTACGCAAACTGGATGCGGGCACATCTCTCATCGTGGCGCTGTCGCGCCGCCATCCAGGCGATGGCGGGCTCGTGTACCGTCGCGCGCGTCCATGGGGCATGGGGATACATATTGCTGGATCGCAGCGCGCTACCACAGCTCTCCCTGCGGTGCTCTTCCGCCGCTG
>CAZCCR010000008.1:43961-68784 GCA_964497425.1 uncultured Gaiellales bacterium
CCCCGGTTGATCGGCCTTCTTTATTAGGCGCCGCGGTGCGCATGCTTGCCGCATGTGGACATATCACAGCGCGCAACCGTAGCTCGCCCTGCGGTGCTCTTCCGCCGCTGCCCCGGTTGATCGGCCTTCTTTATTAGGCGCCGCGGTGCGCATGCTTGCCGCATGGGGACATATCGCGGCTGATGCGATATCCTGTCGCCATGAAAGCCATGCTCCTGGACAGGATCGTCTCCCTCGAAGAGGAACACTCGCCCCTAAGAGCCGCCGACGTGGATGACCCCGAACCGGGCAAGGGCGAGGTCCTGATCGAGGTCAGCGCATGCGGTGTATGCCATACGGAGCTGGACGAGATAGAGGGAAGGACCCCGCCGCCCGCGCTGCCGGTCATCCCGGGCCATCAGGTAGTAGGCCGGGTGGCGGTGCTGGGAGCGGGCGCCGGCCGCTTCGCGGCCGGCGCCCGCGTCGGGGTCGGCTGGATATACTCCGCCTGCGGCAAATGCCGCTACTGCCTCTCGGGACGCGAGAACCTGTGCAGCGATTTCATGGCCACGGGCCGGGACGCAGACGGCGGTTACGCCCGGTTGATGAAGGCGCCAGAGGCGTTCGTCCATCCCATCCCCGATGAACTCGGTGACCACGAGGCGGCCCCCCTGCTCTGCGCCGGCGCCATCGGCTACCGCTCCCTCAGGCTCACCGGCCTCGACGACGGCGGTCGCCTCGGGCTCACCGGTTTCGGCGCCTCGGGCCACCTGGTGCTGAAGCTGGCGCAGGTCCTGTATCCCGCCTCGGAGGTGTTCGTCTTTGCCCGCAGCGGCGCCGAACGGGAGTTCGCCCGCGAGCTGGGCGCCGCCTGGGCCGGCGACACCGGCGACCGGCCGCCCGAGCCGCTGGACGCCATCATCGACACCACGCCGGTCTGGAAGCCGGTGGTGGCGGCCCTGGCGGCGCTCGCCCCCGGCGGGCGGCTGGTGATCAACGCCATCCGCAAGGAGGACACGGACAAGGAAGCACTGGCGGGCATCGACTATCCCCGGCACCTCTGGATGGAGAAGGAACTCAAGAGCGTCGCCAACGTCACCCGGCAGGATATCGGTGATTTCCTTGAGCTGGCGGCACAGCACGGATTCCGGCCGGAGGTGGAGCTCTACCCGCTGGCTGACGCCAACCAGGCTCTGCTCGACCTCAAGCAGCGCCGCATACGCGGGGCGAAGGTGCTGGACTGCCGCTCCTGAGCCCTTTGGCCACGGCCGGTTTCCTGCTCACCCGCCTGGCGCCCGGAGCAACCGCGGGCCTTCATGCCGGGCCAACGGGTCGGCGGTCAACCCTGCCATCCTACCGTGCCGGCTCCAGCTCCACCTTCCCCCTGATCCTGTCGATGCGAACTACCCGTACGGTCATCGAGTCTCCCAGCCGGTAGGGCCTCCCGGAGCGGCGCCCCACCAGGGCGCTGCCCTTGTCGTTGAGCAGGTAATAATCCCCACGCAGCCTGCGGGCGGGGACGAAACCCTCGTACACCCCCTCGAAACGCAGGAACAGGCCGGCGGGGATGAGGCTGATCACCTCCCCTTCGAAGCGACGGTCCCATCCCTCTCGGTATAACAACCGGTCCAGCAGGTGGGCCAGGACGATGTCATCCCCGGTGTGCTCCACCTTGGCGGCACGGCGCTCGCTGGTGGAGCTCTCCAGGGCGATGTCGGACAGTTCGAGGCGGCTGGCCCGCCATTCATCCAGGCCCAGAACCGCCAGCAGCGACCTGTGGACGATGATGTCCGGATAGCGGCGGATGGGCGAGGTGAAGTGCAGATAGGCGCGCGAAGCCAGCCCGAAGTGGCCCAGGTTGTCTTCCAGATAGTGGGCCTGTTTCAGCGCCCGCAGTACCGTTTCGTTGAAGAAGGCGCCCTGAGACGTGGCGTGTCCTGTCCCCGGTTTGTTAATCTCGTTAAAGAACGTCCCCGGGGGGCCCGAGCTCAACAGCTCACGCACAGCCTCTCCGGCGCGCCTGGCGCTGCCCTCCTCCAGTGAGAAAGGCGGCGTGGCGATGCCCAGGTCCTCCATCAGATCCATCAGCGCCTCCACCGACGCCGGGTCCGGCTCCTCATGAACGCGATAGATGCAGGGCGCGCCCTTTTTCTCAAGGAACGAGGCCACCGCCTCGTTGGCGGCTATCATGAACTCCTCTATCAGCGAGTGGGACTCGGAGGCGGTGCTGGGCTTCACCCCCATGACTTCGCCATCATCGGAGAGCCGGAACTCGGGCTCCATGGTCTCGATGGCCAGGGCTCCCCGCTCCATGCGGGCCCTCTTCAGCGCTGCCGCCAGCAGGCGGCAGCGCCTCAGCCGCTCCGCCACCTCAACGTCCATGACGGCGTCCCTTCCTTTGGGCATATCAGCCTGGTCCACCTTCCGGTCACGGCCTGTGACCGGACCGCCGCCGCCCCCGATACCCTCCCGACCGGCGCCGTCTTCCTCCACTACCCCGTCCTCCGCCGCCGGGCCGTCCTCCTCTGCAATAAAGTCATCCACCTGGTTGTATGTCAGGCGGGCCCGGCTGCGGATGGTGCTGCGGTAGAAGCGGCGGCGGACCAGGTCGACAGCAGGCGCCGGCGGGGCGGATCCGGGCGGCGGTGTCTGGTGTCCGTCCATCTCCCCCTCTGCCATCTCCCCCGCTGTTCCCGGCATGCGGTAGGTGAGTTCGACGGTGACACATCTGCGTTTGCCACCAGGCCTGAGGCTGCAGATATCGTTGGAGAGAGCCGCCGGCAGCATGGGCTCGACGGCGACGGGCGTGTAGACGCTCACGGCCTTCTTCCGGGCCTCCCGGTCCAGGGCCGAACCCGCCGCCACGAAACGGCTGACATCGGCGATATGGACGTAGAGGGTGACCTCATCCCCGCCGGGGCCGTCCTCCAGGGAGACGGCGTCGTCATAGTCGCGGGCCTCATCCGGGTCGATGGTGAAGGAGACCAGGCCTGTCAGGTCCCGCCTGCCGGTATCGGACGCATCCTTCGCGTCGCGGGCGGCTTCCGCCTCCTCCAGCGCCTGCCGGGAGAAGCCCCGAGGCACCCGCTGGTACTCCATCACGCCCGTCATCAGGTCCGTCAGGGAGTCGGCCCGGCCCAGGCGCCGTTCCACCTCGCCCCGGCCGCGGCCCCGCTCCCCTATCAGCACCAGGTCCCCGGCCCTGGCGCCGCCCAGCCACTTGCGCCCCACATAGACGCTCTTCTCTTCGCCGAAGGCCGCCTCCGCCCGGTAGGCCTTGCCGCTCTTCACCAGCACGGCGACAAAGGGGTGATCGGCCTGGTTATCGGGAAGACGCGCCATCGGCAGCTGTATCGGTTCCCGTCATCGCGTGGTTCAGAGCAGGTCGAGCAGTATCCGCACCGCCTGTTCGAGGACTTCATCCTCGGGGGTTTCTTCGATGTCTTCGGCAGGGACGTCGGGTTCGATACCTATATCGTTGATGCTGGTGCCGGCCGGAGTGAAATAGACACCCGAGGTGAACTTTATCGCCCCGCCGTTGCTCAGGGGTCTCAGGTTCTGGACCACTCCCTTGCCGAAGGTCCTTGAGCCCACCAGCTCGCCCCGGCCGTCGTCCTTGACCGCGCCGGCGACTATCTCCGAAGCGCTGGCGGTGAAGCCGTTGACCAGCACCACCAGGGGGATATCCTCGTTGGCGTCGCCCCGGGCTTCGTACACGTCCTCGTGTTCGTCCCGGTCCCTCACCGTAACGACGGTGCCGTCCTCTATGAAGACGCTGGCCACGTTCACCGCCTCATCCAGCAGGCCGCCGCCGTTGTTGCGCAGGTCGAGGATGACGGCCTGGGCCCCTTCGCCTGCAAGCCTGTCCAGGGAGCCGCGGACCTTGGCGCCGGAATCCAGAGTGAACTGGTCCAGGCGGATATAGCCTATCCTCCGGCCGCCGCGCTCCAGCATCTCGTCGGTGACTATGGGCAGGTCCAGCTTCCTCCTCTCCAGGGCCATGTCGAACTCCTCTTCCCCCCGCCTGATGGTAAGGACCACCGTGGTGCCTTCATCGCCGCGTATCATCGCCGCCGCCTCGCCGTCCACGCGGCCCTCGACGGATTCGCCGTCGATGGCCGTCACCTCGTCGCCCGCTTCGATGCCGGCCTCGGAAGCCGGTGAGTCCTCCAGCGGGTGCACCACTATCAGCCTGCCGTCCTTGGGCTCCAGCAGCACCCCCACACCCACATAGGATCCCTGCTCGTGGTGCTCCACGTAATCCTGATAGTCTTCGGGGTCCATGTAGGCCGAATAGGGGTCCGCCAGGCTGTTGACCAGCCCTTCGATGGCCCCGTTCTCAAGGTCCGAACGCTCCACGGGCTGGTAGAAGTTCTCCTGGAGGATGCCTTCCACTTCCGTGGCCAGCTCTATCAGGTTGCCGCCGGGGAACAGGGCCGAGCGGACGCTGTCGGGAAGGACGCCGATGAGAGGCGAGAGCCTGTAGTAATGGCCACCGAGATAAACGCCCGCCAGGAATGCCAGCGCCAGGGCCAGCGAGATGTAAAAAACCTTGAGGGAGCGAGGCATAGGCAAAGGTTAGCTGCTTTCCCAGGCCAGTGCAACAGAGGGCAGGTTTCTTGACAGGCATGGGCTTCCTCGTATTTAATTACGCAGTACCGCTTTCACGATGTTTAATGCTGCATGGTGGGGGCATCCGTAAACGCGGTACAGGGCGCGGCTACAGGAGCAAGCGCAAGGTCCGACAGCAGACCCTCTGAACTTCCACCATCTTCTTGAAGGTTGCTGCTGGAACAGCGTGCGCCTGGCCTGACAGGTAATGGCAAGAGGATGCGACGCGACGCATGGGAATCTCGTGCCGTCGCATTGCTACTGGTACCCAGAAGTTACGAGGAGGAAGTGATGGCAGCAGCCCAAGGTAAGAGGAACCAGCTATATGCATTCCTGGTGGTCGCCTTCCTGGCGGTCACATCGGTGCTTTATTACGTCTCGGCGCCGGTATATCTGTATATCGTGGCTTACATGTGGTTCGGGTTCATCTACGGAATCCTTCAGCAATACGGCAGGTTCTGCTTCGCATCCGCTTTCCGAGACCTGATCATGGTGAAGGTGCCGCGGATGTTCGTTGGCATCATAATCGGCCTGGTCACATTGAGCCTTATCAACTCCTATGTCGTTTCGATCTTCCCGGAAAAATACATCATCGAGCCCATCGGCTTCCACGGCCTGCTGGGCGGTCTGATATTCGGCTTCGGGATGGTTTTCGCCGGAGGCTGTGCCACCGGCAGTCTTTACAAGACCGGTGAAGGGAATATGATCTCCCTGACGGTTCTCTTGTCCCTTGCTTTTGCCCAGGCTATCTTCCAGGCCACTGCATTCGACTGGTTCAAGGCTCATTTCATCACCGGCAAGACCTGGAATGACGTAAGTGTCACCAAACTGTTGTACGGGGGGATAGGTGACCATAGTGCGACCTACTCGTTCATCCAGCACCTGCTCGGGGATACCCTGATCAATGCGTTCCTCGTGAGTCTGCTGCTTCTGATCGCTGTTTACCTCATCGTGGTCCGCAAGCCCTTCCTCAAGCGCCGCGCCCGCGAGATCGCGAACACTCCGGGCGTCACCGCCGATGGCGGCACGGTGAAGACCGGGTTCAAGGATGAGCTCGCCGGTTTCTGGTCGATGATCAGCGCCTCCCGCCGTACCTCGATAGCGGCCATCCTCATCGGTGTCGTGGCGGCGGCACAGATCTTCACCCTCGCCTGGATGCAGAATCACTATAACTTCACCAACTTCGGCCAGGTCCTGGCCGGCAAGCCGGCGGTCGGCGCGCCTCTCCCGAACGGCGAAAAAGTAGTCGACGAAGTGCCGGATACCTGGTCCAAGGCCGAGCTGACTTTCCCCGAAGTATCGAAAACAAACACGGTCTTCGACCCTGGATACTGGTACATCACCACCCAGGAGGCCATGTTCGGGGGTTGGGTGCTCGAGAAGGCCGGCTTCTCCATGGCGAACAACGGCTATTTCGGCGGAGTCGGCCCTGAGGGCGAGAGCACTTATGGCAACGGCCTTCCCAGGCCCTGGTTGAGCCCGGCCCTGCTGCTCTCCATCGGCCTCATTCTGGGAGCTTCATTCAAGGCCCTGATGGCGCGTGAGTTCAAATGGAAGTTCCCGCATACCGTGCCGGCGTTCGCATATGCCATCGGCGGCGGCACATTGATGGGCATCGGCGCCCGCGTGGGCCTGGGCTGCAATATCGGTGCTTTTTACGGGCCGGCCGCCTTCGGTAACCCCAGCGGATGGATCTTCGCGCTGGGCCTGTTCGTCGGCGCCTATTTCTCTGCGAAGTACATCAACTACTTTGCCAATCGCAAGTTGATGCAGGAAGATGTGGACATCGATATAGATTTCGATATCGACTGAGTCTATAATTTAACATTGAAACAAGATCGGGAGGTGAACAGGAGTGAACTTCAGCAAGAACGATGACGGCACTTTCGAGCTTGATGTGACCGGCTACGTCTGCCCGCATCCGCAGCTTTATACGCTAAAGTACATGGAGAAGCTGAAAGATGGCATGATCATGGACGTCCTTATCGACAACCCGTCTTCAGTGGAGTCGGTTACCCAGGCGTGTAACGGCAAGGGCTACGAGATTCTCGAATCAACAAACCCGAAGGCCGGGGTTACGGCGTTAAAGATCCAGAAATAAGCCAACGGGTACCGTTCTACGTGTTTTGAAAGGGCATGGACATCCATGCCCTTTCGACATAACGGCCCCCTGGCTTTCTGTTCCGGTCAATCTTGTTTGATAACCAGGGGAGTAATATAATCTGCGCTCAGGCTGCGGCCATGCCTGATGGCGGCAGGAAATCATCGTGGAGGTCAAGACATTATGGAGGTGCGCTTATGATACTGGGAATCCTGGTAAACTCGGACAGGCACCGGGACGATGTGATCGGCCTGGTCAAGGCGGCGAAGGAGGCCGGCCACCAGGTGAAGCTCTTCGCCATGGACGACGGCACCCTGGTGACCGACGATATCTGCAAGGCGGTAGGCGATGACGCCGAGGTCGCTTATTGCGACCACTCCGCCGAGGCGCGCGGCGTGAAGGACGTGGAGGGAGCCACCAGCGGCAGCCAGTACCAGAACGCCGTCATGGTGCATGATTCTGACAAGGTGGTGGTATTCTGATGGGTGACGACGCCAAGAAGATAGCAGTGGTGGTGCAGGACCGCCAGGATGAAGCCCTGCGCATGGCCGTGGGTCTGACGCTGGCGGATGACCAGGTCACCGTCATCAACGTAGGTGAGCCCATCGAGTCCAACGAGGGCAACGACCTCAACGTCGAGACCCTGGACATGATGGAATGCGGCCGTTTCTCCGTGAACGAGGCCGACGAAGGCTTTGAGACCATAACCATGCAGGAAGTGCCGGCCAAGCTGCTGGAGTTCGACCAGGTCCTGCCATACTAGACACCGAGGTTACCCATGAAGATACTGCATATCATCAAGGAAGGCACGCCGCCTGGCCATGTGGACACCATCATCGAGGACCAGTCCAACGCGGGCAACGAGGTCACTGTCGTCAATATCACCGAGGACAAGGATTATGCCAAACTGGTGAAGCTGATCGAGGAAAGCGACAGGGTTATGACCTGGTAACAGGCGCGTAATCAGCTTTTCAGACGGCCCTCTCCCGGAGGGCCGTTTTTCATGGAGCGGCCGCGTTCCCGGAGGAAGCCGCCTGCCGCCTCCTGCACCAGATGACAGCGGCGGTGAGGATGGTTATACCGGCCAGGTCGTAGCCCACGTCGGTGACCTTTCCCGTGCGACCCGCGACGAAGGTCTGGTGGAACTCATCCGAGGCTGCATAGGCCAGGGAGAGAGCGGCCGCCAGCGCCAGGGCGAGGGCTTCCCTGCGGGGCTGCAGGTGGATCCTCAGCGCCCGCCAGAGCAGCAGGCAGAGAACGGCGAACTCTGTCATGTGCGCCGTCTTGCGCAGGAGGTAATCCCACTTGCCCAGGTTTGTACTGAGCCCGGGCTGGGCAGAAAAAAAGAAAATCAGAGCCGCCCAGACAGCGACCGCCAGCCACAGGATAAGAGTACGCCGCGCGTCCCGGCCGGCAGATTGTAGTTCCTGTTCCACCGGATAAACATATATGACCATCAAAGCGGTGCGCAAACGCCGCCGCCGGCCCTGGAGGACAGAATGAAAGTGAAGCATGCCGCCCTGGCCCTGTTGTTGCTGCTGAGCGTATCGTTCCTGGCGTCCTGCGGCGACGGGACCTCGGCCACGGCCACCCGGGCCGATGAGGACCCCCTTGCCGCCAGGGCCCGTGTCGTCTTCGCCTCGGCCAGGGGCACGGACAGCGAGTTCCCCGGCAACATGATTACCGCCGAGCAGTTGAACGCCATCCTCCAGGACCCGGCCCAGGCGGCACGGTTCTCCCTGCTGGACACGCGCCCGGCTACGGAAGTCGAGAGCCAGGGGAGCATCTCCGGCTCCATCTGGATCAAGATGCAGACCATAGCCGACCCGGAGCAGCTGGCGAAGCTGCCCAAAGACAGGATAATCGTCTGCATCAGCCCCACCGGCCACACGGCGAACCAGGTCTGCACCACCCTGCGCTGGCTGGGATATGATGCAATCCTTCTCAAATACGGCATGGGCTCATGGACCCAGACCCCTGCGGGGGTCAACATCACCGCCGGCGACGCCCGCCGCGCCATCGACTTCCCCTACCCGGTGGTGGACGCCGGTGGCGCATCTCCGGAGAACGACACCGTCTCCGCCCGCGCCACGCTCACGACCCCCACGGACAGCGAATACGACGAGCTGCTGCAGGCTGCCCAGGACTATATGAGAGACAACGTCCTCGACCAGGAATACCCCTTCAACCACACATGGGCCCAGAGGCTGCACGACCGCCTGGCGGACCCGGTCCTCAAGGAGGAGACCTTCCTGCTGGATATCCGCACGCCGGCTGACTTCGCCGGCATCGGCCATATTGAGGGCGCCGTGAACATCCCCTGGCGGGAGCTGGGAGAGGCGGAAAACCTGGCGCGGTTGCCCCGGGACAGGATGATCGTGGTCATAGGCGACAACGGACGCGACGGCGGCCAGGTAACGGGTGTGCTGAAGATGCTGGGCTATGACGCCGTCACCCTGCGCTCGGGCATGGCCGGCTGGCTGGTGACCCCGGAGACACAGCAGATAATCGAAGCGGTGGAGGCGGCGGACTATCCCGTGGTCACCAACGGCTGAACCGCGGACGGCCGGCCCGCGCGGATGCGTGCCGCGGACGGCCGGCCCCGGATCAGATCCTGGGGAAGCGCCTTGGCGCCAGGGTGCTGCCGGTGACCCTGCACCCCGTCCCGGGTCAGATCTTCAGGAAGCGCCTCAGCGCCAGGGTGCTGCCGATGGCGCCCAGCAGTGTGCCACCGCCGATTATGGCGACTGTCAGCGTGAAGGTGGGAACCGCTGAGGCGCTGAAGAGGAACGGCATCTTCTCCACCACGTTCTGGATGAGGAAATGGTTGGCCATAAGCACCAGCAGCGCCGCGATGGTAGCGCCGATGATGCCCGTCGCCACGCCCTCGATGACAAATGGCCAGCGGATGAACCAGTTGGTGGCCCCCACCAGCCTCATTATCTCCACCTCGCGCCGGCGGGCGAAGATGGAAAGGCGGATGGTGTTGGATATAAGCAGGACCGACGCCACCGTCAGCAGCACCACGAATCCGGCGCCGCTGATGAGGAATATGGTCGTCACCTTCAGCACGCGGTCTGATGTCTCGCCGCCGTACTTTACTCCATCCGGCGGGTCCTTGCCGGGGGTGTTGTCGACGATGGGGTTATCGAAGAAGCGGCTGGCGACCTCCTCGATCTGCTCCGGGTCGTTCAGCGTTATCTCGTAGGACGGCGGCAGCGGGTTGCCGGAAAGGGCGTCGAGAACGTCCTCGTTGCCCTTCAGGCTCTCGCGCAGCCGCTCCAGCGCCTCCTCCTTGCTGACGAAATAGACGCTCTTGACCTCGGGCATCGCATTTATCTCGTCGCCCAACTTGTCTATCTCCTCCTGGGAGGCGGTGTTCTTGATGAAGACCTCTATCTCCAGCTTGCTGCGCAGGTCGCTGATGGCGTCCTGGAAGTTGAAGAAGAGGATCATGCCCAGCCCGAGGATGAACATGGAGACCAGCACCGTGACGATGGCGGCGATGCTCATCACCCAGTTCTTCGCCAGGGAGTTGATGGCTTCGTTGAAGTAGAAACGGAACTGCATCAGCGATACAACCCCTTGTCCTCGTCCCTGATCACCCTGCCGTCCTCAAGGGCGATCACCCGCTTCCTCATCTTGTCCACCATCTCGCGGTCATGGGTGGCCATCAGCACGGTGGTGCCGGTGCGGTTGATGCGGTAGAGCAGCTGCATGATGCCCACGGATGTATCCGGGTCCAGGTTTCCCGTGGGCTCGTCCGCCACCAGCAGCGACGGGTGGTTGACGAAGGCGCGGGCGACGCTGACACGCTGCTGCTCACCGGCGGAGAGTTCGTCCGGCAGGTTGTACATCTTGTCCCCCAGGCCCACCAGCTGCAGTATCTCCGGCACCTTGCGGCGGATGGTCCTGCCTGGCTGTCCCGTCACCCTCAGGGCGTAGGCCACGTTGTCGGCCACGCTCTTGTTGGGCAGGAGCTTGAAGTCCTGGAAGACGCAGCCGATGTTGCGCCTGTGATAGGGGACCGTGCCGCGGCGCATGCGCTGCAGGTTGCGGCCCGCTACGGTGATAGTGCCCTCAGTGGGCTCGAACTCCTTCAGCAGCAGCCTGATGAAGGTGGACTTGCCCGAACCGCTGTGGCCCACCAGGAAGGCGAACTCGCCGCGGTCGATATAGACGTTCACGTCCTCGAGGCCCACGATGTTGGGCTCATAGATCTTGCTTACGTTCTCAAAACGGATCAATTCTGCTCCCGTTGTCCTGTTCCGTTAAGGCCAAACTGCACCATACACCATTCCGGGGGCAAGGGTGAAGTGAAAGCCTTTGCAGGAGGCACTGCAGAAGCCGGATTTCCTTTATTTACGCCTTTTTCCCGTTCTTCTTCCAGTAAATGGGCCTGCGCCTATTACTACCACTCCCGGGTGATTTTTCCTTTGAGCCGGGCAGCCGTGGTTCCGGCGGAGAAACCGCCCCGCCCCGTACAGCGGGCCGGAACGGATGGCATCAGGATACTATGGACGCCCGGACGCTAATGGTTCCGGCGCTATGGCCGTTGATGGAGAACAGCCGGGCGGTGAGCCGCGCCGGCCTGGAGGGAGTTTAGAAATATCACGGGCCAGACATGATAGGCCTGATGGATGAAAACCGGCAGCGGTTGCCGGCCGGATGGTCATCCACCGGGGCAGGACCGGTGGTATGTCTCAGAACGAACTGTAGATCGACACTTCAAGGAGCGGCTTATGCGTCATGAGGAGATAACCTGGCCGGTATTGCTGATCTCGGCCCGGCTGGGTATGGAGGACGACGAGGGCTTCCGCCTGCGCGAACTGGTGAGGGAGCTGGTGGAGACCCATGACCTGCATGTCATACCTTCCCGCTCCTGCGCGGACGCGGTGGAGCTTGGCCGCTCGCGTGCGGACTTCGGCTGCATCCTGGTGGACTGGGACCTGCCGCCGGCCGCGGGCGGTGCCGGTGGGAGCGTCCCCGGCGGCGGTGATGCACCGGAGGGCAGGCCGGCAACGGGCGGGAGATCAACAGCGCGCGGCAAGGGCCCCGGCCCCGGCCTCACCGTCGCGGAACTGGTGGAGCGGCTCAGGGCCAGGCATACCCGCGTCCCCATTCTGCTGCTCACGGCCGAGGACGGCCTGGGCGGCATCCCGACGGCGACGCTGGAGCGGGTCGACGGCACCCTCTGGAAGACGGCGGACACGGTGCAGTTCCTCGCCGGCCGGGTGAAGATGCACCTGGATGAATACGTGGCGGGCGTCTATCCGCCTTTCTTCGGCGAGCTGGTGCGCTACGCGCGGGAGTACAAGTACGCCTGGCACACGCCGGGGCATATGGGCGGAGCGGGCTTTTTGCGCAGCGCCGCCGGGGCGGCCATGTTCAAGTTCTACGGCGAGAACGTCTTCAGGGCCGATCTCTCCATCTCCGTGCCGGAGCTGGGCTCGCTGCTTGACCACAGCGGCGTCACCGGCGACGCCGAACGCAACTCCGCCTCGGCATTCGGCGCCGACCACACCTATTACGTGCTCAACGGCACCTCCACCGCCAACCAGATAATCTGGCGCAGCGTGCTGGCCGGAGACGAGATCGCTTTCGTGGACCGCAACTGCCACAAGTCGCTCAACTACTCGATGGTCATCACCGGCGCCTGGCCCGTCTACATGATCCCGCGCCGCAACGGCCGCGGCATCATCGGCCCGGTCAGGCTGGACGAGTTCTCGCCGGACTTCATCAGGCAGAAGGTCCGCGAGAACCGGCTGATACCGGCAACCCTGAAACGCAGCCGCGTGCGCATGTCGGCGCTGACCAACTCCACCTATGACGGCCTCTGCTACAACATCACCGCCATCAAGAAGCGCCTGGAGAAGAGCGTCGACAACCTTCATTTCGACGAGGCCTGGTTCGCCTACGCCCGCTTCCACCCCATCTACAAGGATCACTACGGCATGGCGGATGAACCTCTTCACCCGGACCACCCGCCGGTCTACTGCTCCCAGTCCACGCACAAGCTTCTGACCGCCTTCTCCCAGGCGTCGATGATCCATATAAAGGACGGCGGCAGGGTGAAGGTCGACCCGGACCGGTTCAACGAATCCTACATGATGCACGGCTCCACATCGCCCCAGTACAGCATGATCGCCTCCCTGGACGTGGCCACGCGCATGATGCAGGAGAGCGGCGAGCTGATGCTGGACGATATCATCCGCGAGGCCATCGACCTGCGCAAGAAGGTGGTCGGCATCGGCAAGGAGCTGGCCGCGAAGGCGAAGGGGAGCGGGAAAGACGTGAAGAAGGGCGACTGGTTCTTCGCCATGTGGCAGCCGCGGAAGGTGCGCGTGGGACGGAAGATGGTGCCCTTCGAGAACGCCGACACCGACTTCCTGGCGAAGAACCAGTCGCCCTGGGTGCTGAGCCGTAGCAACAACTGGCACGGTTTCAGCGACATCGAGCCGGGCTTCGTCATGCTGGACCCGATAAAGCTCACCTTCACCACTCCCGGCATCGACGACCGCGGCCGCATGGCCCGAGAGGGCATCCCGGCGTCTGTGGTGACGGACTATCTGGTCAGGCACGGCATCGTGGTGGAGAAGACCGATTATTACTCCTTCCTGCTGCTCAACTCCCTGGGCACCACCTCCGCCAAGCAGGGGACTCTGCTGGCGGCGCTGCTGGCTTTCAAGCGGCTCTACGACGGGAACCGGCCGCTGGAAGACGTGCTGCCGGAGCTGGTGCAGGCCTGGCCGGAGCGCTACGGCGGCCTGGGCCTCAGGGACCACTGCCAGGCCATGCACGACTACTTCCGCGAGCACGGGGTCATGGAGGCGATGCAGCAGGCCTTCGAGGTAATCCCCGACCAGAAGCTGCGGCCGGCAGAAGCCTACCGGCAGGTGGTCCTGGGGAACGTGGAGTACGTAGAGCTGGACCGGATGATGGGGCGGGTGCCGGCGGTGATGATGGTGCCCTATCCGCCCGGCATCCCCATCATGATGGGCGGCGAGGTGATGAACAGGAAGGCCCGTCCCATCTTCGATTACCTCAGGCTCAGGCAGGACTTCGAGAACCGTTTCCCGGGCCACGAGAGCGACATCCACGGGGTGGAACGGCTCAAGCGGGACGGCAAGCGATATTTCAAGACCTTGTGTGTGAAATAGGAAACGCCATACATGATTCACCGTGTAATCAGTAGAGGCGCTGAGTCGGGGGGCACCATTCCTGGTACCCGGTTTAAACAATTCCCGGCCTGAACAGGACAGGGACTGCATCCGCCTCTGTGTCGCCGGCCTCCCGTGCAGGTTTGTACGCGATATTCTGGAAATAGATATGGTGACCCCCTCTCATACTGGAAAACGCTGACAACGGGTATTGTGTCCCTCTGTCATGAACGCGGATAAGAAAATCCGGCTGGGAATCTTCACCCTGGCGATGATCAACGTTGCCGCGGTGATGTCACTGAGGAATCTGCCGTCCATGGCGGAGTACGGCTACGCGCTGATCTTCTACCTGACGCTGGCGGCGGTCTGCTTCTTCATCCCCTCGGCGTTGGTCTCGGCGGAGCTGGCCTCGGGCTGGCCCCGCAAGGGCGGCGTCTACCTCTGGGTGAGAGAGGCCTTCGGCGACCGCTGGGGCTTCGTGGCCATCTTCATGCAGTGGGTGGAGAACCTGCCCTGGTTCCCGGCGGTGCTGGCCTTCGTGGCCTCGTCCCTGGCCTACATCTTCAACCCCGACCTGGCCTCGAACAAGTTGTTCGTCATCATCGTCATCTGGATCGCCCTCTGGACCGCCACCCTGCTCAACTTCCGCGGCATGAGGTTATCGGCCTTCCTCAGCACCTCCGGAGTAATCTCCGGCACCATCATCCCCGGCCTGGCCATTATCCTGCTGGGCATCGGCTACGTGCTGTCCGGAAAGGATCTGGCCATCAGCTTCTCGCCTGGGGCGCTGGTGCCCGAACTGGGTAACCTGAACCAGCTGATGCTGCTGGCAGGGATGCTGATGGCCATCTCGGGCATGGAGATGTCGTCGGTGCACGTCACCGAGGTCAGGAACCCGCGCCGCAACTTCCCCCGAGCCATCTTCATCGCCGTGGTCATCATCCTCCTGCTGAGCGTTGTCGGCTCGCTGGCCATCGCCATCGTCATCCCCGCCGGCGACCTGAGCCTGGCCGCCGGTGTCAACCAGGCCTTCAACGACTTCTTCCGCGTTTACCATCTGGACTGGCTCTCGCCCATCATGGCATTGCTGCTGGCATACGGAGCCCTGGCGATGGTGGTGACCTGGATGGTCGGGCCGTCCAAGGGCGTGCTGGAGGTGGCCGGAGACGGCTACCTGCCGAAGTTCATGAACCGGCGCAACGACCACGACATGCCCACGGGCACCCTGCTCGTCCAGGGCGCGGTGTCGTCGCTGCTGTCGGTGGCGATGCTGCTGATGCCCACGGTAAGCGGCGCCTTCTGGATCATGGGCGCCCTGGCGGCCCAGCTTTACCTGGTCATGTACCTGCTGATGTTCGCCGCCGCCATCAAGTTGCGCTATTCCCAACCGGATGTGGAACGGCCATACAAGGTACCGGGAGGCAAGGCAGGCATGTGGCTGGTGTCCGGCGTCGCATTCCTGGCGTCCCTCTTCGTGATCGTCTTCGGCTTCATCCCGACTCAGAACGTCCGCGCCGACGGCGCCGGCGCCATGGTGGCCTACGTGGTCTTCCTGCTGGCGGGTGTGGTGATATTCGTCAGCATGCCGTTGCTGCTCTACCGGCGGGCCGAGGAGGGGCGGGTCATGGCCCCGGGCTCCTGGCGGCGCCTGGCGATCGGCCTGGCGCTGGCGGCGGCGATCGCGCTGATCCCTGTCGCCCACTACCTGCTCAGGGATTCGGCGCCGCGGCATACCCGTGACGGCGCCCGCTTCCACCACATCCTGCTGTTGCCGCTGGATTATCTGGAGGGAGCCGATTAGTGGCCGCTCGGCTCGATAATAGAGGCATCGCGCCCCCCGGATAAAATAAACATATTATCCCCGGGATCTTTCCCGGTTCTCACGATATCAAGGAGGCGACATGAAGCTTGAGGATGTGGTCAGTGGCGCGGTGGGCCCCTTCGACGATTATTGTGACGGCTACGGCAATGCCGGCGCCAGCGGTCTGGGATATATATCGGTGCTGAAGCTCCAGACCGGCGCCGTGGAGGCGGACATGGACAAGGTGCTGGAGGGCATCGTCTCCTACGACCGCGCCGAGACCCTCGGCACCTACGTGGGACAGATAAACATGGTGGCGGCATCGTCCTTCAGCGGCCTCAACGGCGCCGTCTGGGGATATCACCTGGCCAGGGACGAGCGCATCGCCTCCGGCGCCATCGAGCCGCTGTTCTCCCGAAAGCGCGGTGACGGTGTCGACGTACCCGTCTACTCGGTGGAGCCGCTGCTGGACGCCGGCCGCCGCCTGTTCGGAACAATGGAAGCGCGTCGTTTCCCCCTTCTTCCCGGCGCCCATGTCAACTGCGCGGTGAAGAACCACACGGTCATGGGGCCGACCTCCGTCTGGAGCGCCATCGGCCTGGCCATGGCGGAGGACCGGGAGCGCGACTCCAACCTGTTCGTGGAGGACGCCGGCGACGCGCCCCACCTGCAGGACGACGAAGAGCGGACCGCCTACCTGGAGCAGCTGATGGAGCACATGGCCACCAGCATCGTCCGCTGCGGCGACGACTCCAGGGTGAAATACAGGGAGGTCTTCCTGGGCTATGCCACCGAGTGGATCCCGGAAGGCCATGTGGGCTGCGCCCTCACCTGCGCTCCCTACGCCGTGCTGGCAAGGAACGCCGTGCCGTCGAGCGGCGCCGCCTCCATGCTGGAGATGACGACGGGCGACTGGGAGAAAGCCATAGGGACGTACTTAAACTTGTGAAACTTATCGATATGCCGGCCGTCCCCGTCGTTTCCTGCTGCCGCCGGAATCGCCCACCAGGGCCGCCGTCTTATCGCCCTTGTCCTTCAGGTCACGCGCCACGATAACCGGCGACGCGTGGCTGCTGTCCTCCACCACCAGCACCTTGCCGTCCCTGGGCTCCCATTTGCGGGTCATACAAATCATCCCCTTCGCGACTGAAAAATCATTATTCCCTTGATATCTGGAAATTCCGTCATCGCTTTTCTCCTGATGCGCGAAACAGGTATGGTATCCCCGTATTCCTCCCTTTTCCTGTCAATCAAGGCTCCCCACGGGAACCGTCCGCCGGCTTTCAGCAGCCCGGCTCGCCGTGGTGGCCGCAGCAACTCTGCCGCCGTCGCATCTTGATCATCGTGTTGCGGGCCGCCAGAGCCAGCTTCTCCGGGAAGGAAAGCGGCGAGTCGCGCCAGTTGTCCAGAGAGGCTTTCAGGCTGGGGTGGCCGGACGGGTCGGGGTCTCCGCCCGAGCCGTGCTCCCTCCCGGCGCTTGAGCAGTTATCCCGTTCAAGGTCTGCGCACATGATCAGTCCAGCGTCCCCTTTCTTCCCATATTGTCCTTAGCCGGCGCCGTCCATATAATACTTGCCCGGACTGTCCCCGATTACCTGCAGGTTGCATTCATGTTCCCGCACCCATGGGTTTCTTTCTTTACCTCTCCCGAAAGGCAACAAACGAAACAACGTCCCCCTGCTGTTGCCAGTCTTACCGTAGCCAGCCCGGTGCTGGTCTACCTGGTGATGGGGGAACATGCCGATGCGGGCCTGACGCGCATGAAGGAATGTTTGTCCCGCAACAACAACGCGGTGATGGCCGTGCTGCTGCTGGTCTTTGCCGCCAAGCTGATCGGCGACGGTATCACTTTGCTCAGCGGTTAGCCCGGCCGGTTCCTGCGATGGCGTCATCGGTGTGCTTTAAAAAAATCAACTGCATATCGTAAACAGGATACCGGGCAGGATGCCGCTAACAGGTAAGGTGCAGACAGGCGACCGCCATGGCGCCGGACGACACCAGCGTGTTGAACCTCTCAACCGCCTGCTCCGTAGGCAGCATCTCGACCTCGATGCCCCTCCCGGCCAGCTCTTCCTCGAGCCCCGGCGCCGCCTTCATGCGTCCGTAAGCACCACTGCCGACGACCATACTGTCGGGCGACGCCGCCAGGACCGGCTCCAGGTCAGCCAGCGTCAGACGATGACCTGACCGGCGCCACCACGGATGATGTACGCTTCCGTCCGGCAGGATGATCAGGTCCTTGCGGAACTCCCGTCCATCAATCTTGATGAAACCGAATGAGTATGCCTCGATCAATCTGTCTCCTTCGACGGACTGTCATCTTTCAGTGGACGCCCGCCGGCAGGACATCACGCGTCACACATTCCCCCGGCGGGGCGCAGCCGCCCGCTCAAGTATACGCCTCGATACCAGGGTCACCCACCGCGAGGGTTCGCGCTTCTGCCCGAAATCCCATCCTTTCCAGTCGCGCCACACCGACTCGCCTGTAAAACGTCCGTCGCCGTCCGCCTTGCTGCCGATGATACCTACCATCTCCAGCAGCCTGCCATCCTCACGGGCCCGGGTGAACCTGGTAAGCACATCGGCGACATGCAGGATATCGTACCAGACGAACGGCGCCTTGAGCTTTTCGAAGCCGCTGCCCATGGCGAACATGTAAGGCCGCCACTCTTTTCTCTGTTCCCAAAGCGACAGCAGCGCCTCCACCCCGACCGTGACGGCGTCGCTGTCATCATATTCCGGGAACTCGGCCAGCAGTCTGAGCATGAGCAAGGTGGCATAGGGACAGGGGTCCGCCTTCCTTCCCGGCCCCCGGAACTTCCCCAGCTCCGGCGACACGGCGCATGGCCAGCCGTTATCACGCACCAGTTCCACCAGGTATTCCGCTGCCTGCCCCACTTCCCCGTCGCCGCCGCGGCCGGACCTGCTCAGGGCATATAGGACCAGCGGTGCGTCACAGAGCATCCATACATACTGGTCCCTGCCCGTGCCGCCGTATGCGGGCTTGATGTTCATCTTCACCTGGAAGAGACCCTCCGCGGCGCGATGTTTTCTTACCGCCCCAACGACCGCCGCCATGCCCGGGTCGTCATCGCGCAACCCCAGCTCGGCGGCGAAGGCCAGTTTATGCAGCAGATGGCCTGCTGATTTATGTGATTTGAGCGGTGGGCCCGGCCATCCCGTCAACTCATCGACAAGCCCCTTCACCCGTGGATGCTCCAGCATGGCCGCGCGGACCGCCTTCACCTCCGGAGCGTTTTCCCTTTGTCCCATCAGGTCCAGGCGGACCCGATATTCCACCCAGGGCGGGCCTTCCAGCAGCCATTCCATCAATCGCTCCACGATCAGCTCCGTCCCTCCGACGCCACGATCAGCTCCGTCCCTCCGACGCCAATGCCGTCATCCCTCCCGGAAAAGGGCCGCCCCGTTCAAGCGCAGATTCAAAAGAGTCAGGACTCACGCCGGAGTTCACCTTTTACCAGACCCTGTCAGGCGTGTTCTCCGGACGCGCGATGAGCACTTCCGACGGCACGCCGAAGCGGGAAACCACATTACGATGCTCCACTGCCCATTCGTCCGGACCGAGGTAATCCTCCAGCAGGAGCGGGCGGCACCCTCCCACCAGGGTCGCGCGCAGGCGGTAAGCCGCCGACCACAGCGCACATACGGTGCGTGACGCGGGAGTCACGCCCCGGGTGAGGCTCACCAGGCATAGTCCGCCACCCTGCGCCAGCACCCGGTGGGCCTCGGAGACCGCCCGGTGGATATCCGGCTCCGGCAGGAGATCGAGCACGTAGGTGGAGACGACGCGGTCTACCGAACCATCTTCCAGTGGGAAGTCAATTGAGCCGTCCGACTGCATCACCTTCGCCCGCCGCCCGAAGGGAGCGAGACGCTCCCGCGCGATGTCGACCATGGTACGGCTCAGGTCGACGCCCAGGTAGGCCGCCGACGGAGGCAGATGCTCACGGAGAAGAAGGGACGCGAAACGGCCGGTGCCGCAGCCGAACTCGAAGACGTTCTCCGCCTGTTCGAAGGCCGCGTGGGCTGCTAGCTCATCAAGGGCGGCATCCTCATAAAATGCCTGCTTATCCTGTTTTTCCCCGAAGCGGTCGTAAAAAACCCTCGCTTGGGATCTGCTCAAGACCATGATATAACCCGGCAGTAGTTGACTCTTTAGTATAGTACGGAGTATATGCTATTCATGGCATTAAACAAGGAGCCGTGGACATGGGTTCGATGACCATCGGAAAAGTAGCCCGCGCCGCCGGTGTAGGCGTCGAGACCATCCGCTATTACGAGCGGCGGGGGCTGATCGAGGAACCGCCGCGGCGTGAGTCCGGCTACCGGGAGTACCCGCAGAAGACGGTCTCGCGACTTCACTTCATCAAGCGGGCCAAGGAGCTGGGCTTCACGCTCAGGGAGATCAAGGAGCTGCTGGCGCTTCGCCTTGAGCCGGATGCGACCTGCGGGGATATCCGTCAGAGGGCCGAAGTGAAGATCGCCGATATCGAGGCGAGGATCGAGACCCTGGAAAGGATGAAAGGCGCGCTGGTGAAGTTGACGCAGGCCTGCAGCGGCCACGGACCGGCGATCAGGTGTTCCATCCTCGAAGCGATGGATGATGACGGTAACGACCCCTGCTGAATCGAGAACGGCGTAAACACCGGAAGGAGGTACAACCATGAGCACAAGACGGAAGATAGAGGTCTTCATCGCCGGCTGCCCCGTGTGTGACGAGGCGGCACAGCTGGTGAACAACATGGCGTGCCCCTCGTGCGAAGTGAGCATACTGGACATGAAGGATGCGTCTGTCGCCAAGCGGGCAAAGGACCTGGGTATCCGTTCGCTGCCGGCGGTAGTGATCGACGGAAAGCTGCCGGATTGCTGTGCCGGGCGCGGCCCGGATGAGACGGCGCTCCGCGAAGCGGGTCTGGGACAGCCGCTGGAATAGGCGGCCGGGGAATGCTCAGTGCACTATCTTGGAGATCCCCAGCTCCAGGATGTCCTCGGCGCCGCGGGCCTTCAGCCGGGGGATGATGACGTTGACCGTGTCCTTGTCGACAACGGTTGTGACTTCCAGGTAGTCGGAGTCGTGCAGCGTCGAGACCGTGGGGTTCTTCATCGCCGGCAGCAGGGCGATGACGTCCTCCAGCTTGTCCTTGGACACGTTCATCGACAGCAGCACGCGGCCGCGGGCCTCGATCACGCCCAGCAGCAGGGTGCGGATCTCCTCGATGGCCTGCCGCTTGCCCGGGTCTTCCCACGACTGCTTGTTGGCGATGAGCTTGGTGGTGGATTCCATGATGGTGTCGATTATCTTCAGCCGGTTGCGCCTGAGTGTCGAACCGGTCTCGGTCAGGTCAACCACCACGTCCATCAGCTCCGGCACCTTGGCCTCGGTGGCGCCAAAGGAATAGAAGACCTCCACATCCACGCCCAGTTCCTGGAAGTAGCGGCGGGTTATGTTGGTGAACTCGGTGGTTACACGGCTGCCGGGCGTGATGTCGGCGGCCTTCTCGATGAGCGAGTCCTCCGGGACCGCCACTACCATCTTCATCACGCCGGTACCGGTCTTGGCGTAGGGCATGTCCGCCACCTCCACCACGTCGGCGCCGCATTCGGTGATGCAGTCCAGGCCGGAGACGCCCAGGTCGAAGTAGCCCTCCTCGACGTATTTGGGAATCTCCTGCGGCCGCAGTATCTTCACCTTGCCGATGCGCTCGTCGGCGATGCTCACGGTGTATTCACGTGAGTTCCTGATCACCTCCAGGTCGGCGTCGGCGAACAGCCTCAGCGTCTGTTCCTGCAGGCTTCCTTTTGGCAAAGCAATGCTCAGCACTTATGGCTCCCGGCTGCGCTATCGCTGCGCGTCGTCTATTTCCTGGACTATCGCTCCAATCCCTAATGCCTGATTCTACCGGAAATCACCGCGCAGCATAAAGCCCGCCTCCCCGGATCAGCATATTAATCGATTTTGAAGAGTCTGCCGCCGCCTCCTATGGGTATGTATAACCGTTGCCGCAGATATCCCAGGCGCTGGCCTGGACCGTGTTGAGGAACCCGGTCACACTGACGGGGACATCGTACTGGAGCGTCATGGACGCGCTGCCGCCGGTGGCGATGTTGCCCAGGGACAGGGGCACCGCCGAGACCAGGTTGACACCGCCGGTGTTCACCGTGCCCGTGATGCTCACGCCATAGGCATCCGGCCCCGCGGCGTTATCGACCACATAACTCACCGACAGCAGCCCGATGGTGTAGTCGGCGAAGCTGGCCCAGAACACCTGGGTCTCCTGGAGCGTGAGGGCCGGCTTGATGCCACACCACCAGCCGTTCTGGAAGGTCCAGGGCAGGTTGTCCTGGCCGCCGGCGAAGACGTAGGGGTTGTCCACGAAGCCATCGTTATTACTGTCCGGCGCCGTCCAGTCATCCCAGTAGTTGCCGCCGTCGGGGAACGGCAGGTTGAAGACGTTGCCGCTGCTGCCGCTCACCTCCGCCTGTACGGCGTTGCTGATGAAGCTGTTCCAGTAGACCTGGTTGTTGTTACTCCCGGTCCTGACCAGGAGGCCGTCGCTGCTGTTCATGCTG
The DNA here is from genome assembly GCA_964497425.1 of uncultured Gaiellales bacterium. GTDB lineage: Bacteria > Actinomycetota > Thermoleophilia > BMS3ABIN01 > BMS3ABIN01 > BMS3ABIN01. The sequence continues at coordinate 66,205 of CAZCCR010000008.1, forward strand.
GCGGCGTTGTCCGACAGCGTGTTGTTGCTCGAGCCGTTGAGGTAGTAGCCGGCGGCGTTGGAGCCGGCGCTGTTGCCGCTTACGGTGTTGCCGTCGGAGCCGTCCAGATGGATGCCACTCTGCCCGTTGGACTGGGCCGTGTTGCCGCCCACGGTGTTGCCGCTGGACGCTGAAAGGAAGATGCCGTCGACAGAGTTCATGCTGGTCGTGTTGCCGCTGAGGCTGTTGCCGCTGGAGTAATAGATATATATGCCATAGCCGCCGTTGCTGTTGAAGGTATTGCCGGCGAGGACGTTATTGTCACACAGATAGTACAGCCTCGCCCCCATGTTGACCGTCAACCCGGCGCTGTTCCCTGACAGCGTGTTGCCGCTGGAGGAATAGAGATAGAACCCGTTATCATTGCCGTCGGCGTTGTTGCCTTCCAGGGTGTTGCCGGAGCCGAGCTCGAGGCGGAAACCGTCAAGGAAGCTGGTGGCGGCAAGATGCCTGACCGTGACGCCGCTGCGGCCCAGCAGGGTGACGCCCCTGCCGCCCCCGCCGCCGCCTGTCACCGTATGGCCGGCGCCGTCGAGGGTGACGCCGTCGCTGGCTATATCGATGCCGTCGCCCGAGGGGACGTTCAGATCCATGGTCAGTGTGCACGTTTTGCTGCCCACATCCCAGGTGCCGATGGCGGTGCAGTCGCCGCCGGTGGCGTCATCCTGGATCGTGTACGCCGATGACGCCTGGGCCGTCCCGGCCAGGGCCAGCCCCAGCAGCATCGTCACAAACATGTTCAACAGCGTGTTAAATAGAGTTCTTTTTCCCCGTCCCGCTCTCATTTTCCCTCATCCCCTTCCTGGTTGGATAAAAAAGAGCACGCATCAACGTGCTCACGGATATGCCCCCGGTCTTTACGGACACATTGTGCCGGCCGCTCGCGCCGGTCACCGCCTATCCCCACGCCCGTCATGCCGAAGCAATGGACTGTTTTCTTCTTATGCCGATTCCTCCTGGCCGTCCCTCCCTTCTCTTTCATCACATCCTGACCATTTATGCCGGATGTGCCGGTTATCGGTTACGCCGGTTATCAGGGATAGATATACGGGTTGCCGCACGCATCATAGGCGGTGGCCTGGACTGTGTTCATGAAGCTCTGCACACCCGTGGGGATATGGTACTGCAGTGTCAGTGAGGCGCCGCCGCAACAGGCCCCGATGTCGCCCAGGGAGACGGGAACGGTGGTAACCAGGGTGACGCCGTTTGTGTTGACCGCCCCGGTTATCTGCACATTGTACGCCTTGGGGCCGGTATCGTTGCTCACCTGGTAGTCGATAGACAATATGCCGTCATTGTAGTCCTGCATGCTCGCCCAATAGATGCTGGTCGTCGCCAGGGCCAGGGGTGGCTTGACGCTGCATGACCAGTCGTCCGGCGCCACCCGCGGCAGGTTGTCCTGACCGTAGGTGAAGACGTAAGGATTGTCCACGAAGCCGTCGGAGTCGTTGTCCGGAGTGGTCCAGCTGCTCCAGTAGTTGCCGCCGATGGGATAGGGCTGGTTGAAAGAGTTGCCGTAGGTGATTCCAAAGAAGGAAACCGGCGTCGCATAATTGATGAACCTGTTCCAGTAAAGCAGATTGTTGTGCCCCCCCATCTCAACGCCGATGGCGCCGTTGGCGCAGGTGTTCCCGTATATCTCATTGCCGCCGGCCGTTATCTCAATGTAGATGCAGCTGCGGACGAAGTTGGTGAAATCGTTGGCGTCCAGCACGTTGTTTTGTCCCCTCACCTCGACGGCGAGGTCGGATGAATCGGAGCTGTTCCCCGAGATGCGGTTGTTGTCACCTCTGACAAAGAAGCCGCGGCCATAGCCCGGTCCTGTGGTGACATTGTGATCAGCGATATTATCGCAGACCTCGCTGTTCGAGTTGACGCCTATGCCTATCAGGTTGTCGTTGGCGACGTTCCCGGTGACCAGGTGTCCGTCGGACAGGGTGGCGTTTATTCCCATGCTGGTGTTACCGTTTGTGGTATTCCCTGTAACGGTGTTGCCGTCGGCGCCGTTGTCCATCTCGATGCCGTCATCGTTGCCGCTCGCCGTGTTGCCTGAGATGGTGTTGCCGCTGGAAGTCACCAGATAGATGCCGTTGTAGGTGTTGCTGTCCGTTGTGTTGCCGGTGAGGGTGTTTCCGCTCGAGGCGCCCAGATAGATGCCGTCCGTCTCGCCGTTGCACTGATTGCCGCTTATGGTGTTGGTGTCGGAGCCGTCCAGGCGGATGCCCATGTAGGTGTTGCCATCCATTGTGTTGGCGTTTAGCGTGTTGCCGCTTGTATTGTTGAGTTCGATGCCGTCCTCGTTGCCGGTGGCCATGTTGCCGTCCAGGGTGTTGCCGCTGCCGCCGGTCATGTAGATGCCGTTATAGGTGTTGTGATCTGTGCCGTTCATCACGACCGAGTTGTTGGCCGACGCCCCGATGTATATCCCGTCCGCGTTGCCGGTGGAGGCGTTACCGCTTATGGTGTTGCCGTCGGAGCCGTCCAGGCGAATGCCCATGTAGGTGTTGTTGTGGGTGCCGTTGCCGTCCAGTGTGTTGCCGC
>CAZCCR010000009.1:0-10158 GCA_964497425.1 uncultured Gaiellales bacterium
GTGACTTTTTTCCGGTTGGCCCGGTTGAGAACAGGGAGGGAGAACGGTGTGGTAGCGGGGGCAGGATTTGAACCTGCGACCTTCGGGTTATGAGCCCGACGAGCTACCAGACTGCTCCACCCCGCGTCACCGGCGATATTATAACACAAAGTATTTGATGCGAAAGAATCGGCTGTTTCCCCCTTTTTGCAGGAATTTCCCTCGCCTTTAGTTCTCGGTGAAGATTCCGATAGGGGTTTATGGGCTTATGAGACGTTCAAACAGACATGTCAATAGGGTATTCCCGTGCCTTGATACGGTCAGGATGACTGTGGCTATCGCCATCGGCTTCTCACTGGCGCTGTTGGGTTCCGGCCTGGCCTGGGCCCAGCCCGAGACACCCGACGACGTGGTACTGGAGGGGGACGCCCTGAGCCAGGTTCAGGATCTGCGGAGCCAGTCGGATTCGGTGCAGGCGGAGATCGACAACCTCAACCTGGCGCTGGAGCGCGTCGTGGAGGAGCATAACGCCACCCGGGTCAACCTGGACCAGCTGACAATGGACCTGGCCGACAGCCGCATCCGTCTCGACCAGGCCCGCCAGCTGCGCGACCGGCAGGAAGAGATCTTCTCCCAGCGGATGATCGCGGTATACAAGTCTGACGATATCAATGTCTTCAGCATCCTGCTCAACAGCAACAGCTTCAGCGATTTCTACGACCAGACGCGTTACATCATGAAGATAGGCGAGCAGGACGCCAAGCTGGAGAAACAGCTGCGGGAAACCGCGGAGGAGATAGAAGATATCACCGCGGAAATAGACGATAACCGCGCCGAACAGATGCGCTTGGAACAGCAGCTGGCGGAGCAGGAGACAGAGATAAACGCCAGGCTCGCTGAACGGCAGGCGGTATACGACCGGCTTGACGCCGAGATGCGACGCATCATCGATGAGGAAGCTGCGAGGCAGCGCGCCGAACGGGCCCGCGCGGCGGCCGAGGCCGAGGCCATGCTGCGGCAGCTCGACGTGAACATCGGAGAAGGGGTTCGGGCGCAGGTAGTGCACACGGCGCTGCAGTATCTGGGGGTCCCATACGTTTGGGGCGGAGAGAGCCCGGCCGGTCTCGATTGCTCAGGACTGACCAAGTATGTCTACGCACAACATGGGGTGCAGCTGCCGCACAACGCCGCCATGCAGTATCACATGGGCGTGCCGGTGCCCGATGATCAGCTCCAGCCGGGAGACCTGGTCTTCTGGGGCGAGGGCAACCCCCATCACGTAGGCATGTTTATCGGCGGCGGACTCTTTATCGAAGCTCCCACTTTCGGCGAGACCGTCAGTATAGACAGACTCTCGTTCGATGGCGACTATGCCGGTGCCAGGCGCTTCCCTCTTCAGGCGCGAGGTTAGCGGAGCGGTTTCTCATTCTCGGGGCTGCTTCTCGGGGCTGCCTCTCATTCTCAAGGCTGCTTCTGTTTCCCGCCGTTCTGATGTAGCATGAGTGTTCAGGGCAAACAGTCATGGAGAGAGCATGCTGCTGATTACGGAACTGGCCATAGTGATCTTCTCCTTCCTCTTCCTCGTTTACGCGGGAGTCAAGGCGGGGCGCGCCGCCAGGGAGCTCGGGCGCGCCGCCCAACGGTTCCAGCAACAGGCAGAACCCAAGAGCGTCAGGATCTCCCGGCAGGCGGATTCCGCGCGCGAACTTGCTTTCCACGTCATGGATCGTGCCGAGGTGCTGGAACAGCGGGGAGCCGTTCTCACCGTTTCTGTGGAGAGGCTGATGGTCCTGGTCTCGGCGGCCGCCGAGGCAAAGGGCAGGGTCGACAAGGTCACCGGATATATCGGACTGTGAACCAAGGGCGGTGAACCGTTCAGACCCGGCCGGCTCAGCCAGACGGGGTTTTCCTCACCGGTAACACAGGCACCGACGCGATCAGCTGCCGCGTGTACGGATGTTCGGGACTGGAGACGACCCGGGAGGTGAGACCCGCCTCCACGATGCTCCCCCGGTAGAGGACCGCGACCTCTTCGGTCAGCCCCTTCACCATGGAGATATCGTGGGCAATGATGATGTAGGACAGGCGTCGCTCCCGCCGCAGTCTGAGCAGCAACTCCATTATCTGCCGTTTGAGCATCATATCCAGCGCCGATGCCGGCTCGTCGCAGATCAGCAACTCCGGTTTCAGGATAAGGGCGCGGGCTATAGCCGCCCGCTGCAGTTCGCCGCCGCTCACCTGGTGCGGATAACGGCGGGCCAGCCCGGGATCGAGCCCGACATCGCGCATCACGTCCTCCACCAGAGCCGCCTCCGCCGCGCGGTCCCTGCCGCCTGGAGCCGCGTGGATACGCAAGGGCTCAGCAAGGGCAGAGCCGAGCCTGAGCCGGGGGTCGAAGGACCCGGCGGCGTCCTGCCAGACCATCTGTACGGTCTTGGCCCTGGCCGGGAAGTCCATCTCCTTTCCCACCACCGCCCCATTCAGCCTCACCACTCCAGCACCTGGCTTCTCCAGTCCCACTATCAGTGAGGCCAGCGTGGTCTTGCCGGCACCGCTCTCACCGATGATGCCCAGGGAGCCGCCTCTTTCCAGCGTCAGGTCGATGCCTTTGAGGGCGGCCCCGGCGTCGGCCCCGGCGGCTGATTCCCTGCCGAATGAGCCCCGGCGGCTGTCGTAGGACTTGCTCAGGTTCTCAACTTCAAGCAGGGGCAATCTCTGCCTCTCCCCTTTGCATGCTTTCGGCGACAGCAACAAGTTCAGCGGTATATTCATGTACGGGGTCATGGAGCATCAGCGGACAGGGGCCATGTTCCACAACCCTGCCCTGCATCATGACAATCAGCTCATCGGCGATGCCCGCCACCAGCGGCAGATCATGGGAAATGAAGACAAGGGCTATCCCTTCCCGCTCGCACAACCCCTTCAGTAGCCCGACGACCTGCGCCTGGGTAGTCACGTCCAGGGAGCTGGTGGGCTCGTCTGCGATGAGAACCCTGGGGCCACAAGCCAGCGCCGCGGCTATCATGGCGCGCTGACACTGTCCACCGCTGAGCTGGTGCGCGTAAGGCGCCGCCTCCAGCAGTTCCATATCGATACCGACCTTCTCCAGATACTCTGCCGCGCGGCGTCGCGCTTCCCTTCGTCCCAGGCGCAAATGCAGCTTGAGCGGCTCGGCGACCTGATCGATCACCCGCATGGCCGGGTCAAGTGAAGCCACCGGGTCCTGGAAGATCATGCTGATGCCCCGGCCACGGACTTCCCCCATCTCCCTCTCGGCCAAACCCGTCAGGTCCCTGCCGCCATAGACTATCTTGCCCGTGATCTCGAACGCCTCCCTGTCGAGCAACCCCATGACGGCCAGAGCCAGGGTCGATTTGCCGGCACCCGACTCGCCGATCACACCGAGTATGGAGCCGGGCTCCAGGGAAAAACCGACATCTGAAACAAGCACCGATCCAGTGCTCGGGGACATCCCTTTCACCATGACGCTCAACCCCTGTACGCTCAGTACGTGCCCGGTCATTTCCGCCCCCCGCCCGCCTTGCCGCCACGCGGATCCATCAGCCTCGTCGCAGCCGCTCCCAGCAGGATGAAGGAGAATGCCGTCAGGGTGACGGCGATGCCGGGGGCCAGCACCAGCCAGGGCGCCTGTTCGAGGAGCTTCATGTTTTCAGCCAGCATCAACCCCCAGGCGGGATGAGGCCGTTGTACGCCCAGGCCGAGGAAACTCAGTCCCGCTTCCGCCAGAATGGCTCCGGCTACAGCCATGGTGGTATAGGTAACAAGCGGCGCTATGGAGTTGGGCAGGACATGGGTCAGGAAGATGCGCTTCTCCGAGGCGCCCAGCAGGCGCGCCGCCTTGACGTATTCGCGCTCCCGGATGGAGAGCACCCGCGCGCGGAAAACCCGTGCGAAGACAGGCCAGGCGAAGAAAGCGATGGCGATGAAAACGTTCCGCCTGCCCGGACCGAAGATGGCCAGGATGGCGATGGCACCGAGGATGACGGGGAATGACAGGAATATATCGCTTGCGCGCATCAGGATCGGGTCGATATACCTGCCCCCGTAACCGGCCACCCCTCCCACGGCCAAGCCCGCGGCGAGAGCGATCACCGTGGCGACGACCCCCACCAGCAGCGACGTCCTCGAGGCCCACAGCACCCGCGACAGCTCATCGCGTCCGTGGAGGTCGGTACCCAATAGATGGCCGGAGCCCGGCGGGGCAAGGATGTTGTCGTAGTCGGTCTGGAGCGGATCGGGCAGCGGCAACAAGGGGACCAGCAAAGCGACGATGACGATGGCGATCGCCAATACGGCGCCGGCAACCAGGGCGCCGTTCCCGCGCAGACGGCTCCAGATCCGGGTATCGGAGAGTTCAGGGCCGGAGGCCGGACCCAGGACGACAGGTATCTGGCCGGTGTCATCCATCCCCGGCCTTCCCCAGGCGCACGCGCGGGTCAAGCAGCCTGTACATGATATCCGCCACCGTGTTGACCACCACAAAGATAGTGACAAGCACCAGCACGATACCGAGGATCAGCGGCACATCCCTGGACTGGGCCGCGAAAAACATCGTGCGCCCCACACCAGGCCAGGCGAAGACTATCTCGGTGATGATAGCTCCGCCCATGAGCACGCCCAGGTCTATGGCCATCAGGGTCATCACCGGCGCGAGGGCGTTACGTAAACCGTGGCTCCAGAGGGCGCGTCTCATGGTAAGGCCGCGGGCGCGGGCCGCGAGCATGTATTCCTTGCCCATCTCGGCAGACAGTGAGTCCCGCGTCACCGCCGAGATGATGACAGCCTGGGCCAGGGCCAGAGTGAACGCAGGCAGGATGACATAGGCCGGGTTCCCGCCGCCACCCCCGGAGATCGGCAGGATTCCCAGCCAGCTGCCGAATACCCTCTGCAACAGCATCCCCAGGAAAAAGACAGGGATTGCAAGCAATGTGGCTCCCAGAACCGAAGAGAGGATCTCGGCACGAACGGTCCGCCGCGTAGCCATGAACATCCCCCAACCCAGGCCGATGACCGTCTCAAGAAAAAGAGCCGCGGCCGCCAGATAAGCAGTTGCGGGAAGGTGCTCCCTTATCACGTCGATCACGTCCCTGTTTAGGATATACGATCTTCCCAGGTCCAGGTGCGCCAGGTTCCACAGATAAATCCCGTATTGTACCCAGACGGGACGGTCCAGACCCATCTGATGCCTGAGGTTGGTCAATGACTCCGAAGTGGCGTGGCTGCCTAGAACAGCCTGTGCCGCGTCACCGGGAACGAGAAAGTACAGGACGGCGAACAACACCGTGACGGTGCCCAGCAGCACCAGCAGCATCTGCAGCAGTCGATGGAATATGAACCGGTACATAAAGATCGTGACCTGTCTTGAGCCAACCGGCCTTGCGCACGTGCCCGGCTGCAGGCTTCGGGGCAGCGGCTCACCTTCATGGCTGGGTCCGAACCTCCACCTGGAGGCTTATACCCCTGATGGGAAAACCCTTCCCGGCCGTCGCCGCGAAAACCGCAAGCAACGGGTCCCCGTCCGGATGCGGGAAGCCGTCACGGACGGAACGAACCTCAACCGGATACGGGAAACCGCTTCTGGCGGAACCTCAACCGGATACGATTATCTCACTGAGGGCGATATCGCCCAGCGGCGTATAGACGAACCGCGTGACCTTCTGTCCGTATGCCATTACCACCTTGTCAAAGGTCAGGGGTATGACGGGAGCGTCCGCGGTTATCCTTCTTTCAGCCTCGTTATATTTATCCAGCCTTGACGCCGCGTCCAGATCCGACCTTGCGTCGTCCAGCAGCTTGTCGACTTCCGGGTTATCATACTTGGCAACATTGGGACCGCCGATGTTCATGGAATGGAACAGCGGGTAGAGGAACGTGTCCACTGTCGGATAATCGGCGCTCCAGCTTATGATGAAGAAGGGCAGGTTCCCTGCCATCATCTCGTCCAGGAATGCCCCGAACTCCATGCCGTTGAGTTCGACATCGACACCGACCTCTTTCAGCGAAGCCTGGATGGCCTGTGCCACATCCGCCGCCGGGCCGGCGGTGGGATATGTCAGCGTCAGCGGCGGCAGGCCTGCGCCGCCGGGGTAGCCGGCGTCCGCCAGCAGTGACTTGGCTTTCTCAGCGTCGTGGGTATAGGGCATGGCTATACCCTCGCCCTGGTACCCCGGTGAAGCCTTGGGCACGATGCCGTCAGCGGCCTGGGCCTGTCCCATCATCACCTTGTCGGCTATCACGCTCCGATCGATGGCCCAATTCAGAGCCTGCCTGAGTTCCACGTTATCCTTCCAGGGAGCGGTCGTGTTATCCATGGCGATGAAGCGGAGCGTGGCGATATCGCCACTGACCAGGGTGAGCGACTCATCGCTTTCCAGTGACGCAGCCTGTGGCGGGGACACGGATTTGACCGCATCCAGAGTACCGGCCTTCAGTTCAGCGACGGCTGTGTCCTCGTCGGGGATTATCCTGACCACTACCTGGTCCACCTCTGCCTTGTCACCGAAATAATCGTCATTGCGCTCGAGGACGATCTGTTCGTTAGGCTTCCATTCCTTGAGAGTGAAGGGGCCGTTTCCGACCGGCTGTTGCGAGTAATCGATATCCGTCCGCTCGACTTCTTCCTGCGGTACCGGCGAGGCGACCGGGTGACCCAGATAGGTTACGAACTCAGCCATGGGATATTCCAGGGTGACTTTCAGAGTCTCGTCATCTACGGCTTCCACACCGGCGAGCTTGTCGGTCTCGCCGTTGGCGAGGTCCATCGCTCCCTTTACCGGCTCAAGCACCGTCGAAGCCATGGATGAAGCGGTTTTCGGATCCAGCGCCCGTGTCCAGGCATAGACGAAATCGCCGGCGGTCACATCGCGCCCGTTGGAGAACTTCACACCACTGCGAAGATGGAATGTGAACTCCGTGGCGTCATCGTTCACGTCCCAATCCCTGGCCACCGCGGCCACCGGCTCCCCTGTCTCCGAGTCATAGGTGACAAGGCCTGTGAACAGATAACGCGAGATGTTGATCCCGACGGATTCATCGACCAGAGCCGGATCGATTGCCGTCGGGTCGGCGAGTTCGGAGTAGGTGAACGTCTTCTGTGACGCCTGATCGCTGCCGCAGCCGGTGAAAAGCAATACCAGGCCGAGCACGACCATGAGCATGGCTCCGATTATGTACCTTGATTTCCTGTTCCCATGGAATAACAGCACGATCCCTCCCGCGTAACGTTGGATACTTCCTCTGGATACGGCCCGGACCCCAAGCTCAACGAGCCCGGTGAGAACGGCCGCCCGGTCGTGCTTTTATTTATACAAACGGTGGTTGAATCCTTCTATATGTATATCATTAGTGTCCTTTGTCACATCACCTTCTCAGGATCTTTTCAGCATTCTTGTCTTGTTCCTGCGTGGCGCCTTGCCCGTGAGATGCCGCTCCCCGCCATGCCGAAGCGGGCGTTCCCCCGCCATCTGTCCCAGCTGTCGTTTCGGGTAGTATGCGAGGACGCGGCGGCGCTGGACCCGCAGAAAGCCCGTCAATTGTAATAGGTGAATGCCCGTAGTAGAATTATTTCGTCCCTGTCAAACTCCGCCTCCCTCAGAGTTGAGCCGATATGACCCGTTTTCCTCCCGATGACATGACTCCTTCCACGGGAAGTGAGAAGACACCGGGAGGAAGATTGTACCTTTTCCGTCTCCTGCAACAGCTTGCCACTGCAGGCTCTGCCGGTAGCCATCCCCTTGCTGTTTCATACGATGGCGCCAGGGAGATGGCAACGCGGATCGGTCTCGACCGTCCGGAGAAACTGGTGCGGTTCTTTGATGACCTGGGGCTGGGTATCCTCACCCTGGAAATCGAGGATGGCTGGCTCAGGGCGACTCTGTCCGGCGGGAAGAAAGATGACCATGCCGGAAGCCCGGGTCCAGGAGGGTGTGAACTCGAAAGAGGGATCCTGGACGGCTCACTGACGTTGATCACGGGAGTCGACGTGACTACCCTCGAGACCATGTGCAGGTTCAGGGATAGTGATCACTGTTGTTTTGAAGCCAGCAGGGAAGCCGCAGACGAAGCCCAAGGTTTCAGGCCGCGGGCCGTTGCTCTCGCTCATGGAGACGGGATAAGGCCTGCTGTTTCCACCCATGCCGTTTCCAGCCATAAGGCTTTTGCCCCTGCTCAGGGATACACTGACCTCCGTGCCTGGTATCTCGATTCCGTATCACGGGAGATGGCCCGGTCGCAACGTCATGGGCGCCCCCTTTCGCTCCTGTATATAGACCTGGATGATATAGGAGAGATCAATGCCACCATGGGAAGAGAAGCTGGCGACCAGGTAATCAACGCCGCCGCCATATCGCTCAGCCGCTGCTGCAGGGCTGAGGATTTCCTCTGGCACCATGGGGAAGATGAATTCATCCTGGCGCTGGCCGAGACGAAGATAGGCTGCGCCGAGATCGTCGCCAGGCGGTTGAACACAGAGATAATCTCCGCCGCCGAATATCTCGACATCGCCGCCGGAGTCTCGGCCAGCATCGGTTTCGCTTCCTACCCCACACATGCGGATAGCCTCGTTGAGCTGTTGAAAAGCGCCAGATCCGCCCTCTACCTTGCAAAGTCGCTTGGAAAAGCGCGGGTGCAGGCTGCATGGGATGAGGATGAGGTAAGGATAACGACTCCCTATCGGGAGTGTGACAAGCCGGAGGATGAGATCTTTGAATGGCCTGCTTATCATCCCTCCAGGCGTCATAAAAGACGAACATCAGATAAATCTAAAGCTCAGGTCGATGTTCATGATTCCGAAACCGGCGGTGGAATGCAAGGGCGTAAAGAAGGTGAACCGTTACAAGACTCCGCCGGTGAGCCGGCCACCGGGAGCACTGGGAAAGGCAGGGGTGGTCCCGGCGGCGGCGAGCCGGGAGGGCACGCGGTCACTGAAGCCATGTTCATGAAGAGAGACATGGCTAAGAATGCTACGAGTGATATCCCGTCTGAAGCTGCCATTTCCGCATTGATCGCGTCCAGTAGCCCCCTTCTCCTCGCCGGCATGAGACAAGTGGTTTCAGCGAGTCATGACATTGATATCGCCGGCGAGGCAACCGACCCCGACACTTTTTTCAAAACCATATCGGACCTGAGGCCAGACCTGATACTTTCTGATATGAACATGGCCGCCGCCAGGAGATTCTCTGTACTGAGGCAGATGCAGGAAGAGAACCTCCCCTGCAAATATGTGGTTTTCGCGAATGATGTCGATCAGAAGGTACTCAGGGTAGCGGCGGACTTCAATGTCGATGGGGTTATCATGCAGGATACCGGACCGGATGAAGTGTTTGCGTCTTTGCAAAACATATACGAGGGAAAGAGATCGCTGCCGGAGAATGTGCAGACGGCTATCAACGAACTCGAGAACAACCGCCGTCTGCTGCAGGAGTTATCAGAGAGGGAGATCGAAGTCCTGCGCCTGGTCGCTGAAGGAAAATCGAATTCGCAGATAGCAAAGGATCTGTTCATTACCGTCAACACTGTGCGTTTCCATCTCGCGAACATCTATCAGAAGCTGAATGTCTCCAATCGTACCGAGGCCGCCAATTACTACCTGCGCCAGGGTCTGAACGAGGACGGTCAGACCAAGCTACTCTAATGTACGGGGTTCATCCTTAAGCTCTGCTATAAAGGACAGGTGTTCCCAGCGCACCCGTCTGACTCAACTGGATAGATTTCATTCTTAACCCGTTGCCTCCCAGAACAAAACCTCCAGTGTTGCTTTAGACTTAATGGCATCCTTGTAGCCGGGCATTGGCACAATCCCCCAATATATTGTGCCTATATTACCTGCTCCTGCTAACAATAGGCCATATCTTGTTCCTTCCAGCGTCGATGGCGGTAACCGTCCATTACCCTCTCCCGTGACCATCGCTTTATATATACCAAACCGAGGCAATCCTGTTTAACCTTAATATCACTCTGCGCAGCATGTCACAATGACCATACTCTCATCCTGAATGGGGGAGGCGCAGAGATGCTGTGGAGTTGGGGGTACCCAAATCACTGGGTTTTGCAGCATGTTTAACAGAATATCAAGCCTTTTTGACCGGGAGGAGGTGAGATAAATGAAGATCAAGATGTTTGCTATCCTGAGTGCAGTGGCTACTATGATCGCGGCTAGTG
>CAZCCR010000009.1:10258-11899 GCA_964497425.1 uncultured Gaiellales bacterium
GTTCAACAAAAAGAGCTTCTCGCTGAACAGACAAAATTATCGCAAGACCTGATGGAAATGAACATCGGTCTTGCCGGGGCTCTGATAATGCTACTCGACAGCAAGGACCACTACACAGCCAGCCATTCAGCAGGCGTTGCCATGTATTGCAGAGATATGGCGAAGATCATGGGTCTTTCTGAGGATGAACAACAGATTGCACACATGGCTGGCTTATTGCATGACTTGGGTAAGGTTGGCACACCTGATGCGGTGTTAAAAAAAGAGGGAGAGCTTACGGCACATGAATGGGAACAAATCAAGCAACATCCAACGACTGCAGCCGAAGTACTCTCTCAGCTTACGACTCATAAGGAAATTGCGGATATCATCCGTCATCACCAGGAACACTTCGACGGCTCTGGCTATCCCTACGGTATCAGTGGTGATGATATTCCTGAACTGAGCCGGATGTTGTCTGTCGCCGATACATATCATGCACTGACATCTGATCGTCCATATCGAAAAGCAAAATCACCATTTGAAGCCCTGATTATTCTCAGGCAAGTCGCAGGAACACAACTGGATCCAAAATATGTTGAGGTTATGGCGCAAGTCCTTAAGAATGAAGACCTGAGTTACAGAGAAGGCAGCAAGACCGACTTTCTCAGTGAGTTCAGAAAAGGCCGGCCTGCCATCAAGTTAGATGCCCTAAAAAATCGCGCCAAAGAACAATAAGATACACCCCGGTCGGTCTACTTTCTCCTACTCCGTTTTCACTTCCGCTATGTACGTTCCCCACTCTCACCATTCCCCACTGCAGAAGCGTAGACTGACCTACCCTTGAGTCCTATCGAAGCCGCTGGGCGAAGCTTCATAGATATCTCAAACCCTCTTACCCTATCGTATCTTCCTGTTCCAACCTTCCTCCCTACCTCCCTATATTGTCGTTTGGCGGAAACGACGACTGTCCAGCTACGAGCATATTATCAGCACTCGATTATCAATGAATCATTCAACGGTATGAATCGGTAACCCCGAAAGTATTATTTTTTATGAACTCCTGGTAATACAAACCAGCCTCCAGTCTGGAACTAAGGCCCAGTTTCCTGAATATATTTGTAAGGTGTGTCTTTACCGTTACTTCGCTGATATACAGCTTTTCTGCAATCCTTTTATTGGTAATTCCAGTTGCTATCAGTTCCATTACCTGTATCTCTCGCTGTGATAGAATATTATCCGGTTTCTTCAAATCTTTTCGGATATCCCTTGCAATCCTTATTGCAGCTTCCTTCACTCTTTCATCGCTATCTCTTGAGGCTTTTCTTAGCAAGGGCAGTGAACTCTCGCACTTGAAGTTATCCATCAGATCAATAGCACGTAATCTAAGACCAATCTTGTCAGAATTAATCAAAGCTTCTACTATATCGAGTGACTTGCTGCCAATCTTGTTAAGAACCCAGGTCACGTATCCAGGCGTTATTTCTTCGCATAAAGCAGTCAGTAACAGTGGCAGTGTTATCTTCCCTTCTTGAATCAGGAAGTGGTTATGTTGAAACTTCTTTGCCCTTTCAAGCGCTTTGCGTAAATGTGTTATTTCTTTATCCTTGTCACCCTCATTATGAAACAACCAGGCCATTTGATAATCATATTGGGTGTTTA
>CAZCCR010000009.1:11999-41806 GCA_964497425.1 uncultured Gaiellales bacterium
GTCATAAGCTGACCAATAGCATAAGCACAATTCGTATTCACATTGCATCTTCAATTCAGGTTCGGTTATGGATTCAGATAATGATGTCAGATGATCAATGGCTTCTTTCCATCTTCCCAGATACCTCAGACAATCTGCCATCTTCAATGTGCAATTCGCGTAGAGGTCCGTGTCCTTTTCGAATGAAAAGCCGCTTAACGCCAGACTGAAATGACTCAGCGCCGCTTCACTTTTCCCGGAGGCGAATAACATCTGGCCCTTGGACATCCGAACTAAAGGGGAAAGGTCGTTATCATCAAAGTGTTCGAGCCATTTGCCAAGGGTAGAGTACTCTCCGTCGTTGACCAGCTCTCCTACTATCTTTTCCATCAACTCAAGGGCGCTGTCCTTGTCGCCAACAGATAGAAACATGTCGATCGCCTGATGGTTCTTTTCTTCTTCTCTCAGGTTCTCGGCCAACGTCCTGCGGAAACCCTTTATCGCCTCGCGGGTATGGTTATTCTCGAGTTTCTCCAGCAGGAACTGGCGGAAGAGCGGATGGAATCTGTAGGTATTCCTGTCGGAGAGTCTGGATACGAAGATGTTCATGTTCTCCGCGTCCCGACAGATCTTTGACGTGTTCCTGTATCCGAAGCTCCTGCCGCAGACCTCTGCATCGATTGGATCGATGAGAGCACATTTCATCAATAGTTCCTGGACCTCACCCTCAAGGGTGTTCAGAACCTCCTCGGCCAGGAAGTTGTACACGTTCATTCTGATCCGGTTGTTGGATGCCAGCCTGGGTACCGTGGCATGCTCCTTCAGGTGAGTCTCCATCAGCACCAGGCCGGTGACCCAGCCGTCGATATTCTCCCTGAGCTCCCTGACGAGTCTCGGCGTAAGCTCGATGCCCCAGGCGCCAAGGAGCTTCCTGTGCTCTTCGGATGAGAACCGCAGATCTTTCCAGGAGAGTTCACGCAGGATTCCCCTGGACTTCAGTTTCGTGGTGGAAAAGGGTAGCTTGGTGCGACTGGCCATGATCAATGTAACGTGCTCGGGCAGGTTTCTGGCAAGGTAGCCCAGGAATCTTGCGGCGTATTTGCGGTCGATGAGGTGGCAGTCGTCCAGACAGATGTTCAACGGAGAATCAACACTATCCGCAACTTCGTCACACAGGACACCCAGAACGTTCTTTCCTTCATCAAACGGATCGTCTACGTTCGTCAGGCGTTCGAGGCTGCGGGCTCCGATTTGCGGATGCACCTCGCTGATACCTGTTATCAGGTGCCTCAGAAACACTACCGGATCGATATCCAGGCTATCGGCCTGATACCAGACTGTCTTTCCCGGAAAAGCCTCAGCCATCTGTGCCATGAGTGTGGTCTTACCATATCCCGGTCCGGCGGTGACTGTGATGACCTTCCTCTCCCCTCCGGCTCCTGCCTTATCAAGCAGCCTTGGACGCGCGAGGATGTTCTTGAGCGTGGGCTGCCGAAGCTTGCTGATAAAGATGAACGACCCCGCGCTCAAGGATTCTCCTTCATGGTACCGTTCCTGAGCCTTTGGTGGTAGAACGCAGCCGCCTGTGTCCTCTTCGTAACGCCCAGTTTCTGGAATATCCTCGTCACGTGTGTCTTTACTGTCGGTTCGGTGATGTAGAGGCTCTCTGCGATCTCAGCGTTGCTGACCCCCTGCGACATATACTTCAGCACTTCGTTCTCACGACGCGTCAGGACCTCGCCCGGGTCCTTGATGTGTTCACGCAACATCGCCACTGCCTTCTTTGCCATGACGCGGACATGGTTGTCATCGTCCTTCAGAAAACGATAGATATGGGGCGCTGCAGATACGCCCCCGGCCAGAGCGATTGTGTTCAGTGTGTCTATCCTGGTATTGACATCATCACTCTGCATCAACGGCAGCAGGGCTTGTATCGATTCTTCTCCCATCTGGATGAAGATATCCTTGAGGAAATCCCTGTGGATGTTCCGGGCGAAGGCTAACGCCAGAAGCTCCTTGCACAGCCTGCCCTCCTGCAGGTAGTAATGGACATGCAGGCACCTTGACGCCAGAGCGAGTGAAGGGGTAAGGTGCCGTATCGCCCCCTCCTCGTCACCCTGATTCAAGGCTATCCATGCTCGCAGGAACCCGACATGTGTTTCAATGTATCTGTAGCCACACCGGAGTGCTATCCTTTCCGCTTCATCTATCTCCCTGGCGGCTAGTCCATCATCGACGCCGTTAAGATGAAGCCTGCTGGCGCCGAGACTGACCAGCGTCAGGGCCCTGGTATATATCCTTCCGTTCATGTTTTTCAGACGGGCAAGTGATGCTTCCAGCGTCCTGACCGAGTCGGGATAGTAATGCTCGCGCCTTTCGAAATCTCCGAGGATCCGCAACTCGCATTCGTGTCCCAGGTGTTTTTTCTCACCCAGGTTCGCGATCACCTCATCTATCAAACTGCGCCCCTCTTTCTTCCGTCCGTGGTAATAGAGGACTTCTCCTTCGAGCAACGACAAAACGTTGTCGAAATATCCTCCCGGATGGGCGCCCAGGAAGCTCTCCGCATTGTTGAGGACCCTCAACGCTTGCTCATACCTACCTGTTTCCATCAACGCCTGAGACATTCCATGGATGACAATCATCCTCCCCTGCAGATCCACCGGCGGCTCTTCCTTGGAATAGATCCTGCTTGTCTCCGTCAAGGCCCGCCTGAAGTCCCCTGTGGTGATAATTCCACCTGTCATCGCGACAGCTATGGTGTCTGCAAGACCACAACCTTTCTTCCTGTCGAGCTTAAGAGAGTCATCCCACTGCACCATGGCTTTCCTTGTCTCGCCCAGGAACAGATGCTGGACAGCCTTCATGTTCATGGCTGTTATCCTCTTCTCATCTGTTGGCGCCAGATCAATGGCTCGGCCAGCAGCCTCCAGACCAAGCTCGAACTCCTCGATGGCCGCGTAATTATTGCTGCGTGTCATCTCTATCAAGTACATCGATCCCTGGTCTCCATCGGATCTGAAATGCAGTTCAGCCCTCTCCAGCTCCAGCAATCCCTCCCTGATCCTTCCCTCGTTGTTCAGGAAGCGGGCTCTGAGCAGAAACAGTTTCGGTAGATTGCTTCGTACATCCATGGGAATCTTCCGGAGCCAGTCGTCGATGGTCCTGAGACGCCCGGCTTCGAAGAACTCGTCTCCATGATCGACCAGCAGCCGGGCCGCCTCTTCCGTATCGCCGGCCTCGAAGTAATGGTTGATGGATTCCTCATACCTCCCCATCTCTTCACATGCGCGGGCGAACCTCTTCTGAAGGGAAGCGATGTCACGCCTGCTTAAGCTGGTCATGAGCTTGTTGAGCAGGAATTCCTTGAACAGGGCATGGAACCTGTATTTTTTCTGGCTTTGCAGGCATGAGATCATCAGGTGACGCTCGACTGCGTCATTGAAGTACCTGCTGGCCGGCTGCAGCTCGATATTCGCTGCATTCGCCGAATCGATGACATCCACGTCTATCTCGTATAGCAGCGAACTCTCCGTGAACAGCTGCTTCTCCTCGTCGGTGAGACCATCCCATACCTCTTCGGCCAGATACTCGTTCAGGGCACCGGTGGTCTTCATCATCGGAGGCAACAGCTCCTGTGGACGTTTACTCTCGCTGTCGATACGGCCGGAACTCATGGCCAGGGCGATCGGCCATCCACCCGTCGCCTTGCTCCACTCCTCGACATCTGCCTGGCTCAGGCGGATTTTTCTGCTCCTGGAGATGAACGACTCGATCTCAACCGGGGTGAACGCCATATCCTCTGCGTCGATATCGAACACCTGCTTCTGGGCGCGTAAACGGCCGAGCGCCACATTGGGCTTTTCACGGGAAGAGATGATGAACCGGCAGTTTTCCGGAGGATGGGCCAATAGAAAACCGACCGCATCCGTGATGAAAGTGATCTCATTGATGGTTTGGAAATCGTCAAGGAAGAGATTCACCGGCTCCCCCTCGGGCTCGCCAAGCTCGTTGCAGAGAATCGACAGCCAGCGGTCCATGTCTTCAGCGACAGTGGGTGCTGTCTCGGCGAGAGCTTTCAACCGTTCTCCCGTATGCCTCTTCAGCCGACGGACGGCCTCCGTGATATGTGCCAGAAAGAGGTCGGGAGAACCATCCCGGTGGTCGAATCGATACCAGATGCCGGCTCCCTGCATCTCCCTGACAAGTTGAGCCATCAGCGTGGTCTTGCCGAAACCGGCATCCGCCGTGATCAGGATGATATGCTCCTGGTCATGCGCCATGATGGCGTCCAACAACCTCCGCCTCGTCATCAGTCCCCCTGTCTGTGGAGGAGAGATCTTGGATTCGATGATGAAGGTTTCCATGAGACTCCGGACGAACCATGCCAAAGCAGTGTTACTTTTTAACTATATGACCTATGGCTGGGATTGTCTATCATACGAAAGTTGTATAAGAATAATCGTAAAGTATGACAAAAAAAGACCCCGCCGGACCAGCAGCGGGGTCTAATATTTTTGGTCTGGGAGAAACCTAAACCGGGACTACATTCGAAGCCTGGAGTCCCTTGGCGCCCTCAGTAACTTCGAACTCGACTTTCTGACCTTCATTCAGGGTCTTGAACCCGTCAATCTGGATCTCGGAGAAGTGGACGAAGAGATCTTCGCCGTCTTCCCGTTCGATGAAGCCGTAGCCCTTCTCGTTACTGAACCATTTTACTGTTCCTTCTGGCAACCTTCTACCCTCCCATCTACTGCCCGGGCACAGCCGCACAGGCTGTACTTTTACTCCTGCCTGAACGCAGACTCAGACAGAATACGAATACAGGAAAACAGTATAACAACATCCCGGATATGTAAAGTGAAAATGTCTTAAAAAAACCTTATGAATAAGGTCAATTCTAGCGCTATTGTATTATTTGAAAAACCACCGGCGCCCCATCGCCATACCGGATATCACCCGTCTTTGTCGTCATCCCTGTCCATCAATAGCTTGTAGTTGCGATTCAACAGAAGCAGGAGTAACAGGGAGTGAAGAGCCAGAAGGGCCAGAAGCGGGGCCACTGCCAGCACCAGCACCTTGATGATGGAGCCCGTTTCAACGGAGAGTGTGGAAAGCCAGATGCCGGCGAGGGCGAGCACTGCGGCTGTGACCAGGTTTATGAAGGCGATAGCGCCTGTGACCGGTCTGAGGACCTTGATGGTGGAAAGCTGTACCGACCTGTCAGCACCAGCCGACGGCGCCTGCCAGGCATCCTTTCCCACAAGCTCCTTGAAGAAGTGTGCGCGCACAAGCCAGTACTGTGCTCTGGCTTTTTTCTCATCCGGGGCTACGATCACCCATATGACGAAAAGAAGCGTGAAGAGCCAAAGCGCTACGATAGCCGCATCAATCAATCTCAGCCAGAAGGGTACCTCACCCATGGTATGCGGCGTCAGGTCTTCATGATGTCAATGACTATTCTTCCAGGCGCACTCAGGCCTCCCAGGGCATAGGCGGCTGGGCGGGACAGCTGGATGGAATAGAGCAGGGACTGGTCGTCGTGGGCCGGCATCCTCTTCAGCGAGAGAACCAGGTCATCATTGATCTTCAGTTCATCCGCCCGGACGTTGGCCTTGTCACTGATGGAACGGACGCCTCCCAGCAGGACCCTCACCTGTCTACCATCATCCTCAAGAGAGGTTTCCGCGTGTGGAGCCTGCATCAGCAACTGACCATCGGCAGTTCCCATATCGAAGACGATCCGGAAGTAGGAGCCGTGATCAACCCAGCGTATGTCGAGCAGCTGCAGTCCGTCCAGAGCAAGACCCACGGTCTGTGGTGTGGTCCATCCTGCCCCATAAGGAGAGTCCTGCTCCTTGACGGTTACTGTATCATCGGGCGACTGCGGCATCGGCACCGGCTCCGGCCCCTTTTTAGTAGTTTGCGCTACGGTGGGTGCAACCGCTTCATCCCCTCCTCCGCATCCGATAGAAGGAGCCAGCAACAATGCCATGAACGTCAGAACGAGGATGTGTCGGGTCTTGAGTTTTAAGAGCGTTGTCATTGCCGAGTTCGCGGGAATCATTCCGAAACGAAGGCCCCAAGAAACCTTTGGATCAGTCCCACCATGAGGTGGGAATCGGGTATTTACCGTACTCCGAGGGCCATCGGCTCCGCGTTTCCGTACCCGTCTGCCCCGGCGTAACCCGGGGCCAATCCGCCGATTTCTTGGGACCGTGTGTATTTTATTCCATGCACCGCCGGCAGGCAACAGGGTTCAACTGTGCAGGAAAAGGTTATTGGCGGTATTTGCGAATTTTTTTTCTGAAGCCTGAACTGGCAACGGATGAATAACCTGGAGCAAGAAAAGCGGTCCCAAAGAACCTTCCTGATTCACCTTCATCGGCCTTCGCTTCTGCCCTGCTTCACCGTACTCTGCGGCTTTTTATTTCCGCATTTCCTCCACTGGGCCTTCTTTGCGCCGGTCTCCGGTGAACCTTTCCAATTCCTTGGGACCTATATCCATTATAGACCCTTTTCCGCCTGCCGCAAGGGCTGGAACTGACATTTTCCGTTTTTTTATATGCAATTTGCGACGTTTCAGAACCATCCACAGAAATAAGTGATGGTAAGCCTGCCGTCGCAGATAGTTTGCTGCCGCCAGCCTGCGGGTAACCTCGTATTCAAGCAGCCGGTGAATCATTCGAATGCGGGAGGCCTGAATGAGAAGTCCAACGGTATTGATAGTGCTGGTGCTGTTCGCCCTTGGTCTCTCTTCATGCGGAGAGACCGTTTCCTCGCAGAAAGAGACCCCGTTCGAACCTATCACTTACGAGGTCCTGTTCAAGGCCAGTCAGTTCACCGAGGCCTCCACCTGCGGCGGCTGTCACACCACCATCTATCAGCAGTGGCAGGGCTCCATGCATAACAATGCCATGGAAGACAGACTCTACAAGGGGCTTCATGCCCTGGGTAGCGAGCAGACGGGTGGCGCCATCGACGCCTTCTGCACCTCCTGCCACACTCCCATCGGTACTTTCTCGGGCGAGGTCCCTCCTCTTGACGGACCCGACATCAGTGAGAACACCAGGGACGGCGTCCAGTGTGATTTCTGCCATACGGTCACTGACTCCACCGGTATCGGTAATGCTTCATTCGTGTTCGGCCCCAGCGACACCAAGAAGGGACCTTTCGATGACGCCGTCTCCCCATTCCACCAGACAGAGTATTCCGAACTCCATACCCGATCCGAGTTCTGCGGCATGTGCCATGATGTCAACCATCCCGTCAACGGAGTCGCGCTGGAAGCCACATACAGCGAATGGAAGGACAGCCCATACGCTGAGCAAGGCATACAGTGTCAGGATTGCCACATGACCCCCGGGCCGTCGGTCACCAAGCCTAATCCGGGAAAGGCCGCCTCGATGGGACCGACCCGTCCCCATATCTATACGCACCAGTTCGTCGGCGGCAATGCCACTGAACTTGCTTCGGAGGCGCACCGGCAGCTGGCTGTGGAACGGCTGCAGGCGGCGGCGTCGCTGTCCCTGACAGCGACGCCGCCGCCTGCCCCGGGAGGCAGCATCAGCCTGGACGTGGGCGTCACCAACACCGGCGCCGGACATTACCTTCCTACGGGACTGACGGAGGTGCGGCAGATGTGGCTGGAGGTCACGGCAACAGATTCCTCCGGCAAGGAGTTCTTCCACGCCGGCGCTCTGGACGAGAAGGGTGACATCGATCCCGGTACGGAGGTGTTCCATACCGTGTTCATGGATGCGGACGGCAACGAGACCGATCTTCCCTGGGCCGCTGTCAGTCTTTTGAAAGACAAGCGAGTGCCGCCCATGGGCACCGTAACCGATAATTATTCCATACCGGTACCGGCCAACACATCGGGTCCGCTGACCATCAAGGCGACGCTGCATTACCGAACAGCGCCCCAGTCCACCGTCGATCAGCTGTTGGGCGACGAAGCCTTCGAAGTGCCCGTGATAGACATGGCCTCCGCCGAGACCACTGTCGGCTGAAGCAGGGACGGATCAAGCGTCTTCAAGGGCGGCTATCCCGGGCAGCTCCCTGCCCTCAAGGTATTCCATGGCGGCGCCGCCACCGGTGGAGACGTGGTCTAGCCGGTCGCCCAGCCCGAACTGGTTGAGGGCGGCCACCGTATCACCGCCGCCGGACACCGTCAGGGCCTGGGCTGAAGCCACCGCTTCGGCGACCGCCCTTGTGCCCATTTCGAAGGGCTTCATCTCGAAAGCCCCCATGGGGCCGTTCCAGAAGACCGTCCTGGCGGCCTCGATCCGGTCGATATAGGCGGAAGCAGTCCCGGGGCCGATGTCCAGTCCCATCCAGCCGGGCGGGATACTGTCCACCGGTACCGCCTTGTTGCTGGCGTCGGGCGAGAACGCGTCCGCCACGATCAGGTCATCGGGCAGCATCAGGCGGCACGAAGAGTTCTCCGCCTTCTCCAGCGCCGCCGCCGCGGTCCCCACCGCCTCCTCCTCCACTTTGGAGGCGCCGATATCCACCCCGCGGGCCCTGAGGAAGCCGAAACACATGGCGCCCCCGATGAGGATGGCGTCAGCGAAATCGATGAAACGCTCCACCACGCCGATCTTGTCGGAGACCTTCACGCCTCCCAGTACCGTGACGAAGGGATGTTCTGGGTCATCGACCAGGCGGGTCAACTGCTTCAGCTCGTTCTCCACCAGGAAACCGGCTACCGCCGGCAGGTAGGCGGCCACGCCGGCTGTGGAGGCATGAGCGCGGTGGGCGGTGCCGAAGGCATCATTGACGAATATATCCGCCAGCCGCGCCAACCCCTGGGCAAAGTCGGGATCGTTCTTCTTCTCTCCGTCATGGAAGCGGCTGTTCTCCAGCAGGGCCACCCCGCCTTCGGGAAGCTCCGCCAGCCGCTCCTCCACCAGGGGCCCCACGCAATCGTCCAGCTTCATCACTTCCGCCCCCAGCAGCCGGGAGAGCCTCTCCGCTACCGGGCCCATCCTCAGGGAAGAGTCCGGACCACCCTTGGGCCGCCCCAGATGAGAGATGAGGATGACCCGTGCCCTCTTTTTCCTCAGATACTCAATGGTAGGCAACGCGGCACGGATACGCGTATCGTCGCTGACCCTGCTTCCGGACAGTGGTACGTTGAAGTCCACGCGCACCAGGACGCGCTTCCCGCCCACATCGATGTCCCTGACGCTCTTCTTCACGCGCCCCGGGCCTAGAGTACCCTCTGCACCAGGTCCACCAGCCGGTTTGAATAGCCCCATTCGTTGTCGTACCAGCTGATGATCTTGGCCATCCTGCCCGCTGCCATCGTCGCCCTGGAATCGAAGATTGACGAGAAGGAATCGCCGACGATATCCACCGAGACGATGGGATCTTCCATGTACTTGAGCACGCCTTTCATGTCACCGCTGTCCGCGTGCCTGGCGAAGGCGGCGTTGATCTCATCTTTGGTAACTTCTTTGCCGAGCACGGCTACCAGGTCCACCACCGAGCCGTCGGGAACCGGCGCCCGCATGGCCATTCCGTCCATCTTGCCTTCGAGTTCAGGCAGTACCAGCGATACGGCCTTGGCGGCGCCGGTGGTGGTGGGTATGAGGGACACAGCCGCCGCCCGGGCCCGGCGCAGGTCCTTGTGCGGCAGGTCCAGTATCCTCTGGTCGTTGGTGTAGGCATGGACCGTGGTCATGAATCCCTGCTCGATGCCGAACTCCTCCAGCAGCACCTTGCATACCGGAGCCAGGCAGTTGGTGGTGCAGGAAGCGTTGGAAATGATGTTATGCTCATCCTTGTTGTAATCAGCGTCGTTCACACCGAGCACCAGGGTGATGTCAGGGTCCTTGGCCGGCGCGGATAGCACTACCTTGCTGGCGCCGCCCGCCAGATGCTTGCCCGCGTTCTCCCTGTCGAGGAAGAGACCGGTGGACTCGATCACCACGTCCACACCCAGATCGCTCCAAGGCAGGTCCGCCGGGTCACGCTCGCTCAGGACCTTGATCTCCTTGCCGTTCACGGAAAGGGCTTCGCCCTTGACTTCCACATCGCCCTGGAACACACCCATGACTGAATCGTATTTCAGGAGATGAGCCAGGGTGTCCGGGCTGGTCAGGTCGTTGATCGCCACGAAATCGATATCCTCACCACGGCCGATGGCTGCCCTGAGAACGTTCCTGCCTATCCTGCCAAATCCGTTTATTCCGACTTTCAACGCCATCTGTGCTCCTCCCACAGTAGAGATTTATTGCGATACCGGGGAATTCTACCATACGGGCCGGCAATCGTAACCCCTGTAGCGCCTGGTTGCCGATGTACGCCACAGACAAATATCATTCCCCGCCAGGCACTTTACCCCGCCGGGCATCGTGTCCCACCATGCGCTGCGTCCCGCCGGGAGTCGTGTACCACCATGCGCTGCGTCCCGCCGGTAGTCACGACCCGCCGGACGTTATCAACATGCTGGCAGTGGATGCCTTCCGGACTTGGGCTAACGGTCGGGGCTCTCCGCCATCTTGACCAGCCGCCTCAATCTGTGGTTCACCGCCGATTTGCTCAGCGGAGGATCCGCTCTCCTCCCCAGCTCGGCGATGGTAAGAGAGGGGTTTTCCAGCCTCAGTTCGGCGACTTCGACCAGCCTGTCGCTCAGGTTCACCCATGACTGCCGGCTCTGCAGCTGACGGATGGCCCTTACCTGGCGGGCAGCGGCTCGACTGCAACGGGCTGCATTCGCCTGGTCGAAGTTGGCGCGCCGGTTGGCGTCGGCCGTGACGGTGCTGAGTATGGAGCGCTGTTCCAGTTCCAGCAGCGACTGGTGGGCTCCGACCGCCGCCAGGAAATCTTTGATTACCTTCAGGTTCTTGGTATAGATTGCCAGACTGCGCCGGCGCTCAGTCGACGACAGCGGTACGCCGAGGCTGTCCGCGGCTTTCCTGACTGAGTCCAGATAGGAGCTGTTGGTCGAGTAGACCTCGAGATGGGCGGGCGCTCCGGGGGCGCTGACGGACCCGGCGGCCAGGAAGGCGCCTCTGAGCATCGCCCCGCGGCAACAGGGCCGGGCCAGGATGCGCTGCGGGACCTCCGCCTGGAGTGACAGATCATCGGCAAGGACCCCGATCTCGTTGAGGAACTGGACCAGCCTCGCCCCGCCTTCGAGCCGTATCTCGTATCGCTTGTGGGGACCCAGCCTGCGTTCTTCGTGGACCCGCACCTCCAGGGGCAGGTTGAATGACCGTACCAGTTGCACTGCGTTCCGGGCTGTCGCTGAGAGGCCGAAGGAAGCCGTAAGCCCGTACTGTCTTCCGCCCATGATATGAAAACTGCCGGTGGCGCGGAAAAGCGACGCCAGTTCCGCCGTTCGGCAACATTGCCGCTCACGGGCCAGCCGGTTCAGCTCCTGTTTTACCGATACGGTGAAAGACAATGCCCCGATGCCCCCGGCTCCCTACCGGTTCTTATCGATGTCACGATGGCGGATGACCACATTGTAGTCATAGTCGCCGGACCGGTAGCGGTCGGCCAGCCATTCGGCTACAGCCACCGAACGGTGGCGCCCCCCCGTGCAACCCACGCCGATCACCAGGCTGGACTTGCCCTCGGAGACATACTGCTCGAGCATGAAGTCCAGCAACGGCGCCAGCTTCTCCAGGAAGCGGGAGGTCACCTCGCCCCTGAAGATATAGTCCTTCACGTCCTGGTCCATACCGGTCTTCATCTTCAGTTCGGGAACGTAATTGGGGTTGGGAAGGAAGCGGATGTCGAATACCAGGTCAGCGTCCAGGGGCGTCCCGTACTTGTATCCGAAGGAGTTGACGGTCACGATCATACCGCCGGTCCGCTGCGGCAGGATCTGTTCGATGATGTGTGCCCTCAACTCGTGCACGTTGAAGCGGGACGAGTCCACGACCCAGTCGGCACGCTGCTTGAGCGGCGCCAGCATCTCTTTCTCCTTGCGGATACCCTGTATTATGTCTCCATCGGGCGCCAGCGGATGAGGCCTCCTGGTCTCCTTGAACCGGCGCAACAGCGCTTCACTGGATGCCTCCAGGTAAAGAAGCTTGTAAGGAATCCCCTTGCTGTCCAGTTCATCGAGACATTTACCTATCTCGTCGAAGTACTCGCCGCCGCGCACGTCGGTCACAACCGCCGCCCGCTCCACCTTGCTGCCTTCATGGATGAAGAGCTCGCCGGTGGCTTCGATCATCTGTGGCGGCAGATTATCGATGCAGAAGAAGCCGGCATCCTCGAAGGCCGCCATGGCGTGGGACTTGCCCGCGCCGGACTCACCGGTGATTATTACCATCTCCACGTGATGATGCATCTCTCCACCTTGGCGTCTTCAGGCCCGGCCCGCCGCCCGCAGGCATGGCCTCTTTGCATGATTCTATCCTATTCGGCGGAAAAGCCCTCAATTTCCAGGAGACGCAGCTTCCATTCTTTTCCCGCCGAGAAACCGCCGATGGCGCCATCGGCGCGGATCACCCGATGGCAGGGAAGGATTATGGGGAAGGGGTTGCGGGAAAGGAAAACCCCTACAGCCCGCTGGGCCCGCGGGTAGCCGGCTGCGGCGGCCAGGCGTGAATAGCTGATGGTCTCACCGTAGGGGATCCGCGCCAGCGCGGCGGCGACTGAACGGGTGAAGGGACTGGAACTACTCCACACCAGGCGCAATCCATCGGGGAAGACCACCGGTCTCCCGGAAAAGTAATCGCTCAGCATGGGACCGAGACCGAACCTGTCGTGCCCACCGGTCGCCATGCCGGTGGATGGTGGCGGCTCCTGCCATCGGCCCGGCAGAAAATGGGCGTTCAGCACCTCGCCGCGCCATTGTAGCAGGCCGTCTCCAAAGGGCGTCGCGTAGGTTTCATGGAACAGCTCAGCCGAAACGGTGGACATGGGCATATACCTCTCGGGCGACTTTGGCTGGAAGGCCCGGCACCGCCTCCATCTCGTCCCTGGTAGCGGAGAGGAAGCGTCCGGGTGAGCCGAAGTGTTTCAGAATCGCTTTCTTGCGTGCCGGACCGACTCCCGGTATGTCATCGAGGATGGAATCGCTCACATCACGGCTTCGGCGACCCCGGTGGTACCCGATGGCGAAGCGGTGAGCTTCATCACGCATCCTTCTCAGCAACAGAAGAGCTTGTGAATCCGAAGCCAGCTCCAGTGGATCCGGACGGGATGGAAGATAGACCAGTTCACGCCGTTTGGCGATACCGATCACCGGGATCCTCTTCTCACCGATGGCGGCCAGGGCCGCGGTGACTGCCGACACCTGGCCGGCGCCGCCGTCCACCACGACCAGGTCGGGCATGGCGGAGAAGCTGTCGTCCTCCTGTTCCTTGTCCAGCCGTTTCCTGGAAAATCGCCGGGCGAGCACTTCCGACATCATGGCGAAGTCATCCTGGCCCGGGACATGCCTGATGGAAAAACGGCGGTAATGCGCCGGTTTGGGCGAACCGCCCTCGAAGACCACCATGGACCCGACCGCGTGCTCTCCGCCCAGGTTCGAGATGTCATAGCACTCGATACGCGTCGGCAGGAAGCTCAACCCCAGTTCGCGTTTCAGCCCGCCAAGAGCCCGGGAAGGGCGTCCTTTCCGGTCTTCCTCCCGCAGCCGGTCGTGCTTCAGGGCCAGAACGGAGTTGCGCGCCGCCATTTCCGCCAGTTTGCGCCGGCGGCCGCGCACCGCGGGCGCCACATCCACGCGGGCGCCTTTTTTCCGGGACAGGTAACTCTCCATCACGACAGTTTTGGTGAAACCTCCCGGCACCACTATATGCGACGGATAGCCGACCGCTTCGTTGTAATACTGGACCATGAACTGCTCGAGCATGACCGATTCCGATTCACCCGCGACATTGTTCAGAAAGAAGCTCTGCCGGTCGCTGAGGGCACCGTCCCGCACCTGCAGCACCTGGACGTTGGCGGCGTCGCCGTCCGCGTGTATGGCCAGAACATCCATGCTGTCGATACCCAGCGCCGTCGCCTGCTGTCGTTCCAGCAGATGCCCCAGTGACTGCAGGCGGTTGCGCAGGGAAGCCGCCTTCTCGTATTCCCTGTCGGCGGCGGCCTTTTTCATCCCCTCCTCGAGTTCCTCTGCCAGCCCCTCCGGCTTTCCCGAGAGCAGCCGCACGACCCTGTTTATCATCAGGCGGTAATCCTCGACACCGACTTTTCCCTCGCATGGGGCCAGGCAGCGGCCAATATGATAGTTGAGGCAAGGCGTACCAGAATGCCTGCCCGGCTTCGCCCCCCGGCACTTGCGATACGGGAATACCTTTCCCAACAGATCCAGCGTCTCCCGCACCTTTCCCGCATTGGTATAGGGGCCGAAATACGCCACCCTGGGCCGGTGCGGTTTACGCGTCAGCATGACCCTGGGGTACTCCTCGTCCAGGGTCACGGCCACATATGGATATGACTTGTCGTCCCTGAGGCAGATGTTGTACGGAGGCCGGTGATGCTTTATAAAGTTGGACTCCAGCAGCAACGCTTCGGTCTCGCTCGAGGTGACCACGAAATCGAAATCCTCCACGCGCCCGAGCATACGCGCCATGCGGATGCTGCCGTTGCCGGGGCCGGAGCGGCGAAAATAAGACATGACCCGCCGGCGCAGGGATTTGGCCTTGCCGACGTACAGCACCCTCCCCTGCGCGTCACGAAAGACATATATCCCTGGTTCCTGGGGAAGCGAATCCAGCAAACGGGCGATGCGGGCGATGCGGGGTTTTTTTTTCTCGTCTGCCATGACTGTAGCGATGTTAGCTGTCGCCTGTCGATCTGATTCTAGCACCGCTCGGTATTTACCGGTTAGATATGACGTTTTCGGCCGTCGGCAGTCGTCGGCCGGAACGGCGCCAGGCGGGAAGGGATGAAAAAAGGGAGCCGCCGGCTCCCTTTCCCTGCATCCGTCTGTCCGGTGTTGCTCAGCCTCTCAGTCTGTCGATGATCTCCGCTCCCGGACGGGGCGCGATCATCAGGCCGATAACCAGACCTATGATCATGCCGAACAGGAGAGTGCTCAGTTTTCGCGGTTTTCTGCCGGAACACCCCATTGAACCATCCTCCTCTGATCGCACCCGCGCCTGGACCTACCTGAAGCAGCGGAGGCCGGAGGCCTCCGCTGCTTTTTCCGGTCATACACGGTATTGGTGATCGCCGCTTATTTCCGTTTCCTGGCCTTCGCCTTGGGTTTGGCCTTTGCCTTTGCTTTCTTCTTTGCCTTGGCCTTGGGCTTGGCTTTGGCTTTCTTCTTGGCCTTGGTCTTGGTCTTGGGTTTGGTCTTGGTCTTGGGTTTGGCTTTAGCTTTGACTTTCTTCTTTGCCTTGGGCTTGGCTTTGGCCTTTGCCTTTGCCTTCTTCTTGGCCTTTGCTTTGGCCTTGGCCTTGGGCTTGGCTTTGGCTTTCTTCTTTGCCTTGGGCTTGGCTTTGGCTTTCGCGCCCTTCCCGGCCTTGCCCTTGGCCTTCAGTTTCTCCTTCAGCCTCTTCTCCACATCCCGCTTGAAGGCTTTCCAGTCGCGACCGTACAGACGGTACGGGTTCCACGCGGTCACGGTCCTGGTGTAACGGTTGAATTCGTGGAAGTTGGGAGCCCTGCCCAGCTTCCTGGCGATACGGACGCCCTCGTCTATGTAACGTTCCCTGGTCGGCTTGCGCGGCTTTTCCAGCCCTACCGATACCTTGAGCTCGCGAACGCTCATTCCCATGCGCAGAGCGGGATACTTGGCGTCGACCTTGCCCAGCTTTACCAGCTTTCTCATCTCCCTCTTGGTCCGGCGGGCCGCCGGGATCATTCCGGCCTTGCGTACAGCGTTGGTCCAACCACCGAAGCGGGCCCTTATCGCTTCGGCGCTGGGACGGTTGCGCCCCTTAAGGTAGCCATGATAGGTGGGGCCCATCATGCCATCCTTGCTCTCCTTCCTCAGTGCGTCCAGCAGATCCTTGTCGCTGTAGATTTTCTGCATGTCAACTCTCCTTTTTTCGTCCCGCCCGGACGGGATGAATATCGAGGCCCGATCGGGGCCTCCCTACCTTCCGGCCTATGGCCGGTTGCCCATCTCATCCATTCAATCAACTGTCGTCAACGTCACTCTGTGCCGGACAGTCGTCGCCACAGAACCTGTCTGTCTTCAGTTGAGATTCTCCACGACCCTGTCGAGGATCTCATGCGCGCAGTCGATCTTCGTAGTCCTGCTCACGAAATAATCGTCCACGCCCGGCTGCAGGATCGTTACCTCGTTCGAATCAGAGTCGAAGCCGATATCGTCCCGTGAGATATCATTAAAAACCATCATGTCAAGATCTTTCTCAAGCATCTTGCCCCGAGCCCTCTCGATCTCTCCGGCTCCATGCTCAGCGGAGAACCCTACGATCATCCTGTCGCCCCTCTGGGTTCCCAAAGCAGAAACAATATCAGCAGATTGTACCAAGTGCAAGTCACTTATCTCATTACTATGAATCTTACCCCTGGCTTCCAGGGAGGAAACCCGGTAGTCGGATACGGCAGCGGCCATCACCAGCACGTCGCTGTCCACGAAGGCCGCCTCCAGGGCTTCGGCGAGTTCGTCGCCGGTGGTAACATCGACCCGTCTTATCCCGGGGGATACTGGAATCGAACAGTTCGCCGCCACCAGGGTGACCTCGGCACCACGGGCGTAGGCGGCCTCGGCGACACTGACGCCCATCTTGCCGCTGGAACGGTTGGTGATGTACCTGACGGCGTCGATGGGTTCCCTGGTCCCGCCCGCGCTCACCAGCAAACGCACGCCGTCGAGGTCCCGCCTGGCGGAACCGGTCAGTTGCAGCACCCTGTCGAGGATTACCTGCGGCTCGGCCATACGGCCCGGCCCCGTCTCGCCGCACGCCAGCTCACCGCTTTGGGGGGGGACCAGTATCGTCCCCCGCTCCACCAGCCTGCCCACATTCTCGCTAACGGCAGAGTGACGCCACATGCGCTGGTTCATGGCGGGACAGATCATAACAGGGCTTTCCATCGACAGGTATACCGTCAGCAGCAGGTTGTCGGCGACCCCCGCCGCCATCTTGCCTATGGTGTTGGCCGTCGCCGGTGCGACCAGCATCAGGTCGCAATCGGAAAGTTCGAGGTGAGAGAAACCTTGAACATCGCCGGCTGAGGAATCGAACTGCCGGCAATAGAGAGGATGGCCGCTGAGAGACGCCAGGACAGCCTCTCCGACGAAGTGCCGCGCCGCAGGCGTGATGACGACTCGTACGTCATGTCCGGTCCGGCGCAGCAGCCGCAGGATCTCGACGGATTTCACCGCGGCGATGCTTCCGGTTATCCCAAGGACTACTTTTTTTCCGGAGGAATCCATGACATCACTCACGCAGTCTCAGAGAGCCGGTTGCTCAGGAGCGATACTTGTAAGATATCTTGTCGTTGGCTATCTCTTCGAGGGCGATGGTGAGTATGTTCCTGCTCCTGGTGTCCACCAGTGGCGGCGGGATATCGTCGATACTCCCTGCTTCGCGGTTGCGATAGTAGTTGTTGATCTGGCGCGCGCGCTTTGCCGCTATCACCACCAGTGCGTACTTTGAATCAACCTTGTCAAGTAAGAGGTCTATCCTCGGTTTGTTCAATTCCCTGCTCCCTCCAGTTCAGCCTTGATCAGACGCTCCAGCCCGGCTGCGGCCCGATCCAGGTCATCGTTGACTACAATGTAGTCAAATTCATCCCGCAACGCAAGTTCTTCGCCGGCTCGGGCGAGCCTGGCCTCGATCTCCGCCGATACCTCTGTGTCCCTGCCCACAAGCCGTTTCCTCAGCTCCTCGACCGAAGGCGGCTCGATGAAGATGAGCACCGCCCCCGGCACCTGGCGGCGGACCTCCATCGCCCCCTCCACCTCGATCTCCAGGATCACGTTATGGCCCGCGCGCAGGTCTTCCAGCACCTCGCTCCTGAGCGTGCCATAGAGGTGGGAGCCATACCTGACATGTTCCAGGAAGTCCCCGTCCTTCACGCGCTCCTCGAACTCCTCAGGCGAGAGGAAGAAGTACTCACGGCCATCGACCTCGTGTTCACGACGGGGGCGGGTTGTTGCGGACCGTGCCAGACGGGTCGACGGGATACGGGGCAGGACCTTCTCGATCAGGGTACCCTTCCCGACCCCGGAGGGGCCGGTTATCACCAGTAGCTTCCCTCCCTGCACTGCCACTCTGCCCCGTTCAGGAGCGGAAAAAAGCGACCAGTTCCCGCCGCTGTCTCTCGGACAGGCCGCTGACGGTCTTGTTGGGGCTTATCCGGCAATGGTTCAGCACCTTGGCTGATTTGACCTTGCCGCAATTAGGGATCGCCAGCAACACATCTACCACCTTGGCGGTCTTGATGTATTCCGGTGGGTCGTCCAGTATCTGATCGATCTTGACGATTCCCTTTTTCAGGTCCTTCTTCAGCCGGGCACGCCTGGAGCGGATCTCATTGGCGCGTTGCAAGGCCTCAAGCCGCTGTTCCAGG
The DNA here is from genome assembly GCA_964497425.1 of uncultured Gaiellales bacterium. Taxonomy (GTDB): domain Bacteria; phylum Actinomycetota; class Thermoleophilia; order BMS3ABIN01; family BMS3ABIN01; genus BMS3ABIN01. The sequence continues at coordinate 30,444 of CAZCCR010000009.1, forward strand.
GTCCTGGCCGGGGTTGTCGATGTCGGTTCGGAAGGAGGCATCAGAGGGTATTATATGGGCTGACAGTCTGAGTTTGCAAGACACCTTTCCAATCGGTGGGAACAGGATTTTCCCTGAAAGGTTAATCTCCATAATCCGGTTTTTTTAATCAGGGAACCGGGCCCGCCCCCGGGCGCCCCCGGGGATAAGAGGAAGAACGCATCATTCGGTTAATAATTGTTTGTCAGCAACAGGAAAGGGGAGAGTAATGAGAAGAGCAGCGGCTTTCATATTGATTCTGGCGTTGTGTCTGTTCATGGCCGCCGGCGCCTCCGCTTGCGGGGTTGACGAGAACGGGACCACCGGCGCTTCGACCGGCGCCACCACCTCGACAGCCACAAGCACTTCCGCCGGCGCGGGAACGGGGTCCGGCTCCTCGGGCGACCTCGAGAGTCAGTTGAGTGACCTCGAAAGCCTGGAGGCGACCGTCACCGTGACACAGAACGGAGAGGTCGATGTCATCTGGTCGCAGAAGCAGGGCAGCTGGCGCTGGCAGGATCCCAATGACGAGACTTCCTATGTGATCTATAACAAGCAGCAGGACAAGCTGTGGATTGTTGACGGGGACACGGCCACCGAGTCAACAGGGGTCGGTTCGGAGGGACAGGCCTGGTGGGGCATGAGCCCGGCGGCGCTTATCAAGTCCTTTACCATGTTCCCGGGAACGCGAACCGGCGATACATGGGAGATGAGCGTTCCCGGCGGCGGCTCGATCAAGGTGGAGTTCAAGGGTCCCCAGGGCCTTCCCACCAGACTGGAAGCCAAGACCCCCGGCGATCCGGATGAGGTTATCGAGTTCGCCTACAAGGATGTGGGTAACGTCTCCGATGACCTGTTCGTGCTGCCCGCCGGCGTGAGCGTCACGGCCATGCCCGACATCGGTGGCGCCGGTGGAGCGAGTAACCTGGATATCCCTGACGTGAATATCCCGAACATGCCGGAATAGTATTCGGCAGGGTTGGGTTGAGTCGGTTTTGGTCGGTGTAAACCAGGGGGGCGCGGCCCAGAGGGCCGCGCCCCCCTTTCCGCCCTCCCGGTTCAATCCCTGTGGGCCAACCCCACCAGATCATCAAGTGACGATAGGCCCCGCTGCTCCATCATCCCGGCCAGCTCTTCCGTCAGGGCAGCGGCCAAGCGCGGGTCTCGGAAGCTGGCGGTGCCGATGGCAACGGCCCTGGCGCCTGCTGCCAGGAACTCCAGAACATCTCCCGCGCTGGTGGCGCCCCCCATGCCGATGACCGGCAGGTCCAGCTCCCTGCTGACCAGGAAGACATCCCTGAGCGCCACCGGCTTTATCGCCGGACCGGAGAGGCCGCCGGTAACGTTGCCCAGCGCCGGTTTCAGCGTCCAGGGATCGAGGGCCATGCCGTGTACCGTGTTGATAAGTGATAAGCAGTCGGCGCCTCCTGCGGCGGCGGCCCGGGCCGCTTCCAGGATATCGGTGACGTTGGGAGTGAGCTTGACAATCAGGAACTTGCCGGTGGCGGCCCGGGCCGCCGCCGTTGCCTTCTCCGTCAGCCCGGGGTCACACCCCAGCGCCCTGCCGTCCAGCTCCACGTTGGGACAGGACACGTTCAGTTCCACCGCCGCTACCTCGTCGCACTCGTCCATCAAGGCTGCGCATTCGCCGTAACCCCTCGTCTCTTCCGCCGCCACACTGGCGATCAACGGTACCGGCAGCCGAGCCAGCCGCGGCAGGTCTTCCTCGATGAAAGCTTCGATACCCTTGTTGGCCAGCCCGATGGAGTTGAGCAGGCCGGAGGCGGTCTCATAGAGCCTTGGAGGCGGGTTCCCCTCCCGGGGCCTGAGGGTCACGGTCTTGGGGACGTAGGCGGCGAAGGGGAAGTCAGCGAAAAGGTCCGCCGCCAGCACCTGGTCCGCCGCCAGCACGTCGAAGGTGCCTGAAGCATTGATGACGGGGTGGGCCAGCTCCAGGAGGCCCAGTCTTGTCGCCAGGCTCACCGCCACTCGAGTTCACCCGCCCGGAATACCGGCCCTTCGTTACAGGCCCGCCGGTACTCTCCCCCCGCCCGCACCACGCATCCCTGGCAGGCACCGACGCCGCATGCCATATGGGCCACCACCGACACCTGGGCGTCGGCGCCGCACTGGTGTGCCGCCCCGATCACCGCCTGCATCATCGCGTCGGGACCGCAGGCATACAGCTGCGCCGACGCCGCGTCGCTGCCCAGGTCAGCCAGGCATCCAGCCAGGAGCTCACTGACTATCGCCTTGCGCCCCATGGTGCCGTCCTCGGTGCAGATATCCATCTCGATACCGCCGAACAGCTCCGCGGCCACCGCCTGCCGGCGGGTGCGGAAACCCAGCAAGCAGCGGACATCGCGTCTGTTCTCCTTCAGGCGCCGCACCAGCAGCGCCAGGGGAGCCGCCCCGATGCCGCCGCCGATGACAAGCGCCGGCCCGTCGCCGGCCAGGTCGAAGCCATTCCCCAGAGGACCGAGGACACTGTAATGGTCGCCCACTCTCGCGCCCGAAAGGACCCGGGTGCCCTTCCCAACCGGCTCAATAAGGATCTTGACCAGGTCCGCCTCCACATCATGGATGCCCATCGGACGCGGCAGCAACGGATCCAGTGCCGGTCCGGCCTGCCTTACCATCACGAACTGGCCCGGCCGCGCCGCCGCCGCTATGGCGGGAGCGACCAGACATACCAGGCGATAGTCGCCGACGGCCCTGCTCTCCACCACCGGACAGCGGTAGAGGTCAGCCTGAGCGGGAACGGTTTCCATGCAGCTCCTGCAGGTTGTGTATCCGGATGCCTTCCCGGCGGCTGGCCTCGATCGCAGCTACGGCGGCTTCAGCGCCGGCCATGGTGGTAATGCAGGGTATGTTGGTCCTGAGCGTCGCCCGGCGGATCTCGTAACCGTCGGCGCGGGCTCCCCGTCCCCGGGGAGTGTTGATGACGCCGTCTATCTTTCCTCTCAGGATCATGTCCACCACGTTGGGCTTGCCCTCGGTGAACTTTCGCACCTGTTCAGACTCGATTCCGGCGTCCTCCAGCGCCTCCGCCGTCCCCGAAGTGGCGACGATACGGAACCCCAGCTCGCTCAGGCGTCTGCCCAGCTTCACCGCCTGGGGTTTGTCCGCGTCACAGATGCTCATGAATATGGTACCGTGGTCGGGAAGCCCCTGGCCGGCAGCCGCCTGGGCCTTGGCGAAGGCCATGGGGAAGGAGGTGGCGACCCCCATCACCTCTCCTGTGGACTTCATCTCCGGACCCAGGGTGGTATCCGCCCCCGGCAGCCTCGAGAAGGGCAGGACCGCTTCCTTGACGGAGTAATGCCCGGTGACGACCCGCTCGGGTAGGTTCATATCGGCCAGCTTCTCCCCCAGGATCACCCGTGTGGCCACCTTGGCCAGGGGCACGCCCGTGGATTTGCTCACATAGGGTACGGTGCGCGAACCGCGGGGGTTGGCCTCCAGCACGTAAACCTCGCTGTCCTTGACGGCGTACTGGATGTTCACCAGGCCCACCACACCCAGTTCCAGGGCCAGGGCCTCCGTATTCCTCCTTACCTTTTCCAGCAGCTGCTCCGCCAGGGAGTAGGCCGGAATGACGCAGGCGCTGTCACCGGAATGGACCCCCGCTTCCTCTATATGCTGCATGATGGCGCCGATAAATACCCGTTCGCCGTCACAGACCGCGTCAACGTCGATCTCCATGGCGTCTTCGAGGAACTTGTCCAGCAGGATCGGGTGGCTGGATGAGGCCTGTACCGCCTCCTCTATATAGCGCTCCAGGTCATCCCGGTCGTAGACGATCTCCATGGCGCGCCCTCCCAGGACGTAGGAGGGCCTGACCAGCAGGGGGAAGCCGATGCCGGCGGCTATCTCCAGCGCCTCCTCACGGCTGCGGGCGGTTCCGTAAGCCGGATGGGCTATGCCCAGCCTGCGCAGGACCTCACCGAAACGGCCGCGGTCCTCCGCCAGGTCGATGGCCTCCTGGGGCGTACCCAGGATCGGCACCCCCGCCCTCTCCAGGCCGTCGGCGATCTTCAGCGGCGTCTGGCCGCCGAACTGCACTATCACACCCTCGGGCTGCTCGTTCTCCACTACGTTGAGTACGTCTTCCAGTGTCAGCGGCTCGAAATAGAGGCGGTCGGACATGTCGTAGTCGGTGCTGACCGTCTCCGGGTTACAGTTGACCATGATGGCCTCGTAGCCGCACTCGCGGCTGGTCATCACGGCGTGCACGCAGCAGTAGTCGAACTCTATGCCCTGGCCGATGCGATTGGGACCGCTGCCGAGGATGATCACCTTCCGCCGCTCCGACGGCCGCGCTTCGTTCTCCTCGTCGTAGCAGGAATAGAAATAGGGCGTCTGCGCCTCGAACTCGGCGGCGCAGGTATCCACCGACTTGTAGACCGGCAGCACCCCCGCCTGCCTGCGTGCCTCGCGGACCTCCTCCTCGGTGGAACCGGCGAAAGCGGCGATATCCGCATCGGAGAAACCTGTCTGCTTGGCCATCCTCAAGTCATGGGGGCTGTAACCTTCCAGGGGACGGCTCTTCAGATAGCCCTCCCTCCTGACGATCTCCTCCAGCTCTCGCAGGAACCAGGGATTGATGCGGGTGGCATCCTCGATCTCGCCCACGGACACACCGCGCCTGAGCAGTTCGAAGATAAGGTCGTAGCGCTCGGCGCAGGGCGTGGTGATGGCCGACAGCATCTCGCCGTCGCCGGCGCTGCTGTCCACCTCCACGTCCAGCTCCCGGGAGCGCATGGACTTCATGAACGCCTCCTTGAAGGTGCGGCCGATGGCCATGTTCTCTCCCACGCTCTTCATGTGCGTGGTCAGCGCCGCGTCCACCCGGGGGAACTTCTCGAAGGCCCAGCGGGGGGTCTTGACCACCACGTAGTCGATGGTCGGCTCGAAACAGGCCGGGGTCATCCGCGTGATGTCGTTGGGTATCTCGTCCAGGGTGTACCCCACCGCCAGCCGCGCCGCTATCTTGGCTATAGGGAAGCCGGTGGCCTTGGAGGCCAGGGCGGAGCTGCGCGAGACACGCGGGTTCATCTCGATGACGACGATCTCCTCCGTCTCCGGATTGACCGCGAACTGGATATTGGAACCGCCGGTCTCCACCCCTATCTCGCGGATGACGGCCAGGGAGGCGTCACGCAGGCGCTGGTACTGTACGTCGGTCAGCGTCTGTGCCGGCGCCACGGTGATGCTGTCGCCGGTATGGACGCCCATGGGGTCGATGTTCTCGATGGAACAGACGATGACCACGTTGTCAGCCCGGTCGCGCATCACTTCCAGCTCGAACTCCTGCCAGCCCATCACCGATTCCTCCAGCAGCACCTGTCCGATGGGGCTGGCGGTCACGCCCTCCTCGACAGCGGCGCAGAAGGAGTCAAGGTCCTCGGCCACGCCGCCGCCGTGCCCGCCCAGGGTGAAGCTGGGCCTGACTATTATGGGCAGGGTGAGCTTCTCCAGCTTGGCGCAGGCTTCCTTCACGGATTTGGCCAGGTCGCTGCGAGGCACCCTCAGGCCTATGCGCTCCATGGACCGGCGGAAGAGGTCACGCTCCTCGGCGCGCCGGATGGCTTCGTAGTCGGCGCCGATGAGCCTGACCCCATACCTGTCCAGCACCCCCGCCTCCTTCAGGCCGGTGGCGAGGTTGAGCGCCGTCTGCCCGCCCAGGGTCGGCAACAGCGCGTCCGGCCTCTCCTTGTCGATGACGGCGGACACGGTGGCGACGTTGAGTGGTTCGATATAGGTGCGGGTGGCGAAATCCGGGTCGGTCATGATGGTGGCCGGGTTGGAGTTCACCAGGATGACCTCGAAACCCTCCTGAAGCAGCACCTTGCAGGCCTGGGTGCCGGAATAATCGAACTCGCAGGCCTGGCCGATGACGATGGGCCCGGAGCCGATCAGCATTATCTTCTCTATATCGGTGCGCCGCGGCATCAGGCCATCAGTCTCATGAAATCTTCGAACAGGTAGCGTGAGTCGTGGGGGCCGGGACTGGCCTCCGGATGGTACTGGACCGAGAAGGCGGGGACCTCCCGGCAGCGGATACCCTCCACCGTGCCGTCGTAAAGGTTGAGGTGGCTGATGGCGGCGGGCCCGAAGCCGGTCTCAAGCATCAGGTCCTCCGGCTCCGGCGCCTCGAAGAAAGCGCCGCCGGAGCGGCCGCTCTCCAGCTTCCCGCTCAGCTCGTCTGGGACGGCCACGGCGAAACCGTGGTTCTGGGAGGTTATCTCCACCTTACCTGACTCCAGGTTCTTGACGGGGTGGTTGGCGCCCCGGTGTCCGAACTTGAGCTTGTAGGTCTCAAGCCCCAGCGACAGGCAGAGTATCTGGTGCCCCAGGCAGATGCCGAAGACCGGCACCTGCCCCAGCAGCCGCCGTACAGTGCTGACCGCGTAGTCCAGTGGCGCCGGGTCCCCGGGCCCGTTGGAGAGGAAGACGCCGTCCGGCTCAAGCGCCAGTATCTCGTTGGCATGGGTGTTGGCCGGAAGCACGGTGACATTGCATCCCACGGCCCCCAGATTCTTGATGATGGAGCGCTTGACGCCGAAGTCCAGCACCGCCACGTGTTTCTTTCCCCTGAGGAACTCCAGCTGGTAACGCTCGCCGCAGGTAACCTCCAGGGCCAGGTCCCGCCCGGCCATGGATGGTGTCTCATCCAGGGCCGCGGCCAGTTCATCCTCCTTGTGATCCCCCCACCAGACACAGGCGCGCATGGCCCCCTCGCTGCGGATGCGGCGGGTGAGCGCCCGCGTATCGACACCGCTGACGCCGGTCACACCCCGTTCCGCCAGCCAGTCCACCCAGCCCTCCTCGGCGGCGCAGTTGCGGTCCAGGTTGTGGGCCTCGCGCGTTATCACCGCCCGGGAATGGACCTCCCCCGATTCATTGGAATTGTTATTGGCCCCGTAGTTGCCGATGAGCGGATAGGTGAAGGTGACCATCTGCCCGTGGTAAGAAGGGTCGGTCACCACCTCCTGGTAGCCGGTCATGGCGGTGTTGAAGACCACCTCGCCGAATACCGCTCCCCGGGCGCCGAAACCGTGGCCCTGGTAGACGGTGCCGTCCTCCAGCATCACCGCCGCCGGCGCCCTGTATCCCTTGGGCCTGGTCACGACAGCGCCTCACCCCTGTAGGCTTCCCGCCCGCCGGCGATGGTCAGAAGCACCCGGCCCCTGACGCCCTTGCCGCCGAAGGGGGTGTTGCGCGACTTGCTGTGGAAACTTTCCGGGTCAATGGTGAACTCGTCCGCCGTGTCCACCAGGCAGAGGTTGGCTTCCTCCCCCTCGGCGATGGCGGGCACCGGCAGTCCGAAAGCCTTTGCCGGGTTTGTGGACATGGCCCTGACCAATGCTGCCAGCGGCACCTCGCCGGGTTCGACCAGCTCGCTGTAGAGCACCGGGAAGGCTGTCTCCAGCCCGATGACGCCGAAGGGAGCCTCTTCGAAAGGCGCCTCCTTCTCCTGGCCGGCGTGAGGAGCGTGATCGCTGCCAATACATTCGATGCGGCCATCGGCCAGTGCCTCCACCAGGGCGCGACGATCGTCGCCGCTCCTCAGCGGCGGGTTCATCTTCAGGTTCGAATCGAGGCTCCGCACCGACTCGTCCGTGAGCACCAGGTGATGGGGGGTCACCTCGGCGGTGACCTCAGCCCCCCCCTCCCTCGCCGCCTCGATCAGCCCCAGGGAAGCGGCACAGCTGACGTGAGCTATATGTACCCTGGCTCTCTCGTAGGCGGCTATCTCAAGATCGCGGGCGACAGCAGCCGATTCAGCACAGCAGGGGATCCCCGCCAGCCCCAGCTCGGCCGAGACGGCGCCCTCGTTCATCTGGCCGGCGGCGGCGAGCGTCGACTCCTCGCAATGCAGGCTGAGGGGCAGGCCTGTCAGCCTGGCCGCCCGGAAGGCGGCCCGCAGGAGCCCGCCGCTTTCCACCGGCCTGCCGTCGTCGGAGTATGCCACGGCGCCGGCGTCCGCCAGGTCCCACATGTCACTGAGGCGCTCCCCCGCCAAGCCGCGGCTGATGGAGCCGAGAAAGGCCACGGGCACCACCGCTTCGCCCTCGGCCTGCTCCCTGAGCGACTGGAGGACGGCGGCGTTATCCACCACCGGGTCGGTATTGGGCATGGCGCAGACGGCAACATAGCCACCGGCGGCCGCGGCGGTGGTGCCGCTGATGATATCTTCCTCATCCTCCCGGCCGGGCGTGCGCAGGTGTGTATGAGGATCGATGAATCCGGGCAGGAGAAGCCGTCCGTCAGCATCGATCACCTCCAGATCCTTCCCCTTGCCCGCCTGGCGGCCGAGCTTCCTGATCACGCCCTTTTCCAGGACGATGTCCCCTTTCACGTCCAGCCCCTGGTCCGGATCGAACAGGCGAGCCCCCTTGAGCACCATGGCCGCTTTTACGCCCCTCTTCGCCATTGTCCCTCTCAACACGCCCATCACCCTACAGCCCGGATATTCTTGACATCCGCCGCCCTGTCACCGGCGGCGCCGGCGGTATCAGCCGCTTCCTCCGCCGCCACAGTGGTATCGACCATCAGCCGGTACATTATGGCCATGCGCACCGCCAGTCCGGCTTCCACCTGCTGCAATATGAGGTTCTCGCCGGAATCGGCCAGCTCCGCCTCGATCTCCACGCCCCGGTTGATCGGCCCGGGATGGAGTACCTTCTGTCCCTTGCCCAGATGACGGAGTCCCACGCAGTAGCGGGCTATATATTCCCTCAGCGAGGGCATAAAAGCGGCGGCATCGTGCCGTTCCTTCTGCATCCTCAGCAAATAGACCACATCGACGCCTGCCAGGGCGCCAAGGTCGTGGGCGACGTCGGCGTCCAGGGCCTCCACGCCGCGGGGCAGCAGCGGCGGCGGCGCCACCAGGGTGACGTCCATACCCATCTTCATGAAGCCGGCGATGTTGGAGCGGGCCACGCGGCTGTGGAGGATGTCCCCCACTATGGCCACCTTCAGGCCTTCCAGGCCGCCGTATTCCTGCCTTAGTGAGAAGATATCCAGCAGGCACTGGGTGGGATGGCCGCCCTTGCCGTCACCGGCGTTTATCACATGGGCGTCGGTGTAACGCGAAACGAATGCCGGCGCCCCTATGTGCGGATGCCGGATGACGATGATATCGGGGCTGTAGGCGTTGAGGGTCAGCACCGTGTCCTTCAGTGACTCCCCCTTGCCTGCGGCGCTGGAGTCGGCCTTGACGTTTATCACATCCGCCGAGAGCCGCTTGCCCGCCAGTTCGAAGGAGGTGCTGGTGCGGGTACTCTTCTCGTAGAAGAGATCGATGATGGTACGGCCCCTGAGAGTGGGGACCTTCTTGATGTCACGCCTGGGCAGCTCCAGGAAGTCCTTCCCGGCTGTGTCGAGGATGGCCTCTATCTCCTCGCGGGACAGGTCATCGATGGACAGGAGATGCTTATTCATCTTCCACCGCCTCCAGTACTACCTCGTCCACCTCGTCGACCTCGCTCAGGCGCACGTTGATGCGCTGGTCCTGGGAGGTGGGCAGATTCTTGCCGACATAGTCCGGCCTGATGGGAAGCTCGCGGTGGCCGCGGTCCACCAGCACCGCCAGTTGGATGCGCGAAGGGCGCCCGTAATCGAACAGGGCGTCGATGGCCGCGCGGATGGTTCTGCCGGTGAAGAGCACGTCATCCACCAGCACGATGGTCCTCTCGTCCACGCTGAAGGGAAGGTTGGTGCCGCGTACCTCCGGCTGCGTCAGTCTGGAGCGGATGGTGAGGCTGCCGCGGGCGGCCACGTCGTCCCGGTAAAGGGAGATGTCCAGCTCGCCCACGGGTATCTCCTCTCCGGCGAACTCTTCTATGTGGCCGGCCAGGCGGCGGGCCAGGTAAGCGCCGCGGGTGAGGATGCCCACCAGGGCCAGGTTGTCGATATCCTGGTCTCTCTCCAGGATCTCGTGGGCGATGCGGACGATGGTGCGTCCGACCTGGTCGGCGGGAACGACTGTCCTGGTAAAAATGCCGCTCATGCAGGTGTCCCGCGGGACACGCACAGGCGGCTTGCGAGGATGGTGCTTGACAAAGTTACCATTTGTCTCCCTTGTCAGCCTCTCTGGGCGTGATTAAAGGGTTTATATTGTGCAGTGACAATCTATCAGACCGTCGGCAGGCAGTCAAATCAGGGGTAGGAATAACCGTTGCCTGCCCCGTCTTCCGCCGCGGCGGAGATGGACATGACAAAACTGGACACGCCATCGGGTACATGGAAGACGACGGTCACGGGGACTGATGAACCCCCGCTTATCAACTCCATTTCCTCGGGAAGGATGCTCACCAGGCTGACGCCGTTGTTGCCACCGATGTCGATGAACCGGAATCCGTAAGCGGCGCCCGTGCCGGCGTTGGCTACGGACAGGTCGATGCTGAGGTTCCGTACCTGGTAATCGGCGAGGCTGTTCCAGTAGACACTGTCCAGGGAAAGACTGAGCTGGGGTCTGGTGCCGTCAGTGGCAATAGTGGCGACCCTGAAGATGTCGGTCCGCGCGTTGTTGTCGCCGCCGACCAGGTTGGTGGCGTCCGATTGGAAAGCCGTATAGCTGCCGTCGGGCGAGATCGCCGGATAGCTGCTATCGCCATTCGCCTGGCCGCCGCTGCTCTTCTCCGACAGCCTGACGGTGGCGCCGCTGTGTACATCCTTGATAAAGATATCCCGCTTCACGTTGGTGTCGCCCGTGACCAGGTCGACCATGTCCGACTGGAAAGTCACATATCGCCCGTCGGCGCTGAGGGACGGATGCTCGCTGCCGACCGCCCCTATCCCCGCTCCACCGGGAGCCTCGTGTCCCTCGTTCCCCTGTGAGTCAGTGGAGACCCGCACGGTCGTCCCTGTTTGCCTGTCCTTGACAAACACATCCCTAAGGTGGTTGGTGTCACTGCTGACCAGGTCGGCGGCATCCGATTCGAATGCGACCCAGCGGCCGTCGGCGGATATGGAAGGATAGCTGTTGAAGTTGCTGGCTTCCGCTCCCGAGGAATCGGTGGAGACCCGCGTGGTGGCGCCGGTCTGCCTGTCCTTGACGAATATATCCCTCATGCCGTTGCTGTCGCCGCCGGCCAGGTTGGTAGCGTCGGACTCGAAGGCTATGTAGCGGCCGTCGGCGGAGACAGAGGGATGGAAGCTGTCGCCGTTCCCCCCGCTGCCGGAGGAGTCGGTGGAGACCCGCGTGGTGGCGCCGTTCTGCCTGTCCTTGAGGAAGACGTCCCTCTTGCCGTTGTTGTCCCCCGCCACCAGATCGCTGGCGTCCGATTCGAAGGCGACCCAGCGGCCGTCGGCGGAGATAGCGGCGTTATAGCTGT
>CAZCCR010000009.1:41906-51360 GCA_964497425.1 uncultured Gaiellales bacterium
CTGTCCCTGACCATGATGTCCCGCTTGTTGTTGCTGTCCCCCGCCACCAGGCCGTTGTCATCGGTTTCGAAGGCGATATAGCTGCCATCGCCGGTTATGGCGGGGTCGAAGCTCTGCCCCTGGGCCTGGTTGCCTGACGAATCGAGTGAGACCAGGAAGGTGGAGCCGGTCACCGTGTGCTTGACGAAGATGTCCGCTGCACCGCCGTTACGATCCTGGGCGATCAGGTTGGTGGCCGCAGACTGGAAGGCCACGAACTCGCCGGCGGCAGAGACCGCCGGCTGCCCGTAGCTGGCGTCGTTCCCCAGGACGCCCGCTGAACTGGTCGATACCACGGTGGTCTGCGTGTTCTTGGCCAGGAAGACGTCACTGGCCAGGTTGGTGTCGCCCACGACCAGGTTATTGGCCAGCGACTCAAAAGCCACGTAGCGGCCGTCTGCGGAGACGGCGGCCGCGTAGCTGTTGCCGGCCGGCTCCGCGCCGCCGGGAGCATAGGAGAGGCGGCGTACGGAACCGCCGGGGCTGTCGCTGGTGAAGATATCCCGCAGGCCGTTGGTGTCACCGCCCACCAGGTTGGTTGCGTCTGATTCGAAGGCCAGCCCACCACCGTCCGCGGTTATGGCAGGCGCATAGCTGTTGCCGTTGCCGCCGGTGCGCGTCACCGCCCCGGTCTGGGTGTCCTTGGTGAAGATGTCGCGTTTGCCGTTGAGGTCGGCGCCGACCAGGTCGGAGGCGTCGGACTCGAAGGCTACGTAGCGGCCGCCGGCGGAGATGGCCGGGGCGAAGCTGTGGTTGTTGGACTCTCCGCCGCCGGAATCGGTGGAGACGCGGGTGGTGACGCCCGTCTGGGTATCCTTGACGTATATGTCACGGGCGTTGTTGGTGTCGTTGCCCGTAGACAGCAGGTCGGCGTCGGACTCGAAGGCTACCCAGCGGCCGTCGGCGGAGACGGCCGGGTTGTAGCTGGCGAGCATCCCCTCATGGCCGTTGGAATCAGTGGAGACCCTGACCGTTGCCCCGGTCTGGGTGTCCTTGAGAAAGACATCCTTCCTGTTGTTGTCATCGAACGCCACCAGGTTGGCGGCGTCGGATTCGAAGGCTACGTAGCGGCCGTCGGCGGAGATGGAGGGCGCCAGGCTCTGGGCGCCCGCCTCGTTGCCGCTGGAATCGGTGGAGACCCGCGTGATGTTTCCCGTCTGGATATCCTTCAGGTAGATGTCGCGGACGTTGTTGGTATCCCCTCCCTGCAGGAAGTCGGCGTCCGACTCGAAGGCGACCCAGCGGCCGTCGGCGGAGATGGCCGGGTTGTAGCTATGGTCAGTTCCCACATTCCCTGATGAGTCGGTTGAAGCGCATATGACCACCTGGTTGAGGGCATCCTTGACGAATACATCGTACCTGCCGTTGTCATCACCCTGGACCAGGTTGGCGGCGCCGGAATGGAAGGCGACCATGCGGCCGTCGGCGGAGACAGCGGGGCTGTAGCTCGGCCCCTGGGCTTCACCGCCCGTGGAGTCGGTCGAGACCCTCACTGTCCGTTCAGGGAAGAGTGCTCCCGCGGGGACCGGCGCCAGCATGATGATGGCGAGGATAAGCAGAACGAAGGCAATGGGGAAGATGCGGTACCTGCCCGCCGCAAACCGCCTGGCCGGAAGCCCCAGGCGATGGATGGATCTGCCGGAATCAGGGTCGGGCTTGATCATGATCTCCGCACCTCCAGGTAGTCAGCACGTATTGGCCGCTCCCATGCGGAGACCTGCCCGGCTTTACTCCACACAACCCCCCGGGTGGAGCAACTTGCCTGCAAAAAAGCAATTAATTATATAACAGCATGATGAAAAAATAAACAGATACCCCTGGTCCGCCGGTACGGCCGGTTTGATTCACATGGGCCTGGCCGTTAGCCTGTGACGAGGGAAAGGAGAAGCTTGCAGCGTGATGACGACACCGTGACCCCGGCCGGGCCCCCGGCAGACAGGACAGATGACGCCGCCGGCAGCGATGGGCGAACTTCCGGCGGCCCTGAACCGCCGCCGCTGAGGACCAGGGTGATGATAATCCTGACCGTGTCCGGCGTCATCGCCCTCTCCGGCCTCCTCTTCATGATGACCCGCACCCGGGGCTGTGACGAGCCGGCGCCTGTCTTGACCACTGCCACCACCATCGAAGGCAACGTCGGCCACTAAGGCTGCCGGCGGCGACGTCTACAGCCGCCCGGCGACGATCTCCTCCACCACCTCCGGGTCCGCCAGGGTGGAGATGTCACCCAGGTCGTCCACCTCGCCGGCGGCCACCTTCCTGAGGATGCGGCGCATGATCTTGCCGCTGCGGGTCTTGGGCAGGCCATGGGTGAACTGCATCTTGTCCGGCTTGGCGATGGGCCCGATCTCCTGTTGTACATGAGCCCTGAGCACCTGGCGCATCTCATCCGTACCGTCGTAGCCTTCCTTGAGGATGACGAAAGCATAAAGGCCGTTGCCCTTGACCTCATGGGGGAAGCCGACGACCGCCGCTTCCGCCACGGCTTCGTCCGACACTAGCGCCGATTCTATCTCGGCGGTTCCCAGCCGGTGGCCGCTGACATTGATGACATCGTCTATGCGTCCCAGGATCCAGTAGTCGCCGTCGCCGTCCACACTGGCGCCGTCGCCGGAGAAGTATTTGCCGGGGAAGCGGTCGAAGTAGACCTCCTTCACGCGGCGGTGTTCCGGGTCGCCGTAGGTGCCGCGAATCATGCCCGGCCAGGGCTTGTCTATCACCAGGTAGCCGCCCTCGTTGGTGTCTGCGCGGCTGCCATCGGCGCGGACGACCTCGGCGGAGACGCCGGGGAAGGGACGGGAGGCCGAGCCGGGCTTGAGAGTCATGGCGCCCGGCAGCGGCGTTATCAGGATGCCGCCGGTCTCCGTCTGCCACCAGGTGTCGACTATGGGCAGGCAGCTCTTGCCCACGTGGCGGTGATACCACATCCAGGCCTCAGGGTTTATGGGTTCACCGACGGAACCCAGCAGCCTCAGGCTCTTGAGGGAGAAGCCGTCCAGCCATCTGGAACCCTCCTTCATCAGCGCCCGTATCACCGTCGGCGCCGTATAGAGGATGCTGACCTTGTGCCGGTCGATTATCTCCCAGTAACGGCTTGGTTTGGGATAGGTGGGCACGCCCTCGAACATCACGCTTGTTGCACCGTTGCTCAGGGGTCCGTAAACGATGTAGCTGTGGCCGGTTATCCAGCCGATGTCGGCGGCGCAGAAATGAGTGTCGTCTTCGTGGTAGTCGAATATCCACTTGAAAGTGAGATGGGCGTAAAGCAGGTAGCCGCCGGTGGTGTGCATGACACCCTTGGGCTTGCCGGTGGAACCGCTGGTATAGAGGATGAAGAGCGGATCCTCGGCGTCCAGCGACTGGGGCCGGCAGAAGTCCTCGATGTCGTCGGCGGCCATCTCCTCGTGCCACCAGAGGTCACGGCCCTCCTCCATGGCCACAGCGCTACCCTTGACCCGGTCCACCACGATCACCTTCTCCACCGTGGGGCAATGCCTGAGCGCCTCGTCGGCGTTGGCCTTCAGCGGCACCACCCGCCCGCCGCGCATGCCGTCGTTGGCGGTTACCAGCAGGCGGGCGCCGCAGTCGCGGATGCGGTCGCTCAGCGAACCGGCGCTGAAGCCGGCGAAGACCACGCTGTGGATGGCGCCGATGCGGGCGCAGGCCAGCATGGCGATGGCCAGCTCGGGGATCATCGGCAGATAGATGCTGACGCGATCGCCACGCACGATGCCGTGCTTCTGCAGCACGTTGGCGAAGCGGTTCACCTCATGAGCCAGCTGCTGGTAGGTGTAAGTCTTGTAGCGGCCGTCGTCGGCCTCCCAGATCAGCGCCGCCTTGTTGCGGCGCCAGGTCTTCAGATGACGGTCGAGGCAGTTATAGGAGGCGTTGAGCTCAGCCCCCTGAAACCAGGATATCTCCGGGATGCCGAAATCATACTCCAGCACCTGGTCCCACTTGCGGAACCATTCGATGTTCTCCTCGGCCATCCCGGCCCAGAAGCCCTCCGGGTCCTCCATGGAGCGCCGGTAGATCTCCTCGTACTGCTCCATACTGCCGATATAGGCGTTCTCACTGAATCCGCTCGGCGGCGGGAAGGTCCGCTTCTCCCGCGCCAGCACCTGTATGGCCTCTTCGGATCCCTGCCGGCCGCCGGCCTGCCCCCCGCCTCCCTGTGCCGCCGGCGCCCTTCTCTCATCTTCAGCCATGTCTGTCTCCAGCCTCTCGTCAGCTTGCGGTTGTCGTTCCTTCTTCTTTACCCCGAAATGCTGATTTTACTACCAGGCGGGTGAAAAAAAGTATGGATTCACCCCTAATAAACCGGCCCGGCCGTCCGAAACAGTATACTGGCGGATTTTACATACTTCTACACTAGGGGTGGAGCGATGAGTTCCTGGTATACAGACAAGAAGGTACTCCTTTATATTGTGGGAGGCTCGTTCCTCGGATTGGTCTACGGACTCTTTACCCTGCTGGTTGAACGGGCGACCCATGACGAGGGCGCCAGCTTCTTCATACCTCTGGCGCCAGTGGTATTCGGAGTGGGAGCCCTGGCTGTAGGCCTGGGAACCAGGCATATCCGGCAACAGGTGAAGATGCTCGAAGACGCGCGTCAGAAGTTCTCTTCCCTGACCATGGAGGCGGTCACCAGGAAAGACTGGGATATCAGCTTCACCGACCCCTCCATCCCCACTTGCTGGCGCGAGAAACAGTGCGGCGCCACTGATTGCCCCTCTTACGGCAAGGAACATGTGCGCTGCTGGCTGGTGGCGGGCACCTTCTGCCGGGGAGAGGTCCAGGGCCGCTTCGCCCAGAAATTCGGCAGCTGCACGAAGTGCGAGATATACCAGACCGCGGTCCAGCAGAACCCGATCAACGAGATAAGCGAGAACTTCAACAACATCATGTGGGTCCTGCGGGAACACGAAGACCTGCTAGAGGAGAGCAACAACAGGCTGAAGAAGCAGTTCGTCCAACTGGAGCAGCTGCAGCAGCGCACCAGGGATATGGCGGATTCGGACATGCTCACCAGCCTGAAGAACCACGCCCACTTCCAGAAGTATCTCAAAGAACAGATGGAGAAAGCATCGATCGATGGGGAGCCGCTGTCGCTGGCCATCATCGACCTCGATTACTTCAAGGCGGTGAACGACGATTTCGGCCACCAGACGGGTGACGAGGTGCTCAGGCAGTTCGGCCGGCTCATCCGCGACCATATGGGTGATGGCGCCTATGCCGCCCGTTACGGCGGCGAGGAGTTCGCCGTGGTCTTCAATAACACCGGCGCCGAAGATGCCCTGAAGAAAGCCGAGACGATGCGCAAGGAGGCCAAAAAGGTCGCAGGCAGGGTCGACCTGCCCGGCCGTTACATAGGAGCCAGCATCGGCGTGGCCGACATGCCCGCATGCGCCTCCGACCCGGACAGCCTGATAGCGGCCGCCGACACGGCGCTGCTGTTCTCCAAGAGAAGCGGCCGCAACCGTGTCACTTACTTCCTGAACGTGGCGGACACCGAGCTGGGGGAGAAAGATATGCTCAGCCTGCAGAGCAGGCTGGAAGGAGCCAGTTTCAAGACCATCACGGCCCTGGCCAGTGCTGTGGATTCATCGGACCAGTACGACTCCGGCGTCAACGATGAGCTGCTGGATATCGCCCGTGGCCTCTCGTACAGCGTCGGTCTCGACCCGGAACAGGCGGAGACCCTGGAGCTGGCGGTAAAGCTGCATGACATCGGCAAGCTCGGTGTCCCGGACGAGGTCCTGCAGAAGCAGGGAGAACTCTCCGATGAAGAGAAGTCGAGGATCGAGCAGCATCCGCGCATGGGCCAGGATCTGCTGAGTGAGGCGGGCCGGATCAAGGAGCTTATCACGGCCATCCTCTATCACCACGAGCGCTGGGACGGTACGGGATATCCTGAACACCTGAAGGGAGAGGAGATACCCTTCATGGCCCGCGTGGTCGGAATCATGGACGCATACCGGGCCATGGTCAGCGACCGCCCCTACCGCAATGCCATGAGCCGGAAAGAGGCGATCGCCGAGCTGCGCAAGGGAAGCGGCAAACAGTTCGACCCCGCCCTGGTGGACCAGTTCATCGCCCAGCTGATGCACCACGGGGAATCAGCCGCGGCCTGAAGAAAGACCGCCGGGCTGATGCCCTAGATAACCTCGAACTGTTTATGAACAGGCTCGGAGTTATCCGTGCCCAGGTCAAGGACCACCTCGTACTTGCCCGCCGGCCAGTTGCCTTCCGGCTTGGTCAGGGAAGAGCTGAAGGGGCCGCCGCCTGACTTGTCGGCAGTGAGGGTGACGGAATCTATGTCGATATCATCCGGCAGGTAGCGCCAGGTTATCTTCACCGTGGTGCCCTCGGGCGCGTTGTCCAGCTGTCCGCTGCAATAGATGGCGGGCGCCGCCGCCGGGATGGCGCTCTTGTCGGCGGTGCACTGGTCCCCGCTCATGTCGTCACATATCTTTATGTCGCTGATATTGGCAGTCGAGACCTCGCATGCCGACATCGTCAGGGATACCATGGCCATCGCGGCCAGGGCAGCCACGGCGGCTGCCAACAGTATTGTTTTCTTCACTTTCCTACCTCCATACCGATTCGATTTGTTCTGTCTCCCGCATACCGGGACATTCTAACTGTCCGGCGGCAAAAAGTCGCCCGCCGCACCCGATCACCCCGGGAACACCGGGCCTCGCGCCACCTCCGGCTACTGGTGCGAGAACGCAGTGAATCCCGGGAAAACACTGGTTTGGAAATAATGGTCGCGGGAACCAGAATAGTAGATACAACATTCGGTTCTTTCAAGATGAAGGGGATGGTGATGATGGAATCCACGGCATACGTTTTCCCGCTCACACCGGGAAAGAGTGACGACGCCCGGCTCATCTTCAGCGAGTCCATGGGCAAACGCAGGACGGAGTTCGCACAGTCATGCAACCGCAGCGGCATCGCCCGCGAGTACGCCTGGATACAGCGGACCCCTCCCGCCGACCTCTTGATAATAGAGATCGAATCTGATGATATCAGCGCGGCGATCGGTAACTGGGCCACGGCGAACGAGTCCTATGACACCTGGCTGAAGGAACAGCTCCATTATGTGACGGGCATCGACCTGACCAAACCCGAAGAGGTGCCTCCCTGCCCGAAGGTCATGGTCTCGCTCCAGGCGGATGCGGTGGCGCACGCGGTCCCCATCGCGTCGGCGCTGCCGCTGCTGGAGGGCAAGACCGCTGAGGCAAAGGAATGGTTCGAGGAACTCAAGGGTCCGAGATGTGACGAGTTGAGGGATTACCTTGTCCGGGGCGATATGGCCCGGGAGACCTGGTACCTGCAGACGGCCTCGGAAGCGAGGACGGCCGGTGGTGACATCCTCATCACCACGGCCCTGGTAGAGGACCCGGACGGCTGGTACCGCGGCTTCTCACGCTCGGGACATCCCTTCGACAAGTGGCTGAAAGCCGGGATCGCTGTCCTTACCGGCATCGACCTCAACGCGCCGGAGACAGGCCTGACCCCTGAAGCACGCCGGGCGGAGCTGGTGCTCGACTGGCATCACGCCTTCCAGGCTGCCGCCTGAGAGGACTGTACGGCCTTTCCGGCCCCGGTTCGTCCGCGTTCATCCGGGCGGAGGCTGCCGGGGGCGGAAAGGCCGCTACCCGGCCGCGACCCCGCCCTCTGTTCCGGCTTCGGCCCCACGCCTCCGGCCCCGCCCTCTGTCCCGCTCCCCCCGACCTCCTAAAGTCAGGGGCCGATCTACCGATATCCTTTTCATGGTCAAGCAGTGTTTTGCCGAGACCGGGGGAGCAAAACCGACAGGCTTGCCGTTCCAGTAATCTCTTAAGAGGGAGGCGGAAGGATGTCACAGGAACTGGCAACCGATACGGAGCTTTACATCGGCAACATCAGGGTCAAGGTGCTGGCGTTCGCACTGGCGCTGCTGGCGGGGATCCCCGTCCTGACGCTGGCGGGCATAATGGCCTGGCATGGAATCAGGTACCAGAAGTACGACGCCGATATCGCCATGCTGGAGGCCGCGGACCATTACAGCCGGGCGGAGCAGCAGGCCACGGCCATGATCGAATCGCTGCGCAGCGTCGATTCCATGACCAGCGCGCTCACCGACGGCAGCGTCGTGGGGACGGAGGAGCAGCGTAACCAGCTCTCCCGGCTGCAGAACGAGCTGATACACGCCCGGGATTCGCTGGCGGCGGTCGTGGACGAGACCACTGCCTTCCAGATAAACCTCGACGACGCCGGACGCATGAACCTGCCCGAGGACTTCCAGGGGTTCCTGGCCAAGAACTATATCACGCTGGAACGCATGAACGCGCTGACCAAACAGGCCAACGATTCCTTCGCCGTATACAACAGCATGTACGATGTCTACAGCCTCACCATCAGTATTCACGACAAGTACAACCAGGTAGTCTTTACCGGCGGCAGCCTCGATGACGTCTACGACCAGGCCGTCATCCTCCGTGACGACTCCCGCGACCAGCAGTCGGCCCTGCAGCGGCTGGTGGACGCCGGTGTGCTGGGAGGAGACATCAGCTATGCCAACCAGTTCGTCGATGGTTTCGCCGATTCGATAGTATCGCTGGTGGCCGCCATCCAGGCGCAGGATTACAACGCTTTCGTAAGCACGCTCAACAGCCTCGACAGCCGGTACAACGATCAGGCCTGGAACGAGATGGAAGCCAGGTTCACCCGTGCCTGGATCGATGGCTGGTCAAGCTTCTTCGAGAGCGATATCAACCATCTCAGCGACCTGCTGGGACAGGTCACCCGCGCCAACGCCGACGCCGGTACATACTACGAAGAGAACCTGATGTGACCCGGGCCTCGTACCGGCTGTCCTGAATCATCACCAGCCGGCGGTTTCTCATGGCGGCTTGGCGCCGCACAGGCAGGTGGCCTGCCGTACCCTCCCATGTCTAAAAGGCCCGTCAAGCGGGAATCTCATTCTGCGAAGAGAATATCTGACGTGTGACTCTTGAGTTCGAACATCAATGGACCGGAGAGGCTGAAGATGCCGGATGAGAAGATACTCATCGTCGACGACGAGCCCAACGTGCGGAAGCTGGTGCGTTCCTATCTGGAAAAGGAGGGTTTCCAGGTGATCGAAGCCGCCGATGGAGCACGTGCGATTGAAGTGGCGCGCAGCGAGAAGCCGGACCTTATGGTACTGGACCTTATGCTGCCGGAAGTGGACGGCCTGGAGGTGTGCCGCAGCATCTGCGGCGACGAAGGACCGATGGTGCTGATGCTGACGGCCAAAGCCGAGGAAGCGGACAAGCTGGTGGGCCTGGGCATGGGCGCCGACGACTACCTGACCAAGCCCTTCAGCCCCCGGGAGCTGGTGGCCCGGGTGAAGGCCATCCTCAGGCGCGGAAACAGGGCGCGGGCC
>CAZCCR010000009.1:51460-64968 GCA_964497425.1 uncultured Gaiellales bacterium
GGCCCCATCGAGGTGGACACGGAACGCCACCTGGCCCGCATCGGGGAGCGTGAGCTGGAGCTCACCGCCCGCGAGTTCGACATCCTGGCGGCGCTGGTGGAAAACGCCGGCATCGTCCTCAGCCGCGACCAGCTGCTTGAGCTGGTATGGGGTTATGACTATTTCGGCGACCCCCGGGTAGTGGATGTGCACGTGGCCAAACTGAGGAAGAAGATGGAGCCCGGCGCGGCCGAGCCGCGCTACCTGAAGACCGTCCGCGGCGTCGGCTACAAGCTGGAGGCGGAGCGGCCTTGAGGTGGGGTTTGCAGATAAGATGGAAGCTTATGGCCGCCTTCCTGCTGGTGGTGGCCGTGACCATCGGCGTCATCGCCATCGTCACCCGGCAGCTGACGCTGGGCTCCTACAGCGAACATCTGCGCAGCATGACCGGCGGCGCCATGGGAGGCATGATGTCATCCATGACCACCGACCTGGACCGCGCCTTCCGTCAGGCCCTGAACGACGCCCTGCTCTGGGGCGGCGTGGCGGCGGCGGTGGCGGCGGTGGCGCTGAGCTTCTTCATCTCCCGGCGGATAACCCGCCCCGTCCACGAGATGGCCGCCATCACGGAGAAGATAGCCGAGGGGGATTTCAGCCGCAGGGTCGAGGAAGGCTCCGGTGATGAACTGGACGGCCTGGCGCGCAGCCTCAACCGCATGGCCGGGAGCCTGGAGCAGTCGGAGCAGAAAAGGCGTGAGCTGATGGCCGATATCGCCCACGAACTGCGCACCCCCCTCTCCAGCATATCCGGTTACATGGAGGGCCTGGCCGACGGGGTCATCCCGGCGGAGACGGAGACCTTCGACCTGGTCCGCCAGGAAGCGGGGCGCCTGAACCGTCTTGTCGACGACCTACAGGAACTCTCACGCGCCGAATCGGGAGAGGAGCGGCTGCGGCCGGCCGCCATTCCCCTGGCCGGCTTCCTGGAGCGGGTGCGCCGCAAGATGGAGCCCGGGTTCGCCGCCAAGGGCGTCGTCCTTGCCGTCACATCCGGCGAAAGCGCGGTCACGGCCATGGCCGATGAGGACAAGCTGGACCAGGTGCTGATAAACCTGCTGGGCAATGCCCTCAGGCACACGGAGAGCGGCGGCCGCGTCACCATCTCCGCTACCGGCGGAGGCGGGGGCCGGGTCTGCCTGGAAGTGACAGATACGGGCAGCGGCATCCCCGCCGCGGACCTGCCCCATATCTTCGACCGTTTCTACCGGGCCGACAAGTCGCGCTCGCGTGACAGCGGCGGCAGCGGTATCGGCCTGACCATCGCCAGGAGCTATGTTGAAGCCATGGGCGGCCGCATCAAGGCGGCAAGCGTCCCCGGCGAGGGAACGACCTTCACCATCACCCTGCCGGCCGCATGAGAGAGGGGCCGCCTACAGACCCGTTCCGCCGTGTCCTGTGGCGTCAGGCACCGAAAGCCTGTCAGAATATGCCGTATGGCCGGTAAGGGGAAAAAGTTCAGGATAAGGATAAGGCGAACGATCGCCGTCTGGGCCTTCACCGCCCTCGCCCTCTACCTGCTGGCGATGGTGCTGCCCGGTTTCAAGGTGGACGGCGCCGGCTCGGCGGTGGCGCTTGCCGCCGCCATCGGCATCCTCAACGCCCTCCTCTGGCCCACCCTGGTCTTCCTCACCCTCCCCCTGAGCGTGCTCACCCTGGGCCTGTTCACCCTGGTGCTCAACGGGTTCATCATCTGGCTCTCTTCCGTGGTCGTGCCGGGGATAGACATCACCAGGGTCTGGGACCCGCTGGTCATCGCCATCGGCGTCTCCGCGCTCAACACCCTCCTCACCAGCCTCTTCGCCGTAGATGATGATGAGTCCTACTACCGCAATGTTCTGAGGAGGAAGGTTTCCAGACAGGTGCAACCGGAGGAGACCGATGTGCCGGGGGTGATATTCCTGGAGATCGACGGGCTGGCCAAGCCGGTGCTGCTGAGGGCCATCCGCAACGGATACGCGCCCACCATGTCCCGCTGGCTGGAAGAGGGAAGCCACCGCCTGGCCGGCTGGGAGTGCGACCTCTCCTCCCAGACCGGGGCGAGCCAGGCGGGCATCCTGCTGGGCAACAACCATAACATCCCCGCCTTCCGCTGGTACGAGAAAGACACGGGCCGGGTGCTGGTCTCCAGCCGGATGAGCGATATCGCCGAGATCGAAGCACGCCAGGCGGACGGCAACGGCCTCCTGGCGGACGGCGGCCTCAGCCTCAGCAACATGTTCTCCGGCGAGGCGCCCGTGACCGTTTTCACCATGAGCACGGTGAAGGAGCCCCGCTCGTCCGATTTCCAGAAGAAGAGCTTTTACATGTTCTTCATCGACCCCTACAACTTCCTCCGGGCCTTCATGCTGGGCCTCTGGGATATCTTCCTGGAGTTGAGGGCGCAGCACCGCCAGCGTCGGCGGGACGTGAAGCCGCGGCTGGAGCACAGGGGGTTGAGATTCGCCTTCGTCCGCGCCGCCACCACGACCCTCCTGCGGGAACTGAGCATCTACACGCTGATCGGCGACATGTTCGCGGGAATCCCCAGCGCTTACGTGACCCTGTTCGGCTACGACGAGGTGGCGCACCATTCCGGCGTGGAGCGCGCCGACACCATGGAGGTGCTGAGAAAGCTGGACCAGCAGTTCGTCCGGCTGGAGGCGGCCTCACGCAAGGCGCCGCGTCCCTATCGTTTCGTCATCCTCTCCGACCACGGCCAGAGCCAGGGCGCGACCTTCCACCAGCGTTACGACATGACGCTGGAGGATCTGGTCGGACAGCTGGTGGCGGGAAAGATCGAGGTGGAGTCATCCGGCGCCGTCCCGGAGCACTGGAGCTACATCAGCGCGCCGCTGACGGAGGCCGCCCGGGAGGACCAGCGGCAACTATCGGCCAGGGTCCTCAGGCGCAGCGTCAGGAGCCGCACCCGTGAGGGTGAGGTGATGCTGGGTCCGGAACGCGAGCAGCTGGCCCGGGAACACGAAACCGTCAAGGGCGGCCGCGGCGAGGCGATAGTTATGGCTTCCGGCAACCTGGGCCTGATCTATTTCACCGCCTGGGAACAGCGGCTGACCCTGGAGCAGATAGACAGGGAGTTCCCGGCGCTGGTGACGGGGCTGGTGAACCACCCCGGCATCGGTTTCGTCATGGTCCGCTCACGGGAGCGGGGAGCCCTGGCCATAGGTCCGGACGGAGTGTATTTCCTGGACGAGGACCGGTTCGAAGGCGCCAACCCGCTGGCGGTCTTCGGACCCAACGCGGCGGCGCACCTGCTGCGCACGGACGGCTTCCCCCATGTGGCGGACATCATGGTAAACAGCTTCTACGACCCGGTCACCGACGAGGTCGCCGCCTTCGAGGAGCTGGTGGGAAGCCATGGCGGCATGGGAGGGGAACAGTCCCACCCCTTCGTGCTCTTCCCCGCCGGCTGGGAGCTGCCCGATGAGGAGATAGTCGGCGCCGAACAGCTGAACCGGGTGATGCGGGGATGGCTGGAGGCGGTCAGGAGCAATTCCTGATGGCCAGGTCGAAGGATACCGATAACTTCTGTCAACCGGACCGGCCCGTCTACCAGGGAAGCTACGCAGGCAGCTCCGGCCCCTTCCCTGGTGAGTTCTCGGTCGTCAGCTGGAACATCAAGTTCGCCAACCAGGTCAAAGCCGCCATAGAGGAACTGGAGCGGGCCCCCCAGCTGCGAAACGCCGACATCATCCTGCTCCAGGAGATGGACGAAACCGGTGTAGAGGCCATCGCCGCCGCCCTGGGCCTGGACTATGTTTACTATCCGGCGTCTGTCCATTGCCGAACGGGCAGGAATTTCGGCAACGCCGTGCTATCGCGTTGGGAGATAGCCAGCAGTGAAAAGGTCCTGCTGCCCCATGAGAGCCCGCGCACCGGTGAACGGCGCATCGCTGTCCGGGCCTTCCTGGATATGGCGGGCAGGTCCGTACACGCCTATAGCGTCCACACCGAGACCTTCGCCCTCAGCGCCCCGAAGCGCTACGAACAGTTCCGGTCCCTGGTCGACGACATAGCCACCCTGGAGCAGGAACCGGTGGTGGTGGGAGGCGATTTCAACACTATCAAGGCCAAGAACATCATCAGGCTGGAAGAGCATCTGCGCCAAGCAGGCCTCGAACGGGTATCCACCGGCGCCGAGCCCACGCTCAGGGCCGGCTTCCTCAGCTTCACCTTCGACCATATATTCGTCCGGGGTCTCACCGGCGTGGCGAACTGCGTCTGGAGGGACACCGCCGCCAGTGACCATTTCCCTGTCTGGCAACTGCTGCGTCTGGATTGACCGTCTCCATGGATGATGATCCGTAGCACCCGGATCGGTCCACTCGGTCTGTTCCGACCCGCTCCCGCCGGGGGACTGCGGCCGGCGGCGGACTGCAATCTTCACGGAATCTTCATATCGGCTTCATGGCTCCTTCACCACCAGCGGCGATAATAGCATCGAGATCAAATCCAGATGGAGGTCAGGCAATGACAAAAGTAATCACAATCACGATCCTTTCGGCGGTGGTCTTGCTGGCCGGAGCAGCCGTGGTGCTGGCGCAGACTACTCCGGTGGGGACGGGCCATCACTACAGCACCATGCCCGTGTGGGGCGATGGGGTCACCGCCGACACGTCGGGTGAAAACAGGGGCCCCACCGGCTTCACTGACAGTGTCACCGGTCTGCAGGAAGCGTGCATTGACGCCTTCGGCGATGATACTGCGCGGGCGGAGGAACACTGGCAGGAGATGGAGAGCCACATGCAGGACGGCGCCTGGCAGGATCACATGGGCGACGGCGCCTGGCAGGATCACATGGGCGATTATACTGACAGGTCTGACCATATGAGCCAGGAGGATTGGCAGGAGATGGAACAGGCCATGGACGAGCACATGGGTGACGGCACATGGCAGGATCATATGGATGGAACCGGCAGCGGAAGCCATGGTTATCAGGGCGAAGGGCAAGGACCCACAGCTTCCACAGCACCGGACCATATGGATGTGGATGGCACCGGCTATAACGGCCATTTGGGCGGCAGCGGTTACGGCGGACACATGGGAATGTGACATCCAGACGATATACGTGAGACGAACCAGGGAGGCGTCCCGCCGGGGCGCCTCTTCCTTTCTTGATCGACTCTTGATAATCGCTTCATGATTCCTTCATCCACCGCGGGTATACCGATAAAGACAGGCAGGTCACCATCTGCACACGGACGTCGGACGGTAACGTCCACAGCGAGGAGGACGGAATGGCGTGGCCACAGCGAGGAGGACGGGATAACGTGGTTTCAACCTGCTGTAAACGGACAGAAGACAAACAGGCGCGGATGCGCATAAACAACGTAAAGGAGTGGATGTATCATGCATGGCTGGGACTGGGGACACTTTGATTCCGGCTTCGGCATCGCCGGCGGCATCATCATGATGGTTTTCTGGACGGCGGTCCTTGTCGCCGTAATACTGTTCATTGTCTGGCTGGTCCGGCAGACGCAGACAGACGGCGGTCAGAACGCGTCGGACTCCGGGAGTGCGGGCGAGACCGCCCTGGACATACTCGAGAGAAGGTACGCGCGGGGCGAGATCGACAAAGCCGAATTCGAGGAAAAGAAGAACACGCTGGGCGGCGGCTGAGAAAACGAAAGAGGGGGATGCGGCCGCCATGGCGGCCGCATCCCCCTCTAATAGCCTGACTATCTACCTCCTGATCATCAGAGCGAGGGACCGATCTTCCACTCTCCATCTTTTTTTACCAGCTGGAAGGTGGTCGTATCAGTCGACTCCTCACCATCGGTCTTGGTCGTCGCCTCGACCTCGGCGGTAGCGGTGTCACCTTCCTCGGTGACGCTGTTTATCTTGTAACTGACGACTTCGCCCTGGTCCATGCTCTGCTTGCAGGAGGCCACCAGGGCCTCTTCCGTCACGCCCAGCTGCTGCATCTCTTCCGAGTCCAGATCGATGTACTTGACAGCCTTTTCGCAGTCCTTGTCCTTGGACGCGTCCATGAAGCTTTTCACGGCAGCTTCGGCCCCACTGGTCCCGCAACCCATGGCGGGCAGAACCATCAACGCCAGAACCGCCACAGCAATCAAAACCGCTAAGAACCTTCGCCCGTTCAACTGGTCTCCTTTCCTATTGGCCTTGCTCAGGCCGGACATTTGAAAGACCCTATCATTACCGGACCGAATGCACAATTGCGGTGATGGCGTGGATATCGCGTTCGCGCGGCCTTTCGTAAGGCTATCAATCGAATCATTCTGGCAACACATGTTTTATTTCCAGTTTTCAGGGATATACTTACGCTTACAGAACCTCAGGGGTGGGGAAGATGCTGAAGAAACATTTCAAGACCTGCGTCAGCTGTGACTGTCCCCTGGAATACGACGTGTGTGTGGGCCTGCATATCTGTGACGCCTGCAAGACAGACCTGGGGCTCGGACCGGGAAAGACGGCGGGAGCCGGGATGTCCCCGGAGCAGGCATCACCAGCCCGTCCGGCCGGCTTCGCAGTCCACCAGCACAGCGACACGCGCAGGCATCACCTGGACGCGGTATAACCTGGACGCGAAACAAATGCCACAGACAGGGGACGGGGCGCTGGACACCTGGACCAGGGCTTATCTGAACATGCCGGGATACTTCCTGTAATACCGGTCCCAGTCCCAGCCTGGCCGGAAGATGAATATCATGTCGGGACGGGCCCAGGCCCCGGTGGCGGGAAAGAACGTCTTGCTATCGAAGAAGACCTTGCCGACCAGGGTCGTGGCTTCGACGGCGTTCTTCTCCGCGTCCCTCCTCAGATAGAAATCCGGGCTTATGTCGCTGTACAGAATCACGGCGTCGTACCGGCGGTCCTCCATCGCCCGGCGGTATTCCCCGGCGATCTTGTCCGACAGCTCCCCGTCCCATTCGTAGACATCGTTTATGGCCACCATCTGCGCGCCCATGGCTTTCCCGGCCTTGTGAGCAAGATAGCCGTTGGTCGGCACCCACACTTCCCCGGGGAAATCGTCCAGCAGGTCGACCAGCATGTCCCCCGCCGTCCTGTCTTCAGCGGAAGGTGCTTGATGAAGAGGGTTGTAGAGCAGGAAGACGAACTGGAGCAGCAGGACCAGCAGAACGAAGTTTCCCAGCATCGCCACCTCCCTCATCCTCCCCTGTCCCCGGCCTCTGCCGCCGCCGCCCTGCCGGGAAGCTGACTCATCGACGCCTCCCCCGGCCGTGGCGAAGCCGACCAGCAGGTTAGCGCCCATGGGGGCCAGGATCGCCATGGCCGCCAGGGCCGGGATCAGCACATCGCTGTAGGAACCCTGATAGTCACTGACCAGCCAGGAAGAGCCGACCATGCTGATGAAGAAGAGCCCGTAGAAAGCGAAATCCCTGACCTTCCACCAGAACAGGAGTATGAGCAGGAACGCCAGGGCCAGGGCGAGGGAAAGATACAGGACCTTCATGTCAGAGAGCCAGAAATCCGTGACCTGCCCGGCGATAGTCCCCTTCTTCCGCGGCAGCCGGAAAATATAGTAAAAGTACCAACCGTCACTGATCAGGTTGAAGACCAGAGTGCTGAGCCCGACGATGGCGGCGAAAGTGAGCGGGAAGACGGCTTTGCGCCAACGTGGCAGATAAACGAGACAATAGATGCTCATGGCGACAGCCATGAACGCGGCTGTCTGTTTTGTCAGGAAGGACAAGGACATCAGCAGGCCTGCCAGAAACAGGCTGACCGGCTCCTCGCTGAACCTGAGCAGCACGATGCTCGCCAGCAGCAGGAGGAGAAAGAGCGAGTCCGCCCTGGCCAGGTCGAACCATGTGCCGCTGACGACGTAGGTGGCCGCCATCAGGCCGGCGCCGACCATCCCGTACAACCCGGAACCCGTCTCCCTCCGCACCAGCATGAAAACAAGGGCGAAACCGCCCAGGGTCGCCAGGATGGATATCAGCCTCAGCGGCAGGTAGCCGTCACCCAGGAGCAGGCTGAACAGGGCTCCGGTATAAAAGTAGAGAGGCGTATAGGTATAAGGGATGAAGTCCAGAGACGGTTCGACATACAACTGTTTGCCGGAGAGTATCCTCAGGACGTGGTCGGCAACCCCGCCTTCCATCCACTCCAGGTCATAGGGGAAGGAGAAGCGGCGGGCGGCGGCGATGAGGAACATCAGGATGAAAAAAGCGGCGAACAGTAATGTCTCATACCTCAGAAGCTGCTGCAGCAGGAGAGGCTCCATCTTGCTTTTGAGAAAAGTAGCTGTTCTATCCTTCATCCAGGTTACGGCTTGTAGTGCAACCGGGCTTGTCGAGCCAGGAGCCCGGGGCCATGTTCAAAAAGACCAATCAGTGGTATCATCTTATCATAGCAGCTGCGTTCGTCTGGCAAACCGGCATCGGGACAGGGAATGGCAAGAATGTTGAGAAGACATCCGCTCCTTGGGGCGCTGGGGCTGCTCCTGTTCGGCCTGACAGTCGCCGTGTTCGTCGCCGTCTATCTTTCCTCCTCCCATATCGCCGGCAGGGGACAAACCGGCTCTTCGGAAAGAAAAGGCAAGGGCAAGGAAGTGCGCAGGCCAAAGCAAAGGTACAGCCGCCCCATCATAGCTGGAGCCGCCGCCCCCATAGCCCCGATGGCGCCGGTGGCGCCGGACATCATCACCTTCAATCGCTGGCAGCGTTACCTAGCCCAGGCTATCGGCATAGCGATAGCGGCGGCGCTCACCGTCTATATCACCGAGTTCATCGCGGGGATCCTGTAGTACAGCCTCAGAGCATCTGGTCCCGGCGCCGGCGCCGGCTGACCAGGAAGGCCAGCAGCAGCAGGACCGCCAGAGGCAGGATGAATCCGTTCATGCCCGTATTGGGCAGGCGGGCGGCGCTGAAAGTGCTCTGAGGGCTGGTACCTGAACCCTGCGTGCCGCCTGTTGTACTCCCCCCTGTGGAAGAGCCGTCCGGATCGGAAGGATTCGAACCGGAGGAGTCCGGCGAGATCTCCGCTGAGAAGGTCACCGAATCGTTGCCGGTCTGGCCCAAGGCGTCTTTCACATATACGCTGAGCGAATGGTTGCCGGAGCCCACACCGGAGACGGAACAGTTCACCCCGGTCGCTGACACGGAGCAGCCACCAAGCCTGACTCCATCCAGGTAGACCGCAACACTGCTGGAATCGATACCGCTGCCACCGTTATCGCTGAAACTGGCGGTTATGTTGAACGAATCGGTCGTGACCACGCCGCCGGGCGAGATGCTGGTGACGTCGGGAGCGGCCGCGTCCACGTTGAACGAACCCGAGCCGCTGCCGGTGTTGCCCAGGGAATCGCTGACGGACAGGCTGAGCGTGTGAGAGCCGTCGACAGCTGACACGTTGTCACAGCGCACATAAGTGGCCATGATGTTACAACCGCTCAGCAATGAACCGTCCATGTATACGCTCACGGAAGCCGTATCGACGCCGGTCCCGCTTCCATCCGAATAGTAGGCGATGACAGAAGCGGTGGTCGTGCTTGTCCAGCCGCTGGGCTGGATGCCGGTAATAGCGGGAGCGGTAGTGTCGACGTTGAAAGAGCCGGCGCCGCTGCCGCTGTTGCCTGCCTGGTCGGATACATACACCGTGACCGCATGGAGGCCGTCGGACAGTCCGGAGGTGGAACAGGTCGCGCTGGACGCGCCGGCGCTGCAGCCGCTCAATGGGTTGCCGTCCAGATACACCGCCACCGACGCCGTATCGATACCGATGTTGTCTGAATAGGTAGCGGTTATGGCCGGCCCACTGGAAGACGTGTTGCCGCTGGGCGTTACGTCATTGACCACCGGCGCCTGGCTATCCACGGAGAAGGAGCCGGAACCGCTGCCGCTGTTGCCCAGCGCATCCCTGACACTGATGCTGATCGCATGGCTGCCGTTGCCAAGACTGCTGACCGGGCAACTCACATAGGTAGTGGACGCGCTGCAACCACTGACGGGGTTGCTGTCAAGGTATACCGCCACGGAGGCGGAATCTACCCCGGCGCCCGAACCATCGCCGTAATAAGCGCTGACGGTTGCGGAAGTGACCTTGAGCCAGCCGCTTGGCTGGATACTGCTGACGGTGGGCCCGGTGCTGTCCACAGTGAATGAGCCCGAGCCTGAACCCTGTGTCCCCACATTATCCAGCAGGGTGATGTCGATGGAATGGGCACCTTCCGATATGCCGGAGGTGGGGCAACTGACGCTGGAAGCCGTCACGCTGCAGCCGGCCAGGGGGCTGCCGTCCAGATATACAGCCACCGAAGCCGTGTCGATGCCAGAGCCGCTGTTATCCGTCAGGCTGGCGCTGACTACGGGTGATGCAGTCGCCGTGAAACCGGACGGCTTGATATCGGTTACGGCCGGACCGTTGCCTACGGTGAACGTACCGCTGCCGCTGCCGCTGTTTCCCATCTGGTCATCGACATCCACTTCGATCGTGTGAGAACCGATGCCGAGGCCCGAAACGGCACAGCTGACGCTGCCAGCGCCGGCGCTGCATCCGCTTACGGGGCTCCCGTCCAGATATACCATGACAGACGCGGAGTCGACTCCGGTCCCGCTCCCATCCGTATAGTAGGCGCTGATCGTCGCGGATGTGGAACCGATCCAACCGCTTGGCTGGATGTTGTTTACAACCGGCGGCGACGTGTCCACCACAAAGGAGCCCGAGCCGCTGCCGCTGTTGCCCGCCTGGTCGTCCACGCTCACCGAGACGGCATGGGTCCCCTCACCCAGGGAGCTGACGTCGCAGCTGACGTCACCGGCGTTGACCGTGCAGCCGCTTACGGGGCTGCCGTCGAGGCTGACCGTCACGGAGGCGGTGTCTATGCCGGATGTGGCATCGGAGTAATCCGCCGTTATGGTCTGGGAGCCGCTGGTGACGTTGCCGCCGGGGCTTATGTTGCTCACCGTGGGGCTCACCGTGTCGACGCTGAAGGAGCCGCTGATGGAGGCCTGGTTGCCGGCCTGGTCGTCCACGCTGCCGCCGATGGTGTGGGCGCCCTCGGAGAGGGAGTAGACGTTACAGGTGGCGCTATCGCTGTAGACGGCGCAGCCGGCAATGGGCGAGCCGTCCAGGCTCACCGCTACCGCCGAGGTATCGATGCCCGAGCCGGAGCCGTCGTTGTAGTAGACCTTGACTGAGGCGTCGGCGCTGGTCTGCCAGCCGCTGGGCAGCACGGAGGTGACAGTGGGATCGGTGCTGTCCACCACAAAGGAGCCCGAGCCGCTGCCGCTGTTGCCCGCCTGGTCGTCCACGCTCACCGAGACGGCATGGGTCCCCTCACCCAGGCCCGTCACCGGACAGCTGACGCTGGATCCACCAGCGGTGCAGCCGCTGACAGTGCTCCCATCCAGGTAAACGACCACGGAAGAGCTGTCGATGCCGGAGCCGCTGTCGGAATAATCGGCTGTGATAGTGGTGTTGCTGGTATTGATGACGCCGGCCGGCAGCACGTTGCTGACGGTGGGATCGGTGGTATCGCCACTGCCGATATGGATGAGTTTCTCACCACGAGCCAATCTGGTGCCACCGCTGTTCTTGAACTCGAACAG
This sequence comes from uncultured Gaiellales bacterium, assembly GCA_964497425.1. Classification (GTDB taxonomy): domain Bacteria; phylum Actinomycetota; class Thermoleophilia; order BMS3ABIN01; family BMS3ABIN01; genus BMS3ABIN01. The sequence goes on from CAZCCR010000009.1 coordinate 63,034, forward strand.
CAGTGCCTTGTCGCCATCCGTACCTGCAAGGTTGAAGGACATCCTGTACGTATGCGCCGCGCTGCGATAGACACCCACACCCGGTGTTATCTTGTTATTCATGAAATCAGCGACATCCACTGACGACCGGCTGTTGTCCGGTGTCGAATCCGCCAGTGTCGGGTCGTACATTTCTATATAGACTGTGGAGGAAGCGCTGTAGGTGTCAGTCTGCACCGAGAAAGTCTCATCGGTAAAGGTCTTTACGTAAGCAGTGGTCGAGCCCACTCTCAGGGACCACCCCTTGATCTTGATTTCCTTTGTCCGGGGGTTGTTCCTCATCTCAGGCTCGGCAGCATAGACCCCTGCTGATGATGGAGTACGGAACGTGGTCCTGTAAACAAATGGTGGACCCCCACCCTGCTGTGTGAAGCTCACCTCCGAGGAGCCATCACCGAAATTGACGTTGTTGTTGTTAAGATCCTTTAGCCGCATACGGTTGCGGTCGGTTCCCTCGGAGTTCAGGTCCATGCTCGGATGAGTGATCTGCATATAGTAGTCGGTGTTGGCGCTCAGTGTATCGTACTGGCAAACGGCGGCACTGTAACCGGGGTCGCTGTAGACAGCCACCGTGGCGCCGTTTATGTCTGTGAAACTGGTACTGCATGGCGGAATCGTGGTGTCTATCGTGAAGGAACCGTTTCCGGTGCCGGTATTGCCGGCCAGATCATCGACGTTGACCGCTACAGTGTAGGCTCCGTCGCTCAGGCTCGAGACAGAACAGCTGACGTCACCAGCGTCCACTGTACAGCCGCTGACGGGACTGCCGTTCAGATAGACAACTACCGAGGCGCTGTCGATCCCTGAACCTGCATCTGAAAAGTCTGCCGTGATGGTCGTTGAGTCTGTGGTGATGGTACCGGAAGGCTGGACGTTGCTGACGGTAGGATCGGTGGTATCGCCACTGTAATCGAGGGTGAACGAGCCATTGCCTGTAGCCTGGTTGCCATTGTTGTCATCAACGCTGACGGCGATGGCGTGACCGCCCTGCGCCAGGCCCGTGACATCACAGCTGGCGTATGAGGTTGTGACCGTACAGCCCGAGAGGGCGCTCCCGTCAAGGGTAATGGCAACTGTGCCGGTGTCGATACCGGACTCGTTGTCCGAATAATAGGCGATTATGGATGCGTTGGCGTTCATTATGGTACCGCTGGGCTCGATACTGGAGATGACCGGGTCAGTGGTGTCGCTGCTCCAGTCGATCGTGAAGTTGCCGTTGCCGGACCCCGTGTTTCCGGCGTAATCATCGACCGAAACGCTGATGGCATGGGAGCCGCTTCCCAACCCATAGACTTCACAGGTGGCGCTGGCCCATGTGACGTCACAGCCGGTCAGGGGGCTGCCGTCGAGGCTGACGACCACCGTGGACTCATCTATACCCCAACCGGTGCTGTTGTCCGAATAATAGACGACGATGGTCGCCGAGCCGGTGTTGATCGTTCCCGAGGGGGCTATGCTGTCGATGGTCGGGTCGGTTGTATCCGCCGTGTCCAGGTTGGTGGTGACGTAGGTGGCCATGTCGTTGAGCATGGCATCACTTATCACCGTAGCATCAAATGACGGCATACCACCGGCCCCCGACCTGGTCTTGTTGATGATGTCCGACGGCGAACGCCCCGGCAGGTTCTTGTAGGAACCGTCCACGCCATGACAGCCGGCGCAGTACTGCTGGAAAACAGCTGCGCCCTGTCCGGCGGGTGCGCCGAACGCCATGACCGAGACCGCCATTACCATGACAACGGCCAGCGCGCAGGCAGTTATTATTCTTGGCATGGGCTTATCCATGGTACAGTTTCATCAATTATCCGCCTGGGGCAGGATAGTCGCGGCGTCGTGTCGAGCACAGGCTCGGTACTCGATGCGAGAACTTGTTGGTCTCCGTACGATCCCACTTAA
>CAZCCR010000010.1:0-62642 GCA_964497425.1 uncultured Gaiellales bacterium
TTCCCCGCTTTTCCCTGCAGACCATGTCGTCAATCCCGGCCTCGGTGTTCGGGATTTGCATATCAGGGTTAAAAAGATTATAATTCGATAAACTTCGAATTAGGAACGATAAATGCAAAAGGTTTTCAAAGCTCTTTCAAGCAGACCGCGCATCAGGATTCTGCAGCTGATCGATGATATGGGGCGCAACAGGAAGAATACGGACTGTTGCGAGCCGGAAGAGGTCTGCGTGTGCAAGATCACTGCGCGGATGAGGCTCGCGCCATCGACGATATCGCACCATCTCAACCTGCTCAAAGACGCGGGTCTGATCAAAGACCGGAGGGAAGGCACATGGATCTACTATTCTCTTGACCGGGAGAAGCTCGCCGAGGCGGCCGGCTGGCTGTTCGACTTCGGATCCCGCGAGTCAGAAAAAAAGAGCCTGTGCAACAAAAAGACCGGATAAGGAGGAGTCATGAGAATCAGGATCCTGGGAACCGGTTGCCGGAACTGTATCAGCCTGGAGGCCAACGTGAACAAGGCTGTTGAAGAGCTCGGCCTTGATGCGGACATCGAAATGATAAAGGAAGTAGCTGACATCATGTCATACGGCTTGATGTCGACACCCGGCCTTGTTGTAGGCGACCAGGTGAAGGTCGCGGGACGTGTCCCCTCCACCGCGGAGATAAAGAGTATCCTCGAGAGCTAGATCGATGCTGCAAGAATCCGCCGATTGGCTTACATATACGATATTCGGTCTGGATGCGGAAACGCTTTCGGGCAAGGCAGTCAACTTTTTCATATATGATTCGATCAAGATCATGCTGCTGCTGGCGGTTATCATCTTCGCTGTCACCTTCATCCGCTCGTTCCTGCCGGCGGAGAAGGTCCGTATATTCCTCTCCAGGCGCAACCGGTACGCAGGGAACTTCCTTGCGGCCACCTTCGGCATCGTCACCCCGTTCTGCTCCTGTTCTGCTGTCCCCCTGTTCATCGGATTCGTCGAGTCCGGCGTGCCACTCGGTGTGACCTTCTCCTTCCTCATCGCCGCACCGGTCATCAACGAGGTGGCACTGGCGCTCCTCTGGGGGATGTTCGGATTAAGGATCGCCTTGCTTTACATCACCTCGGGACTGGCGATCGCGACGATCGGCGGTATCGTCATCGGAAAATTCGGGCTTGAACGATGGGTACGTGACTTCGTCTATGAGGTGAAGATGGGAGACGCCGGTGAGATCGCCGTACCGACGATAAGGGAGCGAGTGGCGCAGGCGATGACATACACCTGGGACCTGATGAAGAAGGTCGGACCTTTCGTCCTTATCGGAGTCGCAATCGGAGGCTTCATCCATGGATACGCCCCGGAGGGGCTTCTGGCCAGATATGCAGGGCGGGACAACCCGCTCGCGGTCCTGCTCGCAGTGATGATGGGAATCCCACTTTATGCAAATGCCGCCGGCGCGGTGCCGATCGTGAAGGCCCTCATTGAGAAAGGGCTGCCCATGGGAACGGCGCTCGCCTTCATGATGGCGGTGACAGGGCTATCCCTTCCCGAAGGCGTGATCCTCAAAACAGTTCTGAAGCCCAAGCTCCTGACTGTTTTTTTCGGAACGATCGCAATCGCCATCGTTTTTACCGGTTATCTGTTCAATATGGTGCTCTGAAAGAAGCGTCGATCCTCAACAACCCGTCCACCGGCTCACTAGCCAGACAACGGTACTTCCTGTTTCAGTCTTAAGACCTCGGCTTCCGCATCCCTGCTGTGTCAGGTAAAGACAGCTGTGTCAAGTCAGGGTGCCAACAGGCACCGGGTAACTCCTGCCGGCCCTTCCTGCAACCATTTACTATGTTTGGGATGAGCGGGAGCGGATAATCTACAAGTAATGTCTGCCAACAACATGGCCGGGGGGGTGTGGCCCGACTTGGAAACCTACGACCTGATAATAATCGGCGGTGGGGCCGGCGGCTTTGCCGCAGCCATCCGCGCGGACGAACTGAAGAAGAAAACGGCTATCATCAATGATGGCCTGCCCCTGGGCGGCACCTGCGTGAACGTCGGCTGCGTCCCCTCCAAGAAACTGCTGTTCGCAGGTGGAGTACTGCGGAACGCCAGACACCACGGCATCCCGGGCATCGAGCTGGAGATGAAGGGTTTCGATTTTCAGCAGGTAGTCCGGGACGAACTTGCCCTGGTGGAGCAGATGCGCCGGGAAAAGTACGAGAAAGTACTGGGTTTCCTGTCCCATGTGACTGTCATCGAAGGCCGGGCCAGGTTCACCGGCGAGAATAAGGTCGAAGTCAACGGCGAGATACTGGCTGCGGAAAGATTCATTGTTGCAACGGGTTCTACTGCGACCATCCCGCCCATCGAGGGCATCCATGAGGCCGGCTATGTCACGCATATCGAAGCCCTCAAGATGAAAGAACAGCCCCGGGAGATGGTGATCATCGGTTCGGGAGCGGTCGGCCTGGAGTTCGCCCAGATGTATTCACGGTTCGGCACCCGGGTCACAATGCTGGAGGCGCTGCCGGCCATACTGCCGCAAATCGAGACAATAGTCGTCGACCATCTGCTCAAGGCGCTGCGGGGCGAGGGCATCACGATCATCACCAGCGCCATGGTAACCCGGGCCAGGCGTGAAGGCGACAGGAAGGTCGTTGAATACACGGCTGACGGCGAACAGTCACGGGTGGAATGCGATGAGATAATGGTGGCGGCGGGCAAGCGGGCCAACACGGAGGAGCTCGGCCTTGACCTGGTAAACGTCAAAGTCGACGATAAGGGCTCGATAGTCGTCGATAAGTTCCTGAGAACCTCGAACGCTGGCATCTTCGCGGTCGGCGACGCCACCGACTCACCCCTGCGCCTGGAGACCACGGCAGGCCGCGAAGGAACCCTGGCGGCGGGAAACGCGCTCGCCTATCAGCAGGACAGCATCGATTATAACGCCGTACCTTATGCCGTTTTCACAGACCCCCAGCTGGCGTCAGTCGGTTACAGCGAGGAGGCGCAGATGAAGAAGATGGGCGTATGCTCATGCCGCTCCGTACCACTGACCGCGGTACCGAAGGCGGGCATCATCAACCGCACCGAGGGCATGATCAAGATGGGCATCCATCCCGAGACGAAGGCGATCATGGGCGTACACATCCTGGCCCCCAACGCCAGCGACCTCATCGCCGAGGCGATGGTTCTTGTGAAGAACGGCAATACGATAGATGAGGTCGTCGACTCGCTGCCGGTCTTCCCCACACTATCGGAAGCCATCAAGATCGTTGCGCTGTCCTTCACCAGGGATATCGAGCATTTAAGCTGCTGTATCTGAGGTCATGGCCATTCTTTCAGGCAGGAACTTCCGTCCGGAGCCGTTGATATGCTGGCACCATAATCGAAGACATGAAGCAGTACGGCACAGCAAGGCGCACATCCCGGAGTTTTCATGTTTCGCCTCAGCAGGGAGGAATTCGCGGCTTTGAGGTCGCATCTTGCGACCTCAAAAGACGCAGCGCGGCGGGCGCCGCCATCCACCCAATGTCTTTACCGGACACGGCGCCATCATGGCTGCCAACGTGCAGAACACGCCCAGGGTCACAGAAGCCGTTATCTTCGTAGTGAAGACCTTCGTAAGCCTGCGCGGCTACCTCGCTTCCAGCGCCAGGCCTGCCGGCAAGCTGGCGGCGCTGGAACGCAAGGTCGATAGCCACGACGCAGCCATCCGCACCCTGGCTGGTGAGATTCAAAAGCTGCTGAACCCGAGCGCGAAGAAGAAACGGCCTGTGGGTTTCATCATCGAGGCGGAGAATGGCAGCGCTGATTGAGTCGGCCTTCAATCGGAACCAGGCTCAGGCATACTTCCGCAAACTCCCTGCCCTCAAGGTCCGGGCCAGGGACCCGGGTAGGCGAAGCCGCCGCCACAGGAATCCTCTACCGTGGCAAAAACGGTGTTGGCGAATGACTGCGTCCCATCGGGAACGCTGTACTTGATGATGAAGCTCCTGCCACCAGCACTCCAGGATGTGGAGTACTCCGGGAGCTGGTGTGTGCCGACGCCGTTGCTGTTGATTGTCCCTACGACGTCCAGGCGGGCGTGGTTGAGAGCGATGGGGCCGATGACGCCGTAGTCTATGGACAGAATCCCGTCATGATAGTCGGCCATCGACTCCCAGTAGGCTCCCTGGAGCAGGGAGAGCTCCAGCCCCGGATCGCTGGCCGAGCAGTTGGGCTTTGTCAGGGGCAGGTCGTCCTGACCGCCGCTGAATACCAGGGGAGCATCGCAGAAACCGTTGCCGTTGCCGTCGTTGCAGCCCTCGGACGCCTCATCATAACCGTTGAAGTGATTGCCCCCCGCCGGCAACGGCAGGTTGAAGGAGTTCCGCTCCGGCGGCGACGTATCCGGGTCGACCAAGGCATGGATATCGGCGGCGGTGTCGCCCATGAAATCGTTGCCGTACACGACGTTGGCCTCGGAGTAATATTTGAAGCTGTTCTCCTGGCAGTAAGGGGTACTCTGCAGTTCCGGGAACTGCCTGCACTCGATGGGCGAATAAAAGATATGGCCCGACAAATCGATACCAGTCCCGTTGGCGATGAACCTGTTGCCGTAGATGCTGCTGTTGTAGACGTTGTCGAAATATATCCCGGTGCTGAATTCGGTGATGGTCAGACCGGTGATCTCATAGCTGTCCGGCGCCGTCTGGCTTGAGCTGCCGAAGCCGGTGACGCTCACCCCTGTGCCCGTGCTGTTGTAGCCGCTGAGCGTATGTCCGCCGCCATCCAGGCTGGCGGACGCGGTCAGGGTGATGAGGATGTCCGTGCCGGTGGCGGCGAGGTCGCTCGTCAGGGTGCAGGTCGCGGTAGCCTGATCCCAGACACCGATGACGGCGCAGTCGCCGCCGTCCTGGGCGAATGCATCGATGATGTACTGCGACGAAGCGGCGGCGGCTTCGCCCGCCGGCAGGAAAGACATGAGCAGCAACAGCCCCATGATGGCTGCCGGCAAGGACAGGAAGTGCCTGTTCACGCACCACTGCATCCCCTTCTCCCTCCCGAAAAGCGACCCGGCCGGGGTCCGCGACGGAACGGCACACAGCCGCGGCCGGTTGGCTGATTATAACAAGTATTGTCAAATCTGAACAGGGGACATCAACATATCAACCTGCAGGACTTTTGTGTGAGGTTTCTGTTACGCTCCGGGAGGTAGATTCGAAGCATGCTTCAACAAACCAGGATCGGAGTGAGTCCAATGGATTACAGGCGACAGGGTATCTTGATAATCGTCATACTGCTTTTATCTTCAGTGATCACCGCATGCGGCGATGATGGGGGAAGCAGCACAGCTGGAGATGAGGCGACGACCAGCGATGGAACCGGCGCAACAGGCACCACTGCCAGTGACGGGGCGACAGGCGGTACGCCGGGAGCCGGCGCCGCGGCCTGGACCGGCGTCTGGGATATCGAGACGGAAAACGGGCTCCCGCCGGCGGAAAACGGATATGATTCGCTCACCCTGACCCTTACCGCGGATACGTTCACTTCCGCATACGACAGCGACGCAGCAGCCTGCACCTGGACCGGCACCTACACGTCCACTTCCACCACGCTGACAATGACCACATCCGCCGCCAGCGGACCCCCCTGTGACCAGGCGGTGGGCAAGACCAGGACCGCTCAAGTGACCCTCTCGGCCGACGGCGGCACCCTCACCCTCGACTGGACAGCCGAAACCATGGGTACCATCCAGGAATATCGGCGTGTTTCCTGAAAGATAACCTTCCCGTGTCGCTCCGCTGTCGACAGCGGCATCGCAACCTGAAGGCTGCAGCTATCCCGCTGTCGCCTGCGAAACGCAAAAAGGAAAGAACTCCCCCTGGTTGCGCCCGAGGAAGGTCTTTATCGCTATGGGGTGAAGATGGGAGATGCCCCCCTCCTCCCGTAAAACCACACGTCGCTGTCCTCCACTCCGCCCAGCAGCCGCAGACAGGGCAGTCTCCCCTCATCAGGCTTGTAGGAAAAGGCGAAATCGGTGATGCCCAGCTCCGCCAGCACCGGGGAGCAGGGGTCGATGTAGACCGTGTAGGCATTGCTCCATGTCAGTTCATACCGTACAGACGCTCCATCATCCGCCCCGGGCTCCATGTAGCTGATGCTGCCTACCCGGTTATAGACATCCTCATATCGCCCAGGCGGGTCGAGGACCCGGTTGAACTCGAGGTCAGGTGTATACCTGTTGCCGTTGGCCACCTCCATACCGGTGGACTTGAGGAAATCCGCCAGGATGTTGCCGCCGTAGGCCAGCCACCTGGAGTCCGGCTGCTCCGCTTCCAGCGCGGTGGCCACCTGGTACACCTGCTTGCCGAAGATGGCGTCCATGCCGGTGGAGACCGGGTTGACCGACCAGGTGAAGAGCCCGGCGGTGATCAGGATGGCCAGTGAGAAGGCCAGCCTGCGCCGGCTGAGCAGCAGGTAGGCGATTAGAGTGAAGATGACGGCCAGAAGCAGCAGATAGCGGTACCGGAAGAAGTCCGGGTCCAGGTCCTTCAGCGCCAGACTGTAGGGCAGCATCAGGGCCAGGAACACCCCCGCGGTGGCGGCAGCGAAGCGCTTCTCCCCCCTGCCGGCCCGGCCGTTCCGGCTGAGGAAGGCCATGGTGAGGATGATACTGCCCACACCTACGGCGACCATCGCCCTGGCCTCCGTCGTATGGTTGAGCAGAGTCAGTCGGGAGACGGCCATGGGGGCTCCCAGCACGATCCAGAGGGACAGGAGCGAGAGGAAGGCGGAAAGGATGTAGATGAGAGGCCTGTTCCCCTTGCCGGAAACAGCGTTCCAGGCGGCGCCGGCCATCACCAGCGGGAACAGCAGGATGAAGTTGCCGGCCTCACTGGCGTTGTGCCATACCTGGGGGAAACGGTCAACACCATAAGGCACCAGGGTGAAGCCGGAGAAGAACCTGACAACACTCATGTCGCCGCCGCTGGACACCCTCTGCCCGGGGTAGACGGTCGCTCTCACCGCCTCGATGGTGCCGGCCGCGTCCCGGTAGAAGAGAGCGAATACCAGCAGGGCCGCGATCCCGGCCCCACCCAGGGCCACAGCCCGGAATACCCACCGCTTCCTGACCGCAGCCCGGGAGCTTCTCTCCATCAGCAGCCCCGCCAGCATGAACAGCAGCAGCCAGGAAAGCGGTATCTGGAAGGGCGGGTAGAAGAAGAGGACGAAGTCCATGGAGAAGAGCACGAGTACAGCCGAAGCGGTGATGACGGCAGCCCTTCTCTCCGCCAGGAGGATGTAGGCCAGAGCGATGAAGATGAAACAGAAGGCGGTGAGCATCTCGGGCGTTTCCGGCACGCCGTTGGAGAACCACCACTGGACGAAGCCGGAGAGATAAAGCCAGAAGGTCCCCGCCAGGGACAGCCAGAACCGGTTGCGGGTGACCAGCATCATCAGAAGGAAACCGCCGGCGATGAGACCGAAGACCTTGTAGCACCAGAAGAAAGAGAACCCGCGCTCGATGTCGAGGAAATAGTAGCCCCAGTCGTGAGGTTTGAAGAAAGCAGAGAAGTGGCGCACCGGCAGGTTCAGCAGCAGCGGGTCGTTGCCGGCGCCGATGCTGGCGTTGCTGACGGGAAAGCCCGCGTGGTACTGGGAGAGATGCATCGGCGTGGATTTCTGCCACTCGTCGCTCCTGATGTCCTTCGGCTCCCCCAGGAGCAGACCGGACGACGGTTCCGGTTCCGGCAAATAATTATCCCACTGGCCGATAGCGGAGAAGTGGAGCCTGAAACCGACACAGAGGATGAACAGCACCAGCAGCAGCCCCAGGAACAGCAGCACCCGGTGATCGAAGCGGATCAGCCCTTCCGCGCTGAGGCGCCCGCCGGCGCGGTCGAGGAAAACCTTTATCGCTATGGGACGAAGACGGGAGATGCTCACCTCCTCCCGTAAAACCACACGTCGCTGTCCTCCACTCCGCCCAGCAGCCGCAGACAGGGCAGTCTCCCCTCATCAGGCTTGTAGGAAAAGGCGAAATCGGTGATGCCCAGCTCCGCCAGCACCGGGGAGCAGGGGTCGATGTAGACCGTGTAGGCATTGCTCCATGTCAGTTCATACCGTACAGACGCTCCATCATCCGCCCCGGGCTCCATGTAGCTGATGCTGCCTACCCGGTTATAGACATCCTCATATCGCCCAGGCGGGTCGAGGACCCGGTTGAACTCGAGGTCAGGTGTATACCTGTTGCCGTTGGCCACCTCCATACCGGTGGACTTGAGGAAATCCGCCAGGATGTTGCCGCCGTAGGCCAGCCACCTGGAGTCCGGCTGCTCCGCTTCCAGCGCGGTGGCCACCTGGTACACCTGCTTGCCGAAGATGGCGTCCATGCCGGTGGAGACCGGGTTGACCGACCAGGTGAAGAGCCCGGCGGTGATCAGGATGGCCAGTGAGAAGGCCAGCCTGCGCCGGCTGAGCAGCAGGTAGGCGATTAGAGTGAAGATGACGGCCAGAAGCAGCAGATAGCGGTACCGGAAGAAGTCCGGGTCCAGGTCCTTCAGCGCCAGACTGTAGGGCAGCATCAGGGCCAGGAACACCCCCGCGGTGGCGGCAGCGAAGCGCTTCTCCCCCCTGCCGGCCCGGCCGTTCCGGCTGAGGAAGGCCATGGTGAGGATGATACTGCCCACACCTACGGCGACCATCGCCCTGGCCTCCGTCGTATGGTTGAGCAGAGTCAGTCGGGAGACGGCCATGGGGGCTCCCAGCACGATCCAGAGGGACAGGAGCGAGAGGAAGGCGGAAAGGATGTAGATGAGAGGCCTGTTCCCCTTGCCGGAAACAGCGTTCCAGGCGGCGCCGGCCATCACCAGCGGGAACAGCAGGATGAAGTTGCCGGCCTCACTGGCGTTGTGCCATACCTGGGGGAAACGGTCAACACCATAAGGCACCAGGGTGAAGCCGGAGAAGAACCTGACAACACTCATGTCGCCGCCGCTGGACACCCTCTGCCCGGGGTAGACGGTCGCTCTCACCGCCTCGATGGTGCCGGCCGCGTCCCGGTAGAAGAGAGCGAGGACCAGCAGGGCCGCGACCCCGGCCCCGCCCAGGGCTACAACCCGGAATATCCACTGCCGCCTGACCACTGCCCAGCGCCCCCGCTCCATCAGCAGTCCCGCCAGCAGGAACAGCAGCAGCCAGGAAAGCGGTATCTGGAAGGGGGGATAGAACAGCAGGAAGAACTCCAGGGAAAAGAGTGCCAGCAGAACAGCAGCGATGGCGATAGCTGCCTTCCTCCTTGCCAGGAGGACATACGCCAGAGAGACGGACATAACGCAAAAAGCCACCAGCATCTCCGCCGTGAAGACTGAGAACCACCACTGGACGAAGCCGGAGAGGTACAGCCAGAAGGTCCCCGCCATAGACAGCCAGTACCGGTTGCGGGTGACCAGCATCATCAGAAGAAAACCGGCAGCCAGCAGTCCGAAGACCTTGTAGCACCAGTAAAAGGAGAAACCGCGCTCGACGCCGAGGAAGTGATAGCCCCAGTCGTGGGGCTTGAAGATGTCGGAAAAATGGCGTACGGGCAGGTTCAGCAGCAACGGGTCGTTGGCGGCGCCGATACTGGCGTTGCTGACGGGAAAGCCGTGATGGCGCTGGGACAGCATGAATGGCGTCGCCTTCAGCCACTCGTCGCTCCGGACGCCCTTGGGTTCGCCCAGCAAAACGCCGGATTTCTCCTGCTGGGGGTCGGGCATATTGTAGTACCACTGCCCGATGGAGGACAGGTTGAGCTTGAAGCTGACGCCGAAGATAAAAAGCACCAGCAGCAGCCCCAGGAACAGCAGCACCCGGTGATCGAAGTGGATCAGCCCTTCCTCGCTGAGGCGGGCACCGGCGCGGTCGAGATAGAGTTTGCCGGTGGAGACAGGGTTTTTCATTCCACCGGCGGGTGAGTGGGTGACTGGATGTGTCGGGTCATGTCGCTCCGGTCGATGACCACCACTGCGCCTGTGTCAGGGTGTGGCGCCCGCGGTGGTCCCGGCGGCGGGAGCGGCTCCGTGACCTGGCCTCCCGTCCCGGCGTCACCGGGGGCGGGGGATGCGGCCCCGCCGGCCCCGGAGCTCTGCTGATCCATCTTCCACTGGCCGTCTTCCTTGACCAGGTTGACCTTGGTGTCTATCTCCTGGTCCGGCAGGTCGGGAGCCCGCAGCGTGCCGGTCCAGGTGACCGTCGCCCTGTCGCCGTCGGTCTCCTCGCTGGTGATGGCGTAATCAACGATCTGGGCGCCGGGAGGAAAGCTGATGGCGAGCTGGTCGACTGCTTTCTTCCTGCCGCCGGATGCCTGCTTGAGCTTCTGCGATGAGGCGTCGTATACAGCATTGAAATCGAACCGGTTGTAGGCTTCGATCACCCCGATGACCGTGTCCGACGGGCTCGGCCCGCCGCAGGCACTGACGAATGCGCCCAGTAACAGTACCAACAGAAGCGCCGCCGCCAGCGGCGCCGACACTCCCTTGTATCGTGTATGGCCTCTGCCGGACATCAAAGTCATGCCATCCTCAGGAAGAACAGGATCATACCCGCGGCGAGCATGAGATCGAAGGCCACGAAGGCGATCATCGCCCGCTCGCGGGCGGCCGCCGCTGCCGTCGGGGAGGAAGGTTCCGGCTCGCCGGTGGGACGCGAGTCGTCAAGAACGCCGTATTCCTCCAGCGAGATGCCGCACTCGTCACAGAACCTGGCCTCGTCCCTGACTTCTACGCCACACTTGGGGCATCTCATGGCTCTCCCATCGTTCCTTCATCCGCCGGTATTCTGCCAGCTATCATAGCAATCGGGCGACAGCCGGACAAGCAACGCCGCGGGCGCCACCCTTCCCCGGCCGGCGCCGCCGGGCGACAGCCGGCGCAACCGGCCGCCGAAGTTCAGTCCAGGTTGAAGAAGCGGGTCTCCTCCGGAGAGGAGCTGGTGGACACGCGCCTGATGCGGCCGGAGGAGAGCTCCCGGATGAAGATATCGTCCTTGCCGTTGGTATCGCCCTCCACCAGGCCGGCCGCGGCCGACACGAAGGCGACGTAACGGCCGTCGGCTGAGATGACTATGACCTTGCTGGGCCCGGACGCAGCACCGGCGGCTGACGCCGAGACAAGGGTGACCTTGCCGGAGGATATATCCCTGACGAAGACGTCTTCCTTGTTGGGGCCGTCGGACGGGACCAGGTTGGCGGCATTGGAATGGAAGGCCACCAGCCGGCCGTCGCCGGACAGGGACACGGAAGCGTAGCTGTCGTCATCCCCTGCCGTCCCCGCCGCGTCCGCTGAAACCAGGGTGGTCTCGCCGGTGGTGATGTTCTTGGCGAAGATGTCGCTCTTGTTCTTGTCATCGGCGGGAGAGAGGTTGGTCGCCTCCGAGTCGAAGGCCACGAAGTTCCCGTCGCCGGAGATATCCAGCGACCGGTAGCCGCTGGCCCTGTTGCCCGGGACGCCATCGCCGTCCGTAGACACCAGGGTGGTGATACCCGAGTCCCTGTCCTTGATGAACACATCCGATGCGCCGTTCACGTCCCCCGCCGCCAGGTTCGACGCCAGCGACTTGAAGGCGACGATGCGACCATCATCGGTTATCGCCGGCAGGTCGCTGGGCCCGTTGGCCGCGCCGCCCGCTGAATCGCTGGAGACCAGCGTGGTGAACCCGGTCTGTGTATCCTTGACGAAGATGTCCGCCTCGCCGTTGCCGTCCCCGTCCACCAGGTTCTCCGCCGTCGAGCGGAAAGCTATATAACGGCCGTCGGCGGATATGGCAGGATGCTCGCTGAAACCCACCGCCGGCTTCCCGTCCGAGTCCGTCGAAACCAGGTCTATCGCGCCCGACTCCCTATCCTTCACGTAGATGTGAGTGCACTGGACATCGATGCCGCCGGTGTTGACGCAGCCGGCGCCGGCTCCAGACGGAGCCAGCGTCGTCGCGTTGGACTGGAAGGCTATGTAACGACCATCGGCCGAGATGGACGGGTACTCGCTGTCACCGTCCGCCACCCTGCCCCCATCGTCAGACGAGACCCTCTCAGTCTCCCCGGTCCGGGTATCCTTGACGAAGACCCCGCGTCCACCGCCTGTTTCCTCGTTCACAAGGTTGGTGGCGTCGGAGGCGAAGGCGACATAGCGGCCATCAGCGGAGATGGCCGGCTGCATGCTGTTGGAATCCGCCTGCTCCTCGGGGCGCCCGACGGTGACCACCCTGGTCTCCACCGAATCCGTCTTCAGCCTGGAAAGCGGGTCGCAGCCGGCTGCGGCCGGCAGCCCCGACAGCACGGTGAATATCACTACGGCGATAAGGAGTCTTCTTCTCATATCCAGAAAAGACCGGTTGACAACCACTGGGCGGCGCAGGCATGCCCGAATCAAGAAAATATACGGAAAACGCTTCCGGGTCAAACCGCGGTGCGGCGGCGGACGCGCAGAGCCAGATAGCTGGCCAGGGGAGTCAGCAGGCACAGGACCATGAAGAAGATGGCGATAGTCGTGACGCTGATGTGCAGGAAGTCCTGGGAGAGGCGGCTGAAGTCCATCTGGAAACCGATTGCGCCGGCTTTCTCGTAGTGATGGCGCTCCACCTCGCTGAAGGCGAGTAGATATGAGAAGCGGATGTTGTCCAGGAGGATGAATGCCCCCAGGAACGCATAGAAGGCTATGGACAGGAGGCGGCCGGCGCGAACGCGCTTCATGGCCAGATACAGCAGCATGCCCACGAACAGCAGTTCGGCGCCGTGGCCCATGGCGAGGATGAGCCCCTGATGGGCCGGGGTCAGGGCCAGCAGGATATAAAGCAACAGGACGGCAGTCAGCGCCAGCAGCACTTTCTGCTGCCTGCGATGCTGGTACATGTACCAGACGATGACGGCGGCAACCACGCATGCCAGCGGCCAGACCCTGCCGTACTGGACCGTCACCCCGCCGCCATAGAAGAAATCGAAAGCAGGCACGGAGGGATAACCGAACAGCCATCCGCCGATGGAATGTCCCAACTCGTGAACCAGGGTGGCGGAGAAACCGAAGAGATAGGAAAGGATGGTGGATGAGAGGACATAGACGGCCAGGACCACGCCGATGACCATCGCCGCCAACCCGGTAAGTGGCGTCCTGGAAACATCGGATTTGCCTGCCGTCCCTTCCACCTTATTACCTTCGGCCGCGACCGGATAAAGATGAGACCTTCCCTGTCCCGGTGCCTGCGGGGGACGCCGGCCGGGGCCTCTCCGTTGTGCCGGCCGGTGGCAGGCGGGACCTCCTCAGGCCGGCGCAGCCGGTATGGCCCGGGAAAGGGCCGTTCCGGGAAAACGGTTCGCTACTGTCCGCCCTGGTAACGGTTGAGTATGGGCGCCAGGGATACCAGCACGCCGCCGTCCCCGTTCGGACCAACGCCGACGATCACGTTCCTGTCGCCGAAATCCGGGTTGGCCAGCTGTTCGCCCTGGAAGAATATCTTCTGGTCCTGGCCGCCGAAGTCAGACCATTCCTGGTTGCTGCGCCATCCCTCCTCCTCCATGGTCTGGTCATACCAGGACTCCACCTCTTCCACCCCGGCGTCGGTGGTGAAGGTGGTACTCATGCCCAGCTCCTGGTCGATGGTCCCCCCGGGATAGATGGGGAGGTCATAGTCACCGATCACCGTGCGTTCGCTGGATGCACCGCCCGGGCCGCCGCCTTCGGAGCCGCCACATCCGGCAAGCAGAAGCAACGCTGCCATCAGTCCCATTATCAGGAAGACTGTCTTTCTCATCGATCCACTCCTCTCTCTTTTTCACCTGCACCATTATACCGGCTCAAGGCCCCTGGTCATACAGGGGAAGTTCCCTATTCCCATCGATACCGGACAAGTGATAAAATCAATCTACATGAATCCACTTTGGGGGTGGAAAAGGATGTCAGGCAGCAACAAGGGAGGGCGTCGCCCTGTCGTATACTGGGCGATCTGCTCGCAATGCCTCACCTACATCTGGGTAGGGGAGTCATCGGTAGTCAGCGAGGAAACCATCACCTGCCAGTACTGCGGCTCTCCCATACCCCTGTCAGGAGGAGAAGGGCTTGCTGAAAGCTGCAACGAGCTGCAACGCCTTCTGGAAGACGTGGAGCGCAGGGTCTCCGAGCTGCCGACAGCCATCGATGTCCACAGGTTCCTTTCCGAGCAGGTGGCGAACATCGCCAACGCCTTCAACGAACGCCTGGACGAGATCCAGGCGGTCAAGGATTCCTCTTCTGTCGAGATCGAAGCCTGAGACCACCGTCAGCGGCGCCCCGGACGTGACCGGGTCGCCGTCTTCACCGGCCGCCCGGATGTCCGCCGCCTTCCCACCGGGGCCACCTGCAAACAACGACAGGGGCAGGGACTTGTCGACATGACCGTTTCGGCCAGGCTGTCACCCGATGCCCATGAGCAGATAGTGGCGGTCAGCCACCAGGCGGCGGCCCGGGGCGAGGCGGTGCCCTTGCCCGCGGGTATAGACAGTTCACTGGCGGCCGCGCTCCGTTCCAGGGGCATCGAGAGCCTTTACGGCCACCAGGCCAGAGCCCATGGACTGGCCGGGGCGGGAAAGAACGTAGTGGTCACCACCCCCAGCGCCAGCGGCAAGTCGCTCTGTTTCAACCTGCCGGTGCTGAACCGCCTGGCGGCCGGCTCAAGGACGCGGGCCTTATATATCTATCCCACCAAGGCCCTGGCGCAGGACCAGACGCGCAAGATACAGGACCTGGAGCTGGCATACGCGCGCCCGGGCATATACGACGGCGACACACCGGCCGAACACCGGCCCCGGATAAGGAAAAGGGCCAACATCCTCATGACCAATCCGGACATGCTGCACGCGGGGATACTGCCGCACGGCGACTCATGGGATGATTTCTTCCTCAATCTGCGTTTCGTGGTGATCGATGAGGCTCACAGCTATCGTGGCGTCTTCGGCTCCCATGTAGCCAACGTGCTCAGGCGCCTTAGGCGTATGTGCAGCCTGTACGGTTCCGATCCCTGTTTCCTGCTGACCACCGCCACCATCGCCAACCCCCTGGAGCTGGCCCGTGCACTCACCGGGCTGGAGTTCCACCTGGTGGACGAGGACGGTTCCCGCCGGGGCGAGCGTCAGATGGTCTTGTGGAACCCGCCGCTGACGGACGAGGCGCTGGGGCTGAGGCGCAGCGCCAACGCCGAAGCCGCAGACCTGCTGGCGGAGATGATGGCCGCCGGCACGCGGACGATGGTGTTCACCCGCACGCGCAAGGGCACGGAGCTGGTCTATAAATATGCCACGCGGCGCCTCGAGGAGACGGCGCCCCGCCTGGCCGGCCGTCTCTCCCCCTACCGCGGCGGCTATACTCCGGCGCAACGGCGGGATATCGAGAGAAGGCTTTTCGAGGGCGACCTCGACGGGGTGGTCACCACCAGCGCCCTGGAACTTGGCATCGACGTGGGCGGCATCGACGCGGTTATCACCTCCGCCTTCCCCGGCACTGTCGCCAGCCTCAGGCAACAATGGGGCCGGGCCGGCCGCGGCGGCGGGTCCAGCCTGGCGGTCTTCATCGCCGGACAGGACGCCCTGGACCAGTTCTTCATGGAACACCCGCAGCAGCTGCTGGAACGCGACGTGGAAGCAGCCATCCTCGACCATGAGAACGAACAGATATTCGCGGCCCACCTGGGGGCGGCCGCCTACGAGGCCCCTCTGGAGCCGGAGGACGAGCGCTTCTTCGGGCCGGAGATGGCCGCGGCCGCCGACCGCCTGGCGGCGGAGGGCAGGCTGAGAAAACAGGGAGGAAGATACGTCTGGGCTACGGCCGACTACCCGGCCGCGGCCATCTCCCTCAGGTCATCCTCGGCGGACTCCTTCACCATCGTCGAGGAAGACACAGGAGCGGTGCTGGGACAGGTGGAAGCGGAACGGGCCTTCATCTTCATCCACCCCGGCGCCATATACCTGCACATGGGCCAGACCTTCCAGGTGCGCCGCCTGGACCTGGAAGGCCGGGTGGCGCTGGTGCGCCCGGCGACGACCGACTATTACACCCAGCCGAAGAAGGACACTTCCATCGAGGTGGTGGAGCGCTCCCTGGCCCGGCGCTGCGGCGGCGTCGAGCTGGCCTTCGGACGGCTCAAGGCGACGGAACAGGTGACCGCCTACCAGAAGAAGTCGCTCACGGACAACCAGCCACTGGAAATGGTGGAACTGGAGCTGCCCCGGCAGAGCTTCTACACCGAGGGTCTGTGGTTCTCCCTGCCCGACGACATGGTCGAGGCTATCGAGGCTCCACTCCTGGCCGGCGGGCTGCACGCGGCCGAACACGGCTTGATCGCGCTGCTGCCCCTCTACGCCATGTGTGACCGCTGGGACATCGGCGGCCTCTCCACAGAGTTCCACTGGCAGACGGGCGGTCCGTCCATCTTCCTCTATGACGGCCACCCCGGCGGCATCGGCATCACCCGTGCCGGCTTCGGCAGGTTCGAGGAGCTGGTCAGGAGTTCGCGTGACCTGGTCTCCTCCTGCCGTTGCTCAGACGGCTGCCCGTCATGCATCCAGTCTCCCAAGTGCGGCAACCTGAACGAGCCGTTGAACAAGCAGGCGGCGCTGTATATCCTTGAGCGGATGGTCGATCAGATGGAGGGCTCCTGAACAGACGGTGAGCTCTGCGCAGATGGGGGACCCCCGAACGGATAGTGGAACAGACGGGGAACCTTTGAGCGCTTGGCCTGGCTGCCAGGGAGCCCCTGAGCAGATGACGAGGCACACAAGAGAGAGCGATGGCTGAAAAGAAGCTTTACATATCCGTTGTCGGCGCGGGCGTCGCAGACGCCCGCGCCGAATCCGACGCCGCCGAGGCCGGCCGCCTGATAGCCCGCGCCGGCGCCGTGCTGGTCTGCGGCGGCCTCGGCGGCGTCATGGCGGCTGCCTGCCGCGGCGCCCGTGAGGAGGGCGGCGATACCCTGGGCATCCTGCCTGGACTGGATCGTGGTGAGGGCAATCCCCACCTGGCCTTCTCGATCATCACCGGTATGGGCCATGCCCGCAACCTGGCCGTAGCCGCCAGCGGCGATGCCGTCATCGCCATCGGTGGCAGCTTCGGCACCCTTTCCGAGATAGGCCTGGCCCTGAAGACTCACCGACCGGTTGTCCTGCTCGGCAGCTGGCGGCTGAGCAGGGATGGACAACCTTCGGCAGGTATCATCGAAACCGCTTCGCCTTCCCAGGCGGTTGAACAGGCCCTGAGGCTGGCGCGTGGCGGTCAGGACAACCCCGGTCGATCATACAGATGATGTCTGCCTTACATTTCTGCTTTCCTCGCTCCTCATGACAATTAATCCCGACCATATCCGTCAGGATTATGGCATGTAACAGGTTCTTGTCAAATTTCGGCCCGCATGATATCATTACGCGGCCCGGGAGAGGGAGGGCGATTATTCAGACCTTGACCGGCCCGGGTGAGGGTACTTTCCAGAAGGGAGGAGTGGGGATGAAGAATCAGGCATACGAGAAGCCGGTTCTCATCAGGCACGAGAACTTGAAGGACATCACCTTCGAGTGCCCCAACTGGCAGTGCAGCGTAACTGTACCGCCGCCACCGGCATAAGCGGGATAACAGAACCATTTAAAGGCGGCCCCTGCGGGGCCGCCTTTTTATTCACCATTTGATTTGCCAGGAATCCCTTTGACTCAGGAAATGTCCCAGGCACCATCCCGATTTCTTAATCTCGTTAAGGAACGTCCCCGGCGCTTTTTCTGACTTCTTTGAGAATCTCCTCTCCGCCCATCGCCAGCATGCGCTCGGCGAGTTCGATCCCCATATCCTCGGCCTGCTCCAGCGGTCCTTCGATGGCGTCCCTCACCGACTTGCCGCCATCGATGGAGCCCAGGTAGGCGCGAAGCCTCAGTGCGTTGGCCTGCACCGTGGCGTGAGCCCCGATGGGCACCTGGCAGCCGCCCTCCAGCCTTTTCATCAAAGCCCTCTCGGCGCGCACGGCTACGGCAGAGTCGTCATGGTTATGTACCGATACCAGGGACTCCACCGCCGGGTCGCCCTCCCTGGTCTCGATGGCTATCACGCCCTGCCCCACGGCCGGTATCATCTCGTCCACGGAGAAATAGAACGAGACCTCATCCTCCCGCTCCAGCCGCTTGATCCCGGCCGCCGCCAGGATGGTGCCGTCCAGCCCCAGCTCATCGATCTTCCGGATGCGCGTGTCGACGTTGCCGCGGATATCCACTACCTCCAAGTCGGGCCTGAGCGAGAGCAGCTGGGAGCGGCGCCTGAGGCTGCTGGTGCCGATGCGCCCTCCCTCGGGTATTTCCGCCAGGCTCGCCGCCGATCCGATGAAGGCGTCACGCGGGTCCTCACGGGCGCCGTAGGCGGCTATCTTCAGGCCTCCCGGCACATCCGTGGGAAGGTCCTTGCAACTGTGCACCGCCAGGTCGATCTCCTCCGCCAGCAGGGCGTTCTCGATCTCCTTGACGAAGAGTCCGATGCCGCCGATGCGCGCCAGGGGAGCATCCTGGACCTTGTCGCCGGAGGTGCTGATACGGGTGATCTTCACGGAAAGTTCCAGGTGGCTCTTCTGCAGCAGCCAGGCGACGGCCTTCGCCTGGTACATGGCCAGTTCGCTGCCCCTGGTGCCCAGGGCCACGTATTTGATAGAGGGGCCCCTGCTCACTCTTTCCTCCGCCCGCCCTTCCCGGTGCCGTTGAGGCCGAATAGCCGGCGGATGGACTCCACGTACATATAGCCGCCACGCTCGTTGGCTGCGCGCTTCAGCTCCACTGTGGGTGAATGCAGTATCTTGTTCACTATGGCTGACGCCATGGTCTCCACCCTGTTCGCCTCCTTCTCCGAGAGGGAATCTATCTTCTTCATCGCCTTCTCCAGTTCAGCCCTCTTGATCTCCTCAGCTTTCTCCCGGAGGGCGGAGATGGTGGGTATGGCGTCAAGGCTGGCCACCCATTTACCGAAGTCGCGTACTTCCTCGCTGATTATCTTCTCCGCCTTGCGCGCCTCCTTGCCACGCTCCGCCGCGTTGGCCGCCGCGACCTCCTTCAGGTCATCGATATCATAAAGGAATGCGTTGTACACGCTGTTCACCCCCGGGTCTATGTCGCGCGGGACAGCGATATCGATGAAGAATATGGGTTTGTTGTGGCGCCGGCGCATGGCCCGTTCCACCTCTCCCCGGCGCAGGACGTAATGGGGCGCGCCCGTGGAACTGATGACGATATCGGCCCGGGGAAGCCAGGATGACAGGTCATCGAAGGGGACCGGTTCCCCGTCGAACTCCTCCGCCATCTCCTCAGCGCGGCTGAAGGTGCGGTTGGAGACCAGGAAGCTGCTGATGCCATGGGACGCCAGATGCCTGGCGGTCAACTCGCTCATCTTCCCCGCGCCCAGCAGCATGGCCGTCCGCCCCTCCAGATCGTCGTAGACCTTCCTTACCATATCCACCGCCACCGAGGAGACGGAGACGGGGTTCTCACCGATGCGGGTATCGGTCCTGACTTTCTTGCCCACTTCCAGCGCGTTGCGGAAGAGGCGGTTGAGCAGCACGCTGGTGGTCTGCTGGCGATGGGCGGCCCGGTATGCCTCCTTCACCTGCCCCAGGATCTGCGCCTCTCCCATGACCATGGAATCGAGGCTGGACACCACCCGGTAGAGATGCTCGACCGTAGCCGCACCCTCATGGTAATAGATGCAGTCATCCAGCACCGGCCTGTCCACACCCGTCACCTGCGCCAGGCAACCCGTGATCTGGTGGCGCCCCACCTCCGGACGGGATGACACCACGTAGATCTCCGTGCGGTTGCAGGTGGAGAGGGGAACCACCTCGGTGATAGCCGTTTCCTCCAGCAGGTGCTGGGAGAGGCTGCCGCATCGCTCCTCGTCGAGGGAGACCTTCTCCCTCACCTCAACCGAAGCAGACTTATGGTTTATGCCTAATACCGCGAGATGCATTTCTCTATCTCCGCCTCCGCCGCCTCGTTGCCGCTCTCCCTGATAATGTCCACCAGATCGATGGCGGCCAGATCGGCCAGGCATTGCCTTTTGCGCTCCCGGTCGGACATCTTGCCGATGACCTGCCGTCGCGCCTGGCTCAGCAACTCCAGCGCCTGTGACCATTCTTCCGGGAACTGTCGCTCCAGCTGCCGCCTGAGCCGCTTGGAGAGTGCCGGTAGCTGGCCGCCCGTGGAGACGGTGAGCATCAGGTCTCCGCGCCGGATGCTGGAGGGAACGAAGAAGTCGCACTGCTCCGGCTTGTCCACGACATTGAGCGGGATGCCGGCGGCATGGGCCTCAGCCTCGACGGCGCGGTTGGTCTCGTCGTCATCGGTGGCGGCGATGGCCAGGAAGGACCCGGCCAGGTCACCTTCCCGATAGGGGCGCTCCAGCAGCTCGCAGTTTCCTCCCAGGTTCTGCAGTTCCGGCACCGGATCTTTGGCGACCACCCTCAGGCGCGCGCCGCAGGCGGACAGAGCCTCGGCCTTGCGCAGGGCGACCCGGCCGCCACCGATTATGGTACAGAGCCGACCTTCCACTTTGAGATTGATGGGATACAGAACCACGACTGATCCTATCGGCTTGTTCCTATGTCGGTGTGTAGCTGTGAAGCCCCGACAGTAAAAGGTTGACACCCAGGTAGGTGAACAGCACCGCCACCAGGCCGATGACCGCCAGGATGGCGGAATGCCTGCCGCGCCAGCCCATGGTCAGCCGCGTGTGGAGGTAGGCGCCGTAATAGAGCCAGGTGATCAGGGACCAGGTCTCCTTGGGGTCCCAGCTCCACCAGCTGCCCCAGGCCTGGTCGGCCCAGATGGCGCCGGTGATGATGCCGATGGTCAGCAGCGGGAAGCCGAAGGCGACCCCGCGATAGCTTACCTCATCCAGCACATCCAGAGAGGGCAGCCTCTGGGAGAAACCAGGCCGGGAAGCGCCCTTGCCGGCGGCAAAACCCAGCACCAGGCCCGCGACAAGCCCGATGCCGGCTCCCGCCAGCATCTTGGCGATGTCCTCACCGGCGTATATCTTGTCGACGCGGCCCAGTTCGTCCGCCACCCTTGCCGGTTCCGCCCACGCGGACCCTCCCCACAGCCCCAGCACCACTCCCAGCACCGCCAGCAGGATGACGAAGGCCGCCACCACATGCTGGTACTGCTTCTTCAGGAGATATTCCTGGACTATGTAGAAGAAGCCCGCGCCGAAGGCCAGGGCGAAAAGACCGTAGGAGAGCATGGCGATGGTGACATGTATCCAGAGCCAGTAACTCTGCAACGCCGGCACCAGCGGCTCCGGGCCCTGATAGAAGACACCGGCCACGCTGGTGATGAGGAAAGCTGTCGGAACCACCAGCGCTCCCGCCACCTTGACCGGATAGAACCTCTGGGCGATGAGGAAGAAAAGGACGATACCCCAGCCGAACAGCGATAGCGATTCGTAGAGGTTGGCCATGGGCGCGTGTCCGGCGGTGATCCACCTGAGGACAAGGGCTATGGTGTGGGCGGCAAGCCCCAGGCCGAGGATCGTGGTGCCCAGCCTGACAGAAAAGCCGCTACGGGTCACCAGGTACCAGATGAAGAGGCCGCTGCTGGCCAGGTAGGAGACTACCGCGATGATAAAGAGTATTTCCTCAAGCTTGACTAATGGATCCATCTGCCATGGCCTCCTGTCACTTTTGCGAACGCAAGTCAGAGATTATCCCGTCGAAATCCTGCTGAAAGCTCATCTTGGAGCGATTGGTGCGGCCGCCGACCAGCAGTTTACCCGTTTCCCCCACCTTGAACCAGACACGCCGATGGGGGAAATAGAGCGCCAGGACGATGCCGCCCATCATCGCCCCGAAGCCGATGTAGATCAGCGACTTGCCGGGCGACTTGTTGATCTCCAGAACACTAACATAGCCGCGGCCGGTGCGGTAGTAGCTCGCCTGGTGGAAGTTGACGCCCTTGTAGCGCAAGGGATCGTTGACGGTGATGGTCTTCCTCACCGCCGATTCACCGTCCACGAAGACCTCCAGGTCGCTGGAGTACACTGAAGGCCGGTAGCCGACTATCCGGTCCCCTTCCTTCACTTCCACCGTCTCGAGGTCGAACCCGTGGTTCGTAACTTTCATGTTGGTGCCTGGAACCCCTGCTGTAGTGCCATCCGGAATGGACAGGCGGGTATCGAAGCCCAGAAAGCTGACCAGGATAGCCCCGACGCCGATGAGCAGGAAGCTGACATGGAAGACCAGCGAGAAGAGGCCTGCGAACCGCCCCTTCTCCGCCATGGCCGAGCCGCCGCCGCCGTCGCGGATACGGAAACGGTGCCGGGAGAACACCTCACGGGCGCTGGCCATGGGGTCGGCCGCCTTCATCGTCACCTCGGCCGCCAGCGGCTGGCTGGTGATGAAGATATCCTTGACGTCTATACGCGGATGGAAGGCGTGCCTGACGGCCGTGGGCAGCCGGTAGTATATACAGACCGAGAGGTTGAACGCCAGCAGGAAGAGCAGGATCAGGAACCAGCGGGAATGGTACATGTCGAACAGGCCCAGATGGCGATAGAGGTCATAGAGCGGGTTATCCACCCATCCTGACTGCAGCACCTTCTCCCCCTGGGGCAGAATGGTGCCGATGATGGAGAGGATGGCCAGGACGAACAGCAGCGTCAGCGCCAGCTTCATCGAAACCAGGAAGTGCCTGATGCCCTTGCCGGCCACCGCCAGGACAGCCAGGATGATGGACAGGTCCAGGATGGCCAGCAGCCAGCGCAAGTCGTAGACATCCTGGTTGCGGTAATAGGCTATGGAGAGTATCAGGTCCAGCGCCAGGAGCACCAGCGCCACTACCGCCGGCAGGAAGACACTGCCGGTGGACTTGTCGCCCTCATTTCTCTTTATTGCTGCTGCTTTTTCAGCGTTCAAATCAACCTCTGGCCGCAAGCACAGTTTTCAGTCCGATCCGCCGCCTCAACGGCGGGCCGGCCTCCGTCGCCTGCTGACCTTCATATCGCCACCCTGCCCGCCCGGCAGGTGGTGAAAAGTTATTCCGTGGCGGTCCCCTCTTCCGGCGCGGGCTCGACCTTCGGCTCGAACCAGTACCACCTGAGCCCGTCGGCGAACTTCTTCACCTCTCCCGCGTCCGGTTCGGATATGTTATCAGACAACTGCCACACCTGGACCCGGTTATTCTCACGGTCGGCGAACAGCAGACGGTTGTCGTCCGTTATGAACAGGCCTTCGGGGAAGTTCATCTTGGTCTCCTCGGTGCCACGTTCGCCGATGATACCGGTGAGATTGCCGTCCTGGTCCAGGACCAGGATGCGGTCCGGGGCATCGGAGACGTATACACGGCCGTCCGGCCCCACGGCCACGGAGCGGGGCAGGCGGAAGGGGCTCTTGACCTGGCCGTTGTCCTGGATGCCCAGGACCCAGCGGTATCTGCCGTCTTCCGTCATCGATATCAGCCGCCAGTTGTTCACGTCGACCACGAAGATGTTGCCGGTGTTCTCGTCCACGGCGATCCCGTTGGGGAAGTCGAACTGTCCCACCGCGGCCCCCCGTGTGCCCCAATGCTCCAGGTATTGTCCGGCGGCGGCGTCGAAGATATAGATACCGTCGCGGCTGGTGACATAGACACGGTCTGATGTCAGGGCGATCTGGTTGGGACGGATGGCTGATTCACTCTGGTCCACCGTGACAGCTTCCGGTGGCGGCGTCAGGTTGTAGAGGAAGTTGCCCTCCGGATCCACCACTCTCAGCATGTAATCGGCGATGTAGAGCCGGTTGTTCCCGTCGTCGACCGCAAGGCCGTACGGTGAATAGTACTGGTAAGGCTGGCCCTGGTCGTCCTGTCCGCTGTCGATATCATAGAGATAAGCACCGTTGCCGTCGTAGACCCTTACCTTCTTCTCGCCGGTGTCGCTGATATATATCTTGCCGTCGCCGCCCACCGTCACCGCCAGCGGCGTCTTCAGGTCGGTGATGCTGGTGGCGGCGGTGATGTCGCCGCCGGCAACAGTCTCTTCCCGGTTGCACCCGCGCAGCAACAGGAGCAGCACTATGATCAGGGCGACCGCCAGGACCGCGACTATTACTATCTTTGCTCTGTTGTCTCTCATCTGTCAGTACCGCCTTGATTCAGTTTTTTAGCTGCCGGTCAGCTGCTCCGAGACCCTGTCCAGCGCCTGTTGCAGTTCTTCGTTATAGGGATTGAACCTGGCGGCGGCCTCGTATTCCTTCTTTGCCTCTTCCAGGTTGCCCTCTTCCTCGTAAAGCTCTCCCAGCATCACATGGGAGTTCCAGATGGTGTCGTTGTCGGCGATGCTCTGTCTGGCGTATTCCTTGGCTGCCTCGTTGTCACCGGCCATGCGGGCGGTGGCTGCCGCCTCATAAAGGGCGGTGTATTTCTCGCCCTCGGGGGTCACATCAGCCGAATGGGTGAACATGCTGAGCGCCAGGTCGTAATCCCCGTTCTGCCGGTAGGCGAACCCCAGCTTGTAGGTGTAGGCGAAGCTGTCCGGGGCTATGTCCACCGCCGCCTTCAGCTCCCGGATGGCGTCATCGAGGCGGCCCATGTCCAGATAGGTGGCGCCCAGGTTCGCCCGCGCCAGGGCGTCGGCCGGGTCGTCGGCCACTGCCTGCTTCCAGGTCTCGAGGCTCCTCTCCAGCGTCGGGTCGACCGGCTCACCCTTGATGAAATACACATAAACCGCTACCGACCCCGCGACCACCAGCGCCACCGCTAAAAAGATTATCAGATAATTGATCAGTCTGGACATCTTCTCTCCCGTTCCGCCCGGAGTTGCAAAGGTCTGTTCAGGCATCGGTGTGCTCCTTGTATCAATATGAGTAAGGGTTATGGTCCACACCGTGGCAGGTGAGGGTGCAGCTGCCACTGTGGTCTCCGTTATCCACGTAGGCGGGGCCCGTCCCCTGCGACAGGGATGGACCAACGAAGAGCGGGTTGAAATTCACCAGCTCGATATGCGCCGCCGCATGCGGGCTGTAATGACACGCGGAGCATGACGCCTGGTTGGTGATGACATGGGACTGGTGATGGAATAATGCCGTATCCTGCACCATGGCCGACGAGTGGCATGACCAGCATGCCCCGTAGGGGTCCGGACTGGTGGCATAGACCACATACTCGCCGGTGTCGTAGGAACCGCGGAGCAGCATCCCGTTACCCGTGTCCCCGTGGGGATTGTGGCACTGGCTGCAGTCATAGGGCCCCGGCGGCGCCAGCCCGGCGGTGGTCACCGGCGTATAATTATAGGTACCGGGATTGTTCGGCAGGCTGACCTTTATCGGATGCATGGCGAAGGTAGCCGGATCGGCGTCCATCTGGACCTGGATATTGTAGACCGAGCCGGTCCCGTTGTGGCAGGTGAAACACAGCGTCGATTCGGGCATATCCTTCAACAGCCTGTTTCCCGGCGCCTCGTGCATCTCGTGACAGAGGGTGCAGAAATGGGTAGAGCCTGAATAGCCGCCATGGGGGCTGGTATAGGTCTGAGCGTATGCTTCTTCCATTCCCATCAGATAAACGAAGCCTGCCGAAACTATGAACAATATGGCAGCCGTCAATATGATTTTCCTTGCGCCTGCAGGGAGCCGCCTCCCTGCGCTGAACGGCCCGGTTGAGTTCCGATCCATAACCGCACATCCACCAAAATGCCGGCCCTATCGCCGGCTTCGACACGGAAGCTTCACAGCCTCCCACGCTCTTTTGCCCTCTGTCTCCCCCGCCGCGGGCTTTGCCGGTATCGCAGACCCGGCTGACAACCCTGCGGCCATGTTAATTATGCATCAATAACTGCGTGGTTTCCAGCACAGGACACGGCTCACTGCGCCGGTTGCGTCGCTGTTTCCGTGCCGGTGGCGGAAAAGATGCCCTTGATCTTCCAGCGGCCGTCTTCCTCGACCACCGCCATCGCCAGGGCTTTCTGCTCCCCCGAGGGGGAGTCCAGGGCCTGGCCTGTCGAAGCGTCGGCGTAGTAGCCGAAGTCCTCGAAATCCACCCGCACCTCCATCACCGGCGAAGTATAGCCGTTGACCTCGACCGATACATTGCGATAGTCCCTGACGCGATACCTGCCTGCCGCCAGGTCATCTTCCGCCATCTTCTTCATGTCCGCCAGAGCCTTGCCGGTGAGCGCCTGGGGAAAAGATGCGGTGTCGGTGGTCACCCGGGATATGATATCCAGGTCTTCGGCTACATCCGCCTTGACCTTATCCACCATCTCCGGCGGCGCCTCATGCGCCAGTTCGTGAGCCGAGGCCGGGTTGACCGTCTCAGATGCGGGATTTGAGCCATCGCCGCAGGATACAACAAGCAGGGCAACCGCCACTGCGATGCACGCTGCAATCAGCTTTCGCAATCTCTCTCAAGTCTCCTTGGCTATCCGCTCGATAATCCGTTTTCCACCCGATTTTTATGGGAGGGGCGTTCGGAGAACGCCCCTCCCATCGTTCTGCTACCTTCTACCAACCGGCCCGGTTTAGGGCAATGTGCCAGCGGTGTGGCAAATCACGCACAGAGCGTCGGGTTCCTCATAGAGGAGCCGCGGGTTGGCGCCCGTATGCGGGAAGTCCAGGTTCGTTCCGCCGGAGTCGTTCGCGTGACAGGTGAGACACCAGCTGGAGGGATGGTTGTTCATCGATCCAGCGCTGTCCCGCTTGTCGTGGCAACCGAGGCAGAACTCTGCTTCGGTCGAAGCAGCCACCGCTGAGTGGTTCGGCTGCGACGAGAGCAGGTTCGCTTCCGTGGCGATGGCCTGACCGAAGGTGCTGCCGTGCGGGCTATGGCACGAAGCGCAGTAGAGGCCCTGGGTGCCGGAGAAAGTCGTCACCGACTCACCGGCATAGAGGCCGCCGCCCTCGACGAGGCCGCCGTTGGCGCCGGAAGTCAGGACCTTCAGGGTCGAACTGCTGCCCGGAATGGCGTCTGAGTTCCTCACCACGGTGCCGCCGTACATCACACCCAGGCTGTGGCCTGGGACCGCGTCCATCTGGGTGGCGCTCATGGCGCTCATATCCACCTCGTACGCCAGCTTGGTGGAAGCGGTCGGGTCGGCGCCGGAGAAGTCGGTCTTGGCGCTGGTCCAGTTCACGCTCGACGGCGCGGCAGCGCCGAAGACGCCGTGGCAGGTACCGCATACCGCCGTGACCGTCGACTCACGGGTCAGCACATAGTCACCCGCCGCCTCGTGGACATCGTGACACGCTACACAGAAGTCCGTCGTGGCGCCATAGCCACCGTGAGGGGCTGTCGTCTGGGCGAAGGCTGAGGCCGTGAAAGCCAGGATGAAAGCAACTGACAGCACTAATGCAGCCAATATCGCTATCTTTCGCATAGATTTTCACCTCCTTTCGCCTTGTAATACCGCCTGGAGGCCGTATGAACCCGGCCCCCCGGCACACAACTCCGCTCCTCCTTCGCCTGCCCATAGGCTGGGGCGGGCAGCGAACAAGGAAGCGTCGTAGCCAAAGGGAGGTTGCAGTTCTACTGCGCGGCGGCTTCGGATGAAGCCTGTATGAGGTTGATCCTACGCTATTCGTGCTGTGGAGTTATGACAGCAATCCGCGTCTGCTCGAGTGTCCACTGTGGAATCCGCATATACTGCAACGCATACTACCCTGATGTTGAAGATTACAGTCGGAACGGTTTTTTGTCAATAGAAACACGACCTTGTGAGTGTACTTTCAGGGAATTCCCCTAGATGGCTCATTTCCCTGCAAAATCCGGGAATTCAAGGTGATTCTACGTTGGAAATACACCTTTGCGGCCAGTCCACCACCAGCCAGGTCCCCGGGTCCACTTCCAGGTAGTAGAGACGCTGCTCGCGGGCCAGAGGGAGGCTCCCGGCCGCGGCCTTGTCCGCAGGCTCCAGGCTCTCGTCGAACATGACGGCCCTGCCTGTCCCATCGGGCACCTTCAGCACCACCCTGCCGGCGGTGACCGGGTCGATATACCAGTGGTCAAAACCCGGGAGATAGTACTTTGCCTGCTGGTAGTTGTATACGGACACCACCAGGGTCGAACCCGGGTCGAAGTCAGCGCGGATGGTCTCGATGCGTGAGCGCTGGATGTCCTCGTTGGCGGCGAGGCGGTCGGCGCTTAGATGCGGTGTGAGGACCAGGAACAGGAGGAGGTTCACAACCAGTGCCGGCGCCACCAGCCCGGAGGTGATCATGGCTGCGGGAGCGGCGCCGCCGGGTGATATCCGGCGGCGGCGCCGGAACACGTCTTCCAGGCCGCGGGCGGCCTCCACCGCCGCCCGGGAGGCAAGCAGGAGCACCGCCGGCAGGAAGGTGAAGACGTAGCCGTATTCGCCTATATGGATGAAGGTGTAGAACAGGACGCTGGGCGCGGCCCATACCAGCAGGAACAGCAGCTTTCCACTGCCCAGCTCCCGCCGCCGCCGGCGCCGGGCCGCCAGCAGCAGCCCGTATACGGCAAAGGGGAGCGCCGCGGCCAGGGCCCAGAGCAGGAACCTGCCCAGCGACTGGAGGTTGAAGGCGACCCCCTCCAGCCCCTTGCCGAACACAGAAGCCGTGCGGATCAGGTAATCACTCTGTTGCGATGAGGCTTCCTGGTAGGCAGAGAAGCCGCCGGACAGGAGGGCGGAAGGCAGGTACCAGGAAAGACATGCCAGAACGAGCAAGGCCGCGGAGCCGGCCTGCACCCGTCGCGGCTTGCCGCGCAGGCCCCCGACCCAGAGCGGCAGCAGGAAGGGAAGCAGGTCCTGCCTGAACCCGGCCGCCAGCCCCAGGACGAGGGAAGACAGGGGCGCCGCCGCCGGCGCGCCCTGCCAGGCGCGATATATCGTCCCCGCAGCCGTGATGCTGAGGAAGGCCAGCAGCGTATAGGGATAAGCGATCTCGCCGTGGCCCCAGAAGCTCAGGCTGGTTGCCAGAAACAGCGCCGCCACCAGTCCCGCTGCCCTGCCGAACATGGCGCGCCCCAGCCAGTACAGGGCCACCACAGCTGCCGCGGAGGCAAGCACGCTTATCCATACCATGGCGGCGTTGGCGTCACCCGTGAACCGGTCCGCCAGCCAGACCAGCCCCACGTAGAAGATATGCCCGGGAGGCTGGGGCTGCTGGATGGTGACATCGAAGTGCTCTATGGCCCGGGCGTAGAGCACCGAATCCCATGCGTACAGCAGGCCGGTGCGGAAAGGTATCCGGGACAGCAGGGTGGCGGCAAACAGGGCGGCGGCGGTCAACCAGTCGTTCCGGTGCCATACGCCCGCAATCCCCGGGGAAACAGCGACAGCGCTGTTGCCCTCAGCCTCGGCCCCTTTCATGGCTGGGGCACAGCCGGATGGCAGGAAAGACAATCCGGCTTGAGGGCGTGGTCCGTCCTGGGCGCCCCCTCGACCCCCTGCTCGTGGCAGCCGCGGCAGTCCCCGAACCCGCCGGCCGTCCCATGAGGCACGGGAGGAGGCTCCGATCCCGTGAAGGCGCAGCCGCTGAAAGAGGCCGCGGTGACTATGAGGAGGGACACGGCCAGGGAGACCATAAATGCCCTGCGGAAGATTCCGGCCTTGCTCATTCACTGCTCCTTCCCGGTAAAAGCGGACGCCGCGTCATTCCATGAAATAGCTCATGCTCACTTTCTTGAACTCCCTGGTGCTGAAGAGCAGGCGATAGTCCTCGATGCCGATGACGCCCGCCAGCCTGGCGGCCACATCCCGGCATTCCTCTTCGCTGGCGCCGTGGATCATCGCGAAGAGGTTGTAGGGCCATCCGTCGGCGCGGGGGCGCCGGTAGCAGTGGCTGACCTCGGCGGCTCCGGCCAGCTGCCCGCCTACCTCGTCGGCCCGCTCGTCGGGGACGTCCCAGGCGCTCATGGCGTTGGCCCTGTAGCCCAGCTTCTGATGCCTGACCATAGCGCCGAAGCGGCGGATGGTGCCGTCGGCGGTCCATTCCTCGACTTTCTTCAGCACCTCTTCGACCGGCATGCCCACAGCCTCGGCGATCTCGGCGAAAGGCTCCGGCGAGAGCGGGATATCGGCCTGGAGCTGCCGCACCAGCTCCATCTCTTTCTCGCTGAAGTGTCGGCTCAACTGTCACCACCTTCTATGACCGGCAGGTCCACCTGGATCTTGTAGAGTCTGATGGCCGGCAGGTTGATGATGGGCTCGATGCCGGCGGCTTCCTCGATCTCCCGGAGGATCTCGCTGATGCGCTCCCGGCTGGGGGCGATCACCGTGAACCAGACGTTATATTCATGGTCGCGCTCATAGTTGTGTGTGACGTTGATGTACGAGTTGATGATCCCGACGGTGGCATCCAGCTTCTCCGCCGGCACCCTCGCCGCGCACAGCGTGCTGGCGTAGCCCAGCTTGCGGGAATCGAAGGAGGCGCCCATGCGCCTGATCTCTCCCGACTGCTTGATGGCCTTCAGGCGCTCGATCACCTCTTCCTCGCCGATGCCCAGCTTCTCGCCGATGCTGGCGTACGGTCGCTCCGTCACGGGGAAACCGGACTGTATCACGGTTATCAGTCTGTTGTCTGTGTCGTCCATGGTCGAAAGGGCGCCTCCGCCGGATACCAGGGCACGTCCCTGAACCCAGCTAATACCACGCCGGCGGACGGCGCGCAAGTCCGGTCACCCGCTACGTTTCCCCGGCCTTGCCTTCGGTTCGTACACGCAATACGGTTCCTCCGCCAGATAATCGCCGCTGGTCTCGAAGGCGCGGGCACGACAGCCGCCGCAGTAGCGGCGGTATTCGCAGTAGCCGCAGCGGCCGTGGTAGCCGTCAAGGTCGCGCATCTCCCCGAAGACAGGGGACTCACGCCAGACCTCGCCGAAGCTCTGCTCCTTAAGGTTGCCGCATCTTACATCGAGGAAGCCGCATATCCGGACCTCACCCTGGTAGGAGATGAAACAGAAGCCCTGGCCGCCGAGGCAGCCCTTGGCCCGGGCCGCCATGCCGAAGTTCTCCGGGGTCACCTTGAGTCCGTCGGCGTGCGCCCGCTGCCGGAGGATGCGGTAGTAATGGGGCGCGCAGGTGGGCTTGAACTCCAACGGCACCGACCCCTGCTGGTCGTAGACCCAGTTGAGCGTCTCTTCGTACTGCTCGGGGGAGAGCTCCTGCTGAAGCAGCTCCTTCCCGCGACCGGTCGGCACCAGCAGGAAGGGGTGGAAGGCGACGGCGCCCAGGTCTATGGCCAGCTGCAGGATGTCCGGCAGCTCGTCGATGTTGACCTTTGTGACAGTGGTGTTTATCTGGAACTCGATGCCGGCCCTCCTGGCCGACTCTATGCCTTTCATCACCTCTTCGAAGGCCCCTTCGACCCGCCGGAAATCGTCATGTGTCCTGGCCGTGGCGCCGTCGACGCTGAGGCTGATGCGGTCGATGCCGGCATCCTTCAGCTTCTGTGCGTTCTCGTCACTGAGCAGCGTCCCGCAGGGCGACATCACCATCTTCAGGCCTTTGTCGGTGCCGTAACGGGCGATCTCGT
The DNA here is from genome assembly GCA_964497425.1 of uncultured Gaiellales bacterium. Classification (GTDB taxonomy): domain Bacteria; phylum Actinomycetota; class Thermoleophilia; order BMS3ABIN01; family BMS3ABIN01; genus BMS3ABIN01. Next base: position 31,448 of record CAZCCR010000010.1, read on the forward strand.
AGATGTTCTCCCTCAGCATCGGATCGCCGCCGGTGAGGATGACGATGGGCCTGCCCACCTCGGCTATCTCGTCGATCACCTGGAAACATTTCTCCGTGGAGAGCTCCCCCGGGTAGGGGCCCTTGTCGGCGGCGGCGCGGCAGTGCCGGCAGGAGAGGTTGCAGCTGCGGGTGACCTCCCAGGCAACCAGCCGCGGCGGTGGCGGTCCTTCGCCCGTCCGCCCATGGCCGGCGCCCTTGCCATGGCCGGCGCCGGGATGCCCCCCGGGATGCCCTCCCGTGCTCCCACCGTGGTGTCCCCCGGGATGCCCTCCGGAGACGCCGCTCGGGTGCCTTCCTCCCTGGCCCTGCTCAGCTGATCTCTTCATCGGTCAGGTAGCAGGCCGGGTCGGGGGCCCAGGGGTCGCCGTGGACCAGGTCGGCGCGCACCCGCAGGGCGCCGCCGCAGGCGTCGAACCACTTGCAGGAGGCGCAGCGGCCGTGGATATGGCTGCGCCGGTCCTTCAGCCCCGCCATCAGCGGATCGGAGGTGTCCATCCAGATCTCGCTGAAGGGACGCTCGCGCACGTTGCCGAAGCTGTAATGCATCCAGAACTGGTCCGGATGGACATTTCCCAGGAAGTCGATGTCGCCGAAGCCGACGCCGGAGCTGTAGAGGCCGCCGCCGTTCCACGTAAGCAGTCTCAGCACCGACTCGGCGCGCTGCGGGTCCTCCTCGAGCAGCTTCATGTAGAGGTAGACGCCGTCCACGTGGTTGTCCACGGTGAGGATGTCCTTCTCCAGACCCCGGTCGTGCATGTCTTTTGTGCGGGCCAGGATGATGTCCAGGGCGTCGCGGGTCTCCTCGTGGGTGAGGTCGTCGCTCTCCTTGCCCCTGCCGGAGTAGACCAGGTGATAGAAGCAGGCCCGGTCGATGCCCTCCGCCTCGATGAAGTCGAAGATTCCGTGCAGGTCCTGGTAGTTGTGGCGCGTCAGTGTCAGCCTCAGGCCCACGCGCTGCCCCACTTCCTTCAGGTTGCGGAAACCCGCCATCGCCTTCTCGAAGGCCCCCTCCTTGCCGCGGAAGCGATCGTTGATCTCGCCGATGCCGTCCAGGCTGACGCCCACGTAGGTAAAACCCAGGTCCTTGATGCGGCGGGCGACTTCAGGTGTTATCAGCGTGCCGTTGGTCGAGAGTGTAGGACGGATGCCCAGCGATATGGCGTAACCCACCAGCTCGAACAGGTCCTTGCGCATCAGCGGCTCGCCGCCGGAGAACAGCAGCGCCGGTATCTGGAACCGGGCCAGGTCCTCGATCAGGGCCTTGCCCTCCTCCGTGCTCAGCTCGCCCTCGTATTTCTTCGCCTCCGAATCCGTGTAGCAGTGGACGCACCTGAGATTGCAGGTACGGCTGGTGTTCCAGGCCACCACCGGCCGCCGCTCGGAGGCCGATTTGGGCCGGCGCGGGATGCGCGGCGCCCCCTCCATCTCCTTCCTGCCCTTGTGCCCGTGACCGTAACGGAGGGAGTCGGCGGGGGTGTCGCGGTCACAGTAAAGACGCGTGATGTCTATCATGGTCCTTCTCTCATGCTTTGCTGTTTACCCGGAGCCTTCTGTCTCGCTGGCGACAAGCGCCTCCACCAGCCCCGGGATGGTGTATTCCCCGGCCATCACATCGACGCTGAGCCCCAGGTCCCTGGCGGTGTCCGCGGTGACCGGGCCGATGCAGGCGATGGTCACATCGTCGGGCAATTGCGTGAGGTCCATCCCATCGAGGAGCGCTGCGAAGTTCTTGACCGTGGATGAGCTTGTAAAGGTAATGATATCAATTTCCCCGCCCAGGAGCATATCCTTCATCTCGGCGGCGCCGCTGTCGTCGGGCACGGTCTCGTAGGCCGGCACCACTTCGACCACGGCGCCGGCGTCGGCCAGCTTCATCGGCAATATCTCCCGCGCCTCTTTCGCCCGCGGGATCAGCACCCGCTTGCCCTGGATCCCCAGCTCCAGCATGCCCTCTATGACGCTCTCGGCGCGGTATTCGGGCGGCACGAAATCGAGTCTGAGGCCGCGGGCCTTGAGGGCCGCGGCCGTCGCCGGCCCGATGGCCCCCAGCCTGAGACCGTGCAGGTCGCGCACGTCGCCCTCACGGTCGAGCCGCTGGAAGAACTTCTCCACGCCGTTGACACTGGTGAAGAGCAGCCAGTCGTAGTAACCGGGGTCGGTCCTGAGCCGGGTGATCGCGTCATCCACCGCCGCAAAGCCCGTGGCCGGGTCCACCACCTTGATGGTGGGGAACTCCACCGTCGCCGCCCCCTGTTCCTGGAGCAGCCGCACCAGGTCGCTGGCCTGACTGCGGGAACGGGTCACCACCACCCGTTTTCCGAACAGGGGGCGATCCTCGAACCAGCGCAGTTGCTGACGGAGGCCTACGACCTCACCCACGATGGTGATGGCGGGGGCCTTGAAGCCGGCATCCCTCACCTTGTCGACGATATCGGCCAGCGTCCCCTGGATGGTCCACTGCCTGGGCGTCGTCCCCCAGCGGATCAGCGCGATGGGCGTATCGTCAGGACGTCCGTTGGCGATGAGCTTCTCCACGATGCTGGGCAGGTTCTTCACGCCCATGAGGAAGACCAGCGTGCCGACGCCGGTCGATATCTTGTCCCACTTGATGGTCGATTCATCCTTGGTAGGGTCCTCGTGGCCGGTGATGAAAGCCACGTCGGTGGTGATCCCCCGGTGGGTCACCGGTATGCCCGCATAGGCGGGCACCGAATAGGCGGAGGAGATGCCGGGCACCACCTCGAAGGGGACGCCGGCCTTCCTCAACTCCAGCGCCTCCTCGCCGCCACGGCCGAAGATGAAGGAGTCGCCGCCCTTGAGGCGGGCCACCACCTTGCCCTCCAGACCCTTCTCGGCCAGCAGGCGGCTGATCTCCTCCTGCTTCATGGTATGGTCGCCGCCCTTCTTGCCCACGTAGATGAGCTCGGCGTCCGGGCATGCGTACTGTAGCAGCGGCTTGCCCGCCAGGTAGTCGTAGACCACCACATCGGCGGCGGCCAGGCACTCTACGCCCTTGAGCGTGAACAGTCCCGGGTCCCCGGGACCGGCGCCGATCAGGTAAACCATCCCTTTTTCATCCATTGTACTCTCTCTCATTGTCGCCTTGCGGGCGGAGGCGCCTTCGGTCGCGCGCCGCCTGCCGCTCTCAGTCCCCGGGACAGAGTCCCAGTATCTCATCCGGGCTCTCGAAGTAGAAGTCCGGTTCCATCTCCTTCAGCCGGACCGGCGGGAAGATGCCCCAGCCGACGGCGGCCGTCGCCACGCCGGCGTTGTGGCCGGCCTCGATGTCATGAGGGCTGTCGCCGATGTATACCGACTCGTCCGGCGCCAGGTCCAGCCTCCGCATGGCCAGTTGCAGTGGCTGGGGGTGAGGCTTGTGCCGTTCGGTGTCGTCCGCGGTCACAACCGTATCGAAACAGGACTCGATGGGTATGCAGCGGAAGGCCATCTCCACCGTCTCCCTGCTCTTGGAGGTGACGACCGCCAGGCCGGCCCCCCGTTCCCTCAACTCCCGCAGCAGCTCCTCGACACCTTCATAGGGCCTGATGAACTCATCATGGCGACTATGATTATACTCGCGATAGACATCGTACCATTCCTGCGCCCGCTCGCCCCCCAGCACCTTCATCTGCTGCATCAGGGGCTGGCCTACGTTGGCCATCAGCACCTGGTCCGGGAGTTCCTTGCCCAGGATGACACGGGAGGCGTGGCGGAAGGAGCGGCTGATCAGCTCGGTGGTGTCTATCACCGTACCATCCAGGTCGAAGAGGAACCCCGTGAAGCATTTGCTGACCAGTCCCAAGGCTCCCGCCCTCACACTCTCTCCACCAGGCTGTCCAGGTCCCAGCTGCGGACTATCTCCATGCCGGTGAGGTTGGTCAGGGCGAAATGGATGGGCGTCACCGATATCTTGCGCTGGTTCAGAGCGTGGAAGTCGGTGCCTTCCTCTTTATGGTAGGAGGGGTCGTCACCGTAGATGGTGAAGCTGCGGCCGCCGTTGCCACCGTTGGACGGCTCCTCCACCAGCTGGTCGCGATAGATGCGTTTGCCCAGCCGGGTCACCTCGACGCCCGCCAGCTTCTCCCGCGGCAGGTTGGGCGCGTTGATATTGAGCAGGATAGAGCCGGGAAGATGGTTCTCCCTGATCACCGCGGCGATGCGGGACACGAAAGCAGCGACAGGCCCGAAATGGTACTGTTCTCCGCCTCCGATGGACACGGCGATGGCCGGGATGCCCAGCATCACGCCCTCGAAGGCCGCCGCCACCGTACCCGAGTAGGTGATATCGTCACCCAGGTTGGGCCCCAGGTTCACGCCGGAGATGATGATGTCAGGCTGCCAGTCGAGGAACCCCAGCGCCGCCAGCCGCACGCAGTCCACCGGCGTACCATCGACGGCATAGCCGCGGCTGCCGTCGGGGAAAGCGGTCTCCTCGACCGTGAGCGACCTGCCGATGGTGATGCCCCTGCCGATGGCGCTGCAGTTGCGATCGGGAGCGATGACCGCGACCTCGCCGGCGGCTTCCATGGCCTGCCTGGCGGCGTACAGTCCCGGCGATGAGATGCCGTCGTCATTGGTGATCAGTATCTTCAAGAGGCGCCTGCCGATGGTCCGGGAGAGGAAGGGGTGCAGCCCGGGGACCGCCGCCCGCCCTCAGGCCGGTCATTCTCCCGACTTGCCGCCGGAAGTCTTGCTGCTCTTCTTCTCTTTCTTCGCCTTTGCCTTCCCGCCGGAAGCCTCCCGCTTGCGGGAGCGCTTGCCGTAATCCGTCGTATAGAAACCGCTGCCCTTGAAACGGACAGCCACGGGATGGAACAGCCTTGTTACCTGTTCACCGCACTTCTCACAGCGTTTGACCGCGTCGTCAGAGATGTTCTGCATTTTTTCGAACTGGTGCCCGCACTTGAGGCACCGGTACTCATAGATGGGCAATCCGTGACTCCTTCTGTCATTAACGATCCGGCCATGTCACCTTTCCGCACTGGTGGTCACCGGAACCATGCCGCAGCCCGTGGAGTCGAGCCTTGGCGTCCCTTTCAGCCCATATGGGCGCTCGACATATGATTATAGCATCGCCGGTGGCCTTTTTGGCGAGGCCGGCGGCGGGACGCCCGCCGGGCGCTCCCTTTCTGGCAATGGGACTACCTTTTTAGTATCATGCCCTCGATGTCCGGCAGCCCGTAATGGCGCCAACCAAGCCGATCGGGGGTTTGCAGACAGGTCTTGCCTATGAAGATAGCCCTGGTATCTGAGTACTACTATCCCATGCTCGGCGGTATAACCGAGCACGTACACAACCTGGCGGACAGGCTACACCACCGGGGCCACGACGTCACCGTCATCACCCACAAGATAAAACCCCGCCGCAACCACCACTACCCGGACCAGCCGCCGCGCTTCAAGGTGAAGAGGATCGGCCGGGGGATGCCCATCTATTCCAACGGCTCCTTCGCCTACATCACCGTCAACCTGGATCTGGCCGCCCGGCTGCGTGAATACTACCGGCGCGAGCGCTTCGACGTGGTACACGCCCATTCGCCGCTGACGCCGGTTCTGCCGCTGGTGGCGATGCGCAACTCCATGGCCCCGGTGACCGTGGGCACTTTCCACACTTACTTCAGCCGCAGCAAGGGCTTCCGCCTCTTCCAGAGGAAGCTGGCGGAGGAGATGGACAGGATGGACGGCAGGATCGTCGTCTCCGACGCCTGCGTCGAGGCGCTGTCGCGATACTTCGAGACCGATTACGAGGTCATCCCCAACGGGGTGGACCCGGACTACTTCACCCCCGACGCGCAGGTCCCGCCGGAGTTCGACGACGGGAAGCTCAACATCCTCTTCGTCGGCCGCTTCGACCCGCGCAACGGGCTCAGGACCATGATCGAGGCCTTCCGCCTCGTCAAGCGGGAGTTCGACGGCTGCCGGCTCATCGTCGTGGGAGACGGCCCCTTCCGGCCCTATTACCGCTCGCTGGTGGGCAGGAGCCTGGCCAGAGACGTCCACTTCGCCGGTTCGGTCAACGGCGGCAGGCCTTCCTATTACGCCGCCGCCGACATCTTCTGCACCCCCTGCACCAGGGCTTCTTTCGGTGTGGTGCTGCTGGAGGCCATGGCCGCGGCCACTCCCATCGTCGCCTCGGACATCAACGGTTACCGGCTGGTGATGGAGGACGGCGTCCAGGGCCGGCTGGTGCCCGGCGGCTCCGCCGGCGACTTCGCCCGCTCACTGCTGGAGCTGCTGCATGACCCCGCCGCCCGCCGGCGGATGGGCGCCGCGGGCAGGAAGACCGTACTGGACCGTTTCTCCTGGGACCTGGTGGGCAGGCAGGTGGAGGGCTATTACCGGCGGCTGATGGGACAGGAACCGGAACCGGAAGCCGGCCATGGCGATGTCTATCCCGCGCCGGCTGAGGAGCCGGCCCCGGCTCTGACGCCATGAGCACCAGCCTGGCGCTGAGGCGTACAGCGTGGCGGCGGATGACCGGCTGGGCCAGGCGTTACTGGTTCACCATCCTGGTAACGGCCGGGCTGGCCGTCTTCATCGCCACCAGCGTGGACTTCGGAGAATTCGGCCGGGTCTTCATCCAGGTGTCCTGGCCTTTCGTGGCCCTGGCGGTGCTGGCCAACTTCGCCTCCATCATGCTCAAGGTCACCAGCTGGAAGATCATCTTCGATCACACTTTCAGGGGTATCCGCGGCCGCTGGCTGGACCTGACCTCGGCGCTGATGATCGGCTTCCTGGTAAACGCGGTGGTTCCCGCCCGCCTGGGGGAGATAGCCCGGGCGCTGGTGATAAGCAGGCGCCAGGACCTGAAGGGTGAACCGGTCTCCCGCTCAACGGCTTTCGGCACCATCGTGCTGGAACGGGTCTTCGACGGCGTCGCCATGGGCACGATCGTGGTGTACGGCATCGTCCACATGGACCTGCCCGGCTGGGCCTACAAGGGCGCCATCCTCCTGATAGCGCTCTCGTTCTGCTTCGCGGCGGCGCTGGTGCTGCTCGACATCAACCGCAAGCGCCTGATGGAGGGGTCGGAAGCCGCCGCCGCCACCAGCCGCGCCCATCACCCCCTCTGGCGGAAGGCGACCACCCGGCTCTATGGCGTCATCGCCCGTTTCAGCGAGGGCCAGCGCATGCTCAGGAGCCCCCGCCGTGTCATCACCGTCTTCTGCTCCACGGTCGCGTCCTGGACCGCGCAGCTGATGGCCATCTACTTCTCCCTGATGGCTTTCCACCTGGGCCAGGTGGGCGTCATGGGCGCCCTGCTGCTGCTGATCCTGATAAACGTGGCGGGAGCCCTGCCGGCTACTCCCGCCAACGTGGGCGTATTCCAGCTGGCCACGGTCATCCCCCTTTCCATCACTTACGGCATCCCCCAGGCCACGGCCCTGGCCTTTTCCGTGGGGTTGCAGGTGATAGAAGGATCCATCGGCGTCGGCATCGGCAGCGCCTTCCTGCTGCGGGAGGGCCTGACCCTGGAACAGGTGCGCAGCGACAGCCGCAGGCAGATGAAGGATTTCACCGGCAGCGGCTGAACCATAGATGAAGCAGCCATCCGGGATGGCGATTCGACCCGGGGCCCCGTTAAGGTTAGAATGTTGTATTCAACGGTAAGACTAAAAGGCAAGCGGACGGACGGAGCGATGAGGGTAGGAATTCCCAGATCCCTGCTTTATTACAAATACCTCCCCTTCTGGAAGACATTCCTGACGGGGATGGGAGTGGACGTGGAGACATCTCCCCTGACCAACAGGGAGATACTCTCCCGTGGCGTGGAGGTGGCCGAGAACGACCTCTGCGTCCCGGTCAAGGCCTTTTACGGCCACTGCGTCGCCCTCAGGGACAGCGGCGTCGACTCCATCTTCGTTCCCCGCGTGGTCAGCGTGGAGGAACGGGCGTATACCTGCCCCAAGTTTCTGGGGCTGCCGGACATGATCGGAGCAGTGGCCGGCGCGCTCGATCTGCCGCCGCTGCTGACTCCCCGCCTCAACCAGCGGGAGAAACCGCGGGAGTTCAAGCACCAGCTCATCCGGTTCGCCTGCGACCAGTTCGGCCTGGGCCGGCTGGACGCGGTGGCGGCACTGGAGAACGCCCGCGTGGCCCAGCACCGCTACCAGCAGGAGCTGGTCCGGGGCCGCAAGCCGGTGGACCTGCTGCCCGGCAGCCGTTTCAACGCCACCCGTTCGCGGCCGCCGGCGGAGCGGCGCAAGCGCATCGGCCTGCTGGGCCATCCATACAACATCTATGACGGCTACATCACCCAGAACCTGATAGCCCGGCTGGAGGAGCTGGGTGCCGAGCTGGTCCTGCCGGAAATGACGGACCACCACCAGCTGATGCGGGCGGCGACGGACGTGCCCAAGCAGCTCTACTGGAGCTACGAGAAGGAGATAATGGGCGCCATCAACCTCTGGACCGAGAACAGGGCGGTGGACGGGGTCGTATACGTCCTGGCCTTCGCCTGCGGCCCTGATTCGCTGATCCAGGTACTGATAGAACACCGCGCCCGTGAGCACAACATACCGCTCATGTCCCTGACCATCGACGAGCACAGCGGCGAGGCAGGCCTGGTCACCCGCATCGAGGCTTTCCTCGACATGCTGATGCGCAGGAAGAAGACGGCGGCCGCCTGAGCGGCGGGCCGGCAGCAGAGCCTGAGGATGAAAGTCACCGCGCCACAGATGGGCAACCTGAACCTGATGCTCGACGACCTCTTCGACCGTCTGGGTGTCGATTACATCAAACCTCCGCCATCCAGCACCAAAACCCTGCAGATCGGGGCCAAGCACAGCCCCGAGTTCGCCTGCCTGCCGCTGAAGATCAACATAGGCAATTTCATCGAGGCCCTGGAAGAGGGGGCGGATACCCTGGTCATGGCGGGCGGGCATGGTCCCTGCCGCTTCGGATACTACGGCATCGTCGAGGAGCGTATACTCAGGGACCTGGGGTATGACTTCCGTTTCATGATGCTGGAGCCCTTCAACGACGGCGCCTGGGCCTTCTACAAGACCTTCAAGGCCCTGTCGCCCGGGCTCGGCATCCGGAAGCTGTGGAATATCCTCAAGGTATCCTTCTCCAAGGCGCGGGCCTTCGACCGGCTGGGCAAACGGGCGCTGCAGGTGCGCGCCCGTGAAGCCAACCGGGGGGACACCACAAAGGCGCTCAGGCGCGCCGAGGAGATCCTGTCCCTGGCCCGCAGCCCTGAAGAGATCGAGGAGGCGGCAGCCGAATCCATGGCAGTCATCGACAGCGTGGAGCAGGAAGAGGACCGCGATGTGCTGCGCGTCGGCATCGTCGGCGAATTCTATCTGCTGCTGGAGCCCTTCAGCAATTTCGGACTGGAGGAGGCCCTGGGGCAGATGGATGTCTACCTGGAACGCAGCGTCTGGGTGACGGACTGGATCGCTCCCAACCGCGACAACATCATCTACGGCTTCCCCAAAAAGGAGATAGAGGCCAAAGCGGAGCCTTTCCTCGACCAGAACGTGGGCGGCGAGGGACGCGAGACCATCGGCTCCATCGTCATGTTCGCCGAACGGGGCTTCGACGGCGTCATCCAGCTGCTGCCCTTCGGCTGCATGCCCGAGAATATCGCCACCAGCATCATCCCCCGTGTGCAACAGGAGCATGACATACCGGTGCTGACCCTGGCTTTCGACGAGCAGACCGGCCGCGCCGGCGTGATAACCAGGATAGAGGCTTTCCTCGACCTGCTGAAGGCGCGCCGGGGCAGCCGGGCGGGACTGGCGCGGGTTTGATGCAGCAGACAAAAGCCCATACTCATGAAGCGGGGACTTTTTCCAGCAGTAAACAGCGGCCGGGGGAGCCGCCGGACCGATGAGGGAGAGACGTTGAACAAAGAGACGAGACAAGGCTATCTGGGCATCGACGTGGGCTCGGTGAGCACCAACCTGGTCATCATCGACGAACACGCCGATGTGCTGGCGGCCATATACCGCCGCACCCAGGGGCAACCGATCCGGGCGGTACAGCAGGGTCTGAGCGAACTGCTGGCGGAGCTGGACGTGGAGGTGGAGGTCGTAGGCGTCGGCGCCACCGGAAGCGCCCGCCACCTGACCGGGGTGATCACCGGCGCCGATATAGTCAAGAACGAGATCACCGCCCACGCGGTGGCGGCTTCCCAGGTGGTGCCGGACGTCAACACGGTTTTGGAGATCGGCGGCCAGGACTCCAAGCTGATCATCCTCGACCACGGCATAGTCACCGACTTCGCCATGAACTCGGTCTGCGCCGCCGGCACCGGCTCTTTCCTCGATCACCAGTCCACGCGGCTGGGCATCCCCATCGAGGAATTCGGCGGCTACGCCCTCGAGTCCGACAGCCCGGCCCACATCGCCGGCCGCTGCAGCGTCTTCGCCGAGTCGGACATGATCCACAAGCAGCAGGTGGGCATCGCCGTCGAGGATATCATCTACGGTCTCTGCCACGCCCTTGTGCGCAACTACCTCAACAACCTGGCCAAGGGCAAGGATTTGAGGTCACCCATCGTCTTCCAGGGCGGCGTCGCCGCCAACGCCGGCATGAAGCGCGCTTTCGAGGATTCACTGGAGACCGAAGTGGTGGTGCCGGCGCACCACAACGTCATGGGCGCCATCGGCAGCGCCATCCTGGCAATGGAGCTGGAACTTCAGCCGGGCGAGACCGGGTTCAAGGGCTTCGAGATAACAGGACTCGACTACCAGACGTCCTCCTTCACCTGCAAGGGCTGCTCCAACACCTGCGAGGTGGTGCGCATCAAGGTGGACGGCAAGACCCTGGCGCGCTGGGGCGGCCGCTGCGGCAAGTGGGAGATGCAGGACGGCAAGGTCGAACGCAGGAAGGAACGGGCACTTCATTAAAAAGAGGGAACGGTAGGCAAGATGGATGATCATCCCCAGGGAGCGCGCGACGGCTTCGCCGTCGATACCGGCAGCATGGTGCTGGCGGTCACCGCCTATACCGCCAACCTGAAGATAACCGGGAAGCTGCACATCACCGTCAGCACCCGCTCCAGCGACCGGCGTCCTTCAGACCTCATCCGCAACTACCCCGAGGAGCACATGACCCTGGCGAGGGTGAAGATATTCAGCCTGGCGGACGGAAAGCTGCTGGAGGAGCCGCCGTTCATCGTGCTCAACGTCAGGACCGTGGACCTGCTCTGGGCCGAGGAGCAGGCTGAAGACTGAAGAAAGCCGGGGGGTTCGGGCCCACCCGCCCGTCAGAGCCTCTCAGGCGTTCCTCCGCCAGGCGCCGAAGGCCGCCGCGGCGATCCAGAGCGGCTTCCAGATCCCCCCTAAGAGCAGCGTCGATGAAAAAGTCTCCAGCGTGAGGCCGTTGGTGGGGATGGACGGGATGAGGAAGGTGAATGCTACGGCCGTTCCCGCGCAGGCGGCGGCCCAAGCCGCCAGCCACGGTGAATGATGTCTGCCGCTGGCCCATGAGACCAGTTCACCGGTGCCGTAGCCTATCCCAAAAGCGAAGATGATGGAAAAGAACCCGATGAAGGAGATCGCCAGGGTGAACAGGTAGTTCCCCGCCGCAATGGAGAAGACGCCGGCGACGATGGTCAGCGCCAGCCTTCCGGGCCTGATGGTGACACGCGCCGATCTGGGCATACGCGCGCATTCGGGGCATTTCGCGCCGACGGCGGTGAAGACCATGCAGTCGGGACAGATGGGATCACCACAAGCGCTGCAGGTCACTCCTGTCTCCACAGAAGGATGGTTAACGCATCGCATTCAGGTACTCATGGGTTCTCACAGCCCCAGCTCCTTGACCATGGATTCCTTCGGCAGCGCTCCCACCACCTGCTTCTCCGCCGCCCCCTTGCGGAACAGGGTCACCGTGGGGATGCTGAGGATCTTGTACCTGGCCGCCGTCTCGCGATTCTGGTCCACATTCAGCTTGGCTACCTTCAGTTCACCCTTGCGCTCCTCGGCGATCTGCTCGATCACCGGCCCCACCATACGGCAGGGCGCGCACCAGTCCGCCCAGAAATCCACCAGGACGGGAAGCTCCGATCCCAGCACCTCGGAGTCGAAATCGGCATCAGTCACCTCGATCAGGTTGTTACCCGACATGCGTCACCTCCTCGTTTCGGTCATTGTGCGCGTGACTGCCGGAATAACTCCCTGAGACGCAGGTCTCGACAGCCGTCCCTGACGGGAAACGGGAGGCGCCGCCGCGGGGCGGCGTTCTGCAAAGCTCGATATGGACAACCTCAGCCTCCGGTTCCTCGGAGCTCCCCGGAAGCGGAGGCCGAAACCTCTGCACCGGGGCTGGCTAGGCCTGGGGAAAAGCTGACCCGCCTGGATAGCGGGCTACATCGCCCAGCTGCTCCTCAATGCGCAACAATCGGTTGTATTTAGCGACCCGGTCGGTACGGGAAGGAGCACCGGTCTTGATCTGGCCGGAGTTGGTGGCGACGGCTATGTCGGCTATGGTCGTGTCCTCGGTCTCCCCCGACCTGTGGGAGACGACGGTGGTGTATCCGGCCTCCCGGGCCATAGCCATCGCGTCCAGCGTCTCCGAAAGCGTACCGATCTGGTTCACTTTTATGAGGATAGAATTGGCTACTTCCTCCCCGATTCCTCTTTTTAGGCGCGAGGTATTCGTTACGAAGACATCATCACCCACCAGCTGTATCCTCGAACCCAGCTCCGCCGTCATCAGCGCCCAGCCTTCCCAGTCCTCCTCGGCCATGCCGTCCTCGATGGAGACTATGGGGTAATCATCCACCAGCCCGGTGTAATAGGCCACCATCTCCTCCGGCGAGAGCGCCCGCCCCTCGCCTGCCAGAACGTACTTGCCGTCCTTGAAGAACTCGGTGGATGCGGGATCGAGGGCGATGGCCACATCCTCTCCCGGCCGGTAGCCCGCCTTCTCCACCGCCTTGAGGATATATTCGATCGCCTCGCTGTTGGAGCCCAGGTTGGGAGCGAATCCTCCCTCGTCACCGACGCTGGTGCTCAGGCCCGCCTCCTTCAGCACGGCCTTGAGACTGTGGAAGACCTCCGACCCCATTCTCAGCGCTGCAGCGAAGCTGCCCGCTCCCACGGGCACCGCCATGAATTCCTGGATGTCCACGTTGTTGTCCGCATGCTCGCCGCCGTTGAGGATGTTCATCATCGGCACGGGCAGCATGTAGGCGCCAACGCCGCCCAGGTACTGATAGAGGGGCAGACAGCAGCTGACAGCGGCGGCCTTGGCGGCGGCCAGGGAGACGCCGAGGATGGCGTTGGCGCCCAGTCTTCCCTTGTTGTCGGAACCGTCCAGGTCGATCAGCGCCTGGTCCAGCGCCCGCTGCTCCGTGGCCTCCAGCCCCACCACCTCTTCCGCCAGGGGACCGTTGACGTTCTCGACAGCGGTCAGCACCCCCTTGCCGGAGAAAACCTCCCTGTCGTCGTCCCTCAGCTCCACCGCCTCGAAAGCGCCGGTGGAAGCCCCTGAGGGTACGGCGGCGCGTCCCGCCGCGCCGTCATCCAGCTCTACCTCTACCTCTACTGTGGGATTGCCGCGTGAATCCAGTATCTGGCGGCCGAAGACATCGACGATGATGGACATGGGAAAAGACCTCCTCTGGCGTCAGCTTTTGGCACGTTGATAATATTCTTCCTGCCTCTCGAGAGGCAAACCGCTGAAGTCCTCGCCCTCTTCCCGGGCCAGGGCCTCCGCCTGTTCCACCCGGCGGCGGAAGCGGTCGGAAGCGCTCCTCAGGGCCAGCTCCGGATCCACGCCCAGCTTGCGGGCGAGGTTGACCACAGCGAAGAGTGTGTCGCCCAGTTCGTGGTAAGCCGCCGTCTCCGGCCCCCGCCTCTTCTCCGGCGGCAGCTCTCCCTCCTCCTTCACCAGGGCGTATCTCAGCTCGCCGATCTCCTCATCCAGCTTCTCGAAGACCGGCTCCGGCCTGTCCCAGTCGAAACCCACCGCCGCCGCCCTCAGCTGCATCCTCTGGGCGTAAAGAGTGGAAGGGAGCATGGCGGGGATGTCATGGAATATGCCCCGGCGACCCTCCTGCCGGCGCTTGATGTCCTCCCAGTTGCGGATGACCTCGGCAGCGTCCTGTACCTCTGTTTCTGCAAAGACGTGGGGATGGCGCCGCACCAGCTTGTCGGTGATGGAGCGGGTTATGGCGCCCAGGTCGCTCCAGCCGTTCTCCTCGGCGATGAGGGAGAGGAAGAAGATGTGGAAGAGCAGGTCGCCCAGTTCCTCCGCTGCCTCCCGGCCCCGCCCCCCATGGGCGGCGTCTATCAGCTCGTAAGTCTCCTCCAGGGTGTAGGTGACGATGTCTTCGAAGCTCTGCTGACGGTCCCAGGGGCACTGGCGACGGAGCACCCTCACCACCCGGTCGAGCTCCTTCAGCGCCGCCGCCAACCCGTCCCTTCCTTCTTCACCGCCCTCACTCAAGGCAGGTACAGGGCCGCGCCCGCCGCCCCGGCATCACGGACAGCGCTGCCACCACCGGTGTTTACCGGGGCAATGCTCAAGGGCTCAGGGCGTTGTCGCCGTAGTGGTCCCTGTCGCCACCGTTGATTCATCGGGAGCGAACTCTTCGGCATAGACGATGTCATACTTGCCCCTGACGTCCTCCAGCCAGGCGTCGAATATCTTGCGCTGGGCCTCCAGGAGCAGACCCATCTTCAGGTCCTCGAGCACATCCTCGAAGGACTGGACGCCCGGGGGCGTTATGCTCTCCACCCGGATGATGTGATAGCCGAACTGGCTCTTGACCGGATCGGATATCTCACCGGGCTGCAACTGGTCCATCGCCTGCTCGAACTCGGGCACGAAACCGCTGTTCTCGCTGGGGACCTCGCCCAGGTCACCGCCCTTGTCCTTGCTGCCCGGGTCCGTGGAGACCTCCTTCGCTACCGTGGCGAAATCCTCGCCGGCGTCGAGCCTGGCCTTGACCGCATTGGCCTCTTCTTCCGTCTTGACCAGGATATGGCTGACCTTGCGCATCTCCGGCTGCTGGAACTGGTCAGGGTTGGCGTCGTAATACGCCCTGGCGTCCTGGTCCGTCGGCTCCGCCGCGTCCTTGGTCACCTCGGGGTAGATCTTCTGGAAGAGCAGGCTCTTGCGCACGCTGTCCTTGTACTGGTCCATGGTGAGGTTGCTCGACTCCAGCGCCTGCTGGAGCTGCTCCTCACCCCCCGCCTGCTGCGTCGCCGTGTCTATCTGCGCGTCGATCTCCTCGTCGCTGACGCTGATACCCATATCTTCAGCCTCGAACCAGAGGATCTCCTCGTCCACCAGCCGCGCCACTATCTGCTTCTGCAGCGCTGTGTATTCCTCCGTGCCCTCGGCGGGCATCCCCTGGTCGCCGAACTGCTGCTTGTATTCCTCCATGGCCTGGTCCAGGTCCTGCCTGGTGATGACCTTGCCGTTCACCTCCGCCACCGCGCTCCGGGGCAGTCCGCCGCAACCGATCCACACCGGCAGCAGAGCCAGCACGAACAGGGCGATTATTAACCTCTTGAACATCGAGGACCTCTTTTCCGTGGATTAGCTTGAAAGACTCCCCATTATAGCATCAAGGATTCGCCTGATAACAGCGAGACCACCCTGGGACCGGTCTTCTCCGGAGCCGGCCCAGGCCACGAGGACGCCTTTCAGTGGATGGTAGGCATGGCTGAGGTCCAGGCCTTCCAGCGCCTGCCGCTGCCGGGTGTCCAGCCTGAGCCCCGCCAGCTCCAGCCGCCCGTCGCGGAAGGAAAGGGAGGAGGCCCCCAGCGCCGCCGTGTCCAGCCGCATCCGCTGCAGGGCGGCCAGGTTCTCCACCGGCTCGGGCGGAGGGCCGAAACGGTCCCTCAGTCCGGCGATGACGCGGCCCAGCTGTTGACGGTCCCGGGAGCCGGCGATGCGATGATGGGCGTCGATCCTCGCCGCCTCGAAGGGGATATAGTCATTGGGGATGTAGGCGTCCACATCCACGTCGACCCGCGCCATGGCCGGCTCCTCCGCCGGCTCGTTCCTGAAGTCGGCTACCGCCCGCCGCAGCAGATCAAGGTACATGTCGAATCCAACCGCCGCCACGTGGCCCGACTGCTCACCGCCCAGCAGATTGCCGGCGCCCCGTATCTCCAGGTCGCGCACGGCGATGTGGAAGCCCGAGCCCAGCTCGGTGTGGTCGCTGAGGGTTGAGAGGCGGGCGATGGCGTCACGCGTAGGGGTGACAAAGGGAGGGTAGAGGAGATAGGCGTGGGCGCCCACATCGGAGCGGCCGATGCGGCCCCGTATCTGGTAGAGCTGGGCCAGTCCCAGGGCGTCGGCGCGGTCTATTATCAGGGTGTTGACCGTGGGGATGTCCAGCCCGCTCTCGATGATGGAAGTGCAGACCAGCACGTCCGCCTGGCCCTGGAGGAAGGCGGCCATCACCCCTTCCAGCTCCTTTTCCGGCATGCGGCCGTGGGCCACCAGGAAGCGGACCCCCGGCAGCAGCGACCGCAGCTCTTTCGCCCTGGCCTCGATGCTCTCCACCCGGTTATGCAGGAAGAACGCCTGCCCACCGCGCTCCAGCTCGCGTTTTAACGCCCGCGCCACCAGCCCGTCATCGTATTCCCCCACATAGGTGCTGACGGGATTGCGCCCCGCCGGCGGCGTCTCCATGATGCTGATGTCGCGCACGCCGGAGAGGGACATCTGCATGGTGCGCGGTATGGGGGTGGCGGTAAGGCTGAGCACGTCCACCTTCAGCCGCAACTGCCTCAGCCGCTCCTTCTGCGCGACGCCGAAGCGCTGTTCCTCGTCGATGATGACCAGGCCCAGGTCACGGGGACTGATGTCGCTGGAGAGCAGGCGGTGGGTGCCTATGAGCACGTCCGTCTCCCCCCGGCGGAAGGAGGCGGCTATGCGGCTGCTCTCCGCCTGCGAACGGAAACGGGATATCATCTCCACGGAGAGGGGGAAGGGCTCAAAGCGGCGGCGGAACGTCTGGTAGTGCTGCATGGCCAGGATGGTGGTGGGCACCAGCATCAACACCTGCTTGCCCTGGGACGCCGCCTTGAAGGCCGCGCGGATGGCCACCTCGGTCTTGCCGAACCCCACATCACCGCAGATGAGGCGGTCCATGGGGTGCGGCGACTCCATGTCGCTCTTGACGTCCTCGATAGCGGCGGCCTGGTCCGGCGTCTCTTCGTATGGGAACGCCTCCTCCAGCCGGGCCTGCCAGGGGCCGTCCGGACCGAAAGCGTGCCCCGGCAGGCTCTGCCTCGCCGCATAGAGCTGCAGCAACTCTCCCGCCATCTCCCGGGCGGCGCTGCGCGCCCTCGACCGCGCCAGGGCCCAGGCCTTGCCACCCAGCCTGTTCAGCGGCGGCGCGCTATCTTTGGTCCCTATATAGCGGGAGACCCTGTCCATCTGCTCCTGAGGGACATAAAGGGCGTCCCCGCCCTTGTAACGCAGATGCAGGTAATCCCGCGTCACTCCCGCGACGGTCCTGGTCTCGATCGCCTCGAAGACGCCTATCCCGTGGTTCTCATGCACCACGAAATCCCCGGGGGACAGCTCGCGCAGGCCTGCCAGGCCCCTGCCCGCCGGGTAGGGAAGGCGACGGCCGGCGGAGCGGGCCGGCTGCAGCAGAGCCCGCTCCGCCATGACCGCCAGCCGCAGATCCCTGCTGACGAAACCCGCCGGCGCCGGTGCGCTCACCAACCAGGCCCCGGGCTGCTCCGGCGCCGGTTCCTCCTGCTGTCTCAGGGAGGCATGGCCGGCGAGGCCCAGGGCCGCCCTCTCGGCGGCTCCGGCAGTGGGGAAATGGACAAAAACACGGAAACCTTCGGCCACCATCCGGTCGAGACGCCCCGCCGCACCGTCAGGCCGGCGCGAGGCGGAGGTGAAGGCGGAAGCGGAGAAGGCGAAGGGCTGATCGGCCGAGAGGCTCTCGATGACGGCAGCAGCGGCGCCGGTGGCCTGCCTTTCCACCTCATCCGCATCCAGGTAGTTGCGGCCGGCCTCCTCTGCCAGTACCTCGGCGACGTCATCCCGGAAGGCCGCCAGTGGTTCGGCGAAAAGGCCGGGGTCCAGCAACACCACCTTCGCCCTGAACCCCGGTGAGGCAAGGAGTCCCGGCGGCGTCTCCCCGGCGCCCGCCCCTTCTTCGGAGACTCCCAGCTCCTCGTCTCCTCCCGGTTCCGGGTCCTCGTCAGCGCCTGCAGCGGCGAATATGGCGCACTCCTGCTCCCCGGAAAGAGACCGTTGGGTGAACGGTGAGAATCTCCTCATCGATTCCAGCTCGTCTCCCCAGAACTCGAGCCTGACCGGATTCGGGTCATTGGACGGGAAACAGTCGATGATGCCGCCGCGGACGGCGAACTGGCCCCGCTCCTCCACCTGCTCAACCCTCTCGTAGCCCAGTCGGGCCAGCCGCTCGACAACTTGCTCGAAGGTCACACCGCCGCCCGTGAACAACTCGAGAGGCTGGCCCCAGGCCTCAGGCACAAGCCGCCGGTCCTGCAGCGTGGCTATGTCCGTGACGACGAACAGGGGGGCGGCGCCACCGAGGCTCGCCAGGGCCCGGTGGCGCCGCCCCGTCGAGGATTGAGGCGGTATCAGGCCGCTGCCCCTGACCACGCCCCTGGGCGGCAGCAGGCGAACGGGAGTCCGGCCACTGAAGGCCGATATGTCCGCCGCCAGGCGCTCCGCCTCGGCGACGCCGGGCGCCACCAGCAATACCTGTTCCCCCGGCCAGGCCTCCAGGCCCAGCGCCGCCGTCAGGTATCCCTGGAAGGCCGCAGGGGCGTAGGCGCGGGCGCTGCCCCCGGGCAGCGCCCGCGCCATCGACCTGAAAGTCTCATTCTCTTGAAGATAGGAGGTATACACCGGTCACGTGGTCGGTATCACGCGCGGAAGGGTGGGCTTCATTCAGAATCGTCACGGCGGTTGAAACGGTTCATGGCCGCGTCCAGTCCGTCGACGACCACCGCCCGGACACATTCCGCGGCCCTGTCGATGACAGGAAGGAGAGCCCCGGCCGGCTGGTCGAAATCGGAAAGGACCCAGTCCCGGGAGTCGATAAAAGGGTTGTCGGGACGGCCGATGCCCACACGCACACGGATGAAGTCCTCCGTGCCCATCAGCGAGACGATGCTCCTGAGCCCGTTGTGGCCGCCGGCGCCGCCGCCGGAACGCACGCGCACCGTACCGAAGGGGAAGTCCATGTCATCATGGATCACGATGATCTCCGTCGCAGGGATATGCTTGTGCTGCGCAGCCGCCTTGACCGATTCACCGGAAGCGTTCATGAAGGTGGCAGGGGTGAGAAGGGCCACATCCCGGCCTTCGACCCTTCCCTCGCACCAGCGTCCCTGGTAACGGTTGCGGGCACGGCCCAGGCCCCAGGAGACCCGGAGGCGCTCGGCGACCATGAACCCGGCGTTATGCCTGGTGTTCCTGTACTCGCTGCCCGGGTTGCCCAAGCCGACGACTAGATGCATACGCCCCGTTCTTATGTGTCTTTATCCCTGCTCCGGCTCGGCGGCTTCAGATTCGGCCTCTCCCTCTTCACCCGCGGCCGCTTCTTCGCCTTCGGCTGCCTCAGCCTCTTCGCCTTCCTCCAGCTCTTCCTCGAGCTCTTCTTCCGTCGGCTCCTCCTTGAGGATGGTCGGCGGGATGACGCTCGCTACCGCGATATCCTCCTCATCCAGTATCTCCACCTCCGGCGGCGGCGCCAGGTCACCTACCTTGATGGAGTCGCCGATCTCCATCCCGTCCACGGCATAAGCGATGGAAGACGGGATATCGGCAGGCAGGCAGCGCACGCGCACCTCCCGCAGCGTCTGGTCCATGACGCCGCCTTCGCTGACGCCGGCGGCGGTGCCGGTGAGCTCGATATGGACAGAGGCCTCGATGGGCTTGTCCATGCGGATCTCCATGAAGTCCACGTGCAACAGCCCCCGGCCGAGAGAGTCGCTCTGGTACTCCTTCAGTATGGCTGGATGGGTCCCATCCCTGCCGTCGATGGTGAGGTTGAGGATGACGTTGCCACCCTCTCCGGCCAGGGCCTTCTTCAGCACCCTGGCATCGATGGAGAGGGGGATGCTTTCGTTCCCGCCCCCGTAGAACACGCCGGGTATCATGCCTGTCCTGCGCAGACGCCGTGCCTCGGCGCTGCCGGCGGCCCGGCGCTCACTGACTTTCAGATCGACTGTTTTCATCGCTCACTCCCGTACTTCTAGAATAACTGGTCGTCCCCATCGAACAGCCGGCTGACCGACTCGTCACGAAAGACGCTCTGGATAGTGTCCGACAGGGCCGATGCCACAGACAGAACCCTTATTTTGCTGGTATTCTTCTCCGGATTCAAGGGAAGGGTGTCCGTGACTACCACTTCCTTCAGCGGCGACTCCTCCAGACGCTCATACGCGGGTCCGGAGAGGACCGGATGGGTGGCCGTGGCGTAGACCTCCCTGGCCCCCTCTCCGTCGATCATCGCCGCCGCCCCCTGGGTGATGGTGCCGGCGGTGTCTATCATGTCATCGACCATGATCACCACCTTGTCCCTGACATCTCCGATAACCTCGGTTATCTCGGCAACGTTGTGCTGGGGACGCGTCTTGGTGAGGATGGCCAGGTCTGTCCCAAGCTTGTCGGCGAATTTCTTGGCGCGCTTGACGCCGCCCACGTCCGGCGATACCACTACCATCTCCTCCGGCGGGATGTCCAGGAGGCGGAAATGGCCGGCGAGGATGGAGAGGGCGGTCATATGGTCCACGGGGATGTTGAAGAAGCCTTGTACCTGCCCCTGGTGCAGGTCCATGGTCAACACCCGGTCCGCACCGGCGGTCTGCAGCAGGTCGGCCACCAGCTTGGCGCTGATGGGCTCGCGGCCGGCGCTCTTCTTGTCCTGGCGGCAATAGCCCAGCCAGGGCATCACCGCCGTTATGCGGCGGGCCGACGCCAGCCTGGCTGCCTGGATCATGATCAGCAACTCCACCAGGTTGTCGTTCACCGGCGGCGAAGTCGACTGCACCAGGAAGATGTCGCTGCCGCGGATGTTCTCCTTGTAGCGCACGTATATCTCTTCGTTACTGAAGGTCTTCAGTTCCATGTCTCCCAGGACGATACCCAGGCGCTCGGCTATCTTCTCTCCCAGCTCCGGATTGCTCCGCCCGCTGAACAACATCAGCCTCTTGCTGTTCTGCACCAGGATGCTACTCGGGGTCATCTCGTCTCCTCTTCAGCCTTGGTTGCCTTGCCCTTGCCGCTCCCCTTGCCGCCGAACTTCCTTTCGGCATAGCCCTCCACGTTACGCTGGTCCGCTCTGGATATCCCCAGGGCTCCAGCCGGTATGTCGCCGGTTATCACGGAGCCGGCGCCGGTCATGCACCCGTCGCCCGCGCTGACGGGCGCCACGAACACGGTGTTGGCTCCCGTGTGCACGTGGCTGCCTATCTCCGTGCGGTGTTTGTCGATGCCGTCGTAATTGGCGGTGATGTTACCGGCGCCTATGTTCGTGCCGCCTCCCACCTCCGCGTCACCGATATAGCTCAGATGAGGCACCTTGGAACCCTCGCCGATCCGGCTGTTCTTCATCTCCACGAAGGCGCCCGCCTTGGCTCCCGTCTCCAGCCGCGTCCCCGGCCGGAGATAGGTGAAGGGTCCGATGTTGCCTCCGTCTGCGACCTCGGCTCCATCCAGGCGTGAGGAGATGACCCTGCAGCCGTCGCCGATGGTCGTGTCCGCCAGCGTGGTCGACGGACCGATGACACAGTCCTCACCGACCACCGTGGACCCGGCCAGGCTGGTCATCGGCTCGATCACCGTGTCCCTGCCGATGCTGACGCCCGCGTCGATGTAAGTGCTCGAGGGGTCCTTTATGGTCACTCCCGCCAGCATATGCCGCTCCAGGATCCGCCGCCGCATGATGGCGACGGCCCGGGACAGGTCCAGCCGGGAGTTCACGCCCAGCACCACGGTCTCGTCGTCCACCTTCAGGGTTCCGACCCGCTCGCCATGGGCGGTCAGGACCCCGATGGCGTCGGTCAGATAGGCCTCTCCCTGCGAATTGTCGCTGTCCACCTGTGACAGCGCCTGCCAGAGCGGGACCGCGTCGAAAACATATACCCCCGCGTTCACCTCACGGATCAGCAGCTCTTCCTCTCCGGCGTCGCCATGTTCCACTATGCCGGTGACACGGCCGGAGCCGTCGCGCCTGACCCTGCCGTAGTAGCTCGGGTCCTCCAGTTCCACAGTCATCATGGTGCAGGCGGACCCCCCCTGTTCGTGTTCCTCCAAAAGCTCTTCCAGCTCCCCGCCGGTCACCAGGGGCGTATCGCCGTACATCACCAGCACGTTTCCCTCGAAACCGGCCAGCGCCTGTTCACAGGCCCGGACCGCGTCACCCGTGCCCAGCTGCTTCTCCTGGATAACCACCTCGGCCGACTGGGGCAGGTATTGATGGACAGCCTCGGCGCCATTGCCCAGCACTACCAGGACACGGCCGGGCTCCACTGCCGCCGCCGCCTCGAACACCCAGGTTATCATCGGTTTGCCACAAACCTGGTGCAGCACCTTCGGCGTCTTCGACTTCATGCGCGTACCCAGGCCGGCGGCCAGGATTATCACCGCCAGGGAGCGCCTGGGCCCTTCCTTTGAGGCAGCTTGCATCAGTCAGCCTTTTCGAACCCTTCGCATCGGAAAAATCCCATCTTCACCCGGACTCTGGACAAAAAAAGGGAGCGACTCCTCGCTCATCCAGAATACTTATTTGGCTGGGGCGGGAGGATTCGAACCTCCGTATCACGGGACCAAAACCCGCTGCCTTACCACTTGGCTACGCCCCAAGGGCAGCCAACGGAGGCGTGAAAAGTATAAGGTAGCAGGAAAAAAAGTTCAAGCTGGGGAATCGTGCGGCCGACCCCCGCCGGGGGCCGGCCGTCTTGACAACCTTTGTTCATTCCGCAGGAGTAGCTACTGCACTGCGTACTCGTTCAGGCGACCCAGCGCACGTCTCCGGCGCAGTTCCCCAGGATCTCTTCGGGGAACATCTGTCCGAACAGCGTCGCCGACTTCTCTGAGACCGTGCCCGCCAGCGCCCTCAGCACCGAACAGGAGGCCCGCCGCGCGTCGCTCAGCGAGCTGTAACCTCCCAGCTGCTGCACCCTGAAGATGAAGTGACGCGGACCGATGGGGACGCCGCCTTCCCCCTGCCGCACGTTCAATGCGGCCGCCATGCTCATCACCGGCGAGTATTGCCAGAGCAGGGAGGCGTCCCGGGGAAGGATAGTGCGGAGCCGGTCCGAAGCCCCGGGTGTGAGCCAGCCCTTGATAGTGCCGAAGACAGCGTTGGCGGCGCGGCTTGCCTCACCCTCTGAACGATAGCTGCCCCTCTGCTTCACCAAAGATAGAAAATCGCCCTCGTTCACCTCGCGCCCTCTCTTGCGTCTTCCTTGCGTCCCTGCGGGCCTGTTCCTGTGGGCCTGTCCACCCGGCCGGCCCTGTTCCACCCGGCCCGTCGACCCGTAGCCCGTTCGACGTAGCCGGCGGCCTTTTCGACCCGCACGAATAAAGCGGGCGGCGGGCAAGGCCAGCTGAGCCGTCAGGCTCACCCTGACCTTGCCCGCCAGGGTGGGGGTACCCAACTTCGAAAACCTGTGGCCGCCTGTCGATGCCCCCCGCGGCCGAAAAACATCTTTGCCGGTTGTTTCCTCTATATACGGATTCAACCCAGACCGTATGCGTATCCTACCCCTTAAGGAAAAAAATGGTATCGGGGAATCCTCCCAAAGGCCCGGAGGGATTTCCCCTATAAGAAATCGTGGATTCTTTCAGAAATCATGCTTAGACCCATGAAACCTGACAGGAAATACCTGCTTTTCACCGGTAGCCGGCCCGTTTTCCCCGGTCCGGCGCCTACATCAGCGGCGCAGGGGCCGAAGGGCCCAGCATCGGGGAAAGCGCCTTTTCAGCGAGGCGACAGCCCGCCGGGCCTCGGCCGCTGTGGCGAACAGGCCGAAGACAGAGGACCCGCTGCCGCTCATGAGCGCACCGGCGGCCCCCAGTTCCAGGAGTCCATGCTTTATCTCCCCTATCTCCGGGACCAGTTCCATGGCCACAGGCTCCAGGTCGTTGACAAGGAGACGCGCCAGCCCCGGCAGCTCCAGGTCCCCTCCTGCAAGCAGCCGGCGCAGTCCGTCCACACGCCGCTCGAACCCTGACCGCGTGACCCCGGCGACTTCATCGTACAGTCCGTATATCTCCGCTGTGGAAAGGCCGGTGTCCGGCGCCACCAGTACCAGATGAAAGGACGGGAGCGGCTCCACGGAGCGCAGCTGTTCCCCGCTCCCCTCGGCCAGCTGCGGACCTTCTGTCAGGAAGAAGGGTGCGTCGGCGCCGACGGCGGCGGCGACTCCCATCAGCGCTTCCCGGGAGAGGCCGGGCGCCGCCAGATCGTTCAACGCCTGCAGAACGGCTGCGGCGTCGGAGCTGCCGCCGCCCAGGCCTGCGGCCATGGGTATACCCTTTTCGATCCTGATCCGGGCGCCCAGGGAAGCGCCGGTCCTTTGCGCCAGCGCCTCCACGGCCCGGCTGACGATGTTTTCAGATGCCGGCATATCCATGCCGCTCAGCCTGAGACCGCCCCCGCCGGGGATAACGCTGATGCGGTCGAAGAGCGAGACCCTCTCCATCAGTGAGCAGACCGGGTGATAACCGTCCTTGCGGCGGGGCCCGACAAGCAGGCAGAGGTTGATCTTCGCCGGAGCCATGACCTCTGTCTCCCGGACGTTCAATCCTACCTCCCCCGGCCGATCCCCAGTGCCCGCGCCAACTCCAGGTAGCGTTCCGGCTCCAGTTGCTGGGGCCGGGCGTTCCCCGGCAGCCCCATGGCCTCGAGTTCCCGCGCCACAGCCTGTTTTCGCCCGGCGGCGTCCAGCGCCACGAAGGCCGCGGGCAGACCGCCGCCGCCTTCGGCCATGCTGTTGGCCAGGGTCTTGCGCCGATGGCTGAAGGCTGCCCTCACCACCTCCCGCACCGGATAGAAGGAGCCGGTATCGGCGTCCCCGCGGCGGCGGAACGCCAGCAGGGCGGACCTGACACGGGGCCGGGGATAGAAGACATTGCCGGAGATCGGCCGCACCGAGGTCTTCAGCGCGAAGAGCTGGGCCATCACCGAGGCTCCGCCATAGGAACGTGTACCCGGCCCGGCAAAGAGCCTGTCCGCTATCTCCTTCTGCACCATCAGGCACCAGTACCGGATCGACGGCAGGTTTGCCAGGCTCTTCATCACCAGCGGCACCGCCACGTTGTAGGGCAGGTTGGCCACGAACTTGTCCGGCGGCGGCCGGAGGGAGGCCAGGTCCAGCTCCAGGGCATCACCCTCCACCAGGTTGAAACCGGGCGCGGCGCCGAACTCCTCACGCACCATGGCGGCCAGGTCCGGGTCCAGCTCGACACAATGCACGCGGCCACAGCGCGCCACCAGCCTCTCGGTCAGAACTCCCAGCCCCGGACCCACCTCCAGGACCGTGTCCTCCGGGCCGAGAAGGGCGGTGCGCTCGATCAGGTCCAGGATGTTGGGGTCGATGAGGAAGTTCTGGCCCAGGGCCCGGTCGGGGGTGACACCGCCGGCGCGCATCCTCTCCATGGGGGTCATACGGGACTGATGTCCTGTCACGACGGGCTCCCGTTCAGCCGGGCGGCCGGACTCAGGAGATTTCCAGGTGCCGGATGGCTATCAGCCTGATTGTCTCGGCACAGTAAGCAGCCTGGTCCGCCAGCTCTTCCAGCCGCTCGATGATGGCCTTCAACTGATGGAAGGTCTTGAAGTCGATGTCCATCTCGAAAAGGATGGCGTAGATCCTGACGTAGTAGTCGTCCACCTCACCCTCGATCCGGTCCACCTCTTCCGACTCCTCCATGGCGTCGCGCATGTTGGGCTGCATCTTGAGGATGACATCCCTCAGCTTGCGCACCGCCCGCAGGTCTGTCTCCGACATCTCCTCCAGCAGCTGATTCAGCTCCGGGGTGAGCTCGAAACGGCGCATGGCGATGCGGTCGCCGGCGCCCGTGGCGTAATTTGCGATATGGTCCAGACCGTTGACCAGCCTCAGCAGGTCGACGCGACTGATGGGGAAGAAGCCGGAACTGTAAAGGCCGCCGAGGATGTCGCGGCGCATATCGTCGCAGCTGCTCTCCATCGCATCCAGTTCCGCCGCCACCTTGTCCATGGCGTCATAGGCGTCGGCGCAATAATACTTGGTGACGTCATGCAGTTTCTCGGTTATGGCCACGACCAGGTCCACCATCTCCAGCACCCGGTCCAGAGTACGCTGCTCGCTGGCCATACCCAGGTCCCGGACCGTGCCCTCTACGCCGGCGCCGGTCATCGATTCTTTGATTTTCCCCCAGACTCCCATGCATCACCTACCTGGTAAAGGTTAGCAGTACATAGTAAGCGGCCGCCGCGGCCCCGGCGCAGAAGGGCAGGGTCACGACCCAGGCCAAAAGTATATCACGGAAAGTGCGCCAGCCCACGTCCCTGATACCGGAAGCCATGCCGGTTCCGGTGACCGAAGAGGTCACTACATGGGTGGTGGATACGGGCAGCCCCAGGCGTGAGGCGGAGAAGATTATCAGCGCCGCCCCCGTCTCCGCCGAGAAGCCGTGTACCGGGTGCAGCTTGGTGATACCCTCGCCCAGAGTACGGATGAGCCGGAACGACATCACACTGAGCCAGGTGCCCAGGGCCATGGCGCCGGCGCAGAGGATGATCACCCAGACCGGCACGTGCACTTCGTCCCAGCCGTAGTGGGCCGTCAGGAAGAGGGCGATGATACCCATGACCTTGGTGGCGTCGTTGGAGCCGTGGGTGAAGGAGACGAAAGCCGAGGAGAAGATCTGCATCTTGCGGTAGAAGCCGTCCGCCTGTTCGATGTCCAGCCTCATGGCCCTGAGGATGCGCCGCGACAGCAGCATCAGCAGCCCGCCCACGGTCATGCCCAAAAGCGGCGACAGCAGCAGGGACACCATCACCAGCAACACCTTGTGCCAGTGCACTCCCGCCACGCCCATCGCCATCAGGCCGGAGCCGATAAGACCACCCACCAGGGCGTGTGACGAGCTTACCGGCAACCCCCAGATCCAGGTGAGCAGGTCCCAGAGAAATGCGCCCAGCAGTGCGGCGATCACCAGACGCGCCATGGTGTTCCCGTGGGCGTCGCCGAAGTCGATCACGCCGGCGATGGTCTCGGCAACCTTGATGCCCAGGAAGGGCCCGACGAAGTTGAAGGCGGCGGACATGAAGATGGCGGTGCGGGGTTTCAGCGCCTTGGTGTAGATAACCGTAGAGACGGCGTTGCAGCCGTCGTGGAAACCGTTCATCAGGTCGAAGGCCACAGCGGCGACGACCACCAGGACTAGGAGGAGGTTACTGTCCACGCACTTTTTCTATCATGCGGCCACATCCAGTTCAACCGCCGGACAGGACCCGCGTCCACCCGGGGACTTCACCGCAGGAAGTGCGTCGCCAGCACAGCGGCGCCCAGCGCCCAGCAGTAGTATGCGAATATCCGCAGACTGTGCCTGCGGATGAAGCCCATGAGGAACCTGATAGCCGCAAAGCCCGACACAGCCGCGGCCACGAAGCCGGCCGCCAGCGCCGCGCCCTCGCTGCCCGCGTCAGCCAGGCCGTGGCGCAGGCTGAACACGGCCGCCCCGGCGATGACCGGGATACTGAGGAGGAAAGAATAGCGTGCCGCCGCTTCCCGCTCCAGCCCCAGGA
Organism: uncultured Gaiellales bacterium; assembly: GCA_964497425.1. Taxonomy (GTDB): domain Bacteria; phylum Actinomycetota; class Thermoleophilia; order BMS3ABIN01; family BMS3ABIN01; genus BMS3ABIN01. The sequence goes on from CAZCCR010000010.1 coordinate 59,204, forward strand.
ATAGCCCGGTGGAAATGGTGGCGCCGGAACGCGATATGCCCGGAGCGATAGCCATGGCCTGCATCAGGCCGATGTAGATGGTGTCCCTGGCCCTGAGAGCACCCAGCCGCCGCCTCCGGGTCCCGATATCCTCGCTGACCTCCATCATCACACCGGTTCCGATGAGCAGCAGCCCCGTCACCAGCAGGAAACCGGCCACGGCGGTGGGATTGAGGAAGAACTCCTCGAATGTCTTCTCGAAGAGTACGCCGGCGATGACCGCCGGCACCGTCCCCAGGGCGATAAAGAACGCCAGACGGCGGCGGGCGGCGGCATCGGCTCCCTGCTGGAAGAACGCCGCCGCCAGCTGGATGATGTCCCGCCGGAAGAAGGCCACCACCGCCACCAGTGAACCGGTATGAAGGATGATGTCGAAGCTGGTCGATGGTTGCTCCCAGCCCAGGGCGTCAGGGATGACCACGAGATGGCCGGAGCTGCTGATGGGCAGGAACTCGGTCAGCCCCTGGACCAGGCCCAGCACTATCGCCTGGAAAACGCTCATTGCCTGTCTCCGCCGACGACACTCGTGGCCATGGTTCAGTCCATATCCGTCCCGGCGGCCGTGCCGGCCCGCCGGCGCCAGCGCCAGACCAGGTAGACGGCCGCTACAGCCAGCAACGCCGCCACCGAATAGGTGATGATGCTGAGCTTGGGCCGGATGACCTCTTCATAGTTCTCGGCGAACTTCACGCCCAGCCAGGCAAGCATCAGCGACCAGGGGATGGAGCCCAGCAGCGTGTACAGGGTGAATCGCCCGAAACGCATACGGCTGATGCCGGCGGGGAGAGAGATGAAGGTGCGGATGATGGGCAGCATGCGTGAGAAGAACACCGTGACATCGCCATAGCGCTGCCACCAGCGGTCCGCCATGTCCAGTTTCTTCTTCGTGACGAGGATGTACCTGCCATACTTCTCCAGCAGCGGGCGGCCTCCGTAGGCGCCGGCCCAGTAGGCCAGCCAGGAGCCGGCCAGGTTGCCCAGGGCGCCGGCGGCGGTCACCTCCAGCAGGGTCATGTTACCGTGCGCCACCATCGCCCCGGCGTACAGCATTATCACCTCACTGGGGATGGGGATACAGGCGCTCTCCAGGGTCATCAGAAAAAAAACGGCAAAGATACCGTAAGCGCCGAAGTAGTCTATGGAGCCCCTGATGAACTCCTCCACTGGGGCGATGAACTCGTGCAAGCGTCCCTCCGATGATACTTTTTCCTTCGGTTCCAGCTTACAGGCTGAGGCTCATGAAGTAAAACAGCGGTTAAAGCTTCCCGGCCGTTCTGCCGAACATCACCGCAGGCTTTTCATATCGGGAGGGGGTACGAGAATGTCCACGGAACCGTCAACGGTCAATGGGCGCAGGCTCCGCGCCGCCACCGGCTTCACCATCGCCGGCAAGGTCCTGTTCGCCAACTGTGTCATCGTCGCCATCGGCGCTTTCAGCGGCACCTGGATAACGCAGCAGTACGAGAACGAACCGGTACTGCTGATGGGAGCCATCTTCCTGGCGGGAGGACTGCTCTTGTGCCTGCCCATCAACTACCTGGCAGTGAGAATCGCGCTGTCGCCGCTGGACAGGCTGGCCCGGACAATGGAGCAGGTGGAACAGCATGCCGACCTGGAGGCGGCCGTGATGCCGGAGGACCAGGCCGACCCCCAGCTCCGCGTGCTGTCCTCCAGCTTCAACACCATGCTGGACTGGGTGAGGAAGGACCGGGAGACCATCGAGAAACTCAGCCTGATCGACCCTCTCACCAACGTGGGAAACACCAGGGCGCTGCGTAACGGCCTGGAGACGGAGATCGCCCGTATCCATCGTTACGGCCGGCAGTTCCCCACATCATTCTCCCTGCTGATCATCGATCTGGATGATTTCAAGAAGATAAACGACACCTTCGGCCACCTCTGCGGCGACGCGGTGCTCAGAGAGATGGCCGAACTGCTCCAGCGAAGCCTGCGAAAGACCGACACCACCCTGGCGGCGCTCTCCCATTACCGCTTCGGCGGCGATGAGTTCGTCATCATCGCACCCCATACATCCCAGGAAGGCGCACGTGTCCTGGCGGAGCGGCTCGACCGCACTATCTCGTCACATCCCTTCCGGACTGACAGCGGCATCCTCATCAGCGACACCTCCCTGGGACCGTTGCGCGCGTCGGTCGGTTACGCCAGTTATCCGGAGGAGACGACCAACGCCGACGAACTGATGAGCCTTGCGGACAAACGCATGTACTCCGTCAAGGAGGGCCGCAAACGGCTGCGCGATGGTGTGAGCCATTTTCCTGGCCTCACCGCGGAGCATCTCCTTGATGACAGGCCCGGTGGAGACCTGCCGCAGGTGGGCAGCGCCGGTTAGGAATTCCCACCGTTCGCCGACTCCCGTGTTTTACGCCCTGCAGAACGGTACCGACGTTTTTAAAGGTTTTTAAGATGCAGGAGGGCGGCGCGCCTCACGGCGCGCCGCCCTCCGGTTGTTTCGTGTTACCGCTTACCGCCGAACCTTACGATCCGTACGGCGGCGGAACCGTTACACTGCACTGCCAGTTAGGGCACTCGAAGGTTATCTCCTTCAAGTTCTCGTGCTTCACGAGTTCCGGCTTTGCATAGGGTTCCCGCGCTTCTCTTTTAGCTTTCATGCGGTTCCTCCTATGGTTCATCGTTTCGTCATCCTATCCATCATGCTTCGGGGGGATAGGTGTAGCTGCTGCCGCAGTCGTCATCTGCCGATCCCGTGTTGTTGACGACGAAGCCGCCGACACCGGTCGGGATGCTGTAGACGACAGTGGCTCCACCTGAGCCGCCGCCACCAGCCAGGGTACCGATCGCCGCGGGGATGCCGCTGGCGACGGTGACGCCGTTGCTGGCGCTGCTGCCACTGATGGTCACGTTGCTGGCGCCACCGGCGCCGTTGTTGGTGACCGTGTAGTCGATGGACAGCAGGTGGGCGGTGTAGTCCGCCATGCTGGCCCAGTAGACGTTGGTCGTGGCGAGGTCGAGTCTCGGCTTGCCGCAGGTGTAGGTGGTGAAGCTCACCTCGCTGGACGTGGTGCAGTTGGCCTGGCCGTCACAGACGGTCACCACCGCGTAGTAGGTGGTGCCGGGGGTGAGGCCGGTCAGCGACGCCGTGTTTGAGGCGTGAAGCACCGTGTCGTTCTGCGTGCTGGTGTAGGGCCCGCCGCTGGTGGTGCCGTACTCCACCCTGGTCGTGGCCGGCTCGTCCGTGGTGCGGGCGATGTCGGCGCTGGTGTCACCGGTCACCGTGGCCGTGGGGCCGGAGGTGATGGTGGGGGCGGTGGTGTCGATCACCGCGGACACGAGTGGGTATTTGGCGCCGCCGGTGTACTTCTCCGCCAGCGTGTTGTTGTACTTGGCCAGACCCCACTTGCTGAAGGTGGCGTTGTAGCCC
>CAZCCR010000011.1:0-62015 GCA_964497425.1 uncultured Gaiellales bacterium
CCCGGTCCTACAGGGGACGAAATCTAACTTGCGGATTTTTATGAAGTAATCAACTTCAATGTTATCAATAAAGCTTTTGACAATATCCGCTTATGCAGATATATTAGCAATATGAAAGCCGTAGCACATACTCAGGGCGCTCCCAGGCGGGTGAACCGAATTGCGCACATCTCCAGGACGCTCTCCGGCGGATGAACCGGACGGCGCACATCTTCAAGGCGCTCTCCGACGAGACGCGGTTACGGATAATGGGTCTGCTGCTGGAGGGCGAACTCTGCGTATGTGACCTGATGGCCGTACTTGAGCTGCCCCAGTCGACAACCTCGCGCCACCTGGCCTATCTGCGCAACGCCGGTCTTGTGAGTGACCGCCGGCAGGGCGTCTGGATGAAATACCGCCTGGCGGACGACCCGGGTGGGACAGCCAACAAATCTGGGTGCGCAGCCAACAAGCGAGGTGGCGCCGCTAACGATACGGACGCCGGCCACGGCTTGCGAAGCGACCTCCTGCACCTTCTGGAGAATAACCTTGCAGAACTGCCCCAGGCCCGGGAGGACCGGCGCCGCCTGAGCGCATACCTTGCCGGCAAGAGGAAGGCGGCCTGCTGAACTGATGCCGTGCACCAAAAGAAAACGCCGCCTCTCCTTTCTCGACACCTACCTGACCCTGTGGATATTCACCGCCATGGCCGTGGGCGTGGCGCTGGGATACTTCATACCGCGCACCGAGGACTTCATCGATTCCTTCTCCGTGGGCACGACCAACATCCCCATCGCCATCGGGCTCATCCTGATGATGTACCCGCCCTTTGCCAGGGTGCGCTACGAGGAGATGGGGGAGGTGTTCACCAACTGGCGTGTCCTGGGTCTGTCGCTGCTTCAGAACTGGATCGTCGGTCCCACACTCATGTTTCTACTGGCCATCGTCTTCCTGCACAACCACCCGGAATACATGGCCGGTGTCATCATGATCGGCCTGGCGCGCTGCATCGCCATGGTGATCGTCTGGAACGAGCTGGCCAGAGGGGACCGCGAATACGCCGCCGGCCTGGTAGCGCTCAACAGCGTCTTCCAGGTCTTCTTCTACAGCGTCTACGCCTGGTTCTTCATCACCGTGCTGCCGCCGCTCTTCGGCCTGGAGGGCTCGGTGGTGGACATCGGCATCGGACAGATCGCCCGCAGTGTCCTCATCTACCTGGGCATCCCCTTCGCTGCCGGGGCGCTCACCAGGCTCATCGGCGTCAGGGCCATGGGCCGGGGGCGTTACGAGCGGATCATCGTGCCGCGCATCAGCCCCATGACTTTGATAGCCCTGCTCTTCACAATCGTGGTCATGTTCAGTCTCAAGGGCAACCTGATCGTGCAGATACCCTTCGATGTGCTGCTCATCGCTGTCCCCCTGGGGATATATTTCGTGCTGATGTTCGTGGTGTCTTTCTTCATGGGAAAGCGCGTAGGCGCCGACTACAGCAAATCGGCGACCCTGGCCTTCACCGCCGCCAGCAACAACTTCGAGCTGGCCATCGCCGTCTCGGTGGCGGTGTTCGGCATCGGCTCCGGCGCTGCCTTCGCCGGCGTAGTGGGTCCGCTGGTGGAGGTACCGGTGATGATCGGACTGGTCAACGTGGCCTTCTGGCTTAAGCGGCGGTACTTCCACCAGCCGTTACCGGCAGCAGCCGTTGAAACAGAGAGAAGCAGTTCCACACCTCCGGTCTGACCGCGCCTACATGAAAAGCCTAGGGCCGATGTCCGTTCTCTGCAGAGGTTCCGTCATCCCGAAGGGAGGTATAATACTCGCCCATGGACGTGGAATACCTGATAGGAGAGGCTGCGTCCGCGCTGGTCGCGGCAAGGTGGCGCTTCGGCGCCCAGGGCGACGAGGAGGACGAGGCCTGGGAGCTGCTGGAGCATGCCTGGGGCGTCGATTTCGACTGGGATGACGAGGTGCCGCCCGCCGTGGCCGGGCGCTTCCGGCGCCTGCTGGGGAGGCGCGAGACCGGGGAACCGGTGGAATACATCACCGGTCGCACCGAGTTCCGGGGACTGAGGCTGGGCATCGGGCCGGGCATGTTCATTCCCCGGGGCACCAGCGAGTTCCTCGCCACCCAGGCCATCCGCCGGCTGGCCCGGCGGAAAGAACCGGTCCACGCCGATCTGGCCACCGGCATCGGGCCGATACCGCTATCGACCGCCAAAGCCGTGCCGCATGCAAGCGTCTGGGGTCTGGACATCTCGACGCGCGCTCTCAGACAGGCGCGCAAGAACGCCCGCGAACTGGGGCTGAGCAACGTCACCTTCCGCAGGAGCGACATGTTCGACGGTCTGCCGAAGCGCCTGCGAGGCAGCGTCGATGTGGTCACCATCCATCCACCCTATGTCCCCAGGGGGGAAGTGGCCGACCTGCCGGACGAGATCAGGGAGTTCGAGCCGTCTCACACGCTCACCGATGGCTCAAAGGACGGGCTCATGCTTGCAAGGCACGCCATAGAAGAAAGTCCGCGCTGGCTGAGGGCCGGTGGCTGGCTTCTGATCGAGATCGTTCCCACGGAGACCAGGAAGCTGATGCCTTTGCTCAGGAATGCAGGCTTCGATCGGGTGCGCAGCACGCGGGGACCGTTGCGTCACACGCGGGTCATCACCGGCCGGTTTTCCCGGGCGCCCTCCGGCTGAGCGGCGAATCTTACCCGAGTCTCCGCCGTTGACAGACTATAATGTACGAAGAACGCCGAGAGCAGCAGGGTGATGGCCAGCATCTGCAGGAACTCCTCGATGGACATGCCCAGGCGGACGACCGGCGTCTCGCCCAATCCCGTGTTCTTCCATATCAGGGCGTAGATGTTCAGAGGATTGTCCGCCCCCAGCCCTTCGATGAAATCGAGGCCTACGGCCGTGCCGTAGCAGGCAAGGCCGGCGAAGAGTTTCAGCCTGCCGTTCCTCTCCCTCAACTGTGACCAGAGGAACCATAACATCAGGAAGCCGAAGACGGCGAACACCGGCGCCAGCACCAGTTGCCATGTATAGGTGGGGAAGAAGTCCAGGGTTCCACCCAGCTTCTCGATGCCTGCCTTGAAGTCGGCGCCGAAACGCTCATGTATCTGGGAGGCGTCGTCGGCCGACATGTAAATGAAGAAGAAGGCGAACACCAGCCACCAGCGGTTCCTTGCCGTCGCCCCGGACCGGCGCTGCGAAAGGTAGATCACCAGCAGAAAAGCGCCTGTGACGAAGATGAGAGTGGAGCGGTACCAGGTAAGTAGCCCGCCTTCAGTGGTCATGTCCAGCAACCGCCGCAACATGCCGATGTTTATCCAGCCTGCGTAGCTGATGAACCAGTCGGAAAGAAGCAGCACCACCTCGATGCCGATAAGCAGTAGCAGCAGGTTGCGGTTGAAGCGACGGGGGTTGATATCGAAGGCGACGAGTTGATTCCCGGCCCCGGCGGAGCCACTGTCCTGTTCAGCCATATGGTGCGTCAGACCCCTCTCAACGATTCGCGATAGTCAATGGAGTTGTTCGCCGCTCTCCGGCAGTTACCTTCTCACAGCCGCGTGTCCGCCGTCATCTGAAAAGAGCGGCACCGGTCATCGGTTACCAGCTTGACCGGTCCGCAACCCTCATCCGTCGGCCACTTTCATCCATCCGCGACCTTCATCCGTCCGCATCAATGCGTCCCCTGCGGCAGCCGCCGGGCGCCACACGCTTTTATCCGCGTTCCCAGGTCTCCGCTCGTCCCGTCAGCCCGCGCAGGCCGCCGGGCCGCACGGTCCGGATTCCTACACAGCGGTCAGGGAGCACCCATCCGTGAATCAAAGTTACAAATGAAACCATATTCCTAAAGAAAGCCGCTGATCATCCGTTATGAATAGTAGCAGGCCATGTTTCCGGGGTAGGAAGGTATGTTGGTCCGAAGTCATATCCATGAAAATCAGCAGCGGGTAAGGGCAGGGGTGATTTTTTTTGCCGTCGCTTCAGCCGTGCTGGCGCTGGCCTTCTCCATGCTGCTGGCGCAGGAGGCGCCCGGCTCGACGCCGGAAGTGATAAGCATCGGTTCGGCACCTGCGCAGGACAACCAGCCGGACCTGATGGTGAGTTCGACGACGGCCTTCTGGTCCAGTTACTATAATTACAGCATCAGGAGGCTCGATGTCCGCAGCACCCTGGCAAACATCGGCTCCAACGACGCGTTCAACGTCCAGCTGACCGGTTCCAGCGTGTCCAGCGGCGTCCAGACGGTGACAGCCATGCCTGTGACGCTGGGCGATATAGCCGCCGGCGCCTCGGTGGATTTCGACCTGCAGTATCTGGTGCCCGCCGGAGTCGGACTTTTCACCCGTTCCCTGAGCGCGACCGCGGCCGACGCCGATGGTAACGTGTATTCTTACCCGCCACCACCGCCGTCCATCGGGGACAAGATCGGCATCTCCGTAGGCGACCACCTGGCGCAGATGAATGACCAGGAACTGGAAGCGGCCATGGCGGATATCGAGAGCCTGGGGGTCACCTGGCTGAGGTTCGACCTGGGCTGGAACGCCCTGCAGTGGCGCGACGCCGATACCTATGACTGGCAGCGTTTCGACCGTATCGTCGACGCGGCTGGACGCCACAACCTGAAGCTGATGCCCATACTTACTTATACCCCGGGCTGGGCGCGCCGCGCCGAATGTGCCGACAGCCTCAAATGTGCCCCCGCCGACCCTGCGCGATTCGCCCAGTACGCCGCGGAGGTAGTGGCGCGGTACGCACCGCAGGGTGTTCACAACTGGGAGATCTGGAACGAGCCCAACATCGATTCTTTCTGGAAGCCGGTACCGGATCCGGCCGCCTACACCCAGCTGCTGCAGCTCACCTATGCGCGGATCAAGACTGTGGACCCGGATGCCACGGTGGTCAGCGCCGGCCTGGCGCCCACCAGCAACAGCAGCGGCCGCGTCGCGCCACGGGACTTCCTCAGCGGCATGTACCAGAGCGGGGCCAGGGATTACTTCGATGTGATGGGCTACCATCCCTATTCCTATCCCGCCCTGCCCAGCGAGGTCCATTCCTGGAGCGGCTGGTCGCAGATGTCGGACCTGTCACCGAGCATCCGCAGCATCATGGACGCCAACGGTGACAGCGGCAAGGACATCTGGGGGACCGAATACGGCGTACCTACCGGCGGCAGGGGAGACGTGGACGAAGGGCTCCAGGCCCAGGCCTACCGGGACGCCATCCAGCAGATGGAGAGCAAGCCCTGGATGTCGGTGATGTTCTTCTATACCTACAAGGACATGAGCAACGATCCCGGTACGGTGGAGAGCTTCTTCGGCATGGTACGCTATGACGGCACCAGGAAACCGGCATACTATGAGCTGCGTGACATATTGCAGAACGGATGATGATTCAATACAATAGCCAACCGTTGCAGCAACATGGTAAAGGCCCGCTTCGGGCCTTTTCGCTTGGGCTGTGTCAGTGGAGCATGCCGGCGAAGTCGCGGGCGCCACGTGTTCACAGCTATTGAAAATATTGGGAAAAAAGGTAGAATTATGTTAGTTGATGAAGATGATTATATTTTTTCTGTTTAAGGCATATTAATATGTCGATGATGGAATACAAAGGATACTGGCAATAAAGGCAAACTTGGGCGGCTGCCCATGTCCCCAGTAAAAGGCGGGCGCGAGCAAATGGCTACAGGGCCGGGAAAAAAGGACAGGGATTCGTATCTTCGCCCTGCTGAGAGGGAGATGTCCACGTCCACCAGTACCCCCTTCCGCGTCGTAAGTGATGAATTCCTCAAGGAGGGCGTTGCCACCGGGCTGGAATCGCCCAGGAAGAAGGCCCTTAAGAAGGTTACCCTCATCATCCCCTGCTACAACGAGGCCGAGGGGATAGGTTCTGTCATCCGGGGCGTACCCCACAAGAAGCTTGAAGAGGCGGGCTTCGCTCTGGACATCCTGGTGATCGATAACGGTTCCACGGACAACACGGCGGAGATAGCGCGGGCGCAGGGGGCGCGGGTCATTAAGGAGCCCAAGAAGGGCAAGGGATACGCCATCAAGACGGCGCTCTACGCCATCAAATCCGACTGTGACTACGTGGTCATGATCGATGGCGACGACACCTACAAGACCTCGGAGATACTGCGGCTGCTGGAACCTCTGGAGAGCGGCTTCTGTGACGTGGTGCTGGGCTCCCGCCTGGCGGGGCGGATGAGCCATAACGCCATGAAAGGGCTGCATCGCCTGGGCAACTGGATCTTCTCGGTGCTTGTGCGCAACTTCTACAAGGTGAACATCACCGACACGCTCACAGGTTTCTTCGCCTGGCGCTACGATGTGGTCGAGAAGATGCGGCCTTACCTCGCCTCCGCCGGCTTCGCCGTGGAGATGGAGATGATAACAACCATGGCCCATCTCGGCTATGAGATATACTCGGTCCCCATCACCTACGAACCACGTATGGGGGAATCGTCCCTGAAGCCGTTCCGCGATGGCCGCAGAATCCTGGCCATGTTCACAAAGCGCCTGTTCTGGCGTCCCAGGCAGGCCAACAGGGTGGCCTTCGTCTCCGATGCTGTCTATCCCTTTCACAAGGGTGGGAAGGAGAGGCATCTGCACGAGGTGTCCAGGCGCCTGGCCCGCGATGGCCGTGATGTCCACATCTACACCATGAAATGGTGGGATGGCGACGACGAGATCGAGATTAACGGCGTATATTTCCATGCCATCAGCAAGCTCTATCCCCTCTATGAAGGCGAACGCCGCTCCATCAAGGAGGGCATACTCTTCGCCCTTGCCTGCCTGAAGATGCTGCGCCGGTCCTATGACATCGTCAACGTGGACAATATCCCCCTCTTCCCCCTCTTCACCATGCGCATGGTCTGCTGGCTGAAACGGAAGAGGATGTATGTGACCTGGCATGAGGTCTGGGGGCGGGAATACTGGCATGAATACCTGGGGGGCATCAGGGGCCTGTTCGGCTACCTGGTGGAGAAGATTGCCATGAAGCTGCCCAATACCTTCATCGCCGTATCGGAGCACACCACCAGGCGCCTGAGGGCGGAGGGGGTGAAAAGGGAGATCAAGACGGTGATGAATGGCGTCGATTTCAAGCCTATCTTCGCCTCGCCGAAGAGTGATGAATCATTCGACGTCATCTACGCCGGCAGGCTCATCAGCCACAAGAACGTGGACCTGCTGCTTGAGGCCATCGCCGAAGTGAAGAAGACGCACGAGCAGGTCAATTGCGCGATCATCGGCAACGGCCCGGAGAAGCAGCCGCTACTGCGGCTGGCCGGTGAGCTGGGGCTGGTGGAAAACGTGCAGTTCAGGGACTTCCTGCCCCGTCACGAGGATCTTTACAGTATGATCAAGGCCAGCAGGATGCTGGTGCTCCCCAGCGTCAGGGAGGGTTTCGGGCTCATCGTGGCCGAAGCCAACGCCTGCAACGTGCCGGTGATCACCACGAACCATGAGGATAACGCCGCCCGCGACCTGATCATCGACGGCGAGAACGGCTATCTGACCGGGGTGGATGTGAACCAGCTGGCCGCCCGAATGAACTCCATCCTCGACGGCGAGAGGCAGATGACTCCGCTGATAACCTTCCGCCGGGAGTTCTCCAACCTCAACTGGGACCGTGTCGCTTACGACTTCGAGAAGGTGCTCTGCTGATACACCGTGCAAGGTGGCTGCTGTTCCTCCGACGAAAACCGTCCCCACCCCTCGAACCGCTTGTATAGTATCCCCTGCAGCAGAGCTTCCCTATGGCTCCGGCCCACTACGAGGTGCTGGTCACCGGCTACATGCGGCATCCGGCAGGAGTTTTCGCCCCGGGGCGTGAATTCCCTTAAAGCAGGACGGGAACGCAAAACCAGTCTGCCGAACCCGACGAAAGATGGAAAGCACGCAACCTGACAGGATGCAGGTAGTGATGATCTGCGCCGAGTATCCTCCCCATGTGGAGGGCGGCCTCGGCGTGCATTACCGGGAACTGGCCCGGGAGCTGGCGAAGCTCTGCCGGCTGACCCTGATCACGGGGCGCATATCAAGGGAGGCTCCCGCACTGGAAAGGTCTGGAGACCTGACCGTGGTCAGGGTGAAGATGCCTTCGACCTTTCCCCTCAACCACCTGGTCTTCAACTGGAGGGCGTGGCGGGCGGCGAGGAAGCTGCCGGCGCAGGTACACCATCTCTGTGCTCCCTTCGGGCTGCTTGACCTGGTTTTCCGAAAAGTGCCGACCGTGGTCAAGATCCACTCCCTTTATGAGGGGCAAAGCGGAACAGCGCTTTACAACCACCTGGTATTCCCCCTGGCAAGGAGGATGGACCGGTACATGATAGAGAACGCGGACATGGTGATGACTACATCGGAGTTCATGGCCAGGAGCATCTCAAAGCGTTATGAGCCGCGGAAGCTGGTGACGATCGCCAACGGCCTGGGGAGAGAGTGGCAGGAGGCAGGGAGCGACCGCTCCGCCGCCAGGGACGCTGTGGGGGCGAGGGAGGGGGAATTCATCATCCTCAGCTGCGGCAGGTTCGTGCCGCGCAAGGGCACCCTGGAGCTGGTGCGGGCGTTCCATACCCTCAGCCGCCGGCGGCCTCAGGCACGGTTGATGCTGGTGGGGAAGGGCCGCCACGCCGAGTCCGCCGGCTACGGCGGCAGGGTCGTTGAATATATCGCAGCGAACGGACTGTCGGACAGGGTCGACCTGGTGGAGTGGCAGCCGGCGGACCGGATGAGGAAGTATTATCAGGCGGCGGATATATATGTCCACGCCGCCACTTACGAGCCCTTCGGCAACGTGCTGCTGGAGGCGATGGCGACGGGGCTGCCGGTGGTAGCCGTCAGGGCCGGTGGACCGGAGGAGGTCGCCGGCGGCAGCGCGGTGATTCTGGACAGCAACGATCCGGGACAGCTGCAGAAGGCGATGGAGTCTTTCATGGACGATAAGGGCATGAGGGAGCGTTACAGCAGGATGTCTCTGGAGAGAGCGGGCATGTTCTCCTGGGAAAGGGCGGCAAGAGAGACGCTTCAGGGCTACAGGGAGCTGCTGGCGTCGTGAGTTCCGTGTCGATAGCCCTGGTCCTGACCCTGCTGAACGAGGGGGAGAGTCTGGGCGGCCTGCTGGAGTCCATCGACCGTCAGACCATCATGCCGGATGAAGTGGTGATCTGTGACGGCGGCTCCACAGACGACACCGTCACCATCCTCGAACGGTGGGCGGCGGAGGCCGTAATGCCCGTCAACATCATCAGCCGCCCCGGCGCCAACATCTCCCAGGGGAGAAACGCGGCCATCGAGGCCTGTGATTGTGATGTCATCTGCGTAACGGACGGGAGCTGTGTGCTCCACCGGGGATGGATGGCCCGTATAACCGAACCATTCAGGGAGGGCGGAGAGGACTGCGGCCTGGTCTTCGGCCGGACCATTGCCGAGGGGGATAGCCCTGTCGGCAGGCAGTTCGCCGCGCTGCACCATGTGCTGACGGGGCGCGCCAGGATAACGGCGACGGAGCGGTCCAGCCGCTCCGTCGCCTTCCGCCGGGAGGTGTGGCGACGGGCCGGAGGATACCCGGAATGGCTGACGCTGGCGGGAGAGGACACGCTCTTCTTCCTGAAGGCGGCGAAGACCACCGGCTGCTGCGACGCCGGCGAGGCGATCGTCCACTGGCGGCACGGCGCCGAGACCCTCGCCGGCGTATACAGGATGCACAGGAGGAACAGTATCGGCAGCGGTGAGGCCAACATGTGGCCGGGCCGCTACCTTCTGCTGATGGGCATCTACTCCGTTGTCATCGCAGGTCTCGTCATCGGACTGGCCTGGTCGCCTTCCTTCCTTGCGGTACTGCCCGGACTGGTGCTCTTCGTCTCCCGGAAGTTACCGGCGCTGGTCCGGTCGGGGAGGGCAACTGCCGTCAGCTTTCTCCTGGTGCCGATGATAATGCTGGTCAGGGACCTGGGAATGATCGCGGGCTACCTGGCGGGCCTGAAGAACAGGGTGAGGAGGCGCCTGGCGCGCAGGGACCGGACGGTGAGGATCGCCGCCTGGTCGACACTGGCGCTACTGCTGGCACTGGGGGCCTGGCTCATCGCCTTCCATGGCGGCGCCATCCGGGATTATTCCAGCTTCCTCCTGACCAGGAAGACGGGTGACTTCACCGAGCTCTATTTTACCGACTACCCGTCTCTGCCGAAGATACTGGATCCGGGCCGTGAATATGAGATCGGTTTCACCATCGTCAACCACGAAGGCGGAGCGAGGGACTACGAGTACCGTGCGGTGATCATCGAGGACGAGATCACCAACTATATGCCAGTGAGCGAGGTGAGGCTGGCAGAGGGTGAGGAAGCGCAGCTGGCGGTCCGCTTCACTCCGACGGAGCGCTTCGCCGACGTGACCGTGGAGATACAACTCCTGGGCAGGGACCAGTTGCTGCGCTACCGGGCGGTGACCTAAGGCGCGGTCCGGCGGCGGGAAGCACAGCCACAGTCGACACCGGGGATCATGGAGACAAAAGCGTCCAGCAGACAGATATATCTCGCGATACCGGCGATAGTCGCCCTGTACGCCGCCCTTCACCTGCTGGGGCTCTATGTCAGCGACGCCTTCTTCTACCTGTCTTTGCTCCCCGGCTTCGCCGTTTCGTTCTTCATCATCGGCTGGCTGCTGCTGCGGGCGCTTGGGATAGCGCCGCAGCGCTGGTATGAGACGGTCACATACTCGCTGGCGACGAGCATCTTCCTGCTGATGGCCACCGGCCTGGCGGTGAACACCTGGCTGCCCCTTGCCGGCATCGATGACCCGCTGGCGTCTGTCCACCTCCTGGCAATGGTGATCGTCCTGAGCCTGGGATTGCTGCTGGTCTGCCGCTGGCGGAAGGCTGACCTGGGTTATGATATCGCGTTGCCGTCTCCCAACAGCCGGGTCGCTGTTCTGTTTGGAACGCCGCCGCTGCTGGTCATCCTCAGCGTCCTGGGGGCGGTCAGCCTCAACAACAACGGGACGAACGTCCTGACCATGGCCATGCTGGGCGGCGTCGCCGTCTACTCCATCGCGCTGATCAGGATGAGGGAGCACCTGCCAGCCTCCGTCTTCCCCTGGTCCCTGTTTTTCATCTGCCTGGCAGTGCTGCTCAGCTCTTCCCTGCGGGGCTGGCTGCTTTCCGGCCATGATATTCTGCGGGAGTTCGCGGTCTATGAACTCACCCGGGACAACCTGCAATGGGGGATACAATATTACCGCGACGCTTATAACTCATGCCTGAGCATCACCATACTGCCGGTGGAGGTGCGCGGTCTGCTCCCGGCCATCCCCGAACAGCATATCTTCAGGATATTCTTCCAGGTCATCACCGCCCTCACCCCCGTGGCCATGTACATCTTCATCAGACGCTACCTGAGCAGGACGCTCACCTTCCTGGCGGTGCTGTTCTTCATCTCCCAGCCTCCCTTCCTCTACGATTTTCCCTTCCTGACCAGGCAGGAACTGGCCACGCTTTTCAACGTCCTGATACTGCTGGCGCTCACCCGGGATGAATGGACCTCCCGCCAGCGCGGGGTGATGGCGCTGGTTTTCGGCGCGTCCATGGTCTGGTCCCACTATTCAACCACCTATATCGCCGTCGGTATCTTCATCATCGGGCTCTTCTATAGCGGCGGCAGGCTGAAGTACCTTGCGGGGCTCGTCGCCAGGCTGCTTCGGCGGTTCCCCCTCAAGCGCCTGTACGAGCGGCTGAGGCTGAAGCCGGTGGACGCGCCATCCGGTTTCACGGAAGGTGGCGTGATGGCGGAGCAAAGGAGGTGGTTCCCAGGCTGGCGCTATGCCCTGCTGCTTGTGGTCTTCACCCTGGGATGGAACGTATGGCTGACCGGCACCCACAACAATCTGCTCTCCTTCACTACCACTGTTTTCCAGAATGTCTCGGGCAAGACCAGCTTCAGCGATTACCAGACCGGCCTCACGGACCAGTTCAAGATATTCAGCCGCTCAAAGAACAAGGACGAACTGCTGGCTGAGTTCATGGCCGAGCGGGAAGGAGGGGATCACACCGCCGTCGGACCCCATTACACACGGGACACCTACAAGGACTACCAACCCCGGGTGCACGCGTCGGTGAAGCTGGAGGCCAATGTGGGTACGGAGCTGGCCAGGATCGTCTACCTTGCCGGTGAGGTGCTGAAGAAGTTCGTCAAGCTCTTCATCATCGTCGGCTTCCTCTGGCTGTTGTTCTCGCGGCTGGGCGGCGCCATCGTCGATGACGATTACCGGGTGCTGATGGCCGCCAACCTGTCGGTGATGGCCGCTGCCCTGCTGATGCCCATGCTCTCCTCCAACTACAGCATCATGCGCATCTACCAGCAGCTGCTCATAATCCTCTGCCTGCCGGCGGTGGCGGGCTGCTACGCCGTACTGAAGGCGCTGGGCGTCAGGCTCGCAACCTCTGTGACAGCTGCCCTCTTCATCCTGTATTTCCTGCTGCTGTCCTCCTTCATCCCCCAGCTGATGGGGTCGGGTTACGCCCACCTCAACCTGAACAACCAGGGGATATACTACGACAACTTCTATACTCATCAATCGGAGCTGGCGTCAATCCGCTGGCTGGCGGAGAACGGCGACGAGGATACGCCCGTCTTCAGCGACTATTACGCGCGCAAGAAACTGATCGCCTTCAGCCCCGGGAAGATGGACATCGTCGACAACGTGCTGCCGGCGAACATCACCAAGGACGGATATGTCTATGTGGATTACACCAACAGCCAGCGGGGGGCTGCCTACGAGTCCTACCGGGGGCGAGAACTGGATTACCGCTTCCCGCTGGACTTCCTCTACCGGGAGAAGGACATCATCTACTCCAACGGCACCACGGAGATACTCAAATGAAGATCCTGCTGGTCCATGACATCGGCCGTAGCCGGGGAGGCGCCGAGGCGGTGGTGCGGAGGGCCAGGGATGGCCTGGCGGCCCGGGGACATGAGGTGCGGCTGCTGGCGGGCGACGCGCCGCCGCCGCAGGAGGGCTTCGCCGAATACCGCTTCCATAGCGGTGACTCAACGAAGCTTGGCAAACTGGTCAACCATCTCTGGAACCCATGGGCGCGGCGGGCGTTGCGGGCGGCGCTGGCGGACTTCAGACCCGATATAGTCCACCTGCATACGGTCACCCGGCTGTCGCCGACGGGGCTGGGGGTGCTGACCGGCCGTCCGGTGGTGATGACCTTCCACGACTACAGCCTGCTCTATCCGTTGCTGGGCGGGGTCCTGACACGGCGGCAGTTCTGCGGTTATGGCGATGGCGCCTGCTGCGGCAGGCACGCCGGCCGGGCCCGCTTCCTATTCGAGAGCGTCCGTGTCCGGATGTTCCGCCGACGGCGCGGCATCATTTCCGCGTATATAGTGCCCAGCGGCTATGTTCAGGATATCACCGAAGGCCTGGATTACTCACCGGCCATCACCCTGGACTGGCCCGTGGACCTGTCCGGAAAGGGCTACGATGGTTCAGAGCGGAGGGAGGGTTCGGTGCTCTATGCCGGCAGGCTGGAGCCGGAGAAGGGGGTCATGCAGTTGCTGGAGTGCTTTGCCGTGGTGGTGGAACGGATGGCGGAGGCCAGGCTCACCCTGGCGGGGACTGGTAGCCTGGACCGGGAGCTGAGGGACCGCGTCAGGCGGATGGGACTGGAGGCTTCAGTGGAACTGACCGGGCACCTGAACGGAGAGTCGATGCGGCGTCTGTACCGGCAGGCGCGGCTGCTGGTGATGCCTTCCCTCTGGCCCGAGCCCTTCGGCCTGGCCGGACCGGAAGCCATGAGCTACGGAGTGCCGGTGGTCGGGTCCGGCAGGGGTGGTATGTCCAGCTGGCTCAAGGACGGGAAGAACGGCCTGGTGGCCGACCCGGACGACAGGCAGGCCTTCGCCGTCGCCGTGGTCAGACTGCTGGAGGATGATGAGCTTTACGGAACGCTGTCGGAGAACGCCCGGAAAGGGGTCAGGCGGTTCGCACCCGAGCGTCATGCCCGGCAGCTGGAAGATGTCTACCTAGATGTCCTTCAGAGAGAAGAGGATCCTGCGGTCCCGGACAAGCAGGAAGCCGAAGGCAACCAGCGATAACATCTGACCCGCCAGCCAGGCGTAACCGACTCCGTCCAGGTCGAGGTCCCTGAGGGCCCAGGCCAGGAAGACTATCAGCAGCGAACTGGCCAGGCTGACCACGATCAGCGGCGCTATGCGGTAGTGGAGCCGGAAGATGGTGCGGGCGATGGAGTTGAGCGCGACCGGCAGGGAAGAGAGCGCCAGTATCCTGAGCAGGCCGGTGGCCTCAGTGGAGTAGCTCTCGCCGAATATGGAGAGGATGTAAGGACCGAACACGACCGCAACGGCCACGCCGGGGACAAGCAGCACGGCCATGAACCTGAGCGACTTGACGATTTTGTTCATGAGGTCGTCCTCGTAATGGGAACCCTCGGCGAACAGGGATTGGGTAGCGGAGATGGAGACGGTGAACAGGGATGTGGCGAGCATCATGGCGATGTAGTAATAGGCGTTCTGCGATGGGCCGAACAGATAGATCACCAGCAGGGGCAGCACCATGATGGGCAGCCCCTCGGCGAAGCTGGCCACGTAGTTGGCCAGCGAGTAGCTTACCAGGCCCTTGACCGTGGACAGCGAGAACTGGGGCCTGATCCTGTGTCCGAACCTGCGCCACAGGACCAGAAGACTGTAGAGAACGGCGATGCCGAGGCTGAACATCCAGGCGGAAAGGATGCCGAAGGCTCCGAGAGGGATGAGCAGGAAAGGAAACCCCAGTTTGAGCACGCTGAAGATCAGGTTCTTGGTAGTTACATAGGCGGACTTGCGATAGGCGATGAAAGTGCTCTCGATCATGTGGCTGCCTATATAGATGATGACGAAGGCGATGAACAGCAGGGCGACGAGGATATTGGATCTGACCACGCCGAGGTCCGCCGCAATATGGCCCTGCAACGCGATGAAGACTACGGAGAAGGCGACGCCGAACACGGCAGCGGTGGAGAAGCAGACATTGAGCAGCTTGCTCTTGTCCCTGTAGCGGGGCATTATCCTGATGATGGCGATCTCGAACCCCATCAGGCTGAGGCTGGTGATCAGGTTGAGCGCCGCCAGCAGGGCGCCGGCGGTTCCCACCTGTTCGTCCGAATAGATGTTGGTGCATATGGTCCAGAATACGAAGCCCAGGCCTGATAGCAGGACCCAGCTGGAGAGCAGGTAGGCGGAATTGGCGTAGATGGATTCGTCCCTGATCTTTTTATAAAGGGTCCGTATCATGCGGGAATTATAAATTATCAACCTTTTGGCGATATCAGTTACGGGAGTTTAATGTATATATTCAAGCAGGAGGCGCCAAGTACCTTGAAAACGGGGGGACACCTCTCTGCCATGCTGCTCTCGATGGCGGCTCTGGCGGCGGTGATGATCCTTTTGACCGGATGCGCGACCTACGACGGGGCGACCGGGACGGTTCCCACGGCAGCCAACGACAGCGGGGATACGGTGGCGGGCGGTGATACTGCCTACCGGCCGGAGTTCGGCATGGCCGTGGGCGATGACCTGTCGGGCATGAGCGACGAGGAGCTGGATGCGGCCATGGCGGATATCGCCGGTCTCGGCTTCGACTGGCTGAGGTTCGACATGGCCTGGAGCGCCGCCCAGCCGGACGGCCCCGACTCCTTCCGATGGGAGAGGTTCGACCGTATCGTCGATGCCGCCGGCAGGCACGGCATCAGGCTGCTGCCCGTGGTCTCCTATACACCGGCATGGGCGCGGCCGGATTCATGCACCTACAGCTTCAAGTGCGCCCCCGCCGACCCGACGCAGTATGCTGATTACATGGCCGCGCTGGTGAGGCATTACGCCCCGCGCGGCATCCATGCCTGGGAGATATGGAACGAGCCCAACATATCCGCCTTCTGGCAGCCGGCGCCTGACGCCGCCGAGTATACGGAACTGCTCAAACAGGCCTACCTCAGTATCAAACGGGAGGATCCGGAGGCAACGGTGGTCAGCGGCGGCCTCTCGCCCTCGGCCAACACGGTGGGCCGGGTGGAACAGCGCGACTTCCTGGAGGAGATGTACGCCAGCGGCGCCGGGGACTATTTCGACGCCCTGGGGTACCATCCATTCTCCTACCCGGTGTTACCCAGCGATGTGCTCTGGTGGAGCGCCTGGTCCATCATGTCCGACGTGGACTACAGCATCAGGAGCATCATGCTGGCCCATGGGGACGGTGACAAGAAGATATGGGCGACGGAGTACGGCGCCCCCTCGGCGGGGCCGCGGGACGACGTGGACGAGGCCAGGCAGGCGCTGGCAATCCGGGACGCCATCGACGAGACCGCCAACAAGCCCTGGCTGGCGACCCTTTTCTTCTTCGAGTACAAGGATCTCTCGGATGACCCCAGCAACCTGAACAACTTCTTCGGTCTCATCCGATACGACGGCAGCAGGAAGCCATCCTATTTCGAGGTCCAGGAAAAGCTGGACGGATGATGGGCCACGGTGGGTCCGGCGTGACTCTGCCGGCCATTTCCGTGGAGTTCGGCGGGACCCGCGGGTAACGGGAAGTTCAAGCCGGGAGAGTGGCCCGGGGTTTCGGTCGGTATCGGGGGCTCAGGCGTCGATGGGGCGCACCCGGCCCACCCTGCCGGTCAGCCAGGCGATGAGCATATAGAAGCCGCCGCCGCCGATGCCCACGGCCATATCCTTGGCGGTATCGAACGCGTCCTTCTGCAGGCTGGTTCCCGCGTATGTATCCAGCAGGAACTCCGAGAGTTCCCAGAGGATGGATGCCGCCATGGTAAGACCCATCACCGTCAGGACCTCTATGAACGGACGCCTGGCCGGGCTCATTGAGCCCTCCGGCAGCGTCTGGAAGACGCAGGAGAGGAAGAAGGCCACCGCCGCGCCGCCCAGCAGGTGCATGGGGATGTCGAGGAAGGGGTGCTTGTTGATCAGGTCGAGAACGCCGTGCAGATAAAGGTGCAGGGCAAGCACCGCCAGCGGCGCCCAGCCGGCCCTGAGCATCAGGAACCGGAGCACCCTGAGCACCCTGATTCTCGGCTTTGCTGAAGCGACCATGATCTCTCCCTGTATGACTCGTTTCGTGAGGCGGCTTTCTGGGGCGCTGACCGCCCCGGGTCTCGTGACATGTTCCTCTGAGATGCCGTCGGCCCTGCAGACCGGCTCGAACCCTGGACGCCGGCGGCCCCGAAGTCCACGACGAACTCCGCAAGATAATACATCATGGCCAGCCGCGGGGCAGTCGACGTGGGAGCTGAATGGTGCCGAAGGTGGGAATCGAACCCACACGGGGGGTGAGCCCCACCGGATTTTGAGTCCGGCGCGTCTGCCAGTTCCGCCACTTCGGCATCCTGATAGGTACCCGGGTGCGGCCGGGCGCGGTTGCCTGCCATCCTGGTGCGTTCTGCAGGAGTGATCGTCCTGCCGCGGTCAAATCTTATCACAAGCGCTATTGAAGGCCTTTCGTCATTCACGGGGGAGGCGCCGCAGCAGCGGGCGACAAGTTTCACATGTTTAAGTACGTCCCCGTGTTTCGCAAGGAAAAACGGGGGAAAACACGTATAGGAAAACAGGACGGGATGGAGACAAAATAGAACCTGTGTGGTACACTTAGAAGCAGCATCGCATAGGCGGAGTCAGGAATGGAAGAACTTACTTGTCCACATTGCCATAAAGTCAGTTACAGTGCCTCCGCCAGGGTGTTCTCACCCTGTCCGCACTGCAAGTTCCGCTTCGCCATATCCGATGAGGGTGACCGCAAATACCTGGTCATCGACCGGCAGCTGGAACATATGAAAGACAGTTACGCCGAATCACTGGGCGACCGTGCGGATATCGATGTCATAGTCGACCGGCGGCAGGGACAGCGGCCTTTCAGCGGCATCGACCAGCGTCGCGTGACAGTCCCCAAGTAACAGCTTGCAAGAAAAAGCTTGCCGGTCCATCCGGCTGTATTAAGTGCAGTTCCCCAGCCTGCGGATGCCGTGGGCTTTTTGTGTAAACGGGTAGTGGGGGTGGAGGGTTGTTTTGCGGGCAAACAGGCTGCTTGTACTGCTGTTGTTCTTCTTCCTGGTCGTTTTCTGCCTGGAAGCGGCGCCGGCTCTGGCCGTTCAGGCCACCAACATTGCGGTAAGCAAGGTAACACCGAACACCGCGATTGTCGTCGTCAAGACCGATGTCGCCTCGGACGTGGTCATCGACTACGGGAATTCGCCCGGAGTCTATACCGCGCAGAGGTCCGGCAGCGGTCTGGGCCGGCACGAGATACTGCTTGATGGTCTGGCTCCATCCACCACGGTCTATTACCGGGTCACCATGTCCGACAGCGCCAATCCGGCGGACACCCTTACACTGGCAGAGAGCAGCTTCCATACCACCAGGGCCGCCGGAGAGCCTTTCAGCTTCGGCGTGGTGGGGGATAACCGGCCCAGTCCTGTCAGCCCGATAACGCAGCCGGCTGTTCTCGGCACCATCATCGGCCAGATGGCGGGTGAGAACCTGGACCTGGTGCTCCACTCGGGTGACATCGTCGAGAGCCATCTGGAGGATACACCGGCTCTCAGCGAAGAGAAATACAACGCCTTCTTCTCGGTCACCCGGCTGCTGACGGCCTCGACGCCCATGTATACGGCCGTGGGCAACCACGAGGGGATACAGTTCGCCACGAACAGGTCCGGTTATGAGGATAATTTCACGCTGCCGGTCAACAACGGGGCCTCGGCCGCCACCGAAGGTGAGGAATACTACAGCTTCGACAACGGCGACACCCATTTCATCGTACTATGCACCGAGATGCCTGGAGACCAGGCGCTCATCATCGGCGACCAGATGACATGGCTTCAGCAGGATCTCGCGGCGGCGGCCGGCGCCCGGTGGAAGGTTATCATCCTGCACAGGCCGTTCTTCTCCGGCACCCACCTCGATCCCTGGCTCAACCCCAACTCCCTGGCGGGGCAGGCGAACAAAGCGGCGTTGCTGTCACTGTTCCAGCAATACGGTGTTGATGTGGTCTTCGAGGGTCACGACCATTTTTACCTGCGACATGTGGACAACGGAATCCAGTACATCATCTCCGGCGGCGGCGGCGCCCACCTGTACAGCCTGCCCGCCTTCGGCCCGGGCGATATCTTCGGCGCCAGCGTCAATCATCACGTCAGGGTCGATGAGACGGCGGATTCGCTGAAGGTGACCGCCATCGATTCCTCCGGCTCCACCCTGGAGAGCTTCACCCTGGGTACGCCCTCTCTCAGCCTGGCGCCCACGGCGGTCTACTGGGGTAGCCTCTTCGATTACCTGTCAGGTACCCTCTCCGTAGACTATGCCCTGACCAACACCGGCTTCGGCGACGTGGATACACTGGATGTGGTATATCTCAGCGCCAGCAACGGCGTTGCACCGATTACGACCGTTCCGGTCCACCTGGGGTCGCTACCGGTGGGGCAGAGCGCTCCCGTGACGCTTGAGTACAACATCCCGGCGGGCGTGAGCCGTTTCAGCGCGACTACCTACGTCACCTGCACCGACCTCTCCGGCAACTCCTATGCCTTCCCCGGCCCGGCGCCGGCCGCATAGCAGCTGTACACACATTTAACCGTATCCTTACAAATGCGCTGCGTTCTTCTTCCTGTTTGACGATGTATTTAATGAGGGGGTTTCGCAGGGGGGCAGGGGGGAGATAAAGGTTTATGGTCGACAGATCCGGTTGAGATGGTTATGAGAGGCCCGCAGTGACCAGGTTCCTGTACATCCTGTCCATGACACTGTTCCTGATGTTACTGGCCGCGACCCCTGCCCTGGCGGTCCAGGTTGTCAACGTGGCTGTGAGCAGGGTAGAGTCGACGCAGGCGGTGCTGGTGGTCCAGACCGACGTGACCAGCGATGTCACCGTCGATTACGGGCAGTCCCCCGGCAGTTATACCGCCAGCGCCTCTGACAACGGCCACCACCGTCACGAGGTGACCCTGGACGGGCTGGCGCCATCCAGCACGGTCTACTACCGGGTCGCCATCACCCACTCCGGCCATCCGGCGGAGACCACGACCCTGGCGGAGAAGAGTTTCCATACCAGCCGTCCGGCGGGGGAGCCTTTCAGCTTCGTGGTGGGCGGTGACAACCGTCCCAACTCCGACACGACGGTGCAGCCGGCTGTCTGGAGCACCATAGTGGGCCAGATGGCCGCCGGGAACCCGGACCTGGCGCTGAGCGTCGGCGACATCATCTTCGGCCTGGGGGGAGATTCCCAGTCGCGGGCAGAGGACAAGTACAGCGGATACTTCGCGGTGATGTCCCGGTTGACGGAGGGCCTGCCACTATACCTGGCTGTCGGCAACCATGAGATGATCTCATCATCAGCCAACCGGGCGGCGCTGGAACATGACTTCACCCTCCCGGTCAACAACGGCGCCGACTCCGGCGCCTACGGCGAGGAATACTACAGCTTCGACAACGGCGACACCCATTTCATCTCCCTCTGCACCGAGCTTCCCGGCCAGGAGGGCCTGATCACCGGCAACCAGAAGGCCTGGCTGGAGAACGACCTAGCCGCCACCGGCAAGGTCTGGATAGTGGTCTTCATGCACCGGCCCCTCTTCTCCGGGATGCATGCCACCGATCCCTGGGTCAACCCGCTGGATGCCGTCGGCCAGCAGAACAAGGCGGAGCTGCACTCCCTCTTCCGGCAGTACGGGGTCGACCTTGTCTTCGAGGGCCATGAGCACTTCTACCTGCATCACCTGGAGGACGGCGTCCATTACGTCATAACCGGCGGCGGCGGCGCGCCGCTGATGACGCCGCTGCCGGGCCCCGGCGACATATTCGCCGCCGGCACCTACCAGCATGTGAAGGTGGACGAGACCTCGTCCTCGCTGGCGGTCTCATCCATCGACTACCAGGGGAACACCCTGGAGAGCTTCGACCTCTGGGCTTTCGACCTGGGCCTGGGGCTGACCGGCAGCTACTGGGCTTCATACGCTGATTATGCCGCCCGCAACCTTTCCGCCGACATCCTCTTGTCCAACAACGACGCCACCGACCTTTCCGATATCCAGGTCGAGGGGATCAGCGCTACCAACGGGGTATCGGCGTCGACAGCGACACCGATGGCCCTGCCGGACCTGGCGTCCGGGGCCTCCACCGGCTTCACCATCCATTACTCGGTGCCGGCGGCGGTATCTTCCTTCAGCAGCGTGGTCTATATCAGCTGCCGGGACCAGACCGGCGCCCTCTACCAGTTCCCCGGACCCTATCCCTTCTGACCCCTTAGTCTAACTTCTCTCTCGGCGGGGGATAATAGGATTGCCGTGCGCCGGCAGCGTCGGTTTACAATGGTCCCGGAAGGCAGAACGCGCGGCAGCCACATACCCTGTTCCCTGCAGGAAACCATGGATGAAGCATATGGCAACAATGGATGAAACAGACGGCAAGGAGGCCATGAGGTCCTGGAACGATGAATCGGAGGAAGCGTTCTGGCTGGATCTGCGCGATGCAGGCGTCCTCGAGCAGGTGAGCGTGGGACGCGCCGGCGGCAAGGCGGCCAACCTGGCGTCGCTCAGGCGCTTCGGGTTGCCCACCCCCGAGGCCGTGGTGCTGACGGTGGACGCCTGGCGCTATTTCCTGGGACGCTCCGGCCTCTCGCCCGCCATGAAATCGGCGCTTGAAAGGTTCAGGGAGGACCCGGAGGATTTCGACGGGCACGCCAGGGACATCGGCAGGCTGGTGAGCGAGGCGGAGATGCCGGCGGCGCTGGCGCAGCAGATTGCAGCCGTGTACGACGAACTCTCCCGTGAAGGCAGCCAGCCCGTCGCCATCCGCAGCTCCGGCACCCTGGAGGACAGCCCGGAAGCGTCCTTCTCCGGGATGCTCTCTTCAGCGCTGGGAGTGACCAGCCGTGAGGCCTCCCTTGCCGCCGTGAGGAAGTGCTGGTCATCGGGGTTCGGACGCCGCAGCCTCAGGTATTTCCACAAGATGGGTTTCGATCCGGGGGGGATGGGGGTGGCGGTCATATTCCAGCGGATGGTGAGGGCCGATATCTCCGGCGTACTCTTCACCGTGGACCCGGCCACCGGCGATGAGGGGGTCATAGTGCTGGAGGCTGCCTACGGCTACGGCCCAGGGGTAGTCTCCGGTGACGTGACCCCTGATCTTTACCGCATAGACAAGCAGAGCCTGGAGATATCCCAGTGGGACTCTCGCCCGCAGGAGCACTATTACGACGCACGGGGTGAGCGGCGTCAGGTGGAAGCAGGCCAGCGCGAGGAGGCCAAGCTCAGTGAAGAGGAGCTCTGCACATTGATCAACTACGGTCTGACGGCGGAGAAGAGGCTGGGAGCGCCGCAGGATATGGAATGGTGCCGCGGTCCGGAAGGCATCGTCCTGCTGCAGACCAGGCCGGTGACCGGGCTGGAGAAGCTGTCGCTGAGCCGGGGACGTGCCACACGGCCGGAGATAGTCATGGTGAGGGGTATCGGCGTCAGCCCCCGCGTGGGATGGGGCGAGGTGAGGGCGGTGCGGCCGGAGGAAGGGCCGGTTCCGCCGACGGCGGAAGTGAGGGGGAAGGTGGTCCTCGTACGCCGTCTGACCCAGGATCTGGCGCCCCGCTTCCGGGAGGCGGCTGCGGTGGTAGCCGATGAGGGCGGTTCCACCAGCCATGGCGCCAACATCCTCAGGGAGTTCCGCGTGCCCTGTGTCGTCGGCACCAGGTATGGACTCGATGTACTACATGACGGCGACGTGGTGACCGTTGACGGCTGGCGGGGACTGGTGCTGGACGGCATCGGCCCGCGGGTGAAGGAGAGCGAGTTCGGCTCCGAGCAGGCGGTGAGGACGCGGACCCGCCTGATGACCACCATCAATGTCCCCGAATCGGCGGAGAAGGCTGCGGACATCGCCGACGGCGTCATCTCTTTCCGCAACGATTACCTGCTGCTGCAGGGGGGCGTGCATCCCGGGCGGCTGCTGGCGCAGGGCGAGAGCAAGGTATTGACAGACTCGGTGCTGGAGGCTCTGCTCATGGTGGCAAGGGCGTTCCGGGGCAAGCCGGTCTGGTACAAGTCACTGGATGCGCCCACAGACGAGTTCCGCCGGCTCAGGGGCGGTGAGGACGAGCCGCTGGAGCGCAATCCCCTGCTGGGGTGGCGCGGCATCGCCCGGGAACTGGAAGACCCGGCGCTGCTGAGGGCCGAGTACGAGGCCGTGCGGCGGGCGGTGGCGGACGGTTGCGATTCGCTGGGGATAAAGGTCCCCTTCGTGCGTGACGTCAGTGAGTACGAGCGGGCGCGGGAGATAGCGGTGGATGTGGGACTCAGGCCTCACGAGGACGTCGCCTTCGGCGCCTCCATCGAGACACCGGCGGCGGTACTGACCCTGGACAGGCTGGTGGACGCGGGCGTCGATTTCTTCAGCGTCGGTATCAACGACCTCACCATGTGCTGTCTGGGGGTGGACCGGGAGAGCGAGCGGGTAGCGGGGCGTTTCGACCCTGCCCACCCCGCGGTGGTCGAACTGCTGGGGGAGATCATCGCCCGTGCCGGGGACTCGGTACTGGTGGCCGCCGCCGGCGACATCGCCCGCTTCCCCGACCTGATGGAGCAGCTGGTGAGGCTGGGCTATGACGCCATCGGCGTCTCCCTGCCCTACCTGGGTACGGCGCGAGCCCAGGTCGCCCGATGGGAGGAAGAACAGTAGGGCTCCGGGACCGGCCCAGGGGGGACCAGGGCCAGAGGGCCAGGGCCGACGGGGGCAAGGACCGGGGTTAGGGTGCGGCCTCGTAGGACAGCAGTTCGTCGGCGGCATCCTCGATGAAGTCCGCCACCCGGCTGATGGTGAGGGTGAGCCGCCAGAAGATGATGGTGCTCCAGGTGTCCAGTTGCAGCTCCACCGCCTGTTGCTGGACCTTGAACTCGATATCATCGACGCTGCGCTCCAGGTCGCTGATACGGGCGGCGTATTCGACACGGCGCTCCACCGGTTCCCGCAGGCAGTGGATGGCCTCCGCCAGGGTGGCCATGGCCGTCTGGCAGATCGATGCCATCTTGACGATATCGCCCTTGTATCGCGGCGGCAGCAGCACCTCGCGGATGACCAGCAGGAAGTTGCCCGCCCTCTGGGCCGTGTCGGCTACATCGTCGGTCTGGTGGGAGAGCCTGCGGAAAAGCTCGGTGGTGGCGTGGGGCAGGCCGCTGCGGGCCAGTTCCCGGGTTATCTTCCGGCGCAGGGCGTCCGCCTCTTCCTCCAGACCGCCCAGTTCACCCACCAGCTTCTCGAGGGTCTCGATATCGCCCTCCCGCCATGCTTCCGCGCCGCCCTTCAGCGCGTGTACAGCCATGGACACCTTCTGGCTGTGGGCGATCATCAGGCTGTGTATCCGGTCGGTCACCGGCGCCATCGTTCCCTTTCCCGGGCCGGGGCTCATCTCAGCCCCTCCAGCTTTTCCTCGATGGTGACGCCGGCGGGGCGGTCGTCGATTGTGATGCTTGTGACGACACGCTCCGCGCCTTCAGCCAGAACCGCATCATGGGCTTTACGGATGACTTCAAGCAGCTGGTCCAGGTCGCCCTCGACGGTGGTGGCCATCGCACCCACCTCGAACCTGAGGCCGGAGCGCCTGACCTCATCGACAGCGGCGGCGATGTAAGGTCTGAGAGAACCGTCCGTCACTGGTATCACGCTGAACTGGGCTACCGCCATGGCATCCTCCACCCTTGTCTCAATAGAGACTTCGTGTCAGAGACTTCGCTTCGCTCGCTGGTTGTCCTGCCCCTCGGATCGCCCGATTCCCCTGCCGGCCGAACGCCTTCTTTCGTCATCTATCCCTGGAGCGCAGGGGAACGGGGTCCTCAATCGAATATTGCCCTGCGGCGGGTAGAATAAAACCATGGGCGCTGCCGGCGCTTTCTTTACAGAGCCTGCGGGCGAATATAGACTCAGAAGCCATGAGGAGCATGAGACTCACATCCGGGAACATGGACGAGATTGCCCTCCGGTTGCGCGGCGAGCCGGGCGGAGACGCCGCCGTCAGGCGGCGCGTGGAAGAGATCATCGCTGTGGTCAGGGACAGGGGCGACGAGGCGCTGGTCTCCCTGACGCGGGAGCTGGATGCCCCTGATTTCAGCCGGGATCGCCTGAGGGTCGCGCCGGGCGAGGCCGAGGCCGCCCTGGAGAGTGCTCCGGAGGCGCTGGTGGATTCCCTCAGGCTGGCGGCGGACAACATCCGCCTCTTCCACCAGCACGAGCTGCGCGGTGACTGGACCGCCCCCATGAGACAGAACCAGATGCTGGGGCAGCGCATGATCCCTGTCGGCCGCGCCGGCCTCTATGTGCCCGGTGGCGGCGCCGATTATCCTTCCTCGGTGCTGATGACGGTGATCCCGGCCCAGGTGGCCGGTGTCGGGGAGATATGCATCTGCACCCCGCCGGACAGGGAGGGCAGGGTCTCCCAGCCGGTTCTGGCGGCGGCGGCCATGATGGAGGTCGGTGAGATCTACCGCTGTGGCGGCGCCCAGGCCATCGCCGCCATGGCTTACGGCACTGGCTCCATCAGGCCGGTGGACGTGGTCGCCGGGCCAGGTAACGTCTATGTGACCGAGGCCAAGCGCCAGGTCTTCGGCCGTGTGGGCATCGACGGCCTGGCCGGGCCCAGCGAGGTCCTTGTCATCGCCGGCGGCGACGCGGCGGCGGACCTGATAGCGGCAGACTTGCTGGCGCAGACGGAGCACGGCAGCGGTGCCATCGCCGTGCTGGTCTCCTGGTCCCCGGAGCTGCTTGAGCGGGTGGAGGAGGAAGCGGGCCTGCTGCAGCGGGAGCTGGGAATGGACGAGCGTCTGCTGGACCGGATCACGCTGGTGCTGGTGGAGGGGGATGACCCCCAGAGTCTGGCCATGGCCTTCAGCAACCGCTTCGCGCCGGAACACCTGCAGATACACACTGAGCAGCCGGAGCAGGACGCCCATGACGTGTCCGCGGCCGGGGCGGTCTTCCTGGGAGAGGATGTCTGCACCGCCTATGGAGATTACATCATCGGCAGCAACCATGTATTGCCAACCGCCGGCTCCGCCCGCTACGGCTCCGCCCTGTCGGTGGAGAATTTTCTGCGAAAAGTGGCTGTGATATCCTTGATTCCAGCCACTGTCAGCGAACTGACGCCGTCACTGGTGGAGATAGCCCGGGCCGAGGGGCTCAGGGCCCATGCCCGGGCGGCGGAACTGCGCCTGGAACGTTTCGGCCAGGCGGAGGAAGAGGATGAGGAGTAGCCGGCAACGGGCAACAGACAGGAAAGGAACGGGACGCCATGTCCAGACAGGCAACCATAGAGCGCAAGACCGCCGAGACCGACATAACCGTCAAGCTGGAGCTTGATGGCTCCGGCAGGTCGGGCATCGATACCGGCGTGGGTTTCTTCGACCACATGCTCACCCTCTTCGCCAAGCACGGTCTTTTCGACCTGGATGTCAGTGCCCGGGGGGACCTGGAGATAGACGGCCATCATACGGTGGAGGATGTGGGTATCTGTATGGGGCAGGCCTTCGAGAAGGCGCTGGGCGACAAGGAGGGTATCGCCCGTTACGGCTTCTTCGTTCTGCCGATGAACGAAGCTCTCGCCACCGTCTGCGCGGATATCTGCGGGCGGCCCTACCTGGCATACAACATGGATCTGTCGACTTCGCAGATAGGCGGTTTCGACACGGATCTCACCCATGAGTTCTTTCAGGCTTTCGTCACCAACTCGGGGCTGACGCTGCATGTGCGTCTGCTGGCGGGAACCAACCCCCACCATGTGATTGAGGCAGTGTTCAAGGGTTTCGGCAAGGCCATGGACCAGGCGACCACCATCGATCCACGCATAAGCGGCGTCCAGTCGACCAAGGGAGTGCTTTAACTGGTAGCGGTCATCGATTACGGCATGGGCAATCTCCGCAGCGTGGAGAAGGCCCTGGAGAAAGTGGGCGCCAGCGTCACCCTCACCCGGGACCCCGGTCAGGTACGCCGCGCTGACGCGCTGGTGCTGCCGGGCGTGGGAGCCTTCGGTGACGCCATGGACAACCTGGACAAGTACGGCCTGGTGGATGTAATCCGCGACGAGGTGGCTTCCGGCAAGCCGTTCCTGGGCATCTGCCTGGGTCTGGACCTGCTGTTCGACGAGAGCGAGGAGCATGGGCTCCATCGCGGCCTGGGGCTCTTGCCTGGAAGGGTGGAGCTTCTGCCCACGGACCTGAAGATCCCCCATATCGGCTGGAACCAGGCGTCCATCCGCAAGGAGTCCAGGCTGCTGGCGGGTGTGCCGGACGACTCTTTCTTCTACTACGTGCACTCCTATGCCGTAGTTCCCCGGCGGGATTCCGATATACTCTGTATGACGGAATACGGCTGCGACTTCGTCTCCGCAGTGGAACATGAGAACATCGCCGCTTTCCAGTTCCATCCGGAGAAGAGCAGCGCCATCGGCCTTACCATATTGAGGAATTTCATATCGTGATACTGTATCCGGCCATCGACATCCAGGGCGGGCGGTGCGTCCGTCTCAGACGGGGCGATTTCGGCGACGCCACGGTGTTCAACCCCGACCCCGTCTCCCAGGCGCGGGAATGGCAGGAGGCGGGGGCGCAGGCGCTGCACGTGGTGGACCTGGACGGCGCCCGCGAAGGGCGGCCGGTCAACCTCGCCATTGTGGAGGAGATAGCGGAAACGCTGGCGATAAGGATCCAGTACGGGGGTGGCGTCAGGAACAGGGAGACCCTGGAGGCGGTCAAGCGGGGACCGGTGGAGAGGGTGATAATCGGCACTAGCGCCGTGACCGACCAGGCCTTCCTGATGGAAGCGGTCAGGCTGATGGGCGAGCGGCTCATAGTCAGTATCGATGCCGACCGGGGCATGGTCACCACCCATGGCTGGCAGGAAAGCTCCATGGTCAGCGCCGTGCGTTTCGCCGCCTTCCTGCAGAGGGAAGGCGTCAGGCATCTGCTCTATACCGATATCGACCGCGACGGTATGATGATGGGGATGAACCTGGAGGCCGTGTCGGAACTGGCTTCCGCCGTCGACATCGATATCATCGCCTCCGGCGGCATCTCTCATCTGGAAGACCTGCGGCGGCTGAAAGCCCTTGCGCGGGAGAACATCACCGGCGTCATCGTGGGGCGGGCGCTCTATGAGGGCAGCTTCACCGTGGCCCAGGCACGTGAGGTCCTCGATTGATACGGAAAGCACAGGGACGGGACGGATATGGCGTTCCTGCACCCCCATGGATGGCACAGGGACCAGACAGGTACGGCCTCCCTGTACCGACTGATTGCGAACCGACGTGTTGAGCAAACGTATAATCCCTTGCCTGGATGTGCGCAACGGCCGTGTGGTCAAGGGCATCCGTTTCGTCGACATCCGGGACGCCGGTGATCCGGTGGAGATGGCTTCAGCCTACGACCGCGAGGGTGCCGACGAACTGGTCTTCCTGGACATAACCGCCTCCCATGAGCGGCGCCGGACAGTCGTGGAACTGGCCAGCCGTTGCGCCGAGGAGCTCTTCATCCCCTTCACAATCGGTGGCGGCATGCGCGGGGAGGACGATTTCCGCCGGGTGCTCAAGGCCGGCGCCGACAAGATCGCCATCAACACGGCCGCTCTGGATGACCCCGGTATAATCAACCGTTGCGCCCGGCGTTTCGGCTCCCAGTGCGTGGTGGTGGCCATCGACGCCAAGCTGGTTTCGGCGCCGGGTGAGGAGAAACGCTGGGAGCCCTACGTACATGGCGGCCGGACGCCTACGGGCCGGGACGCGGTCCAGTGGGCGGTCGAGGCGGCGGAACGTGGCGCCGGCGAGTTCATGCTCACCAGCATGGATACGGACGGCACCCAGGACGGCTATGACATCGACCTGACCCGGGCGGTGACGTCGGCGGTCGACATCCCCGTAATAGCTTCCGGTGGGGCAGGCGACCTGGACCACCTGGTGGAAGTGGTGCGCGACGCCGACGCCGATGCCGTGCTGGCTGCGAGCATCTTCCATTACGGCACCTATACCATCAGTCAGGCCAAGGAGCACATGGCGGCGGCGGGGATACCGATGCGCATATAGGACGGAGGCCCGGGCGGGCATGCTTTATATTTCCGGCGGCGGCTGTTACACTTCTGGTTAATGCTTGTTTCCTGAGCGCTCTGTCCTCTTTGGTTCATGGCGGAGAGGGTATTTTTTTGACTTTGGAGGTAGATGAGATGGCAAAGAAGGACTATCTGTTCACATCGGAGTCGGTGACCGAGGGGCACCCGGACAAGATCGCCGACCAGATATCCGACGGCGTCCTGGACGCCGTACTGAAGAACGACCCCTTCGGCCGCGTCGCCTGTGAGACCCTGGTGACCACCGGCCTGGTGGTGGTCGGCGGCGAGATAACCACCGAGACCTATGTCGATATCCCCAAACTGGTGCGGGAGACGGTGCTGGAGATCGGTTATACCAGGGCCAAATACGGTTTTGACGGCGATACCTGCGGCGTGATCGTGGCGCTGGACGAGCAGTCGCCCGACATCGCCCAGGGCGTCAACCAGGCCTTCGAGGTCAGGACCGACGCCGACGACGAGGATCCGCTGGACCTGCAGGGGGCCGGCGATCAGGGCATGATGTTCGGATATGCCTGCAATGAGACGCCTGAGCTGATGCCCATGCCCATCATCATGGCCCATCAGCTGGGCAAGCGCCTCTCCGAGGTGCGCAAGAGTGGCGTCCTGCCCTACCTGCGGCCCGACGGCAAGACCCAGGTATCCGTACGCTACGAGGACGGCAAACCTGCGGCCATAACCACCGTCGTCATCTCCACGCAACACAAGCCCAACATCGACATCGACACCATGATCAAGCCGGACCTGATCGAGCACGTGGTGGAGCCCATCATCCCGGCGGATATGTGGGACAAGGGCAAGACCGAGATACTGATAAACCCAACGGGCAAGTTCGTCATCGGCGGTCCCATGGGCGACTGCGGTCTCACCGGGCGCAAGATCATCGTCGATACCTATGGCGGCGCCGCCCGTCACGGCGGTGGCGCCTTCTCCGGCAAGGACCCGACCAAGGTGGACCGCTCTGCTGCCTATGCCGCCCGCTACGTGGCCAAGAACGTAGTGGCCGCGGGGCTGGCTGACCGTTGCGAGATACAGGTGGCCTACGCTATCGGCGTAGCGCACCCGGTCTCGGTGATGGTGGAATGCTTCGGCACGGAGAAGGTCGCCGTTGAGAAAATCAGCGGACTGGTGAGGGAGCATTTCGACCTGAGGCCTGCGGCCATCCTGCGCGACCTGGACCTCAGGCGTCCCATATACAAGAAGACGGCCGCCTACGGTCACTTCGGTCGGCACGACCATGATTTCACCTGGGAGCGCACGGACAAGGCGGAGGAACTGCGGGAAGCCGCCGGGCTCAAGGGCGAGGTCAAGGCATAGGTCGAGGCAGTCCGGCGCCGGGGCTGCGGCCGGGGCAAGAAGGATATACAGAAGGGACTTCAGCGGGGCGCGCCCTGAGGGCGCGCCCCGCTTTTCTTAGCCCGGACAGGCCCGGTTCCTCTGTCTCTGGCCGGGGTTATAATGAAACTGTCATGAGCTCCGCTTCCCACATCGCCCGCGTCATCATCCAGTTGAAGACACGTTCGCTGGACAGGCCCTTCGACTACCGGATACCAACGGGTCTGGTTGATGAAATCGGTGTCGGTTCGATAGTACTGGCACCGTTCGGCCACCGGAAGGTTCTTGGTATAGTGGCCGCCATCTCTTCAGAAAGCGAGATACCGGAGAAGGGGCTGGTGGAGATAGAATCCGCCATCGATCATCCTCCTGTGCCCGCTGACCTCATCAGTCTGGCTGAGTGGCTGGCGGGGTATTACTACTGTCCCTTGGCTTCGGCCCTGGGGCTGGTGTTACCGCCCGGTGGCCTGCCGCAACTGGAGCGGATGGTGGGAGAGAAAGGCATTGACTACAGGCTCGAGAGGCCCGCCGTGCGTCCGCGACGGGTGCTGTACGCGCGTCTCGCGTCTGCCTCTGGCGTGGAGGCGGACGAGGGATCCGATGCCGGCGGCAGGGGAAACCAGGCAGGACCATCGGATGAGAAAGTTCTTGCGGCTGGCGGTGCGTCCTCAGCCGGGGATGGCGACGGACACACGCAGGCACAGGAGCGCGTCCTGGGATTGCTGGCGGATGGCCGGGAGATGCCGGTGGCCGAGCTGTGCGAGAGCGCAGGCGTCAGCCGTTCACCGGTGGCGACCCTGGCGCGGAAAGGGGAGCTGGAACTGTTCGAGGGAGTGATAGAGCGGCACGCCCTCAGGTATTACGGGGAGGATAGGGTTGAGGAGGGAGAGGCTGCGGGCGCCGGCGGCAGTGGACTGGTGCTCAACCGTGAGCAGGAGCGGGCGCTTTCGGCTGTCGTCTCACGCCTGGACGAGCCGGCCGCCGGCGCCCGCAGTCGTCCACTGCTGCTGATGGGGGTGGCCGGGGCCGGCAAGACGGAGATCTATCTGCGTGCCATCGCCGAGACCCTTGCCCGTGGTCGCTCTGCCATCGTGCTGGTTCCCGAGATCTCTCTGACGTACCAGGCGGTGAAGCGCTTCCGCCGCAGGTTCGGCGACAGGGTGGGCATCCTCCATAGCGGCCTGTCGCCTGGAGAGAGGTACGACGAACACCAGCGTATTCGGAGAGGTAACGCAGACGTTGTGATCGGACCGCGCTCGGCTCTGTTCGCGCCCGTTCCGGACCTGGGGCTGATAATCATAGATGAGGAGAACGATTCATCCTTCAAGCAGGAGAGCGAACCGCGCTACGACGCCAGGCGCGTGGCGATGGAGCGGGCACGACTGGAAGGGGCCGCACTTGTCTACGGCAGCGCCACGCCCAGCCTGGAAAGCTACTATCGGATCGACGAACGCCATTTCCTCCCGGAACGGGCGACGGGTGCTTCCATGCCCGAAGTGGAGATAGTTGACATGCGGCGGGAGAACGATCCCATCTTCAGCCGACGGCTGGTCGAGGCGCTTGACGGGAACATCTCCTCCGGGGGGAAGGCCATACTGCTGCTCAACCGGCGGGGCTACGCACGATACCTCCAGTGCGGCCGCTGCGGCCATGTCTGGCAATGCGGCAACTGCGACGTCTCCCTCACCATCCATGTGCGGGAGAAGAGCCTGGTCTGCCATCACTGCGGGTACAGCGAGCAGATGCCGGATGTCTGTCCCGCCTGCGCATCCACCGAGTTGCATCGCTGGGGTGTGGGCACAGAGAGGCTGGAGCGGGAGGTGTCAGTCCGATTCCCCGAGGCGAGCGTATTCCGGCTGGATGCCGACAGCGCCGGCGGCTACGGCGGTGGTCCGCGCATCCTCGAACGATTCAACCGCGCCGAAAAAGCCATCCTGCTGGGAACGCAGATGGTGGCCAAGGGACATCATTTTCCCGAGGTGACCCTGGCGGCGGTGATAAACGCCGACCTTTCCCTGCAGTTCCCTGAATTCCGCGCCGAAGAACAGACATTCGCCATCCTGCAGCAGCTCTCCGGCCGCAGCGGCAGGGCCGAGCGTCCCGGCAGGGTGCTGATACAGACCTGGAACCCGGAGATGGAATGCATCAGGATGGCCGCGGGGCAGAGGCTGGAGGAGTTCTACCAGGCCGAACTGGACCGCCGCCGCCGCCTCGGTTATCCGCCCTTCCGGCAGTTGATCAACATCATCTGCCAGTCAAGGGTGGCGGCAAAGGCTGCCAAGGCGGCAGGCTTCCTGAAACAGAAGCTGGAGCCGGTGACCCGCTCCGAGCAGATACTCGGTCCGGCCGACCTCTTCCGGCTGCAGGGATGGAACCGCAGTCATATCCTGATCAAGACCGACGACCCGGAGGAGACCCTCAGCGCTTTCGCGCCCGTGCTGGAACACTATCGTGGGCCCTACCGCCGCCGTGGCGTGCGGCTGGTGGTGGACGTGGATCCACAGTGGCTGTCATGACATGGTCGCTGTGGTTGCGTCCCTGTCGCCATGATGCCGCAGCCCTCATGGTGCTGACGGACTTCTGGCGTCAGGCCGGAGAAAGCACGGAGCTGTGAAGCCGGGCGGACGATTGTAAAACGATACAGGTGCTGCCGGGATTCATCCTTCAGCATGAAAGTCCGGATTTGGTGAGCGTGCCGGTGGGGAATATAATCTACAACTGTAGCGACAACGGAAATGGAGGGTGAGATTGGCAAACGACGCGGAAGCCAAGGCTGCGGCCATGGCGCAGATACGCCAGTTCGGCGATCCTGTTCTGAAGGAAGAGTCACGAGAGGCGACCGTCGATGAAGACCTGCGTCAACTCGTGGAGAGGATGATCAGGATAATGCATCAGGCCGACGGCGTGGGGCTGGCGGCTCCGCAGATAGGCATCCTCAGGAAGATAATCGTCTTCCATATCGACGGCAAGGACCAGGTGCTGGTGAACCCCGAGGTGACCTGGCGGTCGGAGGAGACCTCGGTGCAGGCGGAGGGCTGCCTCAGTCTGGCCAGCATGGCCTGCGACGTGGAACGTTCCGAGAAGGTCAGGGTGGAGGGGGAGGACCTGGACGGCAACCACAAGGTCTATGAGCTGGAAGGGATGGAGGCGCGCATCCTTCAGCACGAGATAGACCACCTGCACGGGTTCATGGTCATCAACCGCACCAGCCGCGAGCAGCGCCGGCAGCTGATGGCGCGCCTGAGGGAGATGCAGATGCCATGATGCTCGCCTTCGCCGGCACGCCACATTTCGGAGCCCTGGTCCTCGGGGCTCTTTTGCGTTCGCGCCACCGGGTGGCTGCTGTCTTCACCCAGCCGGACCGTCCGGCAGGACGTGGCCGGCACATGCGAAGTTCGCCGGTGAAGACCCTGGCTGAGGAGGAGGGTGTCCGGGTGGAGCAGCCGGAAGTGATAAGCGTACAGGAGACAGTAGACCTGCTGCACCGGCTGGGAGTGGATGCGCTGGCAGTGGCTGCCTATGGGCAGATACTCAAAAGCCCGCTTTTGGGTGCGTTGCCCTGCATAAACGTACATGCCTCCCTGCTGCCTAAATACCGGGGGGCGTCTCCCATCGAGCGGGCCATCATGGCGGGGGAGAGGGTGACCGGGGTGTCCATCATGGCCATGGACGCCGGTATGGACACGGGTGATGTATTCCTGCAGAGGCCGCTGGAGATAGACGATGCCGACGATGCCGGCGCGCTCCATGAGAAGCTGGGGAAGCTGGGTGGCGCCGCGCTGGTGGAGGTGCTGGACGCCCTGGAGGATGACGGTTTCGTGCCCCAGCCCCAGCACGATATCGGCGCCAGCCTGGCCGGCAGGATCACACGGGAAGACATGAGGATCGACTGGTCCCGCCACGCCTGGGAGGTAGCCAACCAGGTACGGGCGCTCTCGCCCCACATCGGTGCCTACACCGATGTGGAGGGGCGCCGGCTCAAGGTCTGGCGGGCAGCGGTGGCCGAGGGGGGGAAAGGACCGGGCGAGGCGCGCGTGGAAGGCGAGCGCCTGCTGGTCGGTTGCGGTACCGGTTCCCTGGAACTGCTGGAGGTACAGCCGGAAGGGAAGCGCCGCATGGGAGCGGCTGAGTATCTACGCGGTCACCGTCAGGTGATCGAGGGCCGGCGCCTGGGGTGAGAGGTGCAGCCTCAGTCGATCTCCCGCAGTAAGCCGGGACCGCGCGTCCGTGGCGATATGGCGGCTTACCCGCAGCTTACCGGCGGCGGCGTGTCTGTTATAATCTCAATGGACTTTTGGCGGGGTGAGGCAGCGCGCATGTATCCCGTCTCTGGCCGCCCTTTTTCAGGCTTTTTCGGGGCGTGGCGCAGCCTGGTAGCGCGCTTGCTTTGGGAGCAAGAGGCCGGCGGTTCAAATCCGCCCGCCCCGACCAGGACGGAGCGGCTGTCGCGGGCAGGCTTCGCGGAGATATGTCTCCGGTCAGAACCAGTGTGCGGGTGTAGCTCAGTTGGTAGAGCCTCGGCCTTCCAAGCCGATTGTCGCGGGTTCGAATCCCGTCGCCCGCTCCATAAGGCCCGGTAGAGATGTCGGGCGTCGGGTGTCAGGCGTCGGCGCTCGGCCAGGCGGCCTCGCGCCTTCCGGGTCAGACGCGCAGGCGCGATGGATACCTGCTGCTTCGGCAGCTGTCAAGTATATGGTGGATGTAGCTCAGCTGGTAGAGCTCCGGATTGTGGATCCGGCGGCCGTGGGTTCGAGTCCCATCATCCACCCCAGTTTGGGGACGTTCCTTAACGAAATTAAGTAATCGTCTCGGGGACGTTCCTTAACGAAATAAATAATCGATATTTATGCTTCAGCAATATTACAATTTCGTTAAGGAACGTCCCCGGTTTCTTAATTTCGTTAAGGAACGTCCCCGGGTTTTCCGCGCCCGTAGCTCAACCGGATAGAGCAACGGACTTCTAATCCGTAGGTTGCAGGTTCGAGTCCTGCCGGGCGCGCCAGTGAAAGATTTGCGTCAAGCGTAATCTCTCCCCTTTTCATTACCTGCATCCTGTTGGCTGTCAGTGATGGCTGTCTGCGCTGCCAGATATCCATACCTGTACTGGTTAACAGAAAGTTAACTTCCTGCCGAAAAGGTTAACGGTAAATTCCGTTTTCTCCATTTACATTATGAAAGAAAAATGGTTAAGTGGAAGAGCTTCCATTTTTGAGGCGATATGACCATATCGACAGGAGAAGAGAAAAGACCGGTTTTCACCAGGAAAAGGCTGTTC
This sequence comes from uncultured Gaiellales bacterium, assembly GCA_964497425.1. GTDB lineage: Bacteria > Actinomycetota > Thermoleophilia > BMS3ABIN01 > BMS3ABIN01 > BMS3ABIN01. The sequence goes on from CAZCCR010000011.1 coordinate 35,741, forward strand.
CTGCTCATCGTCATCATTCTGGGAATTCTGTTCGACTATCTGTTCTGGGGCCAGTCGCTCGGTATCAACTTCACCGTTTATTCGATTATATGTCTGACAGCAGGTCTTTCCTTTCTGGCGTACGAAAGCTTCAGGCCGGCCGCGTCGAGCTTCCTGCTGCTGCCTCTGGTGGTACTGTTTGCGGCAATCCTGCCCTTGCGCGTGGAACCCGTTACCACTTTCCTCCTCTTTACAATGACAATCTTTTTCGCCGGTGTGTTCGCCGCAACTTTCATGGAGGGGCGCTGGGTCAGGTTCAATCTGGTCGATTTCGTACTGGAGCTTATCGAACTGTCGTTTGGCGCGTTTTCGAATGTGCCCTGCTACCTTCTTGAGCACAGGGAACGTCGCGCGCCGGGTACATCCGGGAAGCGCCTGGGTTACGTCTGGCGGGTTATCCGCGGCTTTTTGATTGCGGCGCCGATATTCCTGTTGTTTGCAGGTCTGCTCGCGTCAGCTGACGTGATCTTCTCCAACCGGATCGAGGATTTCCTGTCGGCTATCGCCATAGAGAAAGCGCCGGAGTATCTCCTCAGGGGGGTTATCATCTTGTTGATTGCGTACTTGATGGCTGGCATATTCATCCATGCGGCCGGCCGTGGTCAGAGCCGGGGCGCTTTGATGCAGGCGAAAAGGCCGAAGCTTTCTCCCTTTCTGGGCGGCACCGAGTGGATCATCATCCTCGGCAGCATAGACCTGCTGTTCATGGCTTTCGTAGCAACCCAGTTTCAGTACTTTTTCGGTGGTGATGCGAATATCTGTATCAATGGGCTGACTTATGCCCAGTACGCCAGAAGGGGCTTTGGGGAACTGGTCGCGGTGGCAACATTCACGATGCTGCTGTTGCTCGCGGTCGACCGGTACGGCCTTCGTGAATCAAAGTCCCAGAAGCTGACTTATTCCGTGCTGAGCGGAATGATGGTTTCCTCTGTGGTCGTCATCCTTGTTTCTGCCTTCCAGAGGCTCTCGCTTTACGAGGATGCGTTCGGGTTCTCGCGGCTGAGGACATATACCCATATCTTCATCATATGGCTGGGGTTCCTGCTCGTAGCCTTCCTGGTGCTGGTACTTGTTCGGAAGCAGAGATCCATCATCCAGTTCGCGCTGATCGCTTCCATTGGTTTTGTGTTGTCGATCAGCTTTCTTGATGTGGACGCGTTCATCGTCAAACAAAACGTTCAGCGGGCGAGCGACGGCGCGGAGCTGGACATCAACTATCTGCAGTCGCTGTCTGATGACGCCATCCCCGCTATGGCGGACGCGTATTCTTCGTCGGAGTTATCGGAGCAAACACGGGATGAGCTCGGTGCGGCAATTACCTGTATGGCCGATGAAAGGAAGAGCGGTAAACAACACTCCTGGAAGTCGTTTAATCTCTCCCGCAGGCGGGCCGACAGGTCCCTGGAGCTGCTGGAAGAGGACTTGAACGGATATACGCTGGGGGCTGAGGAAGGGACGAGGATTGTGGAAAGTCCAGTCGGTAAGGTATACCACTGTGAAAAAGACAGTCCGACCAGTCACCGGGAGAACACCGATGAAGATACTTGACGATCGGCGGCGAGTCTGAGGTCTGGATCGTTCGGGTGTATTTCCGTCACGAAGTAATTCGGTAATCAGGGAACGCGGTGTAGTGCATCACGTCCTTTTTTCCCGGCTATACAGGTTTTATCCATGATTCCGATACCTGGTATGAATTATCGACCGCGCGAAGCGGCGCGGACGACCCTGAAAGGGGGCAGAAGACGAATCCTTTTGACATACCAGCGGTGGACGAATCAGGCAGACGGAGAGACGGCACAGTCAAGTGGGACAGGTTTCTCAGCTGGGCAGTGACTGCTCTTGTGGTGACGGTGATCATTATTGCGACACTCAACCTGACCCTGGCCCTTGACTCATACCGGATGGTCTACCGTGACCTCGGCGCCGAGACGGGTATGGCCACGGATATAATTATCGGCATACCGGTAGCACTCTATTGGATGATGTCTCTCGCGGTATGCGCTCTCCTGGCGCTGAAGGAGTTCTGTCTGGCCAGCCTGACCAGGCGCTTACTGTTGAATTTTCTCGCATATCTTGTTGCGACCCTGGCGATATCGTTGATTATCAGAGAACTCGCCTTACCTGTCACAGGTATGATGAAGGTTCTCAGCTGAAGAGCCAGAGCCAAGGACAACCGCAAGGGCTCATCGCCACGATTCACCACCTGGTTAACTGCAACGATCTGTCGCTACGACCCGCCACCACGATTCACTGAGCGGCCCATCGCTGTGGCCCATAGGCAAGATTCACCGCCTGGTTAACAGCTACGGCCCATCACCCGGCCCGCCGCAACGGCCCGTTGACACGGACGGTTCACCGCCCGGCCATCCGCATCAGCCTTACTCCCAGGCCCTGCCACCAGGGAGCCGCATACCTTAGCCGTGGCCGCTCTGCTTCCACGGCCTTGACCACTTGGCGCACGATGGAACCGGAGGAGGCCTGTTCCGTGAGCCGGAAGTAGCGTTCCTCACCGGCGCGGATCCTGTCCAGGATACCGTAAAAGTACGAGCTTTCATCCATCCATTCGTACTTCCTGGCCAGCATCTCCTGGTTGAACCCCGTTTGGTAGCCGCCAGGCTCCACCACAGAGACATGGACGCCGCTTCCCAGGCGCCCCAACTCGCTCCTCAGGGTCTCGGCGCCGCAGGAGATGGCGAACTTGGTCATGGTGTAGGGGGCCATGAAGGGCATGGTGATACGGCCGGCCAGGGAGCTGATGAAGATGACCGTGCCCGCGTCGCGCTCGATCATCTTCCCCAGGGCCAGCTGGGTCAGCTCCAGCGGCCCGAAGAGATTGGTCTCGAAGGCCCGGCGCACTCTGTCCAGATCGATCTCGGCCAGCGAGCCCGATTCACCTACGGCTGAGTTGTTTATCAGCACGTCGACATCGTGGTCGAGAAGCCGGGCGCGGTCGTCGCTGTCGGTGACGTCAAGTTTGAACGACTCGAGGGACAACCCCTGCGCGGCTGCTTCACGCCTGATACCCTCAGCCGCTCCCTCCGTATGGGTAGTGGCGATAACCCGGTGACCGCGCACCGCCAGAGACAGGGCCGCATCCCGGCCGATACCGCGACGGCAGCCGGTTATCAGTATGTTCCTGTTCCTGCCCGCGTTCATTTCTTTACACTTCCACGGAATGAAGACAGGCTAAACAGGAAACAGAGCCACGGAGGGTGACATCAGGATACTCGCCGGGAAAGTGACATATCCGCCGGGCGCAAGGAATCATACCGCACCCCCGTTGTTTTGCAGGTATAATATGCTGGTGTGCGGGTGTGGCGGAACTGGTAGACGCGCCAGCCTTAGGAGCTGGTGGGGCAGTGTCCCTGTGGAGGTTCAAGTCCTCTCGCCCGCACCAGTTTCTTAATTTCGTTAAGGAACGTCCCCGGTTTGGACTTTGGGGGGAAACTCTTTTAACATTGAGCCTTAGCGCTCTGATTTCCGGGCGGTCCCGTAAAAAACACAGTCCAGTCCCCAACCTACGGAGTAGTGAGTTGAGCGATATCAAGACCAGCGTCAGCAAGCAGGAAGGCGACAGTGTGGTGCTGGAGGTGGAGGTCCCCGGCGACCAGGTCAAAGCCAGCGTGGACCGCACCATCGGCAAGATGGCAAAACAGGTGAACATCCCCGGTTTTCGAAAGGGCAAGGTGCCCCGGCCGGTGATAGTCTCGAATGTCGGTAAGGAAGCGATACTGGCCCAGGCCCTCTCCGATGCCCTGCCGGAGTGGTACGAGGCGGCGGTAAGGGACGCCGATGTCAAGCCCATCGACCAGCCGGAGCTGGACTTCGAGGCCATCGAGGATGAGGACAAGCCCTTCAGCTTCAAGGCGACGGTGCAGTTGCCGCCCAGGCCCGTCCTGGGCAAGTACACCGGCCTGGAGGCGGAGAAGATGGTGGTGGAGGTGGAAGAGAGTGAGGTGGAAGAGCAGATAGAGCGCCTGCAGCTGAGCGTCGCCAAACTGGAAGCCATCGAACGGGAGACGGCCGAAGACGGCGACTTCGTCCTCATCGACTTCACCGGCTATCTGGACGGCGAGCCCCTGGAGGGAGGCGCCGGCAAGGACCATATGCTGGAGCTGGGCAGCGGCAGCTTCATCCCCGGTTTCGAGGATGGCATCGCCGGCATGAAGAAAGGGGAGACTAAGAAACTGCAGCTTGCCTTCCCCGATAACTACCAGCCCGAACACCTGGCCGGCCGCGAGGTGGAGTTCGAGGTCATCCTCAAGGAGATCAAGGAGCGGGTGCTGCCCGAGGCCGACGACGAGTTCGCAGCCGAGGCCAGCGAGTTCGACACAATCGAGGAACTCAGGCAGGACATCGAGGACCGTATCCGCAGGGCCCGCGAGGAGAACGCGGAGAGCGCCTTCAGGCAGAAACTGATAGAGCTGGCGGTGAGTGAGGCCCAGGTGGAGGTACCGGCGCCGATGATAGAAACCAAGGTCGGCGAAATGAAGGAAGAGCTGGCGCGTACGCTCCAGGCCCAGGGCGCCACCATGGAGATGTATCTCGAGCAGACGGGTATGGGGGAGGACGCCCTCAGGGAACGCCTCAGCGCCCAGGCTGAAGTATACGTGAAACAGGAGCTTGTGCTGGATACCATCGCGGACATCGAAGGCATCGAGGTGACCGAAGAGGACATCGAGCAGGAGATACGCGAGACCGCGGAAAAGATGGGATACGACCCGGACGCCATGCTGGAGGGAGCCCGTGACGCCGGGCACTACCAGGTGGTTCGGCGCGACCTGCTCAGGCGCGGCGCCATCGATGTCCTTGCGGACAAGGCCGTCCCCATCCTCAGGAAGCCCGGGCAGGAGGAAGAAGGAGAAGCGGAGGAAGAACCGAAGATTATCCAGCCTGAATAGGCGGAACGATGGAATCGCTGAAAGAAAGATACGGCAACCGGCAGCATCAAGAGCAAACCTCAACAAGCGGGGTGCAAAACCAAATGCCTTTGATTCCCATGGTCATCGAACAGACGAGCCGCGGCGAGCGGGCCTTCGACATCTACTCGCGGCTGCTGAGCGAGCGCATCATCTTCCTCGGCAGCGGCATCAACGAGGAAGTGGCCAACGTGGTGGTGGCCCAGTTGCTGCACCTGGAATCGGACGACCCCGACAAGGATATCAACCTGTATATCAACTCGCCCGGCGGCTCGGTCTACGCAGGATTGGCCATATATGATACAATGCAGTTTATAAAGCCGGATGTGGTAACGACCTGCGTGGGAATAGCTATGAGCATGGGTGCCTTGATTCTTGCGGGAGGCTCAAAGGGCAAACGTTTCGCCCTGCCCAACGCCAAGATACTCATCCATCAGCTATCCGGCGGATTCCAGGGGCCCGCGGCGGACATCGAGATACACGCCAAGGAGGCCCTGTCCCTTCGCAAGCGCCTCGATGAGATCCTTGCCCTGCACACCGGGCAGTCCCTGGAGAAGGTCTCCGCCGACACGGACCGCGATTACTTCATGACGGCGGAGGAGGCCAGGGAGTACGGCCTCGTGGACGAGGTCATCGAACATCGGGCGACATCAAAGGGAGAATAGAGATGGCAAGGCCGACAGACGGTAACGAACAGCTCCTCTGCAGTTTCTGCGGGAAATCACAGCGGCAGGTGAAGAAGCTCATCGCCGGCCCCGGGGTCTATATCTGTGACGAGTGCATCGATCTCTGCAACGAGATCATCGACGAGGAGATGGCGGCGCCGGCTTCCCTGGACCTGGAGAGCCTGCCCAAGCCCAGCGAGATATACGAAGCGCTCAACGAATACGTCGTCGGCCAGGAAGCAGCCAAGCGCACCCTGTCCGTAGCCGTCTACAACCATTACAAGCGCGTGCAGATGTGCGACGCCGAGGAGAACGACGTCGAGCTGCAGAAGTCCAACATCCTGCTGTTGGGGCCCACCGGCTGCGGCAAGACGCTGATGGCCCAGACCCTGGCCCGCTTTCTCAACGTACCCTTCGCCATCGCAGACGCCACGGCGCTCACCGAGGCGGGCTATGTGGGTGAGGACGTGGAGAACATCCTGCTGAAGCTGATCCAGGCGGCGGATTTCGACGTGAAGAAGGCGGAGACGGGCATCATCTACATCGACGAGGTGGACAAGATCGCTCGCCGCGCCGATAACCCGTCCATCACCCGGGATGTCTCCGGCGAGGGTGTGCAGCAAGCGCTCCTGAAGATACTGGAAGGAACGGTAGCCAGCGTGCCGCCCCAGGGAGGCCGCAAACACCCCCATCAGGAGTTCCTCAATATCGACACCACCAACATCCTCTTCATCTGCGGCGGCGCTTTCGCCCACCTGGACAAGCTGATCGAGAAGCGCATCGGCTACAAGGGCATGGGCTTCTCCGCCGAGGTGCAGAGCAAACTGGAGAAGGACGTGGGTAGCGTGTTTGCCCAGGTGATGCCCGAGGACCTGCTGGAATACGGGCTCATCCCCGAGTTCATCGGCAGGCTGCCGGTGATCAGCGCCATCCACAACCTCAACCGCGAGGACCTGGTGAACATCCTCACCACGCCCAAGAACGCCCTGGTGAAGCAGTACGAGCGCTTCTTCAGGTTCGACAACATCGAGCTGGTCTTCGCCCCGGACTCGCTGGAAGCCATAGCCGAGAAGGCTATCAAGCTGGAGACGGGGGCCAGGGGCCTGCGCTCGATAATCGAGCAATCCCTGATAAACGTCATGTTCGAGCTGCCGTCACGCAATGACGTGCGAAAATGTGTCGTCACCAAGGAGACCATCGAGCGCGAGGTAGACCCGACGCTGGTGACGGAAGCAGAAAGAATACTGCCGGAGATTGACGAAGAGTCAGCCTAAACCCGCCAGGACACTGCCGCTGCTGCCGACCCGAGAGCTTGTAGTATTCCCGCGGATGGTGACGCCCATCTTCGTGGGTCGTGAGAAGTCCATCAAGGCGCTGGAGCAGGCCTTCGCCGACAACACCCCTATAATCCTCTCCACCCAGAAGGAGCCCAGCGTCGAGGACCCCACCAGTGAGGATATCGTGCGTGTGGGCACTATCGCCACGGTGGTACAGCTCTACCGGCTGCCAGACGGCAGCATCAAGGCGCTGGTGGAGGGACAGCAACGGGTGCGCATCAACCGTTTCACGTCCACATCCCCTCATTTCCAGGTAAGCTACACGCCGATGGAGCCTGTAGACGCCGGCAGCGCCAGGGAACGGATGGAGGCGCTGTCGCGGGCGGTGGTGCGCGAGTTCATCCGCTATGTGGAGACCAACCCCAGCATGCCCGAGGAGATCGGGCATATCGCCGGCGCCGTCACCGAACCGGCGGAGCTGTCGGATGCCATCGCCGCCCATCTGCTCATCCCCTTCGAGAAGAAGCAGCAGTTGCTGGAGACCAGCAACACGGAGGAATGCCTGGGTTCCATCCTGCAGATACTGGTGGAGGAGAATGCGGTGCTGGACATCGAGCGGGACCTGAACGAGAAGGTGCAGGAGAAGATCGAATCGACCCAGCGGCAGATATTCCTGCATGAGAAGCTGAAGGTCATCCGCGACGAGCTGGACAACGCCCCGGAGGCGGAGGACGAGACTGTCAGGGAATACTACCGCCTGCTGGAGGAGAAGGAGATGGCCCCGGCTACGGTGGAGGCCCTGACCAAGGAACTGAACAAGCTCAAGGCCGCCTCGCCCATGTCCGCCGAGGTATCGGTGATACGCAACTACCTGGACAACGTCTTCGCCCTGCCCTGGGGGGAGCTGGCGGAAAAGGCAGATTACGAACTGCCGGAGGTGGCGCGCCATCTGGACAGGACCCATTACGGTCTGAAGAAGGTGAAGGAGCGCATCCTGGAGTTCCTGGCGGTGGGAAAGCTGCTGGGCCGGGACCAGCCCCATACGACCCTCTGTTTCGTCGGTCCGCCGGGCGTGGGCAAGAGCTCCGTGGCCAAGGCCATCGCCGACGCGCTGGAGCGGCCCTTCGTACGCATCTCCCTGGGCGGCGTACGGGACGAGGCGGAGATACGCGGGCACCGGCGCACCTACGTGGGCGCCATGCCGGGGCGCATCATCGACGCCATCTCCAAGGCCAAGGTTGACAACGCGGTCATCCTGCTGGACGAGATCGACAAGATGGATTCGGATTTCCGTGGCAACCCGGCGGCGGCCCTGATGGAGGTGCTGGACCCCATCCAGAACCACGAGTTCCGCGACAATTACCTTGAACTGGATTACGACCTCTCCAAGATCCTCTTCCTGACCACGGCAAATTACGAGGACGGCATCCCGGCCACGCTTTACGACCGCCTGGAGACCATCGAGCTGTCCGGATATACCTTCGAGGAGAAGGAACAGATAGCCCGCAGGCACCTCATCCCCAAGATAGCCTCGGAGACCGGGATGAAGAAGAGCAACGTCATCTTCAATCCGGCGGCGCTGAGGGCCATCATCCGCTTCTACACGCGGGAATCGGGAGTGCGGGAGCTGGAGCGCAACGTCCGCAAGGTATACCGCAAGGTGGCGCGTCGCTACCTGGAGGACGGTATCAGCCTGCCGGTACGCATCGCCGCCTCCCGCCTGGAGGAATACCTGGGGCCGCCCCCCTTCTCCGAAGAGAGGCTGGAGCGCAGGCCGCTGGTGGGCGCCAGCCTGGGGCTTGCCTACACCGCTGTGGGCGGCGAGGTGCTGACTATCGAGACCATGGTGGCCAGCGGCAAGGGGGAACTGGTGCTGACGGGGCAGCTGGGAGAGGTGATGCAGGAATCGGCCGCCACCGCCTGGGGGTACCTGCTGTCAAGGTCAGAGAACGACCCGTCTTTCCGCAAGCTTTTCAGGGAGGGCGCTCCCGCCTTCGACCGCAAGGGAGAATGGGCCATGGGAAGCAAGGATCTGCGGCTGCATATCCCAGAGGGCGCAATGCCGAAGGAGGGGCCCTCAGCGGGCATAGCGTTGGCAGCCTCCATGCTTTCCGCCCTTTCCGGCCGGGCGCTGAGGCCGGCCGTGGCCTGCACCGGCGAGATAACCCTGCGCGGCAAGGTGCTGAGGGTAGGGGGGCTGCGGGAGAAATGCCTGGCGGCTGTGCGCGCCGGCGTCAGGAAAGTGGTACTGCCGGCGGCCAATCGCCCTGATATCCAGGAGTTGCCCGCCAACGTCAGGCGGTCTCTGGAGTTCGTTCACATCGACGATTTCAGCCAGGCCCTGGAACACCTCTTCGTTTAGGTTTCCCTGTCTCCCTGCCGGTGTCCTCCGGTATCCGGTATCGCGGATATTTCACCATGGAAATGTACCCGGCTGGGCAGCACGCCGGCTACAGGCAAAAGGGGAATCAGGAAGGCTCAGAGGAGAAGGATGACAGGCTCGGGCGCCAAAGATGGTTGCGCGGTCACAGCTATCCCCGAGGTGGAGCGCCGCCGTACCCATGGAGAACGGACCTTAGTCGGGCGAGGGCTTCGACCAGCGCCAGGTAGAGCAGCAGCAGTGCCAGCAAAGCCAGGGTGCGGGTCAGGCCGGGCCAGTCCAACCAGATGAAGATAAGCAGGGCGGCCACCAGGCCGCCAAGCTGCAGACTCCACCTGTTCGCTGATATCCAGGAAAGCAGATTGCTCGCAGCCCTGCTGTCAGCGGCCGCCTCGAGCCATTTCAGGGCGGCGCGGCGGTAGCGGCCGACGAGGCCGGCGGGCCAGGCGAACCAGGCGAAGAAGGTCACCGCCAGCCCGGCCATGAACAGCCAGCGCAGGGCTGTCCGGGGGGTTCTCAGGAAGGTGTCGTAGAGGGCGGCCATGGACACCATCGTTCCTGCTCCTAGTTGCGCCAGGGTCCGCCGCCTGTCGCGTGAAAGCCAGAGGGCGGCCGCCCAGCAGGCCGGCACCAGGAAAGGAAGGATCCGCGCCAGCCGCTGAAGGAGACCGAGCAGGCCCTGGATGTCGGCAAGTATCTGCGACTGGAAGAGGATGAACTTCAACTCCAGTCTGTCGGAGGGGGCCTGATCGAAGATGTCAATACCGGAGGCGCCCAGCTCACTCCTGACCCGGTCAACCGCCGGGTTGAGGTCGAGAACTACCTGGCCGCCGCTGGATGTGAACGTGTCTCCCTCTCCCAGGACAAGGGCAGTGACAGCGCCGTGAGCGGCCCTGTTTGCCTGGACCCAGACCGCATGGAAACTGTCGGAGAGGATGATATCTCGGGCGGTATCGCGTGTGTAGTCGTGCAGGCGGTCGCTGAGCGGGCCGGCGAGAAAACCGGCTTCCTGTGGAAGGACATCCTCGATCGCCCGCCTGACATCGAGTTGTTCGAATAGCGAATCGGCGAGCTCCTGGGAGAGGGCGTCGGCGACGGCTTCGTTGTAACTGAGGGGAGCGACTGTATCCACGAAGCTGTCGGTTTCCCTCACCTGCTGGTTCAACCATACAGCGAGGAGGGAGAGGGGCAACAGCAGCGAGGCCAGCACCACCAGCGCCACGGCCAGCCAGCCGCGGGAGCCGCGGTGGCTGGCCGTGGCGCTGTTTTTATCTGAAATCATGGCTCCTGCTTTCCGTCACCACGTCCGGAGAGACTATCCGGTCAGGATGCATCGTCCTCAACGGGAGCGTCACTCGTCACGGGCCCGGCCCCGGGCATGGCTTCCAGCGGCATCATCAGGTTGGCTATCCAGCGGGTGTCAGCGTTCGTCTCCAGGAAGAGTTCCTTCACTATGATGGTCATGGGAACAGCGAGCAGGGCGCCGATGGGCCCGAGCACCCAGGCCCAGATGAAGAGGGAGAGCATGATAACCGCAGGCGAGAGGTCCAGGCCCTTGCCCATGACCCTGGGCTTGAGCACGTTGTCCGTCAGCGTGTTGACAGCCAGGAAGGCGGCGACCAGTATCACCGCGTTCACCCATCCCCCCTCCAGCAGCGCCAGCACCGCCGGTGGCACCAGGGCGATGACGAAACCGACATAGGGGATAAAGCTCATGATGAAGGCGAGGATGCCCCAGAGCAGCGCGAAGTCCACCCCCATGATGAACATGATGATGGTCATGATGACAGCGGTGAGCGCCCCGATCCAGACAGTCATGAATATATAGGACCTGAGCGCGTTGTTCAGCCTGAGAAAGCGCTCAGGCATGGCGCTGCCGGCCCTGAGGGTCTTCTCGATCTTGGCGGGGAAGTCTATGGCCTCGATCAGCATGTAGGTCACCAGCAGCAGCATGAAGAACCAGGAGGAGATAGCGCCGACCACTGCCGAACCGGCGGAGATAGCGATGTTGATGATATTCTCCGCACTGAAGGTCTCTGAATTCTGAAGGTCCGAGACGTTGATGCCGTAGCCCGACATGGTCGAGATGAAGTCATCCTGGAGTTCCTGCAACTGATCCTGATAGGTAGGCAGGGTGTCGATGACATTCTGTACGGAGACGACGATGATGACGGCGAAGACGACCACTACCACCACCACGAGAACGGTGATCATCAAGAGCGCCAGTCCCCGGGGCAGGCCTTTGCGGATCAGCCAGTTCATCAGCGGAGTCATGCTGATGGAGAGTATCAGCGCCAGGGCGATGGTGTTGATGATGCCGGCGGCGGCGCGCATGCCCAGGGCCACGATGATGATGCCGGCTATTATCAGCAGCAAGCGGGCGCCCTGGTTTACCGTATGGGAACCGTTCATCATCTCCACCTTCCTGTTCGTGATCCGTTATTCATTATCCTCGACATGCCAGAATCCTTTCATGTGAATGTACCGCTGGTAGCCTGGACCATGGAAAGAACAGCACCAGGGCCGAAACGTCAGGCCTTGCGCCCCTTGCCGTGGCAGCGTTTGAGCCTTATGCCGCTGCCGCAAGGACAGGGATCGTTACGGCCGGCAGCCCTGATGGCGGCCTCAAGCTTCTCATCCTCATCACGGTACCGTTCCATGATCATGGCCGGAGCCATTCCCTGGCGCAGCAGGTCCGCCATGGTCTGCATCGGCCCCTCCAAATGCCTGAAGAACCTCATATAACCCTCGCAGAGGTAGTTCGGGCCGGGCTTGCCGCTGCCGGTCTCCAGCAGACGGTCTTTGGGGCATCCGCCGCGGCAGGCGAAGCCGAAATCGCAGGTTAGGCAGACAGACGACAGCAGGTCCAGCTTGTCCCGGCCGAAACGGCGCTGTTTTTCCGAAGCGACCAGCTCCGCCATCGGCGTCTCCATGATATTGCCCAGCAGGTAGCCGGGCTCGACGAAATGGTCGCAGGAATAAAGGTCGCCGTTGTGTTCCAGCACCAGGGCGTCGCCACAGGTGGGGGCGAAGACGCAAAGGCCCTGGGGGATACCCGCCCAGGCGCCCAGGGCTGAATCGAAGAGCTGTACGAATACGCTGCCCACGTCTGGCGCACCCATTCGTCGAACACGCCCGTGAGGAAATCGCCATATCTCTCCGCGTCCGCCGACCTCTTTGATACCTTGCCTTTCCCCCGGGTGCCGCTGTCGTCCTGGCGCTCGACGATGGGGATGAACTGGATGAACTGCGCCTCTGCCCCGTCGCGCAGGAAACGATAGACGTCTAGGGGATGGGCGGCGTTGGCCCTGTTCACCGTCGCCAGGATGTTGAAATCGACCTTGTGTTTCCTGAGCAACTCCAGGCCTGCCATCAACCGCTGGAAGGTGGGCTTGCCCCGTTTGTCCCGGCGATAGCTGTCATGCAGTTTACCGGGCCCGTACAGGCTGATGCCCACCAGGAAGCCGTTCTCCCGGAAGAAGCGGCACCAGTCGTCGTCCAGCGTGGTGCCGTTGGTCTGGATGGTGTACTGGATCTCCATGCCCGGGCGCCGGCCGCGCTTCGCAAGTTCCACGGAACGGCGGAAGAAGTCCAGCCCCATCAGCGTCGGCCCGCCACCCTGCCAGGCGATGGTTGCCTCCGGTGCCTGATGGGCGTCCAGGTACTGTCGGATATATTCCTCCAGCACCTCGTCGCTCATGCGCAGGCTGCTGCCGGGATAGAGTGATTCCTTCGACAGGAAGAAGCAATAGTCACAGGCCAGGTTACAGCGGGCGCCGGCGGGTTTTGCCAGCAGATGGAATGCCGGCGGCGCTTCGCTCACCGGTGCACGCTCTCGAAGGTCCTGCGGCCGCCGGCCAGGTTGAAGATGCGCGTGAAGCCGTTGTTGTGCAGGATGCGCCAGGCGTTATAGCTGCGGATGCCCACCAGGCAGTGCAGGTAGATGGGCCTGCCGCCGGCCAGTTCGCGCACCTCATCCAGGCGAGTGCGCAGCTCATGCAGCGGGATGTTCACCGCCCCCTCGATATGCCAGCGGGAATATTCCCTGCGGGTGCGGACGTCGACGATTATTCCGCCGGCGGTCTTCTCCGGGTAATCCTCTGCATACCAGAATTCCACATCGCCGCGCAGCATGTTTGCGGCGACGAAACCGGCCATGTTCACCGGGTCCTTGGCGGAGCCGTAGGGGGGGGCATAGGCCAACTCCAGGTCTCGGAGGTCGAAGACCGTCAGTCCGGCCCTCAGCGCCGTGGCCAGTACATCGATGCGCTTGTCTACGCCGTCGCGGCCGACGATCTGCGCTCCCAGTATCCTGCCCTCACCGGGCGAGAAGAGCAGTTTCAGATGCATCTGCTCCGTTCCCGGGTAGTAGCTGGCATGGCCGTAAGGATGCAGGTAGATCTTGTTGAACGGGATCTCACGGGCTTTGAGGTTCTTCTCCGTGGCGCCGGTCCTGGCCGCCGTCATCCCGAACACCTTGAGGATGGCTGTCCCCTGGGTCGATTCATAAGTGCTGTCACGACCCATGATATGGTTTGCGGCGGTCCGGCCCTGCCTGTTGGCAGGACCCGCCAGAGGGATGAGGGCGGCGTCACCGGTGATCGTGTTGAGCGTCTCCACCATATCACCTGCGGCATAGATGTCCGGGTCCGATGTGCGCATATGGCGGTCGACCCTGACCCCGCCGGTCTCTCCCAGCTCCAGACCCGCCTTATGCGCCAGGCCGACTTCGGGCCTGACGCCTACGGCCAGGACCACCAGGTCCGCTTCCAGCCGCTCGCCGTCGCTGAGGACGGCGGTGACGTGGCCGTCCCCACCCTCGAAACTCTCGGCGATGACGCCGGGGTGGAACCTGACGCCATGGTCTTCGATATGCTGCTCAAGGCTCGTGGTCATCTCCCGGTCCAGGGATGGCATCACCTGCTTCTGCATCTCCACCAGCTGTACGGTCAGCCCACGCCTGCTCAACGCTTCCATCACCTCCAGGCCGATATAGTTGGCGCCGATGACGACCGCTTCCCGCGCGCCGGCGGCGATGGCCTCCTCGATGGCGTCCATGTCCGGCAGGTCCCGCAGGGTGAAGAGGCGCGGATGGTCGATACCCGGCAGCGAAGGTTTTACCGGGGCCGCCCCCTGGCACAACAGCAGCTTGTCGTAGGGTTGCCGGTACTCGCTGCCCGTTTCGTGGTTCGACACAGTCAACTGCTTTTGCTCACGGTCGATGGCCAGCACTTCGTGGCCTGTGCGCACATCGATGTTGAAGTTCTCCCGCATGTGCTCCGGCGTGACGATCAGCAGGTCGTCCCGCTCCTTTATCTCGCCCCCGATATGATATGGCAGGCCGCAGTTGGCGAAGGAGATGTATCCGCCCCGTTCCAGGATGATTATCTCCGCATCTTCGCTCAGGCGCCGGGCACGGGCCGCGGCCGTGGCTCCGGCGGCGACGCCGCCGACGATAACCAGCTTCATGGTTTTCCTTCCTGTCCTTACGATTATTGTCTGTTGGTGGTGAAAAGATTATCACGAGGCGGCTCGTATAGACTATTCAGCATCGGAGCGGCGAGGAGTGGCGGGGAGCGCCAAGGCTGACCGGCCTTCCCGGGCTGTACGGTTCCGTTGCAGGAAACGTGGTAGCGGCGTAAAAGACAGGCACAGGCATATGAGCCGGTCGGTATGGGCCCGCGAGCAATGCTGTGAACCTTGAGGACCCGGTGACTGGCGCCGATTCAGAACAGGGAGGTACTATGGCTACGCAAGTAGTGGAACCGGGACCGCCGGCACAGGCGCCCTGGTGGCTGGTTCTGATGGAAGGCATCGCACTGGTTCTGCTGGGCCTGATGCTTCTGCTCAATACGGGCGAGACCACCATCGTCATCGTTACCTTCATCGGTATCTACTGGCTGCTTGCCGGTATCTTCAGGATCATGAACATCTTCATCGACACTCATCTATGGGGCTGGAATCTGATTATGGGCCTGCTGGGCATCGCCGCGGGTCTGATCGTGGTCCAGTATCCGCTCTGGAGTACGGGGGTCATCGGCAACACTGTTATCATCGTCCTCGGGTTCATGGGAATCGCTTTCGGATTCGGCAACCTTTTCGGCGGGATCCGGGGCAGGAACCTGGGAACGGCGCTACTGGGCGTCTGTTTACCTTCTCCTTACCGTACGCCCTGGCCCTCATCGCGTTGATCGGCGGCGTTTCGGCCGTCATCTCTGCATTGAAGCTGAAGCCTTGAAGGCTGACGGATTCAGCCTCGACCGCCAGGCAGGGAGGAGGTCCTGCTGCGGATCGGGTGACGCATCACCTTTCTGTGTTCCGGGGCCCGGGCGTCCATCCTGCCGACGTGCCTTAGATAAAGCCGGACGAAAGGCGTCGTCGAGAGCCCGTGGGCGAAGACGCTCATCACCACAGTCACCATCACCACATCCTGTATCCGTTCCAGGCCCGAAAGCGCCGGAGATTCCTGCAGCACGATCGTTCCCAGAACGATAGATGCCAGTCCCCTCGGCCCGAACCAGCCCATGAACAGGACCGTACCGCGATGCAGCCGGCTGCCGATGAGTGAGAGGGCCACGGGGAGCATTCGCAGGGCGCTCAGGCTCAGCACGGCGTAGAGCAGGACGCGCCAGTCAAGCGTCCCCATTTCGTTGACCACGATGGCCCCGAACAGGAAGAAGATGACGAAGTCAAGCAGTTGGCCGCCGGTGTCGCTGAACGCCACGGCGTTCTCCTTGAGCCTTTCCCTGATCAGGCGGCCGGTGACCCAGTCAGTGGAGAGGCCGGCTGCGAAAGCGGCGATGAAGCCATTGCCCTCCAGCAGTGCAGCCGTAAGCCACGCGATCAGGGCCAGGGCGGGGAAGGTGAGCCACTGGAATGTCCGGTTCATCAGGGTGTGGCGCATGGCCAGGCCGATGAGCCAGCCGCCGGCCAACCCTGCCGCCAGGCCCACCAGAAGGCCCATGCCCAGTTCCCTGAAAGCGAAGGCTGTCCAGTAGCCGAGCGAGCCCGTCTGCTCTTCTGCTTCAGCCAGGGCCAGGAAGATGAAAAGGATGGGTGTGGCGATACCGTCGTTGAGTCCCGATTCCACATTCAACGCCTGGCGGATGCGGGTGGGCACGCGGGAATTGTTTACCAGCGCCTGGCCCAGGCCGGCGTCGGTGGGGGAGAGTACTGTGCCGATGATGGCGGCTTCAGCGATAGAGAGGTCAGTGAATATCAAGGCCGCTATAGTCGTTCCGGCGGCTATGCTCAGAGGCATGCCCAGCGCCAGCAGCCTCAGCGGCAGAGATTCGTTCTCCCTGAGGGAAGAGATATTGATACGTACGGCATCGGTGAACAGTGTCAACACCAGGGCCGCCTCTCCCACCGTCAGGAAGAGTCTGCTGTCCACATCCAGGTCCACCAGGTCCAGGGCGGCAGCGCCCAGTAACATGCCCAGGGCGACGAAGACCATCTGTGGGGTTACGGAACTCAGCTCGAGCCGACGGGACAGCAGCCCGTAGGCTAATACGATGACCGCGAATACCAGTAACCCCGTTTGCATGGCCGGCTAGGAGTCGGCATCCGCAGTGGAATCGTGTCTCAGGTCCGCGGTTCGCATTTCAGGACCTGTAGCCGGGGGCCTGGTCTCGCCTGCCGTAGCTGCTGCCGCCGTAAGCTGAAAGGTCGAAGAGGAAACCGAGCAGCACCAGCAGCCAGCCCCAGAGGGAGAGGCCGGCGGGATCGTAGACCAGTACGTAGAAGAGGGTGGTGAAAGGCAGGAACATCAGTCCCAGCAGGGGCAGGATGAAGCCGCCGAAGGCCTGGTCCACCAGGTCAGTCGCCAGCCATATGACCAGGAACGCAAGCCGCGGCGAGAATGCCGCCAGCAGAGCGAAGATGCATCCGCAACCCAAAAGACCTCCTGTTGTGCTTTTGACCGGGTCTGCCCCTAGTTATTCCACCAGTATGTGGCGAATCCTGCGCCGGGAAGAACGGTCTGCAGTTCTGCACCTGAACCGCACCGGGTGGCCCGGTTCCCGTGTACAGCATGTCCGAGCCGGCCTAGTGCCGGAAATGGCCGCCGCCGGGGCTGGGCCTGTGCTCGGGATGTGCTTTGAACCACTCGATGTGGCGGTCGATGTCGTCCAGCAGCATATCCGCCAGGTCGCGGTTGAGGCCCTCCTTGACGACGATGCGGAGCGCGGCGATATGCTCGCAGTTCTTCGGTAATGTATATGCCGGAACCTGCCAGCCCCGGTCGCGCAGGCGCTCCGAGAGGTCGAATACGGTATAGTTTGTCTCCCGCTTCGCTGCTTCGGCCAGGCAGAAGGCGAAGACGGGGATGTCGCTGCCGTCGGAGATCAGGTCGACGAATGGATATTGGCTCAGTTTCCCGGAGAGGTAAAGGGCTACTTCCCGGCAGGCCTGGTGGATGCGCCGGTATCCGTCCCGGCCCAGCCTGAGGAAATTGTAGTACTGGGCCACGACCTGGTTGCCCGGCCGTGAGAAGTTGAGAGAGAAGGTCGGCATCTCGCCGCCCAGGTAGTTGACCTTGAAGACCAGCTCGTCCGGCAGGCACTCCCGTTTGCGCCAGATGATCCAGCCGACGCCGGGATAGACCAGGCCGTACTTGTGGCCGGAGGCGTTGATGGACTGTACCCGCGGCACGCGGAAGTCCCATTCAAGGTCAGGCTGCAGGAAGGGCGCCACGAAGCCGCCGCTGGCGCCGTCCACGTGTATGGGTATATCCAGTCCCTTTTCCTCCTGAAGACGGTCTAGCGACTCGCCCACCGCCCTCACCGGCTCATAGCTGCCGTCAAAGGTGCTGCCCATGATCACCATCACGGCGATCGTGTTCTCGTCGCAGAGCTCCATGGCCTGCTCCACCCCCAGATGGTAACGGCCCTCCTCCATGGGGACGAAGCGGGGCTCTATGTCCCAGTAGGCGCAGAACTTCTCCCAGCAGACCTGCACGTTGATGCCCATTACCAGGTTTGGTTTATTCGACGGCTTCCCCTCGGCATCGCGTCGTTTGCGCCACCTCTTCAGCAGCGCCATGCCGCCCAGCATGGCCGCCTCGCTGGAGCCGATGGTGGAAGTGCCTACAGACTCCTCGTCCTCCGGAGAGTTCCACAGGCGTGCGATGATGTTTACACAGCGCGCCTCGATATCGGCGGTCTGTGGGTATTCGTCCTTGTCTATCATGTTCTTGTCGAAGGTCTCGGCCATCAGGCGGGCGGCCTGGGGCTCCATCCAGGTGGTGACGAAGGTAGCCAGGTTGAGACGGGCGTTCCCGTCCAGCATCAGCTCGTCACGGATGAGGTCGTAAGCGGTCTCCGGCAGCATCTCGCCTTCGGGCAGCTCGTACCGCGGCACTCGCGACTCCGTGGCGCCGCGGGCATAGGCGGGGGTGAGCTCGGGGCTGATGCCTTTCAGGTCTGCAAGGTCCTTCTTGGTCTCCATCGGTCTCCCTCCGTGCGTTGGGCGCTCAGGTGTTCTCAGGCAGGCGGAGCAGGTGGTCAGACACCCGGGATCAGGGGGATATCGCTCTCGTCCCGGCCTGATTGCTCATGGCGGTGGTCGGACCGCTCCTCCCCGGTGAACCAGACCACGTCCACATCCACGGGGCGACCCAGGTCGTCTTCCAGGGCCTGCGCCAGCTGTCCGATCTCCGGCGGGTCTTCCAGGCCCATGAGGACCAGCTGCACCGAGTCGCTGCCGATCCGCTTGTCCCTTACCGCCATCGGCCGGTCTCCGATCCAGGCGTTCACGCTCTTCTCCACCGAACTGGATATCTGGGCCTTGCGCACAGCCGCGGACATGGCCTTGTAAAGGGGGATGGCCACCAGCAGCACGGCAATGACAGCGACAACCAGTCCGGCAAAGAGGCGGCGGCCCAGCTGGGTGATGCGCATCCGTGGTACGAAACCCGTGACCAGCAGCACCAGGGAGGCGGAGAGGATGATGCCGGCGATATTGGTGATGAAGAGCAACAGAGCGCCCCAGGCCAGGTCGTACTTGCCGGCGCCGAGGACGATGCCCACGGTGGAGATGGGGGGCACTAGGGCCACGGCGATGGCCACTCCCGGCAGCGATGCGCTCACATCCTCGCGTACCGTGGCGAAGGCGCCGGCGCCGCCGGCGGCCAGGGCGATGAACAGGTCGTTGAGGTTGGGCGCCGTCCTTCCCAGAACCTCGTCCGGCAACGGACTGAGCAACACATCCGGCGAAAGCCTCGTTATGACCCAGGCAAGGCCGACGGCGAAGGCGCTGGCCATCAATATCAGCAGGGACGACTCGCCCATGCGCCTGCCCCAGACCATCACCAGCGAAGCGGCGAAACCCATGATGGGGGTCATCAGCGGCGCCAGCAGCATGGCGCCGATGACCACGGCGGTGGAATCGGCGATGAGGCCGTATGAGGCTATCACCACCGAGAAGAACATCAGAATCCAGAACCGCGCCAGGCGGTCCTTCTTCCCTGAATAGAAAAGGGCCGCCATCAGCCGCCGGCGTTCTTCCGGAAGAAGGTCGGCATGCGCCAGCCTGCCCAGCAGGGTCTTGCGTACGGTCTCGACGGTCTCCAATATCAGCCTTTCCTGCGCGGTGATTGATTACCTGACTTCGCTTCCGTGGCTTGCTTCTCCTGCAAGGATGGGTCTGTGTCTGCCGGGGGAGAACCGGTTCGGTTGGGTAGGGCGGACGGCTCTTGTGATAGAATTGCACAGGCTGTCGCCCGCGCCTGGCGCGGGCTACGGCGGTTTTTGCCTGCAATTAAGGGAGAATTAAAGCTTGGACCAGGATGTACGGGAAAAACTCGAGAGGAACACACGCTACTCCCCGTCGGACATCGAGTCCCGCTGGATGGACCGCTGGCTTGAGCAAGGGGTTTTTACCCCGAAAGAGGACAGGGATAGTCAGGAATCCTACTGCATCGTCCTGCCTCCACCCAACGTCACCGGATCGCTGCATATGGGCCACGCCCTCAACGCCTCCTTCCAGGACCTGCTCATCCGCCTCAACCGCATGCGGGGCCGGGACGCCCTCTGGGTCTGCGGCACCGACCATGCCGGCATCGCCACACAGAACCAGGTTGAGAAACAGCTGGCGCGAGAGGGGCTGGATCGCCATGGACTGGGCCGCGAGGAGTTCGAGAAGAGGGTCTGGCAGTGGCGCCAGCAGTATGGCTCTACCATCATCAACCAACTCAAACGCCTGGGCTGCGCCCTGGATTACGAGGGTGAGCGCTTCACCCTGGACGAGGGCTACGTGCGCGCGGTGTTGAGGGTCTTCGTTTCCCTGTATGAAAAGGGTTATATCTACCGTGACGAGTACATGGTCAACTGGTGTACCCGTTGCCATACGGCGCTCTCCGACCTGGAGGTGGAGCACCGGGAGGATGAGGACAGGTTCTACTACATCCGCTACCCGGTAGTGGGGGAGGACGCCCACCTGACCATCGCCACCGCCCGGCCCGAGACCATGCTGGGGGATACGGCGGTGGCGGTGAACCCCAAGGACGGACGCTACAGCAAATACGTCGGCAAGATGGTGGAACTGCCGCTGACGGGCCGGGAGATACCGGTGATCGCCGACGGGTACGTGGATGTGGAGTTCGGCACCGGGGCGCTGAAGATAACCCCGGCCCACGATCCCAACGACTTCGAGATAGGCAAGAAGCACGGTCTGGCGGAGATCAACATCCTCACGTCCGACGGCAGGATAAACGAGGCGGGTGGCCGTTTCGCCGGCCTCAGCGTGGAAGACGCCCGCGAGCAGGTGGTGGCGCGCCTGGAGCGTGACGGCCTGCTGGAACGCATCGAACCCTACAGGCACGCCGTCGGCACCTGTTACCGCTGCGACACGGTGATAGAGCCCTATATCTCCCTGCAGTGGTTCATGCGTATGGACGAGCTGGCCCGCCCCGCCATCGAGGCGGTGGAGAGCGGTCGTATCCGTTTCCACCCCGGGCGCTGGGCCGATGTCTACCTGGACTGGATGCGCTCCATCCGGCCCTGGTGCATCTCGCGTCAGCTCTGGTGGGGCCATCGTCTGCCTGTCTGGTACTGTGAGGAATGTGACGAGGTGGTGGTCCGGGAAGAGCCGCCCTCCACCTGCCCCAAGTGCGGCTCGGCGGAGCTGAGGCAGGAGGAGGATGTGCTGGACACCTGGTTCAGCTCGGCGCTCTGGCCCTTCGCCACCCTGGGCTGGCCTGACGATACGCCCAGGCTGGAGAGGTTCTATCCCACCGATGTGCTGGTGACGGCTCGCGACATCATCTTCCTCTGGGTGGCCCGGATGGTGATGATGGGCCTCCGGTTCCCCGGCGACATCCCCTACAGCGATGTCATAATCAACCCCACCATCATGGCCAAGGACGGCCGGCGCATGAGCAAGTCTCTGGGCACGGGGGTCGATCCCCTGGAGCTGGTGGAGCAATACGGTGCCGATGCCACCCGCTTCGGCCTGCTGAACATGGCCAGCACCCAGGACGTGCGCTTTGCCGATGAGCGCATCGAGATGAGCCGCAACTTCTGCAACAAGATATTCAACGCCGCCCGTTTCGTGCTGTTGGGTGTGGAAGACGTACAACCGCGCGTGTCCGACGCAACCCTGGCGGACCGCTGGATAGAGAGCCGTCTCCAGGCGGCGGCGGCCGAGGTCGGCCGGCAACTGGAGGAATACGATTTCGCCGAGGCCACGCGCGTGCTCTACCGCTTCGTCTGGAACGAGTTCTGCGACTGGTACGTGGAGATAGCCAAATCCAGGCTCTACGGGGACGATGCGGAGGCCAGGCGCCAGGTATCGGGCCATCTGCTGCACCTGCTGGACAGCATCCTCAGGCTGCTGCACCCGTTCATACCGTTCCTGACGGAGGAACTGGCGGCGTTGCTGCCTGGCGAACACGGATTCCTCATCGAGGCTCCCTACCCGGAAGGTGACGACGGCGCCAGGGATATGGAGGCGGAGCGGAAGATGGAGCAGCTGATGGAGACGGTCGTCGCCCTGAGGACGTTGAAGAACGAGTTGAGGGTGCCGCCGCGCAAGGAAGCCAGCGCGGTGCTGGTCAGCGATGACGAACAGGCGGTGGCGGTGGTCGAGGCGAACTCCGACCTGCTGCAATCACTGGCTGCGACGAAGCTGGTGGAGAGCGCCGCCAGCGAGGATGAGGCGACCACGGCCGGCAGCCAGTCGGCGGTGGCGCTCGTCCCGGGGGGCAAGATGCTGGTGCCGCTGGAAGGCCTGATAGACATGGAAAAGGAGAAGGAGAGGCTGGAGGCGGCCATTTCCAGGAAGAAGCAGGAAGTCCTGCGCTCACAGGGAAAACTGGATAATAAAAAATTCGTGGAGAAGGCCCCATCCCGGCTGGTGCAGGAAGAACGGGAGAAGCTCGACCTGTACAGGGGTGAACTGAGCGAGCTGGAACAGCAGTTCCAGCGGTATTTCGGCGCCTGAACCGGGCGCCCTGGATGCGGGTTGCCGGAAAGGACGACCTTTGGATAGGAGCAGGATGGCGGAGAAGGAAAACGATGTCCTGAAATACCTGGAGGACCTGGACCGCCTGGGCATGAAGCCCGGCCTTTCCCGCATCACCAAGCTTCTGAAAGCACTGGGTAACCCGGAGAAGCGTTTTCGAGCCATCCACGTGGTGGGGACGAACGGCAAGTCTTCCACCGTGCGCATGATAGCGGCCATCCTCTCGGCCCAGGGGCTGAAAGCCGGCGCCTACATCTCTCCCCATCTGGTCTCGTTCCGGGAGCGTTTCGTCATCAACGGCAGGGAGATATCCGAGTCGCGCTTCATCAGCCTGATGGAAGAGGTGCGGGAGAAGGCGGGAGAGGTGGACAGGAGGGCGCGCAGCAGCGGTCCCCTCACCCAGTTCGAGGTGCTGACAGCCGCTGCTATCCTCTATTTCGCCCGGCAGAAGGTGAACGTGGCGGTGTTCGAGGCGGGTCTGGGCGGGCGTTACGACGCCACCAACGTACTGGCCAAGTCGCGGGTACAGGTGTTGACCAACGTGGAGCTGGAGCACACCGACCTGCTGGGCAAGACAGCCGCCGCCATCGTCAGGGAGAAGATGGCCGTGGTGCCGGACAGGGGCAACGTGGTGGTGGGGGACCTCTCCCCCGAGGCCATGAAGGAGGCGGTGAAGATATGCAGGCGCAAGAAGGCCAGGCACCAGGTCTTCGATGAGGATTATTCCCTGCTGAAGGGGCGGGGGGAGAAACGCTTCGATGTCTGGACCGCCAAGAGCCATTATTCGGATCTGAGGCTGTCCCTGCTGGGGCAGTACCAGCGGACCAACTGCGCCGTCGCCATCCAGGCCGCCGAACTGTTCCAGAGGAAGGCCCTGGACGAGAAGAAGCTGAAACGGGCGCTGCCGCGGGTGATGATGCCGGCGCGGCTGGAGATAATCTCGGAGAAGCCCACGGTCATCCTCGATGGGGCCCATAACCCCAGCGGTATCGCCAAGCTGCTCAAATCGCTGGAAGCCCTGTCGCCCGGTGAACGCACCATCGGCGTGGTCTCCATCCTCAAGGACAAGGATGCGTCGAGCATGCTGGAACAGCTGCTGGATTATTGTGATATCTTATTCGTCACCGAGAGCTCCAATCCGCGCTGCATGCCGGCGCAGAAGCTCTCGAAACTGCAGGTGGTCGAGGACAGCCCGGTGCAGACGTTCGTCGCCCGGGAGAACCAGTCGGCGCTGGAGAGCGCTTTCAAGCTGGCCTCGATACGGGACGTGATCCTGGTGACGGGATCGATCTATCTGCTTGCGGATATCAAGAAACGGATGGCGTAGGAAAGGCGGCAGAGTTGCACTTCATCATCCTGCAGACCGACGCGACCCAGGAAGCGGAGAGCTTCTTCGATTCTCCCTGGTGGGACTTCACCACCCTGATGACCAAGGCGGTGCTGGTGGCCCTCTGGCTGGCGCTGGTCTACTGGACCTACAAGGACGCCAAGAGACGCATCACAGACCCGCTGATGATCGGCATCGCCGTCGCCACATCGTTCATCTTCCCCTACCTGGGAACGCTCTTCTACGCCATTCTCAGGCCGCCGGAATATCTCGATGACGTCCGGGAGAGGGAGCTGGAGATACAGGCCCGGCAACTGGAGATGGGTGGCATCGTATCCCGTTGTCCCGCCTGCCAGGGTCCCATCCGCGATGATTACCTGCTTTGTCCCAGCTGCCGTCATCAGCTGAAGGTGGCCTGTGGCAACTGTGGCAGACCCCTGGACCCGACCTGGCGTACATGCCCCTTCTGCGCCACCGATCCGCGGACGCCGGATGCGGGGAAGGCCGGCGAAGAGGGAGAGGATATCTTCCCATAGGATCCCGGCGGGGTCCCGGAGGCATGCATCGAAAACAGGCTGCGGCGATGACGCCGGCGGTGTACATCGACTGGAGGATACGTGCAAAGGACATTCGTACTGGTAAAGCCCGGCGCCGTGGCGCGGGGACTGGTGGGAGAGGTGATAGGGCGGTTCGAGCGCCGTGGTTTCCGTATCCGCGCCATGAAGATGCTCAGGGTGGACACGGAACTGGCCGCCGAGCATTACGCCGAGCATCGCGAGAAGGACTTTTTCGGGGAACTGGTCGGCTCACTGACCTCGGCGCCGGTGGTCGCCTTCGTGCTGGAGGGGCCGGAGGCGGTGGCGGCGGTGCGGAAGATGATGGGCAGCACCAACCCGCTGGCGGCGGAGCCGGGCACCATCCGCGGCGATTTCGCCACAGAGATCGTGGCCAACATCGTCCACGGCTCCGACAGCCCCGAGAGCGCGGAGCGCGAGATAAACCTCTACTTCAGCGAGGACGAGATCGTCTGAGCTGCAGGAGGCGCCATGTACCTGGCCTCCAGATCACCCCAGCGGAAAACACTGCTCGAGTCCCTGGGAATCGAATTCGAGATAGTGCTGCCGGAATACGGCGAGGTCGACCCCCCGGGGCTGTCGCCGGATCAGCTGGTGGAACGCCACAGCCGCGGCAAGGCCTACTCCGTGCTGCCGCGTGTCATCCCCCTGCAGGCTTCACGACCCATCCTGGGAGTGGACACCATGGTCTTCGCCGGGGGCCGGGCGCTGGGAAAGGCTGCTGACGAGGAGCAGGCACTGGAATATCTTCGCATGCTTTCCGGGGCCGTGCATCATGTTTATAGCGGCATCACGCTGGTGTGGGCGGCGGCAGACGACGGAACAGACTCCGCCGGTGACGGATACACCGGCGGGAGGAGTGGGGCAGACGGGGCCGGCGGGTCTGGCGAGAGCGCTATCGACATCCCCGTCGGCCGGCTGCCGGAAGGATGCTCGCCGCTTGACATGGATCAAGCCTGCGGTCAAAGCGGTCTCTACTCCTACACATCCCACACTCTCACCGGGGTCCGCTTCGCCGTGTTGCCCGAAGAGGAAATGGACGCCTACATCGCTACCGGTGAATGGCGCGGACGCGCCGGCGCCTACGCCATCCAGGAGCGCGCCTCGGCCTTCGTCGAAGGGATCGAGGGCGACTATACCAACGTGGTAGGACTGCCGGTGCCGCTGCTGGTTCGCGTTCTCCGCGCCATCGGGTCGTGGCCGCCGGCGTCATGGCCGCCACGGTCATGGAATGACGAAAACGACGGGGTGGATGGCGGGCCGCACGGGTAAAGTTTCTCCCGCCGGCAAGAAGTGTGGCACCAGCGGGCCGGAAGTATGAAAACATTACATCGAAGGTAAAGATCACCTGAACAACCATCGACTTAAAGTTGAGACTTTCACCCCGGAACCTGGAAGCTTTGGTCTGGTCATCCTGATGATGTATAATTGTTTGCTCCTGTGACAGGTTGGTGTTTTCCCTGTAAACAGGGGTTTGCGCAAGGTTCCTGCCACCTCGCCGCGTACTCGCGGAGTTATCTTCCCGCCCTGCTTTTTGTTACCATTAGTAGCTGCGTTTTTTGCGTCGCGAGACCTTGAGTTGGAAAGGAGACTTTCATCAGGCTACTGAACTATTTCGCCGGATTCGGCGGC
>CAZCCR010000012.1:0-23975 GCA_964497425.1 uncultured Gaiellales bacterium
TGGCACATAGATGCCGCCGATGTGAGGGAGGAGTCCATTTCATCTTGTGAAACTTGTGCTTGTGGCCAGGGTTTGCCCGGACCCAGGGCTACTTCAGGCGACCCATTTCATGACTATCGACATCTTCATTCATCGGGATCGACATCTTCATTCACCGGGAAGGAGCTTCCACGGTGAATGGTATCTCGTTGTCCAGCAATATCGAGGCAACGGGATCATCTTCACTATAGTCCACGATGTAACGCTCATCGCCGTTGGTATTGACGGCAGAAAGTCTTCTTTGCGCTGGATAAACAAAAGCCGATCTGATTTCGTGGTTCCCGATTTTTTCCGCGAGCGAGTCAAAACTGATGATGTGTTCGGATACCTGGGTGGACACTGTCCCCCTGCTCCCAGCACAGCCGCATGACGACAGGATGACGCAAAGAACCATGATCGCTGAAAGCAGAGTTTTCCTATAATCTTGAATCAAGCCTGTTATTAAGTTTCCACCCCATTCACCAACTCCCCCACTCCCTCTATCCTTACCGTTACCGTATCGCCGGCGGCCAGCGGCCCTATCCCCGGCGGCGTGCCCGTCATGATCACGTCGCCGGACTCCAGAGTCATCACACCGGAGATGAAGGAGACAAGTTCCAGGGGGGAGAAGATCATGTCAGACACAGGCGCACCCTGGCGCACCTCGCCGTTGAGCAGCAGTCCCACCAGCGCGTCGGGCTCAGGTGCCGCCGGAACAACGTCCGGCCCCAGCGGACAGAAGGTATCGAAGCTCTTGCTGCGAGTCCACTGCCCATCCTTCTCCTGCAGGTCGCGGGCGGTAACGTCATTGGCGCAGGTATAGCCGGCGAGATGCCCGGCCGCGGCTTCCACACCCACATCCCGCGCCGTCCTGCCGACGACCAGCGCCAGCTCCGCCTCGTAATCGACCCGGCCGACGCCCGGCGGCAGCACTATCGCCTCACCGGGACCGATCACCGCCGAAGGCGGCTTGAGAAAAAGGACCGGTTCATCGGGGATGGCCATACCCAGCTCCCTCGCATGAGAGCGGTAATTCAGACCTACGGCGACTATCTTTGAAGGCCTGCCCCAGCGGGGATGGTTCGACATCTGATGTACTCCCTGGAGCTTTGTTGCTCTTTCCGGTTACCGGTTAACCCGCCGGCCCTACCCGCGGCGCCGCTTGGAGAGACCGTATTCGATGCTGTCCACCAGCGCCTCCCAGCTGGCCTCTATGATGTTCTCCGAGACGCCGACGGTGCCCCAGGAATCAACGCCGTCGCTGGAGTCCAGCAGCACCCGCGTGACAGCGCCGGTGCCCTTGTGCTCGTCGAGGATGCGTACCTTGTAGTTGACCAGCCGTATCTGTGACAGGCGTCTGGCCAGCTTGGGGAAGCTCTGAAGCAGCAGCTTCCTCAGAGCGATATCCAGGGCGTTGACCGGGCCGTTGCCTTCGGCGAAGGCGATAGGCAGCTCGCCGGCGCCGTTCTGCTTGAGCACTATCTTGGCCTCGCTGATGACGGCGCTCTTGCGCTTCTGGACGATTATGCGGAAGTTGTCCAGCCTGATCACCGGCTGGTGCAGCCCCAGCTCGCGCCTGAGCAGAAGCTCCAGGGAGGCATCCGCCGCCTCGTAATGGTAGCCCTCATGTTCCTTCTGCTTGAGCGCCTTCAGCAGTCTGTCGACGGTCCTGCGGTCATCACCCAGATCCAGGCCCATCTCGGCGGCCTTCTTCAGCACCGTGGCGCGGCCCGCCAGCTCGCTCACCAGGATGCGCTGCTTGTTGCCCACCAGCGCCGGGTCTATGTGTTCGAAGGTGCGGGCGTCTTTCAGCGCCGCGCTCACGTGCAGGCCGCCCTTGTGGGCGAAGGCATCCTCGCCCACGTATGGCTGATGGGGTTCGGGGCTGACGTTGGCTGTCTCGGCCACAAAATGGGAGACCTCCGTCAGCTGTTCCAGCCGCCGGTCGGTGATCACGTTCTTGCCCATCTTCAGTTTCAGCGCCGGTATCACCGATACCAGGTCGGCGTTGCCGCAGCGCTCGCCATAGCCGTTGATGGTACCCTGCACCTGCAGCGCCCCGGCCTCTACCGCCATCAGCGACACCGCCACGGCGCAGTCTGAATCGTTATGGGCGTGGATTCCCAGGGGGACGTCCACCACCGCCGCCACCTCACTGACGATGCCGGCCGCCTCCCCCGGCAGCGTGGCGCCGTTGGTGTCGCAGAGCACCAGCCTGCTGGCGCCGGCCTCCGCGGCGGCCCTCAGCGTAGCCAGGGAGTACTCCGGGTCGTCCCTGTAGCCGTCGAAGAAATGCTCGGCGTCGTAGAAGACCTCCCTGCCCTTTCGCACCAGATAGCGCACCGTGTCACCTATCATCGCCAGGTTCTCGTCCAGGCCGGCGTGCAGCACCTTGCGGATGTGCAGCTTCCAGCTCTTGCCGACAATGGTCAGCACAGGAGCGTCCACCGCCAGCAGCTCCCGAAGAAGCTTGTCACGGTGGGGACGGACGCCCTTGCGGTGCGTCATGCCAAAAGCGGCAAGGCGCGCCGAGCGCAGTCTGTGTCCCGCCATCCGGCGGTAGAACCCGGCGTCCTTGGGGTTGGAGCCGGGGAAGCCGCCCTCGATGTAATGCACGCCCAGCCGGTCCAACCGCAGGGCCACCTGCACCTTCTCGTCCACGGAGATGCTGATACCCTCCCGCTGCATGCCGTCGCGCAGGGTGGTGTCATATATCTCTATCTTCTTCGCCATATCAGAAGTCCCGGTTGTTCGTCCCTGCCACCTGGAAACTATCCAGGCACGCTATACGGGGGCTGACTGTTTCAGCCTTATCGGCCGCCCGGGGCATTCCCCGGGGCATTCCCCGGAACGATTCAGTCCGCGGGCCTTGTGACCCCCACCATCAAAGAGTTTCCAAATCCACTCCCACACGCCTGCCCGCGGACCTCAGCAACTGAATACCTCAAGCGGCCGCAGAGATGCAAGATCTCAGACCCACTCCAGATAATGGGCGTACCTGTCGTTCTCGGCCTTGATGATGCTGTAGAATACCTCCTGTATCCGCCTGGTCACCGGACCCGGCTCTCCCAGCAGGCGGTCGTCCACCTCGCGGATGGGAACGATTTCCGCCGCCGTCCCCGTCAGGAACACTTCGTCGGCGCCGTACAGCTCGGAGCGCACCATCACCTTCTCCTCGATTGGGATGCCCTCATCGCGGGCGATGTTCACCACGCAGTCGCGGGTGATGCCCTCCAGCACGTCACAGGCCATGGGAGGCGTGAAGATACGTCCATCCTTTACCAGGAACAGGTTCTCGCCGGTTCCCTCGGACAGCTTACCGTTATGGTCCAGCAGGATGGCCTCCTCATAGCCGCCCTTGACCGCCTCCACCTTGGCCAGCACCGAGTTGATGTACTGGCCCGTGGCCTTGGCCGCCATGGGCAGCATGTTGGGCCCGATGCGCTGGAACGACGATATCTTCGCCCTGATGCCGTGCCTGATGCCCTCGTCACCCAGATAGGTACCCCAGGGCCAGACGGCGATGGCCACATCGATGGGAGCCTCCAGCGGGAAGAGGCCCATCTCGCCGTAGCCACGATAGGCGATCGGTCTGATATAGCAACTCTCCAGCCCGTTGGCTTTTATCACGTCCTTGGTGGCCTGGACCAGCTCCTCCACCGTGTAGGGCAGGTCCATGAAGTAGAGCCTGCCTGAACGGTGCAGCCTGCGCATATGGTCGGTGAGACGGAAGACATGGGTGCCCTTCTTCGTATCATAGGCGCGGATGCCTTCGAAGACGCCCGTTCCGTAATGCAGCGCGTGGGTCAACAGATGGACATTTGCGTCCTGCCAGTCCACCAGCCCCCCGTTCATCCAGATCTTCTCGACTTCCGGTATCGGCATGACATTCCTTTCCGACGCTTGCTGTGGCAGCCGCCTGCGGCTCCCGTATATCCTATGCGCTGGCGACCCGCTCCGCCACCAGATCGCCGATCTCGCTGGTGGAATAGCCGGTCTTTCCCACCGCCAGGCTCTCCAGCTTCTCCGCCGTCACGAAGGCGATGGCGGAGTCGATGGCGTCGGCCGCCTCATCCTCGCCCAGCGTCTCCAGCATCATCTGCACCGCGGCTATGGCCGCCAGCGGGTTTATGACGTTCTGCCCCGTGTACTTGGGCGCCGAGCCGCCGATGGGCTCGAACATGGAAACCCCCTCCGGGTTGATGTTGCCGCCGGCGGCGATACCCATGCCACCCTGTATCATCGCCCCCAGATCGGTGATGATGTCGCCGAAGATATTGTCGGTTACGATGACATCGAACCACTCGGGGTTCTTGACGAACCACATGCAGATGGCGTCCACATGGGCGTATCCGGTCTCGATCTCCGGATAGTCCGGCGCCGTCTGTTCGAAGGCACGCATCCACAGGTCCTGGGCGTAGTTGAGCACGTTGGTCTTGCCGCAGAGGGTGAGGTTCTTCTCCCGATCCCTCTTCCGGCAATACTCGAAGGCATAGCGGATGCAGCGCTCCACACCCTTGCGGGTGTTGATGCTCTCCTGAACGGCCACCTCGTCCGGCGTATCCTTCTTCAGGAAGCCGCCGGCGCCCACGTAGAGGCCTTCCGTGTTCTCGCGCACCACCACGAAATCAATGTCATCCGGCCCCTTGTCCCTGAGCGGCGTCTCCACACCGGGATAGAGCTTCACCGGACGCAGGTTTATGTACTGGTCCAGGGAGAAGCGCGCCTTGAGCAGGATGCCCTGCTCCAGGATGCCCGGCTTCACCTCCGGATGGCCGATGGCGCCCATGAAGATGGCGTCGTGCCCTTTCAGTTCATCGATAGCCGGATCGGGCAGCGTCTCCCCCGTCCTCAGGTAACGCTCTCCGCCGAAATCGTACTCGGTCGTCTCATACCTGAAACCGAACCTCTCCGCCGCCGCAGCCAGCACCTTCAGTCCTTCCGCCACGACCTCGGGGCCGGTTCCGTCTCCCGGCATCACCGCGATGTTATGCATCGTCCCTCCGCTCCTGTCATCGGTTGACCTTTGCCGGCGGGCGCAGCCCTCTCAAGAGTCCGCCAGCTTCTGCCTGACCCGCTCCATCAGACCGCCCGCCTCCACTATCTCCTGCATGAAACCGGGAAAACGGTCCGCCCTGTAGGTCTTGTCCCTCGTCACATCGACCACTTCGCCCGCGTCCAGGTCGACCCGTAGCTCGTCGCCGCCCTCCACTTCCCGCGCCGCCTCCGGGCAGACCAGTATCGGCAGCCCGATGTTGATGGCGTTGCGGTAGAAGATACGCGCGAAGGAGGCCGCCACCACGCATGATACACCCGCCGCCTTGATCGCCACCGGCGCCTGCTCCCGCGACGAGCCGCAGCCGAAGTTCTCACCTGCGACGATGATGTCTCCGGGCCTGACCCGTTCGATGAAGTCCGCGTCGATATCCTCCATGCAGTGCCCGGCCAGTTCGTCCGGATCCGACGTGTTCAGATAGCGGGCGGGTATTATCACGTCCGTGTCCACATCACGCCCGTACTTGTGCGCTTTCCCTTCGAAGATCATGCCAGCACCTCCTCCGGCGCAGCCACGTGCCCGGCCACGGCCGTGGCCGCCGCCACATAGGGGCCTGCCAGATAGACCTCGCTCTCCGGATGCCCCATGCGACCGACGAAGTTGCGGTTGGTGGTGGCCACGCAGCGCTCACCCGCCGCCAGGATGCCCATATGGCCTCCCAGGCAGGGGCCACAGGTAGGTGTGCTCACGGCCGCTTCGGCTTCGATGAATATGTCCACCAGGCCCTCCCTGATAGCCTGCTGATATACATGCTGGCTGCCGGGGATGACGATGGTCCGCACGCCCGGGGCCACCTTGCGGCCCCTCAGCACCTCCGCCGCCATGCGCAGGTCGTCCAGCCGCCCGTTGGTGCAGGAGCCGATCACCACCTGGTCGACGCCTACATCGCTCAGCTCATCAGCGTCAACCGCGTTGGATGGCAGGTGCGGCTTCGATACCTGCGGCTTCACCGCCCCGGCGTCGATCTCCATCACCTCGGCATAATCAGCGTTTCCGTCGCTGGAGAACAACACCGGTTCGCGCCCGGCGCGGCCGCTTGTGTATTCCATGGTAACCTCGTCCGGCTCGATGATGCCGTTCTTGCCGCCCGCCTCGATGGCCATGTTGCACATGGTGAAGCGGCCGGACATGGGCATGGCGGCGATGGCCTCGCCGGCGAACTCCATCGCCTGGTAGAGCGCCCCGTCGACGCCGATGCGGCCTATGGTGTAGAGCACCAGGTCCTTGCCGGTGACAAAGCGTCCCGGTGTGCCTTTATAGATGAAGCGGATGGTCTCCGGCACCCGCAGCCACACTTCGCCGGTAGCCATGCCCGCCGCCATGTCGGTGCTGCCGACGCCGGTGGCGAAGGCCCCCAGGGCGCCGTAGGTGCAGGTGTGGGAATCGGCACCGATCACCACGTCTCCGGGGACGACCATCCCCAGCTCCGGCAGTATCACGTGTTCGATCCCCATGCGCCCCACATCGAAGAAGCCGCCGATGCCCTGCCCGGATGCGAACTCACGCACGACCTTGGCCTGTTCGGCCGACTTGATGTCCTTGTTGGGCACGAAATGGTCACAGACCAGGGCGATGCGCTCCGGGTCCCAGACCTTCCCGATGCCTGCGGCCCTGAACTCCCTGATGGCCAGCGGCGCCGTGATGTCGTTTGCCAGGGCAAGGCTGAGCCTGGCGTTCACGAACTCCCCGGCATGGACTTCCTCCATGCCACAGGCCCGCGCCAGTATCTTCTCTGTTATCGTCATCGCTTCAGCCACCTATTTCACCGCCCCTGCCCTGAATGCGTTGTTGATCGCCCTGATGTACGCCTTGGCACTGGCCTCCACCACATCGATGGAGAGCGCCGTGCCCGCGTAGTCGTTCCCGGCTACCTCGACCACGACCTTCACCTCGCCCAGCGAGTCCTTGCCTGAGGTCACCGCCCGCACCTGATAGTCCTTCAGAACGCCCGTGATGCCCACTGCCTTGTCGATGGCCAGGAACATGGACTCCATGGAACCGCCGGAAAAGCTGCGTCCGGGCAGTTCCTCGCCTTCCTTCCCGATTATCACCTGGCAGGTGGGCGTGAACTCGGAGCTGGAGAGCACCTCGTAGGACTTCAGTTCATAGATGTCCGTCTGCTCCCGCAGCTCCTCTCCCACCAGGTGCTCCAGGTCCACGGCGGTGACCTGCTTCTTCCTGTCCGCGATCTTCTTGAAGTTGGCGAAGGCCTGGTTGAGCTCTTCGTCGCCCAGGGAGAAGCCCAGCTCCTCCATGGCCGACTTCAGCGCATGACGGCCGGAGTGTTTTCCCAGCACGATGTCGCTGTGGCTGCGTCCGATGCTGCGGGCGTTCATTATCTCATAGGTGGTGCGCTCCTTGAGCACGCCGTCCTGGTGTATACCCGACTCGTGGGCAAAGGCGTTCTTGCCCACGATGGCCTTGTTGGGCTGCACATCGTATCCGGTCAGCTGGCTCACCAGGCGGCTCGTACGGTCGATCTCGGTGGTGACGATACCGGTCTTCCTGCCCAGTTCCGCCCGGCGCGTCTCCAGGATCATCACGATCTCTTCCAGCGAGGCGTTGCCGGCGCGCTCACCCAGGCCGTTGACGGCACATTCCACCTGGGTGGCTCCTGCCTCCACCGCCGCCAGCGAGTTGGCCACCGCCAGGCCCAGGTCGTTATGGCAGTGGACGCTCACCGCCACATCCTTCAGCGCCGGCGCCCGCTCGAACTGGCCGCGGATGAAATCACCGAACTCGGAGGGCATGGCATAGCCCACCGTATCGGGGATATTTATGGTTTTCGCCCCCTCCGCCACGGCGACAGCCAGTACCGACGCCAGGTAGTCCGGGTCGCTGCGGGTGGCGTCCATGGCCGAGAACTCCACGTCATCACAGAGGCTCACCGCCAGGGCCACCATCTTTCTTGCCGCCTCCAGCACCTCTTCCCGTGACTTGCGCAGCTGGTGCTCCAGATGCACGTCGCTGGTGGATATGAAGGTATGGATGCGTGGCCGCTCCGCCTCCCTGACGGCGTCCCAGGCTGTGCGGATATCCTTCTCGATCGCGCGCGCCAGCCCGCAGACTGTGACGCCCGAGACCTCGCCCGCTATCTTCTGAACGCCCTCGAAATCACCCGGTGACGAGATGGGGAAACCGGCCTCTATGACATCGACGCCCAGACGCGCCAGCTGCTCAGCGATCTCCACCTTCTCGAAGGCGTTGAGGCTGATGCCGGGTGACTGTTCGCCGTCCCTGAGAGTGGTATCGAATATCGTAATACGGTCGTTTTTCATCGCTTCTCCTGAAACGAGGGTTAACTCGAAAAGAACTGACGGGTTTGCCGCACGGGCAAACTGCTAGGCAATCTCCCCCGAAGGGGAGAGGAGAAGCAGACCGGGGAGGGAATCGACGGCGCACAGGCTCACGCTGTCCCGCGAGGGGTCAGCCACAGTGGTGAATCCGGGATATGTGTCTCCTGTTGCCATCAGGTTAGTATCTTATTGAAGTAGCAGCGGGATTTCAACTGGCCGGAGCCGATGAGAAGAAGACACCGGCGGGGCTCAGCCCGCCTGCGCCACGGCCTCGCCGCCGCCCTGGCTGACGATGCCGATGAACAGCTCCACCAGCTCCGGATCGAACTGGCTGCCTGCCCCCTTGCGCAGTTCGGCGATGGCCTCTGCTTCAGACATGGCTTTGCGGTAGGGCCGGTCCGACATCATGGCCCGGTAGGCATCGAAGATGCCTATTATCCTGGCCATCAGGGGTATCTGCTCCCCCTTCAGCTGTTCCGGATAGCCCTGGCCGTCCCAACGTTCGTGATGGTAGAGGATGGCCGATACCAGGTCCTGTATCTGTTCCGCCTCCTGTATGATGCGGCGCCCGATATCCGGATGCTGGCGTATCATCTCTATCTCCTCATTGCTGAGCTTCTCGCGCTTGTTGAGTACCTCGTCCGGCACGCCGATCTTGCCGATGTCATGCAGCACCGTGGCCAACGCCAAAGCATCGGCCTGCCGCTTCTCCAGGCCCAGGCTCTCAGCCATTGCGTCGGCCACCCGCGCCAGCTGCCGCGCCTCGCCGCCGCTGTACTGGTCGCGCGCGTCCACCGCCTCGGCCAGTGAGCAGATGGTCTTGAGACTGGCGTGCTCCAGACGGCTGTTGAGGCTGTCCAGGTCGCCCTCCTTCAGCTCCGTCTCCGAGAGGTCACGGAAGTAGGAGACGCGGTTGCGCCCCTTGCTCTTGGAGAAGAGCAGCGCCGAGTCGGCCGCCGCGATCAGGCTTGGTGCATCCGGGGCACAGGCCGGATAGTCCGCCACGCCGAAACTGGCGGCGATATAGGCATCGGAGAGGCCGGCCTCGCCGGCGATGCACTTGACGTTCTCGCGCAGTCGCTCGGCGACTTTCCTCGCCGCCGGTCCGTCGGTCTCCGGCATTATTATGACGAACTCCTCTCCGCCATAGCGGGCCGCATAGTCCACCTGGCGCAGCTCGCGTCTGAGGAAAGCCCCCAGGCCCGCCAGCACGGCATCGCCCTTCTGATGCCCGAACTTGTCGTTGATGGACTTGAAGAAATCCAGGTCGATCATCACCAGCGACAGCGGCCGCCCGTAGCGCCCGGCCCTGACCAGCTCCTCCTCCAGACGTTCCTGGAAATGGCCGTGGTTCTTCAGGCCGGTGAGAGCGTCGGTGATGGCCGCTTCCTCGGTGATGTGATGAAGCCTCTCCAGCTCCTCATACTGCTCCTGCAGTTCCGCCCGCGCCATCGAAAGCTCGGTCTCGCGCTCCTTCACCACCCACATCAGACTGTTGAAGTTCTCCCCGATCTCGCTGATGGGATCGCACTCCACCGCCGCCTGGTAGACTTCGCACTGGGAGCAGCTGTCCAGCTTCTGGGCGAAGCGGCCCTGCACCTTTCCGCCACAGTAGGTACCTGTCACCAGCCAGCAGCGCACGCCCTCCTTCCCGTAGCAGGGACAGTCATCCTTGCCGCAGCCTTTCACCTGCCAGCAGGTGGGGACATGGGTGTCATGGAAACTGACGTCCCAGTCACGGTTGCCTATCGCTGAAGCCGTGAGGGCGCTGAACCTGTCCTTGGCCGCTTCCAGTTCGTTCTTGCGCTTTTCCAGCAGGGTGTTGGTCTGGAACAGGGTGACCTTGACCAGGTAATAGCAGAAGCTGCCGACTGCGAAACCCGCACCCAGGCAGGCCAGGCTGAAATAAACCTTCATACCGGGATTCCAGGTCACGAACGGACCGACTATCAGGGGAAACACCAGGCCCATGCCCAGGCCGAAGGAGATCATAACCAGAAAGATCCGCCGCATGCCGTTCATGTATCTTGCCATGTACCGGGTGATCATCTTTCCTCCCTCTTTGTAGCCGCCACCAGCATCAACCTGTCTCCTGCTCCAGTTCGCAGCTCTTGTCCTCCACCAGATCCAGGAACCGCTCCACCAGATCCGGATCGAACTGGCTGCCCGCCCCCTTGCGCAGCTCGGCCGCCGCCTGCCTGCGGCTGAGAGCCTTGCGATAGGGCCGGTCGCTGCGCATGGCCCGGTAGGCATCGAAGATGCCGACTATCCTGGCCATGAATGGTATCTGCTCGCCCTTGAGCCGTTCGGGATATCCCATGCCGTCCCAGCGCTCGTGATGATAGAGTATGGCGCTGATCAGCTCCTTGATCTGCTCCGCCTCCGACAACAGCCTGCGTCCTATCTCAGGGTGGCGCTCCACCAGGGAACGCTCCTCTTCGGAGAGTTTCCCCGTCTTTCTCAGCACAGACCCGGGTATGCCGATCTTGCCGATATCGTGCAGCTTTGTCGCAAGACACAGCGCCTGGGCCTGCTCTTCGTTCATACCCAGGTCCCGCGCCATGGTCATGGCCAGCGCGACCAGGTCCTCCGGCCCCACCTCCCCATACTGGTCGTTGACGTTCACCGCTTCGGCGAGAGCATTCAGTGTCGCCAGGCCCGCGCCGTCCAGCCTGCTGCCGAGCCGGTCCAGGTCCCCCTTCTCCAGCTCCGTCCCGGAAAGGTCGCAGAAGTACGCCACACTCCCTTCCTTCTGTCTCCGGGCGAAGAAAAGCGCAGTGTCCGCTGCAGAGAGCAGGCTGGCCGCGTCGGTGGCGCAATCGGGGATATCGGCGATCCCAAAGTCAGCTGCGAGATACTCCCCGCCCAAGCCCTCGTCCTCCGCTACATGCGTCAACTCAGTCTGCAGACGCCGCGCATAGGCGCACGCCTCCTCACCCTCTGCGCCGGGCATGAGCACGACGAAATCCTCGCCACCGTAGCGAGCCAGGTAATAGCCCCGACCAGTCTCCTCACGCAACAGTTCGCCGACCCTCTTCAGCACCTGGTCACCCTTCACGAAGCCGAACTCGTTATTGATATCCTTGAAGCGCTTCAGGTCCATCAACATCATCGACAGCGGTCTGCCGTAACGCCGGGCGCTGCCGACGACCTTCTTCAGATGACGGCGGAAATGGCCGTAGTTCTTCAGGCCCGTGAGCGCGTCCGTCTCCGCCGCCCTCCGCGTCGCCTCTTCCTGCTCCTTCAGCTCCCTGTACCTTGCCGCAAGCTCACTGTTCGCCTCTGCCAGCAACTCCTGCTTTTCGCTGATAGCGTATATGAGACAGTTGAAGGTCTCGCCTATCTGGTTCATGGCATCGTTGCCGATGGCCTCCCGATAGACACCGCAGGTGGCACAATCATCCAGTTTCTGGGCGAAGCGTCCCTGGACTTCACCGCGGCAATAGGTGCCGGCGATCAGCCAGCAACGTACGTGATGCTTGCCGTAGGCGGGGCAGTCCGGAGATTCACACTCCTGCACCTGCCAGCATGTAGGAACACGGGTATCGTGGAGATTGACCTTCCAGTCGTCCACTGTGATGGCCGATTGCGCCAGAGAGGTGAACTTGTCCCTCGCCCCTTCCAGCTCGCCGGCCTGGATACGTATGCGGTCCTCTTCACGTCCCAGCACGAAAGCAAAGCCCGCTGCGACGGTCGGCGCGATGAGAAGATGGATAACAGCGAGGTCATAGGAAGTGTACCGGTCGACTACCAGTGCGAACAGGGCGTATGCCAGTCCGCACAGGGCGCCGATAACACCGTAAAACCTGGCCCGGGAGATACTGGATCTTCCGGATGCGAAGGCCATTGGATCCTCCCCCTCTTTTCCAGTCATTACCGGCATCGGCCTGTAGCAGGAAGACTTTAGCCCCAGCGGTACGGCAACCGGCTGGAGACCAGGCTGGCGCAGCTGGAGGCCCACGTCGCAGAAAGACTTCAGCACCAGCGGTACGGCAACAGAGGTAAAAGGGTAAATTCCCGTCCCAGCGAATAATAACTAGGCTGTTCAGGCTGCGAACACGAACAAGAAACGGTTTATTGGAACGCTACCTGTCATATTGAAAATGAATCCTTCAAGGCATGTTCCCATACGCCTGTTTGCGGGGATGCTTCTGGCGGGGCTGATGGGCGGAGTCATCCTAACCTTTGCCCTGTCGGCGCCGGCCCGGGGACAGACCAGCCTCAGTGACGCCCGCGCCCAGGCGGCACAGATACAGGTGGAGTTGAGCACCATCAGTCAGGAGGCGGAACAGGCCGTGGAGCGCTACAACCAGGCCAGCATGGACCTGGAACTCACCACCCGGAGACTGTCTGAGAACGAGGCGGCGCTGGAAGAGGCTTCGGCGAAACTGGCGGCGGCCCAGGAACGGCTCAACAACCGCATGAAGTATATCTACCGTGACGGCAGCCTCACCTTCATCGACGTCATCGTGAACACGACAAGTTTCGGCGAGTTCATGTCACGTTTCGATCTGCTCGGCCGCATCGGCAGCCAGGACAAGGCCGATGTCCAGGATGTGCTGCGCTATAAGGCGGAAGTGGAGGACACGCAGGCGGCACTGGAACAGGATCGGCGGAAACAGGAAGAGCTGGTCGATACCCTGGCGACGGAGAAGGCCGCCATCGAGTCGCGCCTGGCGGAGAAGCAACAGGTCCTCGACGGGGTGGAGGGAGAGATAGCGGAGATTATAGCCCAACAGCAGGAACAGCAGCAGGCACAGGCCCGTCAGCAGTCATCATCGGGCCTGCCGGCCGCTCCCACGCCGGCTCCAGAGTCACCGCCTCCGGCCCAGCCGGGAGAACCGGCGCCTGAGCCGCCCACCAGCGAGCCGCCGCCGCCCAGCAGCGGCGGGGCCGTGGGCATCGCCATGCAATACCTGGGGGTACCCTACGCCTGGGGAGGCGCTTCGCCCTCCGGCTTCGATTGCTCAGGCCTTGTCATGTACGTCTACTCCCAGATGGGCATCTACCTGCCCCATTCGGCCGCAGCCCAGTTCTACTCCGGCACCCCCATCGACTCCAGCGAACTGGCGCCGGGAGACCTGGTCTTTTTCGGCAGCCCCATCAGCCACGTAGGGATCTATATCGGGGGCGGCAGCATGATCCACGCTCCCTTCGAAGGCGCGGTAGTCTCCGTGTCCAGTATCTGGGCCGTCGGTGGCTACAGCGGCGCCTGCCGTCTCTGACCCATACCCGCTGCCGCCCCGCCTTCACCGGCCGCCGCTTTTTTCCGGAGTGGACTCCTGATAATATTTGGCGTTGGCGTGACTAATCGATCTTGCCGCTCGGCGGGAGGGCGGATGGAAGCTTCCCCAAAGGAAAAAATCAGTATCGGCCTGCTGGGCTACGGCACCGTCGGTTCCAACGTCTACCGGTTGCTGGAAGAGCAGTCTGACGATATCGCCCGGGCGTCAGGCGCCCATATCACAATAAAGAAGATACTCGTGCGAGATACGGGCATGCCGCGCAGCGGGGCGCCCGATGACGCCTTCACCAACGACTTCTCCCGGATCGTCGACGACGATGAGATATCCATAATCGTCGAACTCATCGGCGGCACCGAGCCCGCCTTCGACTATATCACCGAAGCCCTGGAAAAGGGCAAGGCGGTGGTAACCGCCAACAAGCAGCTCATCTCCCAGCAGGGTTTCTACCTCTTCCAGCTCTCCCAGGAGAAACAGACCCAGATCAAGTTCGAGGCCAGCGTCGCCGGAGCCATACCTGTTATCAGGGTGTTGCGGGAATCGATGGTGGCAGCCGACATCACCAGCATCTACGGTATCGTCAACGGCACCACCAACTTCATCCTGTCGGAGATGAGCAGGACGGGCGCCAGGTACGAGGATGCCCTGGCGCGGGCGCAGGAATGGGGCTACGCAGAAGCCGATCCCACCGAGGACATCAGCGGTCTCGACGCCGCGGCCAAGATGGCCATCCTCGCCTCCATCGCCTTCCATTCCAACGTCAAGCTGGATGACGTCGACTGCGCCGGCATCGAGGATATCAACCCCCTCGACATCGAATACGCCCGCGAACTGGGCCTGACTCTGAAGCTGCTGGGAGTCGCGCGGCTTTACGATGACAGGGTGAACGTGAGGGTGCACCCGGCGCTGCTCGGCAGCGACCATCCGCTGGCGTCGGTGAGCGGCGCCTACAACGCCGTCTTCCTCCAGGGCGGCGCCATCGATGAGATCATGCTCTCCGGCCCCGGCGCCGGCGGCATGGAGACCGCCTCAGCGGTGGTAAGCGATATCGTGTCGATCGTCTCAAGGCGGACGCCGGGCTTCCTGGAGTATCCCGTGGCCTATAATGAGCTGGGATTCTTCCCGGGAGAAGATGTCATATCGACCTTCTACCTGAGGCTGGAGGTGGAAGACGTGCCCGGGGTGCTGGCAAGCATCGCCAAAGTGTTCGGCGACCACAAGGTCAGCATCGAGAGCGTCATCCAGAAAGGCAGGGGAGCGCACGCGGAACTGGTGATGGTCTTCCATCCGGTAGCGGAGAAGAGCTTTATCGACGCCCTGAAGAAGGTAGCAGAGTTGCCGGTGGTCAAATCAGACCCCAGACCGTTGAGGGTGGTGGGTGACGATGACCAATAACACCGGCAGGGACATACCCCTGATCGAGAGATACCGGCCATTCCTGCCCGTGACGGAGCAGACCCCGGTGATCTCGCTCCATGAGGGTAATACCCCCCTGCTGCCGGCTCACCGCCTCAGCGAGCGGCTGGGGCTGCGTGTGTTCCTCAAGCTGGAGGGCCTGAACCCCACCGGAAGCTTCAAGGACCGGGGTATGACCATGGCGGTCTCAAAGGGGATTGAGGAAGGCGCAACCGCCGTCATCTGCGCCTCGACCGGCAACACCTCGGCCGCGGCCGCAGCCTATGCGGGGCGGGCCGGCATCCGCTGTATCGTCATCATCCCCGAAGGCAAGATAGCCGCCGGCAAGCTGGCCCAGGCCCTCACCCACGGCGCCCAGGTGCTGGCCATCGACGGCAACTTCGACCAGGCCCTGGATATCGTCAGGAAGATAGTCGAGGACTACCCGGTACAGCTGGTCAACTCCATCAACCCTTACCGCATCGAGGGCCAGAAAACAGGAGCCTTCGAGGTCGTCGACTCCCTGGGCCGGGCTCCGGACTTCCTCTCCATCCCGGTAGGCAACGCCGGCAACATCACCGCCTACTGGCAGGGGTTCAACGAGTACCACGACGCCGGCGTCTGCGAGAACCTGCCCCGCATGATCGGCTTCCAGGCGGAGGGAGCTGCGCCGCTGGTCCTGGGCCACCCGGTGGAGTCGCCGCATACCCTGGCCACGGCCATCAGGATCGGCAACCCCGCCCGGGGAGATCAGGCACTGAGGGCGGCGGAGGATTCCGGTGGTTTCATCGACGCTGTGAGTGATGATGAGATCATAGGCGCCTACCGCCTGGTGGCGTCCGTAGAGGGCGCCTTCTGTGAACCGGCATCCGCAGCCAGCATAGCCGGGCTTATCAAGAAACATAACCAGGGCCTGGTCCCAGAGGGCTCCACCGTCGTCTGCGTACTGACCGGACACGGCCTGAAGGACCCGGACACGGCGATAAGCACCGGCCCTGAAGTCACCAGGGTAGCGGCGGATTTCGACCAGGTCGTCGAAGTCCTCAACCTCTGACCCCGATGAAATACATCGTCCTCATCCCTGATGGAGCCGCAGACCTGCCGCGCCCGGAACTGGACGACAAGACCCCTCTCCAGGCCGCCGCCATCCCCAACCTCGACTCCCTTGCCGGAAAGAGTACTTTGGGCCTGGCGCGCACGGTGCCTGATGGCTTCCCCCCGGGCAGCGACGTGGCCAACATGGCGGTGATGGGCTACGATCCCCACGACTTTTACACCGGCCGGGCGCCGCTGGAAGCGGCCGGTCTCGGCATCAGCCTGGATAATGAGGATGTCGCCTTCCGCTGCAACCTGGTCCACGTCGAGGAAGGGCTCATGCGGGATTTCTCCGCGGGCCATATCGGAGACACGGAGGCCGGCGAACTCATCAGATTCCTGCAGGAGAACCTGGGAGGCAGCGCCGGTTTTCATCCAGGCCTCAGCTACCGGCACATCATGGTGTCGCCGGGAAAAGGAGAGAAGGCGCGCTGCACGCCTCCGCATGACATCACAGGCCAGCCGATCCGAGGATTCCTGCCCCAGGGCGCCGATTCCGCCTGGCTGCGCGGGCTGATGGACGTGTCGGCCAGGATCCTGCCCGATCACCCAGTGAACATCCGGCGCCGGGAGAGCGGCAAGGCGCCCGCCAATATGATCTGGCTCTGGGGCCAGGGCAAGGCTCCCAGTATGCCGACCCTGGCGGAGCGGTTCCATGTCAGCGGCTCAGTGATCTCCGCCGTCGACCTGGTGAAGGGACTGGGTGTCTACGCGGGGCTAGAGGTCATCAAGGTCCCGGGAGCGACGGGCTTCCTCGATACAGACTATGGAGCGAAAGCGGCCTACGCGCTGAAGGCGCTCAGGGAGAGGGATCTCGTCTATATCCATGTGGAAGCGCCCGATGAAGCATCCCATATGGGCGATACCGCCGCCAAGGTCGAGGCGATCGAGCGCATCGACGCGGAACTGCTGTCTCCGCTCCTCGATGGCCTCGCCGGCCTTGGCCCCTTCCGTATGCTGGTCCTTCCCGATCACGCCACACCGCTGGGCATCAGGACTCATACCGCCGAGCCTGTCCCCTATATGCTCTACGACCCGGAGCGCGAGACGGAGGGCGGAGAAAGCTTCAGCGAAGACGAGGCGAGATCCGCCGGAAAAGATATAGCCCCCGGCTGGGAACTTTTGAAGAACTTGCTGGAAATAGCGGCGGGGACTTAAGCCCTACATTAAGTCCCCGCCCTGCCTCCCCACTTCTGCGGCTCCGCCCTGCCGGGCGGGAAACATCCCACCCGCGTGCCGCAGCTGTGAGTCAAGTTGGATGTGCAGATCAGTTTTCTATCTATTCCCGGAATTTCCTCTTTTTATTCCCTGGGATTCCCGGAGCATTCCGGTTATTCAGATAGCAGGGATTCTGAATCAACCTTCGGGGAGGCGCATACCCGCCCCATCGGCGGCATCTACGGCTAAACCTTTATACAGGCCCAGCAGCCCGCTACAGGCGCGAGCCCGCCGGGGAGACTGTCCATCCAGCCTGCGGTGGATGGTCTCCGCGG
Source organism: uncultured Gaiellales bacterium (assembly GCA_964497425.1). GTDB lineage: Bacteria > Actinomycetota > Thermoleophilia > BMS3ABIN01 > BMS3ABIN01 > BMS3ABIN01. The sequence continues at coordinate 17,597 of CAZCCR010000012.1, forward strand.
CTTCACCCGAGGAGAACTCCTTCCCACCGCTTCCCCTCAGAGCGATGACGCCATCCTCCAGGTCTATCTCGATGATGTCGCCATTCCTCACCGCCGCTAGCGGCCCGCCCGCCGCCGCCTCGGGAGACACATGCCCCACGCAGGGACCGCGGGTGGCGCCGGAGAAACGGCCGTCGGTGATCAGCGCCACCCCCTCGTTCAGCTCCTTCTCAGTGGCCAGCGCCGCCGTCAGGTAGAACATCTCGGGCATACCCGTAGCCCGAGGCCCCTCGTAGCGCACGACCACGGCGTCACCGGGAACTATCTCGCCGGCGAACACGGCATCGAGAGCAGCCCTCTGGCCATCGAACACCCGGGCTCGGCCCCGGAACCTGGTCATGGCAGGCGCCACCGCCGACCTCTTGCAGACGGCCCCCCTGGGAGCGAGATTGCCGCTGAGGACGGCCAGGCTGCCCCTGGAATCCATGGGCCGGGAGATACTGCGGATGATGTCTCCCGGCTTCAGGCCATCCGACGCCAGCCTTTCCTTCCCGGCCTTCGCCCCACCCGTGTCTGCATCTCCGTCCAGGATCTCGCCCACTGTCATGCCGGTCACCGTCATCGCTCCCTGATGGAGATGCTCCCTGACTTCCCGCATCACCGCCGGCACCCCGCCCGCATACCACATCTGGTCAGCGGTGTGCTCCCCGGAAGGCCGCAGGTTCAGTATCCAGGGAACATGATCGTTGATCTCCCTCACCCTCTCCCAGGAGAATCCTATGCCCGACTCCGCCGCCAGGGCAGGCAGGTGAAGCATTGCGTTAGTGGAGCCGCCGATAGCCGCATGGACGACCAGTGCGTTCTCCAGCGCTTCAGGCGTGATTATGTCCCGGGCAGTGACCCCCTTTTCTATCAGCTTCGCCGCAATGGTCCCCACATGGCGCGCTATCCGTGTCTGGGCCGACTCCGTGGTGGGACAACAGGCCGAGCCGGGAACGGCCAGGCCCAGGGCCTCCGTCATGATCTGCATGGTCACCGCTGTTCCCAGGAAATTGCAGGCCCCGGCGCAGGGGACGGCCGTCCGGCTATGGTAACGGTACTGCTCCTCGCTGATCCGGCCGCGCCGCAGACGGGCGTAAAGCTCGGCCATCCTGTCGACTGAGATGTCCCCCGGCCCTGTATGCATCACACCGCCGGGCAGAAAGACCACGGGCCGGTCCAGGCGGGCGGCTGCCAACAGATGGGCAGGGATGGCCTTGTCACAGCCCGAGACCGCCACCCAGCCGTCGAAATGCCCCGCGCGGAAATGCATCTCCGCCGCCATGGCCAGCAATTCCCTGGACGCAAGGGAGTAGCTCATCGCCTCGGTTCCCTGGGCGATGCCATCGCACATGTCGGTACAGTAGTAACACCCGGCAGCCAGGCCTGCTTCCCTGGCGCCGTCCCGAACCAGTTCCGCCACTGAGGCCAGATGGACGCTGCCCGGATGGGAATCCCCAGCCGAGCTTTCCACCAGCAGCCAGGGACGGTCCAGCTCGGCCGGTTCCCAGCCGACGCCGATGCGCAGAGAATCTATCTCCGGCCCCCAGCGCATACGCTGACTATGCAGTTCAGAGCCGTGCATGGTCTCACTTCCGTAGAACTGACAGCAAAAGGGGCGGAACCTGCGGTTCCGCCCCGATTATAACCGTTACCAGCCGAAGAGCTCTCAATCTAAACCGTTGTACCCTGCTCCTGCTCGAGGCGTTCCCTGTTCATGGCCTCGGCGCGTTCGGCGGCGGCCTTCTGCTCGTCATCCAGCCAGTCCAGGGCCCACTTGTATTCATTCTCCCATACCGGCTCGGCAACATCTTCCATGCCGTCGGCATATTCCTCCAGGCCGGCGCTCAGTTCGGTCACCAGGCTTTCAGCTCCTTCGTGGGTCGCGTGCGCCCCGTACCTGGTGACGGCCTCCCGCACCACCTCCGGATGGTCGATGATGGGACAGGGCCGGAGCAGATTGTGGCCGAAGGGCTGCCGTTTCCGGATAGACTGGAAGAACGGCGACTGCAGGGCTTCCAGCAATGTGGTCTCCTTGATGTTGTCCGTAGCGAAATGGCAGAAGACACATGGCTCGACATCGCCCTTGTTGTTGATATGGACATACTTGCGTCCCGCGGCGAGGCAGCCGCCGGTCAATGTGCCGTCATTCCAGAAATCCGCAGCCAGGATGGGCTTCTCCCGCCTTAGCCGCTGGACGCCGCGACGCAGATGGTCCCGCTCCATGGGAGTGGGCATGTATGCCAGGTCGGGCGACTTGCCGATCGGTATGTAGGAGAAATACCAGCCGTAGGCGGCGCCCTTCTCGATCATCAGGTCGGCGAACTCATCGCTGGTGATGATGTCGATGTTCTTCCTTGACGCTGTGGTGCTGAAGGCGAAGATAGCTCCCTGCTCGCGCAGGTTGTCCATGGCCCGCATCACCTTGTCGAAAGTACCCGGCCCGCGCCGCTCATCCGTCTGCTCCCTGAAGCCCTCGACGCTTATGGCCGGGGCCACGTTGCCCAGCTCGACCAGGTCCGCGGCCAGGTGCTCATCTATCAGGCTGCCGTTGGTGTAGACCTGGAACGCCACATCGTTATGCTTCTCGAACAATCCCAGGAGCGGCTTGTAGACAAAGGGTTCGCCGCCGGTAATGACAAAGAAGCGGATGCCCATCTCCTTTGCCTCGGTGATCACCCGGTCCACGATCTCCGGGTCGAGGTCGTCCGCCTTGGTATAGTTGCCGGCATAACAGCCCACGCAGTCGAAGTTGCAGCGCATCGAGGGCGAGATGACGATGAGGTTGGGAGCATTGATGCCTGCTTCCTCTATCAGCCGCTTCGAGACGCCGGGATCACGGAAGAAAAGGCTGACGATGGTGCGGGCGATGTAGTTCTTGCGGACGTTGGGATGGGTGTTCTTGAGAACCCGGTTGAAATACTCCACTCCCGGACTGCCGGGAGAGAGATAGCCGTCTATCCACTCCGCAGCCATCTTCTGCTGCTTGCTTTCTGCGATCTTGCCCAAAGCTGCGGCTACACGATGGTAATTCCTGTCTGATGAGTTGGCGAGGAGCTTGAGCGCCTGGCTGAAAACCCTCTCAGCACTCTCGTGCTTTGCTCGGTTGAATACCTCCTTGCCCTTGGAAAACATATCGATGCCCATCCAGAACCTCCTTACCTAAAAGGATAATAATGATTTGACCACCGCGAGCCCTGTGGCGCAGACGCCCGTAAGGCCCGTATTCCCATCAGACACATTGATTTAAACTTTTTTACCCTCCTACCTCTGATTTCAGGCCCATCTGTATTAAATGTTATCAAAGATTCGGTTTTTTTCCAGAGCAACTCTGTACTTATCTTTCAACAAGAACAGCCCGGGCAGGCGCTCCATCCCCACCTCTGATCTTCAGCGGCAGACAGACAAGTTCATAGTCCCCTGCTTCGACGTCTCCAAGGTCGACTCCTTCGAGTATGACTATACCGGCAGACAGCAGCCTCCTGTGCACATAGTGGCTCTCGGAATGGAATCGTTCTATGGAAAGGTAGTCGTTGCCCACCAGCCTCAGTCCCATGTCGACGATCAGATCGGCAGCGGTGTCACCGAGCGCGACGAAGTCCTTATGGAAGCCCTGTTCATGCCAAAGCCTGGAGTTCGTCGTCTTCAGCAGGAGGCGTCTCAACGAACCCGGGGTACCATCCCCTATGCCGGCAGCTTTCAGATCCTCGGCCTCGATCGCCCCGGTGACCCCCCTCAGGTCCAGCACGCGGGCCATGCCGACCAGTGCGTCCAGAGCCATCCCCTCCACCGTTGCTTCCCCGTCGATGAAGTGATGAGGAGCATCCACGTGCGTACCGGTATGGGAGCCCAGATGGACATCCGACAGATTGGCCGTGTCTCCAGCTGATATCTGTTTTCCGGGTTTTATCGAGGGAACCGTATCCCCGGGATAAGAGACCATGCCGGTGTGGAGGGGTATGGAGATATCGATTATCCTGCCCATGCATGCCTCCCGGGATCTCGCCGATGTTTTAATCATACCACCGACCACGCAGCCTCTGAAGATGACGGGAGAAACAGGCGCGTACAGTATCAAAAATCAAGGGCGGCCCGCCTGCGGGCGGGCCGCCCTTCAATCACGCTTATCCTGAGTCCGTCCCTACTCGTCCACGACGTTCCAGGACGCTTCCCTCACAACCTGCCAGCAGAAATATGGCGGATCATCGAGGAAATCCTGGGTCATGTTGAAGGGGAAATTACCGATATTCACCATTCCCTTGCCCCAGATGAACCCGGTGAAATCACCGTTGCCGCTGCCGTGAGCCGTGACCGGGCCATCTGGACAGTAGATGACGCCCTGCAGGTTACCGATCTGGGAACCGGTCATGTGGACGCTGCCGTTCTCCACGATAACGAAGGCTTTGCCGGTCGTGTAAGGATAATCCGGCCAGGTGAACTTCAGATCCACCTCGTTGTCCTCCGCGTCGCCTTCAGTGAACTCCACATAGATCACTATGTTCCCCTCGTGCTCGGGGAGATCGCTCTGCCGGATATCGAAGGACTCATCGGCCTGGGTATAGAAGCCGCCGGCCTGGGCCTGGCGCTTGAGGGTGTTCATCTGTGCCGACGATAGCCTGCTGGTGCCGGGATATGACTGCAGTTCGCTCCTGCTGAAGGTGTCGCCTTCCGGACCTCTTTCATCCCGGTCGTATTGGTAATCGGAGTCCCAGTAATCGCTGGGGTCACCATCCTCGTCGTATATCTGGCTGTCATCGTCGTTCGCCCTGGCGTAGATGGAGCCGGTCGCAAAGGCGGCCGCGTGGGTACCCAACGTGAGATCGTTGCCCATGATCTCTATATGGTCCCTGCCCCAGATGTCCCCGTCTACATAGATGCTCTGGTTGGTGATCTCCGGTGTCCCGTTTATAGTGGCGTCGCCGTCCACATACAGAGTCAGCGGGTAGTTAGTGGGCTCCACCCTCACCAGTTGCTGAAGTTTTCGGTACCCTTCATGGGACTGGCCCTCCGAGGTTATCAACAGATACGCCGGATCTTCACCGGTCACATCGAGGCCACAATCCTCGCAGTGGTCTCCGTCGGAATCGACCATATCCACCCAGACAGTAAAGGTCTCGCCGCCGATATCCATCACCAGCGGATCGGTGGGGTCCTGGCGGCTGTCCGGGTCGGGGTCCATCAGATAGCCATAGCCATCATCACTGTCGTCGGCCCGTGACTGGGTCAACTGTGTCTCCGTCGCCACGAAATTGAGGATATCGATAGCGTTCTCGATACCGCCTTCAGCAAAATAGAAGGCTTGGCCCCCGGCCTGGTCGGCGTGGGTCATCGTCTGTTCGCTGGTGGCGACGTAATACATGCCGGCGCCCATCACCATCAGCACAGCGGTAAGGATGATCACCGTGATCATCGCTATGCCCTGCTCCGACCCTGTCCGTGTGAAACTTGCTCTGTTCGGCGTCATCCGTACATCACCCTCCATAATCAGGAAACGCTGCGATTCCTCAGCCAGGCCTGTCCGGAGAACGACCTCTCCTCCCTGTCGCCGGCCTGTATGGTTACATCAATATCGACCCTGGCGATAAGTGATTCGGCGTCTTCGGAGCAATCATTCAGTTCCGAGAGAGTGACCTCACCGTTCTCATTGCTGTCGCAACGATAATCGCTGCCGTAATAAGTGAACGTGATATCTGACACATCGTCCATCAGCGTCTCGTGGCCGCTCTCCTGGGAGCTGCTGCGCCAGACCGTCCCTGTGTTACCGTCTCCCTGTGAAAAAGCGTACGTCACCGTCTCGTCGCCGTCGCCGAAGTCGACAGTGAAAGATACCTGGCTGTCATCGGCAACAGTCACGGCTGACGCCTGCATCAGTTCCCGCCCCATGCGGTTAAGGCCCAGGCGGGCGCTCTCAGATACGTCCGCCACATCCTGACCCGTCTGCCAGTAACTGCTGGCTCCAAACAGGAACGTGATCATCGCGGTCACCACCACCGAGAAGATGCCGATGGCCACCAGCAGCTCGACCAGGGTAAAACCATCATGGCCCGTGAGGCCATGATGGTTTCCTGATTGCGCCTGCTGTCTCTTGACGTAACTCACTCGAATCAATCGTCGTGGTCGTGACCGTGGTCGTCGTCGTGACCGTGGTCGTCGTCATGACCGTGGTCGTCGTCCTGGCTTTGGTCATCCTGATGATCATCGGAGCCGTCATCCTGGGAATCATCTTCATCTTCGTCGTCGTGCTCCACGTCGCAACCTTCATCGTCGCTGTGATCGTCGCCGGAGTCGTCATCATGTTCGACATCGCCGGAGTCGTCATCATGTTCATCCTCACCGGAGTCATCGTCGCATTCATCATCGT
>CAZCCR010000012.1:24075-59914 GCA_964497425.1 uncultured Gaiellales bacterium
CCGGAGTCGTCATCATGTTCATCCTCACCGGAGTCATCGTCGCATTCATCATCGTCGGAGCCGTCATCTCCAGGCTGTTCGCTCTCGTCGATGGTCTGGTCCGTGCCGGATACACGGGAGACGAGCGTATAGCTGTCTTCACCGTCCCTCACCGGCCAGGTCGTCGTCAGCGTCACTTCCACCAGGTAGCTGGGAGGGTAATCCGAACCGGATACATCGGTATCGTACGAGGAAGGGGGGACGATGACGTTGCCGTCGCTGTCGATGAACCTGGTCTCAACCGTCGTAACCATCCCGTGTTCATCGGCAGGTGAGACAGTGGTGTAATATGCGTCGTCGCCATCCTCCGTGTACCATCCCTGCCACCCCTGGCCGTCCTCGTAGCCCGCTTCGCTGGTGTCAGGATAATAATTGTCGAGCATATCTATATCAGCGGTGGTGCCCGTATCCGCATCCTCGGAGTAGGCGACATAATAGGGCATGGCTTTCAGACCTTCGAACTGTTCCTGGGCCACCGCCTTGCCCATGGTCGCCAGCTGGGCTTCCGAGGTGGACCTGAAACCGACGGTGAAAGCTCCGGCGATGCCCGAGGACACCACCAGGAATATCGCAGACGAGACCAGTATCTCCACAAGTGTGAGGCCTTTCTCATCCAGAAGCCGCCGCACCAGCGCCCTGATTGAAAACATCTTGATATCCGCTCTCATGTCCAAACCCCTCATCCAGTCACGCTGACATTTGCAGTTCCCGCCTCTACCCGGACCGTCCTGGTCATGCCGAACCTGCCCTCTATCACCAGCTGGCCGTCCTCTGCCGTACCTCTGGCGTGAAGATCCAGCTGCGCGTCGCCATCGAACGAGGGCGGCGAAGAAACAGAGAAGCTCACGCTGGAAGGGAGGTTCTCAGCGTTTCCCGAATCGACCCACTCATCACCCTGCCGGTATTTCATCTGATAGCTGTCGCCATCACTGAAATCGATCCTGTAGGTGTTGCCGGACGCCACGGCCATGGCCTGCGCTTCCCTGATCTGGCTGGTTATCTCACGCGCCGCCACATCCAGCGACCTGCCTGAAAAGTAGTATGACAGGGCCCCGGCTGTCAGAGACAGCAATACCGCCATCAGCGCCATCGTCACTACCATTTCTACCAGGGTGAAACCTCCCTCACGGGAATCCTGACAGCTGCCGTTGCCGGAGCGGCTATTTCTGGAAGCGTAAAAAAAGAACGGATCTCCGCGCCAGGAACTGGATCTATCCTGGTTGATATAAGTTATGCTGGTACTTCCGTAAGCGAACACGACACAACAGTCCCTTCAATTAATGCATCGGCCCCGATTCCCGCTCCTTGACAATAAACAGGAGCCCCCGGTCGGGGGCTCCCGCCAATTAGCAGCTATTGTTACCAGTGCTCTGCTTTATCCGCGCTCGAAGTTCTCCTTGACTGCGGTAAGTGAGCCGCCGGACCACCAGCCGGAGGGCATCTCGCTCAGATAAGCGCCGTCATAGAAGATGTTGATGTTGCCGTCCAGGGGGTGCCCATGGTCTTCATGGTGGTCACCGTCACCGCCTTCGGCCTTGAGTTCCACCTCGGGGCTGCTGACGACGACAGAACCATAGACGATGGCACCTTCTTTCATCTCGAACTCACTTTCGTGGCTCTGGCCGGTGGCATAGATGAGAGCGCCGGCGCCTGGTGCGCCCACGATCACCCCGTCTTCCAGCTCCACCTTGCCTTCAGCGGAGACAATGGCGATACCATTGCCTGGTTGCAGACTTACGCCGGCATTCTCGAACTCCAGCTTCTTGATGGCCGGATCGGAGCCGCCGCTGCCGGGAACAAGGATGCTTGACGTGATCACGTCAGGGTTATCCATATCCCCTGAACCGGTGATCTTTATTTTATATTCGCTGTTATCCGCAGCCGTGAACTTCACAGCGTCATAAGAACCGTAATTGGTCTGGAAATCCGCGGCGCTGATCGTGAACTCCTCGTCATGACGCGACCAGCCGATGCCGGAGGGGGTGCCGCTATCAGGAAGATTTACTGTTATCACGTTGGTGAACATATCAAAGTCCACCGTGGGGAACTCCACCGGCGTGTCGGTCTGGGTCGGCTGGTTGCCCATGACCGTACCGTCGAAACTATCCAGATAGGTAACCGTATCGTTGTAACCATCACGGGAGTTGAAGGTGATGACTCCGGGGTCACCATGTGAACCGTTGTCGGAATCCACATACATGCAACCATTGACGTGGACGTTACCGGTAACATCGATTGAACCGCCATCCTCGGTCTTCATCTCCAGGGCCGGCGTACAGCTGGCGTGGGAATGTGAATCACCATCGCCGTAATAGGGCGCGTCCGGGTCACCGACCAGCAGAGCGTAGTCGAATATCCTGGCGGTATATTGTACCGAGACCCTGACGGTGGAAGTCTGAGGGTTGTCGCCGCCCATGGTCCCTATGGAAGTGATAAGAATGTTGCCGGGTCTCTCCGGGTCCTCCTTGGTCCAGACCTGGTAGGTGCCGACCTCGTTGCCCTGGGCATCCGTCAACGGCTGGGCCTGCTCATAGAACTGGACACCGTCGCCAGGGTGATCCGCGGAGGGGTATGACCCTCCCGGATAGATGTCATCGTAGTTGGCCAGTGTCACCGCGATGGCGTCGTCCGCGCCGGCCTCGGCTATATTCTGCGCCTCGGACACCCTGATGTCATGTGACACCGTGCTGTGACCGTTCAGGGCCAGCGCCGTCACTGTGATACCGATGATGATCATTATCGACATCACGCCCAGTGCGATTATCAGGGCCGCTCCCCCCTCGTTCCTCATATCCCGTAGCGAACCCATTGCTTCCTCCTTAGAAGTTTCTCAGATTTATCTTTATCGAGGACTCGGTAGGCTCGTTCTGCGCGTGTCCCGTGCTCACCGTGGTCCTGAAGGACACTTCCACCGAACGGACATCCCTGGGACTGGCAACCGGCGTCGCCAGCAGGGTACCGTCCTCGTCGTAGTACTTGAATATCGGCGCCCCGTAGGAGACACGCTCCACAGTGGCGCTTTCCGAGTTGTCCGGGTCCACGTTTATCATCTGCTTGTCACCGCTCTCGATGGCAAGGGGAAGCGTCGGCATGCCGTCGGTGACTACCTTCACTATTGTCGGCAAACCGACATCCGGATGCTGGTCGGTATAGGTATAAGTGATCCACTCCGGCTCGTTCTGGGAGGGCACGGATATCAGGTCGTCCTGGAAAATGGGTTCATTGCCTGAACTGTCCCGCCGTAAGGATTCGGAAATGTTCTTCTCCATGTCGTAGAGGGCTGTCCTGGTGTTCATCTGCGAGCGGAAATCAGCGGAGACCTCCTGCTGGGTCCGCATGCTGGAAATGACCATGCCGGTGATTGCGCCGATGGCTATGGTAAGCAGCGTTATCGATACCAGAAGCTCTATAAGGCTGATACCGTCTTCGCTGTGGGCCGATTGTGTTTTCTCTTTGACAAAACCGATCATTGGCCAGCCTTGGGGTCAGTCCGCGTTCTCTGTCGCGCCGATGACCGTAGACATGGTTTCCGACGATGCCGGCGCAGGCTCCGTCCAGGAAACAGTGATGATAACCTGCTTGGTGGCGGCATCGTTGGTCTGGGTGGAATTGACATGTTTTCGCACGTCACGGGTCACCTGGAACGTGTTTCCTGAGGGAGTCTCCACGGTTTCCGGTCCCGCGCTCAAACCCGTATAACCGGCGTCCGGCGCGATCTGCTGTCCGTCTGTCGCCTCCGCGAAAGAAACCGTCGCCCCTGAGATACCGACAGCGGCGAAACTCATGCCCTTCGCATTGTCTATCTCGCTGGCGGCAAGCTCCTTGGCGTGCATGCGGGTCCGGGTGTTCACAGATGACTTGAGGCTGTTGGAAAGGACCACAGCCAGAGGGATCATGGCCACTACCAGAAGCGTAAGGGCAATGAGCAGTTCAATAATAGTATATCCACCATCGTTTCTACGACAGCCCTGGTTTTTTTCCCTCATGTTTTCCTCGCAGTCAACCATCTGGGGTGTGGTTGCGCTGCTACCGTTCGCCCTTTCAAACGCTGACCTGCATCGGTATATGCTTACCGCTCCCTAATTATCGGCAAATCCTCAAAAAAAATGAGCCCCCGCGGGAGCTCGATGGGTGAAGATCCTGCCAAGACAGAGGAGGCTCACGGGCAGTTTCCCACCTTTGGGTTCGGTGTGCCGACACCGCTGTCGACATACCATACCTTGCCCGGGTTGGCGTCATGGTACGCCTCGATGCAGAAACCCTCGCTGTTCGCCGACTGGATCGTCACTGTCACCTTTGAGGAGTTCTTGAATCCGACGTCCAGCAGGTCGCTGAGCTGTGATGTGTAAGTATCGGCATCGTGGTAATAGGTCGTCTCCGACACTACAGCGTTGTGGAGGTCGCTCTGCACGTTGGCGTCCCATCCCTTCTCCCGCTGGATAATGTAGACAGGGATGGCTATCAGCGTCAGAATCACGATGATCACGATCACCGTGATCAATTCAATGAGTGTGAAGCCTTCCTCACTGTTCCCGCCTGCACTGCTGGTCACTGGTCTCGACATTACCCACGCATCTCCACTGCCCTTTTGCTGTCAGTCATACCTGTCGTCTTCCGTGAAGAAGAAAAGCGGACCCTTGGGCAGGGCCCGCTTTTCCTTGATAGCGATATCGCATGACGTCGTTGCCTTACGTACTTACGTACATGCTGTAGTGGTGGGTTCGCCATTGTCACTGTCGATGTAGAACTTGTCACCACCGTTATCGTTGACCGCCGACATGCAGTAACGGCTGGAAGTGCCGGCGATGTAGTCCATCGTCACATCCGAGGTCGGGTTGAAGCCCTCAGCCGTGAGGTTGGACTCCGTGGTGGTATAGGTGTCGTTATCGGTGTAATAGCTCTCCTGCGCCACCGCAGCGTTCCTCAGATCGCTCCTGGCAGCTGCTTCCCAGCCCTTCTGCCTCTGGCTCAGGTACATCGGGATAGCGATTGCGGCCAGGATGGCGATGATGATGATCACCACCAACAGCTCGATGAGCGTGAAACCGCCCTCACCACCTACCTGCATCCTTTTCCTGATCTTCGTGTTCAAAACTGTCACCTCCCTTCCTTTCCTTCTAATTGCTGACAAACCACAAAAAAATCTGTGGTTTTCGGCAAAACCACAGATTCTGACATGAACCTCTGGTGGCAGCTCAGCCGACCAACGAGTTGGTCCTGTAGCTTTGCGCCCCATCCTCACGAATGGTTTGCCTTTTTCACCTTCACCCCTATGCTACCCAACTGCCACTTTTTTAGACGCCTACCGCCCGAGCCCGACTGTTTAAGCTGTTCACCGGGGATTATGGTGAATTCAAGCAAAGTAATCGGTCGTTACCTGCTCGAACTTTAGAGCTTCAGAATATCTTTGTGTTCAACACGGCCTTCAGGCGCTTCATGGCCCTGGCGGACTCGCGGGAAACCTGGCGCTGGGACAGACCCAGCCGGCCAGCCACCTCGGTCTGGGTGAGATCCTTGTAAAAAAGCAGATAAACCAGCTTCTTCTGGAACGAATCCAGGGCGCGCATCGCTTCGTGAAGGGTGATCTCGTCCTCGATGGGCAGGCTGAACGACTGATAACGCAATGAACTCACCTGGCTATGATCAAGCTTCGATGTAAAGCCGTCACCGCTGATGGGATCATCCACCGGATGCAGGTCCACGGCGGCCCTGGCTCGCAGGATCTCAAGGATGCCGTCCTCGGTGATATTGACTTCCCGAGAGAGTTCTTTCAGCGTCGGCGCCCGCCCCAGCTTCCGCGAAAGGTCGATGGATGCTTCCTCGATCCTTTTCTCGGACTTCCTCAGCCAGCGCGGCTGCCGCATCAGTACGTTGTCCCTGAGGTAATGGCGCACCTCACCATCGATAATGGCGGTGGCGTAACTGGAGAACTCCGCCCGGTGCGACGGATCGAACCGCTGGACCGCCTTGATCATGCCCAGGCGGGCGACCTGGACGATATCCTCATAAGGGTCGGGGAAATAGGAGAAACGCTTAAGTACCGCGTGGATCAGGCCCTCGTTGTCGTCGATTATCTTCTGCAGGACATCCGTGTCCCTGCTTTTCTGATATTCGAGAACCAGGCTCGTGTTGCGCCGCTCCACCCTGTCATTGCCGGGCAGACGTACGACATTCCCGCGGGCATTCCGGGATTCCCGCTCCTGACTGGTATCTCTGATACGAGAGACAGCCGCAGATCTCATCGGTCCGAACCTCCTGGTTTACGACAGATACACAGACCCTGCATACGGCTCAATTACCCAGCACCTTCATCAGGTTGAATATCGGCAGATAGAGGGAGATGACTATCACGCCCACCAGCCCGCCGACTGCGATCATCATGATCGGCTCCAGGATGGAAGTGAGCGATTTGACGGCGGCGTTGACCTCGTCTTCATAGAAGTCGGCTATCTTGTTGAGCATCGTGTCGACTGCCCCCGTCTCCTCGCCCACGGCGATCATCTGGGTCACCATCGCCGGGAACACGCTGACCTCGGCGAGTGGTTCGGACATGGGCCGTCCTTCCTTGACGCTCCTCTTGACACCATCCATCGCCTCGGACACTACCGTGTTCCCTGCCGTGTCGCCGGTTATCTCGATTGCCTGCAGGATGGGAACACCGCTGGTAACCAGGGTACTGAGGGTGCGCGAGAAACGAGCCATGATCACCTTGCGCACGATATCGCCGATGCCCATGGGTATCCGCAGTTTGGCCCTGTCCCATGCCGCTGTACCCTGTGGCGTTCGTTTGAGCCTGATGATGCCATAGATGGCTCCGATGGAGGCAGCGATGATCAGGGCGCCCCAGAGGGAGCGCATGGTATCACTAATATTGACCATGATCCTGGTGAGCAAAGGTAACTGGCTGTTGAGGTCCGCATACATCTTGGAGAAGATGGGGATGATGAACAGCATCATCGCCGTCAGCACCAGCAACGCGAACACGGCGATAAGCAGTGGATAGACCATAGCCGACCTGATCATGCGCCTGAGGCTGTCTTCTGCCTCAAGCTGACTGGCTATGCGGTTGAGGGTGTCATCGAGGATACCGCCTGCTTCACCGGCCCTGACCATGCTTATGTACAGCCGGCTGAAGACCGTGGGATGTTTCTCCATGGCTTCCGAGAGCGCCGCGCCCGCCTCCACGTCGGCGCGGGTCTTGCCGATGATGGCTTTGAACTTGCTGTTGGGTGTCTGCTCCTCAAGGATGCTGAGCGCCCTCAGCATCGCCAGACCCGAGTTGATCATGGTCGCGAACTGGCGTGAGAACACGGTGATATCCTTGGATTTGATGCGTTTGGACTCGGTGAGCTGCTCTTTCAGGGAGAAACCGCCTGATTTCTCGCTGATGTCCAGGATGGTGTAGCCCTTGCTGCGCAGGTCGGAAGCCACACTCGACCTGTCGCTGGCTTCAAGCTCGCCCTTGCTGGGAATCCCCCGGATATCTCTTACTTTATATACGAATGTACTCATGCTCTTCCCCTCTTATCTATCGGTCAGGCGACCCTCATACCCAATATCAGCCGTTCGACCTCTTCGGGGTTGCTGGATTTACGCAAGGCCACGTCCTTGCTGACCATGCCCCTCTTCACCAGGTCCGCCAGAGCCGCATCCATTGTCTGCATGCCGAACTGGCCTCCTGTCTGTATGACGGAATAGATCTGATGCGTCTTCGCTTCACGGATAAGGTTGCGTACGGCGGGCGTCGGCACCAGAACTTCGCAGGCGGGCACTCGACCGTTTCCGTCTATCGTCGGCACCAGCTGCTGGGTGCAGATGCCCATCAGCGACGCAGCCAGCTGCACACGTATCTGCCCCTGCTGATGCGGCGGGAACACATCGATGATGCGGTCTATGGTCTGTGGCGCGTCCTGCGTATGCAACGTGGCGAAGACCAGATGCCCTGTCTCGGATGCCGTCAGAGCCGTCTGCATCGTCTCGGTGTCGCGCATCTCGCCGACGAGGATCACGTCGGGATCCTGTCTCAGCACCGATTTCAGGGCGCGATTGAAAGACTTTGTATCCGTGCCTACCTCGCGCTGATTGACGATGGATTTCTCATGGCGATAGAGGAACTCGATGGGGTCCTCTATGGTCATGATGTGCTCCTCGCGCGTCTGGTTTATCTCCTGGATCAGGGCCGCCAGGGTGGTCGACTTGCCACAGCCGGTGGGACCGGTGACCAGCACGAAGCCGCGGGGTTTCGCCGCCATCTTGTGCAGGGACAGCGGCAGCATCAGTTCGTCCACCGACTTTATCTTTGCCGGTATCAGGCGAAAGGCCGCCCCCAGGGAGTTGCGCTGGAAATAGGCGTTTACACGGAACCTGGCCCGGCCGGGGACGGAATAGGAGAAGTCTATCTCCCATTCGTTCTCGATCCGTTGACGCTGGTCCTGGGACAGGATGCTGTAGATCAGATCCCTGGTGTCGTTGCTGGTCAGTCGCGGGTAATCCAGTTTGACCAGCCGGCCGGTGATCCTGACGATGGGTGGCGATCCCACCGTCAGGTGAAGGTCAGAGGCGTTACGCTCGAGTACTTCAACAAGTATATCGACCAGATCCATGAATTCTCCCTTTTCTCATGATACGGACCATCAGAGGATGACCCGGCCTATCTCTTCCACTGACGTGCGGCCTTCGATGACCTTCTGGATGCCGTCCGCACGCAGGGTGACCATCCCTTCCGCCTGCGCCACCCGCGAAATCTCATCGGCACTTTTTCGCTCAACCGTTAACCGCTCTATCGCTTCACTCACCAGCATGACCTCGTATATGCCCATGCGCCCCTTATAGCCGGTGTTGTTGCAGCGATGACATCCCTTCGGACGGAAGAGAGAGATGTTCTGTCCGATGACCTCTTCGGGAAAGTCGTTCTGCCGGAGGGCTTCGTCGGTGGGCTTGTATTCTTCCTTGCATTCAGGACAGAGTTTACGTGCCAGCCTCTGCGCCAGGACGCACTCGATGGCGGAGGCCGTGAGGAAAGGCTCTATTCCCATCTCGGTGAGGCGGGTAAGGGCGCCGGGGGCGTCGTTGGTATGCAATGTGCTCAGCACCATGTGGCCGGTCAGCGCCGATTCGATGGCTATCTGCGCCGTTTCCTTGTCCCGGATCTCTCCAACCATGACGATGTCGGGGTCGGAGCGCAGAATGGCCCTCAGCCCCGAGGCGAAGGTCAGGCCGGCCTTGGGATTGATCTGGGTCTGGTTGATCCCCGAAAGGCGGTACTCGACCGGGTCCTCCACGGTGATTATGTTCTTCTCCTTGCTGTTGAGGACGTTGAGCGTCGCATAGAGGGTAGTGGACTTGCCGCTGCCGGTGGGTCCGGTGACGAGTATGGCGCCATAGGGCTTCTTGAACGATGTCTCAAAGCGTTCCAGCGCCACCTGGGAAAAACCGAGATCGGCCAGGTCGAGCAGAACGCTGCTCTTGTCCAGCAGCCTGAGTACTATCTTCTCGCCATAGACCGTCGGCATGGAAGCGACCCGGATGTCGATGGGTTTGCCGCCTACCGAGAGGCCGATGCGTCCGTCCTGGGGGATGCGGCGTTCGGCGATATCGATGTCAGCCATGACCTTCAACCGGGAGAGAACGCCGGCCTGCATCCGTTTCGGCACGGACATGACCTCGTGAAGGACACCGTCTACACGATAGCGGATGACCAGTTCCTTCTCCTGGGGCTCGAAATGGATGTCGCTGGCCCTCTCGTCGACTCCCTGGCTGATGACGCCGTTCACCAGTTTGATGATGGGCGCTTCCGAAGCCACATCGCGTATATCAGTGACGGACTCCCCTTCTTCTTCTTCTTCCAGACCGCTTTCGGCATCATCTTCATCAACCGTGTCTCCCAGCCGGTGTATCCGGGAGATCTGGTTGAAGACGTCTTCCGCCGTGGCGATGGCCGGCTTGATGTCATAGCCGGTCATCATCCGCAGGTCGTCGATGGCGAAGACATTGGTAGGGTCGACCATCGCCACCTGCAGGGTATTCTCATCGAGGAACTTGACGGGAAGGGCTCCGTAACGGCGGGCCAGCTTCTCGGGGATCATGGTCGCCGCCAGGGTGTCTATATCGTTCTCTTCCAGGCCGATGCTTTCGACGCCCAGCCTCTCGGCCAGGGCGGAATTCAGCTGGTCCTGGCTGATGACACCGTCTTCGACCAGTATCTCGCCGAGGCGCTTGGAGGTCTCCTTCTGCTTCTTGAGTGATTCCTCCAGCTGCTCGCGGCTGAGCAGCCCACGTCCGATGAGTATCTCGCCGATGGGCTGGAGTTTCTTAAAGTTCTTCCGGGATGTCGCTTCGCCTGGATTCAATGGCCTGCCTCATCACATCGACAGGAGGCTCTTTACCGGTCCAGAGGTGGATGGCTTCCGCTCCCTGATGGAGAAGCATGCCTTGTCCGCCCAAGGTGGTCGCCCCTTTTTCCGCCGCTGCGGCCAGGAAAGGAGTCTCGCCCGACTCCTTGTATACCAGGTCACAGACAACATGATCTTCGGTTAATGTATCGACCGCCACGGGAAGGGGCTTTAGATTGCCCTCCATACCCAGCGATGTGGCGTTGATGACCATCATGTTGTCTTTCGGCAGGCCATTGGTCTCATCTTCAAAGGACAGTATCTTCACCGGCAGCCGCGGGCAGGCGCGCCCGAGGATCTCCCCCAGATCCCGGGCATGTTCCAGGCTGCGGTTCAAAATGGTGAGTGAGCGTATCCCCTTGTCAGCCAGCGCCAGCGCTACCGAACGGGCGGCGCCGCCGGCGCCGATGAGCAGCACCGACGTCTCCGGGTAGTTCGGAGACGAGACCGCCTCAAGGGCGCGGATGAAACCGGTGCCGTCGGTGTTGTGACCCTCGAGCGCACCGTCTCTGTTGACTATGGTGTTGACAGCGCCGCTGAGAGCGGCGCTCTGGTCCAGCCTATCCAGCAGGGTGACCACGGCTATCTTGTGGGGAATGGTGACGTTGGCGCCGAGGAAGTTCATCGCCCTGATGCCCTCGATGGCCGCTTCCAGCATGTCCGGCCCCACCGGCAGAGGCAAATAAACCATATCCAGACCCATGGCGGCGAAGGCGGCGTTCTGCATGCGGGGTGAGAGGCTGTGGGAGACGGGAAAACCGAGAACGCCAACCAGTTTTGTCTCACCGGTGATATCCAAGGCGGCTCCAGATGTTATTCGGTTGACCCCTGCCCCCGGCCGGGAGGTCAGAAACTGAGAACAAAGACCAGCAACCCTGTGGTGATGAAAAAGGCTGCCGCCACCACTACCGTCGCCCGGGTGAGGTTCTTCTCGATGACGCTGGTGCCGCTGAACGGTGTCTCCGCCATGCCGCCGCCGAAGATACCGGACACGCCGCCCTTCCCTGAGTGAAGCAGAATGAGGACTACCAGCAGGATCGATAGTATGGAATGTATGCCCAATACCACGTAAGCCATTGCTTACCGCCATGTCGGTGATTCGGATACAGAGATGATAGACGAGAGGGACCCGCCGGCGCAAGCCGGACCATGACGGCGGTCACCGGTCCAGGATGATGCAGCGCCCCGTCATCTCCGATGGAACCGGCAGCTCCAGCAGGTCCAGGACCGTAGGGGCTATGTCCGCCAGGGAATAATCCTCCGCCAGGCGGCACTGCATTGTGATGATGAACGGCACCCTGTCGCTGGTATGAGCCGTCTCAGGCTCACCGTTGGACCCCTGCATCGCCTCGGCGTTGCCGTGGTCCGCGGTCACCAGGCAGACGCCGCCCTTCTCCAGAACCTCCTCAGCGATGCGCCCGATACACTCGTCGACCACTTCGATGGCGGCGATGGTCGCACCCAGGTCCCCGGTGTGACCGACCATGTCGCAGTTGGCCAGGTTGATGATGACGAACCTGAAGCCATCCGCATCCAGCCTGGCGCAGAGCTCATCCGTTACCTGGCGGGCACTCATCTCCGGCTTCTCGTCGTAAGTGGCGACATCGGTGGGAGAGGGGATCAGCACGCGCTCCTCGCCGGGATAGACGGTCTCCTCGCCGCCGTTGAAGAAGAAGGTGACGTGGGCGTATTTCTCGGTCTCGGCAATATGCAGCTGCTTCATGCCGGCGCTGGAGATCACCTCCGCCAGCACGTGCCTGAGTTTCTCCGGCGGGTACGCGACGGGTACGTCGAAGGTGGCGTCGTATTCGGTCATGCTGACGAACCAGGGCAGAGGCGGCTGAGACCCGCGGTCGAAATGACTGAACTCCCGGAAGGTGAGTGCACGGGTGAGCTGACGCGCCCTGTCCGGACGGAAGTTGAAGAATATGACGCTGTCCTCTTCCCTGACGTGGGCGGACGGCTCATCGATGACGACGGTGGGAAGGATGAACTCGTCGGTGACGCCGGCTGCGTAGGAATCCCTGACCAGCGCCAGGGGGTCCGGCTGGAGCGGCCCCGCGCCGTTGACGATGGCATCGTAGGCCAGCTTGACCCTCTCCCAGCGATTGTCCCTGTCCATGGCGTAAAAACGACCCGAAACCGTAGCGACTCCGGCGTTGCCGTTCTCGCGGAAATAATCACAGATATCCTGCATATAGCCGATTCCGCTGTCGGGCGGGGTGTCACGGCCGTCCATGAAGGCATGCAGGAAGACCTTGCGGCAACCGATGTCCGCCGCCATCCTCACAAGGGCCTTGATGTGCCCCATGTCGCTGTGGACGCCGCCATCCGACACCAGGCCCATCAGGTGAACCGATGATCCCGCCCGGCGCGCCCGGTCGAAAGCCTCGCGCAGGACGGCGTTGTCGAAGAATGACCCGTCCTCGATGGCATTGTTTATCCTGGTGAGGTCCTGAAAGACGGTGCGGCCGGCGCCCAGGTTCAGATGGCCGACCTCGGAGTTCCCCATCTGCCCAGGCGGCAGACCAACCGCCTCCCCTGAGGCGACCAGGGTGGTATACGGGTATTCCCCGCTCAGGCCGTCGAAATTCGGAGTGTCGGCCAGGGCGATGGCGTTTCCCGGACCCGGCGGCGCCACTCCCCATCCGTCCATCACCAGCAGGCAGACCAGGGCAGGAATGTCCCGCGACACATCCGCTCCTAACGGTCGAAGTCCACGATAGCTGCGAAATCCGCCGCCGTGAGACAGGCGCCGCCCACAAGGGCGCCATCGATATCATCCTGGGCCATGAGTTCACTGATGTTGCCCGGCTTGACGCTGCCGCCATACTGGATACGAACGGCAGCCGCGGCACCGTCCCCAAACAGGCCGGCCAGTGTCTTCCGGATAAAGGCACATGCTTCCTGGGCTATCCCGGGAGTGGCGGTCTTGCCGGTGCCGATGGCCCAGATGGGTTCATAGGCGATGATCATCGACGCAAGCTGTTCAGCCGTGATGGAAGCCAGGTCCCCGGTCAGCTGCCCCTTGAGCTTATCCTCGGTAGAGCCGGCCTCCCTTTCGGCGTCGCTCTCCCCCACGCAGAGGATGGGCCTGATGCCCGCAGCCAGCGCCGCCGGCACCTTCCTGGCCAGGCTGTCATCATCCTCACAGTAATACTCGCGCCGCTCGGAGTGCCCCAGGATGACGTCGGTGACGCCGATGTCCGTCAGCATGCCGGCGGAGATCTCGCCCGTATAGGCTCCGGAAGCTTCGTAATGCATGTTCTGGGCCGAGACCCTTATGCCCGTTCCCACGACCATGGAGCCTACCTCGGCCAGGCAGGTGAAAGGAGGACACAGGACGATCTCCACTCCTTTCGCACCGGCGACCAGGCTCTTCAGCTCTTCCACATAGGCCCTGGCTTCGGATGTGGACTTGTTCATCTTCCAGTTGCCTGCTATCACAGGCGTCCTCTGGCTCATTGAGTCCTCCCTGGCTCGTTGACTGTCACCCACGGCGGCGGCACACCGGCCGGCATGAACGGTGCTCCATTATTAAAAAGGGTATGCCAAAAAGCAACCTCGCGACAGACTGTGCTAGAATGTCATTCATGGGTGAAGGAATCACTATCTACACCAAGCCCGGCTGTCCGTACTGCGCAGCCGCCAAAGAGGATTTCACCAACAGAGGTATAGCGTTCGCCGAACGTGACGTGACCTCCGATCCTGCGGTGAAGGAAGAGGCTATCAGCCTCGCCGGCGAAGCCAAGGTCCCCGTGATCGTCGAAGGAGAGAAGGTGACCGTCGGCTTCAAGGGAAGCTGAGGCATGTAGGTCCGGCGGTCAGCCGGACAAGGAAGACCGGCCTCGTAGTGAACCATCATAGAGAAGGAAGCCAACCCGGATGAAGAAGACAAGAGTTTCAGCGCTGCTCGCGCTTTCCTTACTTGCAGCCATGGCCATCGCGGCCGCTCTCTCATCCTCCGGATGCAGAGCCACCCAGTCAGCGGACGGTTCCAGCGGGGGCAGCAACTCCAGCACCGTCTCCGGCTCCGGCGGGCCTGCCGCTGCGCCCGATTTCACCATCAAGACCCTGGATGGGGACACGGTCTCCATGTCCGACTTCAAGGGAAAACCCGTGGTGCTGAACTTCGCCGCATCCTGGTGCGGACCTTGCGAGATAGAGGCTCCGGTCCTGGCCAAAGGATACGAGAAATACAAGGACCGCGTCGTTTTCCTGGGCATAGCAGTGAAGGATGACGAGGAGAGCCAGCGGTTCTTCGCCACCAAACACGGGCTTGAGTTCCCCATCGGCCTGGACCCGGCGGGCGATATCGTCTATTCATACCAGAAGGCGGGCAAGGTTTCCCTGAGCGGCATCCCCACCACATTCTTCATCGATAAGGAAGGCAACATCAAGACCTTCTGGGTCGGACCGCTATCCCAGGCCAACCTGGATCAACTCATCGGCATTATACTCTAGGCCGGCGGCGGGTCAAAGCCTGAGCCGCGCTATCCGCGGCAGGTTCCGCAGCCGCTGCTGGTAATCGAAGCCGTAACCCACAAAGTATTCATCCGGTACCTGGAACCCCTGATATCTGACCGGCAGTTCCACCAGGCGGCGATAGGGCCTGTCCAGCAGGGTAGCGATCTCCAGGCTGGCCGGGTTCCTCAGCCACAGGCTCTGTACTATATAGTTGAGCGTGAGCCCCGTGTCGATGACGTCCTCCACGATCAGCAGGTCACGCCCCTCGATATCCTGGTCCAGGTCCTTGAGAAAGCGGACACGACGCGTCTCCTCACCTTCGCGCCTGTCGCGCCGGTAGCTGGAGATGGCGATGAAATCGATCGTGAGCGGCACGGTTATCTCGCGGGCCAGGTCCGCCAGGAAGAAGACCCCTCCCTTGAGGATGGACAGGAGCAACAGCTTGCGTCCGCGGTAGTCACGGGATATCTCACCGGCCAGCTCTTTGACCCTGGCCGCTATATCGTTCTTGCTCAACTCTGTTTCGCCGATGAGGCTCTGGTAATCAGGGACCTGCATGGGAACCACCCCTTGTCCGCCCGGCGGAAGACCCGGGAACCGCGGGCCGCGGCGACGTTACCGGCCGTCCCCCCCGGGTTCCTCTCCGGTTGTAAGGTCATACTTGTGCGCCAGCTTGAGGAAATCCTTCTTGTAGAAGAGTTTGATGTTGATCTCGGGGAACCTCTCCCTCACCTTGCGGATCTTCATGTTCTTCTTGGTGACATGGGCCTGTTTCATCGTGGTCAGCTCGATGAACAGGTCCTGCTCCGGCAGGTAGAAGTCCGGCGTGAACGCCTCGACCACGTTACCTTCCTCGTCCCGCTCGAGCACGAAGGTACGGGGTTCGTACATCCAGGGGATACCGTAGTAGTCGATGATGCGGGCGCATTCCTCTTCGCTGGTGTTGGCGAATTGCGGGGGAGTGTCCCCCATATATGACTTGAACTGGAATCTGTTTGCGCCCATTCAATGGAACTATACCAGAGAGGTCGAGACATGCTCAAGACGGAGCTGTTTGACCGCCGGCGCAGCGCTATGTTAATTTCCATTCCTATGGACATCGCCGTACCGCCCCTTCCCAATTCAAGCAGGGTCAATCAGGCCGGCAACCTGGAAGTAGCCGGCTGCGATGTCGTCGACCTGGCGCGGAAGTACGGAACCCCGCTCTACATCTATGACCAGCAGCAGGTAGCAGACCGGTGCCGGGCATACCGGGACGCGTTCGCAGCGCGCACGGATGATTTCGAGATCATCTACGCCAGCAAAGCCTTCTCCTGCCTGGCGATGGCCCAGCTGGCCGCCGCCGAGGGGCTGTCCATCGACGTGGCGTCGGGTGGCGAGCTTCATATAGCCCTGAGAAGCTGGTTCCCACCCGAACGCATATTCGTCCACGGCAACGCCAACACCGCCGAAGAGCTGGGCAGGTACGTGCGAAACGAAGTGGGCCATGTGGTGGTCGATTCACTGGATGAGCTGGAAGCGCTGAACGTCATCGCGGGGGAGAACGGCCGGCGGCAGCCGGTCCTGTTGAGGATCACCCCGGGCATCGAAGCCCATACCCACGATTTCGTCCAGACCGGCAAGCTGGACTCCAAGTTCGGTTTCTGTCTTGCCGAGGGAGTGGCGTCGGATGCCGTCTCCGCGGCCCTGGCACAGGACAACCTGGAACTGGAGGGCTTCCACGTGCATATCGGCTCGCAGATATACTCGCTGGAACCGTTCGCCCGGACCATCTCCATCCTGGCGGATTTCGCCGCCGAGTGCAGCAGCGAGTCCGGCTTCACCTCCAGGCTGCTCGACATGGGCGGCGGCCTGGGCGCTTCCTATTCTCCAGGGGACGAGCCGCCCCGGATAGATGAACTCGCCGGCCTTGTCGTCGATACGGTCAGAAGCGAGATGGATCGGGTGGGACTGCCCATGCCCAGGATAGCCGTGGAGCCGGGCCGTTCCATCGTCGCCAACGCCTGCCTGACGGCCTATACCGTGCAGGCGGTCAAGGAAATACCCGGCGTGCGCACCTATGTCGCGGTCGACGGCGGCATGTCCGATAACCTCAGGCCCATGCTGTATGGCGCGCGTTACGAGGCTCTGCTGGCGAATCGCCCGGAAGCCTCGGCTACGGGTACTTTCACAGTGGCCGGCAAGCATTGCGAGTCCGGTGACATCCTGGTCAAGGACGCCCAATTGCCCGATCCGCAGCCCGGCGACATCCTGGTCACCCCGTCCACCGGCGCCTATGGCTATTCCATGGCCGGCAACTACAACGGACAGCCACGACCCGCGGTGCTCTTCGTCCGGGAAGGCGAAGCCCGTATTGTGATCCGCCGGGAGGAATACGAAGACCTCGTGCGCCTCCACGAGCCGCTTCCCTGAGCGATGCCGCCGCGGTCAGACAGGCTTGAGAGTTTCGCCGCCGCTTTCGACAGGTCCAGCGATTTCACCCTGGGGATAGAAGAGGAGTTCCAGCTGCTGGACCCGGATACACTGGAGCTGACGCACCGCTTCGAGGAGTTGAGGGCGGCGCTGGAGCCCCGCATCGGCTCTTACGCGCGGGGGGAGCTGATAGCCTCGGAGATCGAGGTATGCACCAGCCGGTGCGATGACATGGAGCAGGCGGTGGCCGATCTCATGCAAAAGCGCGTCGCTCTTTACGAGGAGGCGCGCAGACTGGGCATCACCATCGGGGCCAGCGGCACCCACCCCTTTGCCGACTGGAAAGACCAGAAGATCCTCGACACCCCCCATTATCGCCAGGTGGAGGAACGCCTGCGGTACTGCGCCTGGCGCAACACCACCTTCGGCACCCACACCCATGTCGGGATCCGCGGCCATGAACGTGTCATCGCCGTCTATAACGCCATGCGCTGCTATCTGCCGCACCTGCTGGCGCTGTCCGCCAACTCTCCCTTCGCCGAGAAGCGGTATACCTACCTGCACACTGCGCGGACCCAGCTTTTTACCAAATTCTTCCCCCGCTGCAATATCCCGGGGCCTTTCAGCGGCTGGGATGAATACGCTGACTACGTCGATACCCTGTTCGCCTGCGGCTCCATCGATGAGATAACCCAGGTCTGGTGGAGCATCCGCCCTCATCCCCTGTTCGGCACGCTGGAGATACGCATCTGTGACTGCCAGGCGGACATCCGGGACACGCTCGCCATTTCCGGGCTGATCCTGGCGCTGGTGGCAAAGAAGACGGCGGAGTTCGATGACGGCGAGAACCTGTGTGTGCTCAACTCCAACCAGGTCGAGGAGAACTTCTGGCGCGCCATCCGCTACGGCCTCGACGGCAGCCTGATCGACTTCGAGACGCGCAGTGAGGTACCCGCGCCCGAAGCCATCGAAAAGCTGATGGATGATACAGAGGGGTTTCACGCTTCCCTGGGACTGGAACCCCACATGGACCGCCTGGCGGACATGCTCGACCGCGGCAACGGCGCCCAGCGCCAGATACGCCTCTATCGGTCCAGCAGTGATATCGCGGCCGTCCATCGAGCGGTAGTAGAATGGGCCCAGCCTCATAACTGGACTCCTGCAGGCGACGATCAGGAACAGACGTGACATGGACGAGACAGCGGAACTCTTCAATGTAGCCCGGCCCGAAGATGCTCTCAGACGGTTCTTCCAGGAACTGCCACAGCCGTCACTCCCTGTTGAAAGGATAGCGCTGGCTGAATCCCCCGGACGGTTCCTGGCGGAGGATATAACCTCCCGGGAGCAGGTGCCCCCCTTCACTCGTTCCACCATGGACGGCTACGCGGTCCGCTCCCGCGACACGTTCGGAGCATCGACAGGCAATCCCGTATATCTGGAACTGTTGGGACAGATAGCCATGGGAGAGGATACCGGTATCGGTATAGCGACCGGACAGGCAGCCGCCATCGCCACCGGCGGCATGATCCCATCCGGAGCCGACGCGGTGCTGATGGTGGAATACACGAACCTGGTGGACGGGACGACGCTGGAGGTATCGCGTCCGGTTGGGCCGGGAGAGAACATCCTCGCAGCCGGCAAGGACATCGACCGCGGCGAGACGCTTCTCACCGCCGGCAAGAGGATCAGGCCCCAGGAGGTGGGAGCGATGGCGGCCCTGGGCATCAGGCAGGTCCCCGTCAGGGCGCCGGTCAGGGCAGGGATACTGTCCACCGGAGACGAGGTGGTGGACATCGACGAGAGCCCGGGACCGGGCCGGATCAGGGACATAAACCGCTACTCCCTCGCCGCCGCCGCACGGAAGGAGGGCGCCGAACCCGTCTCTCTAGGCATCTGCCCTGATGAGTCAGGCGCCCTCGAGGACCGGCTGGGGCGGGGAGTGGCGGAAAACGACCTGGTGATCGTTTCCGGCGGCAGTTCCGTCGGCGCCGCGGACCTGGTGCCCCGGGTCATAGACAGCCTGGGAGAGCCCGGAGTGCTGGTACATGGACTGTCGATCAAACCAGGAAAGCCAACCAGCATGGCGCTGATCGGTGATACGCCCGTCTTCGGTCTCCCCGGCAACGCCATCAGCGCCCTGGACGTCTTCAGGCTGGTGGTGGCGCCGGTGATCCGCTACATGTTCACGGGAGGCAGGGAACAGCCGGAAGAGCCGCGCACCATCAGAGCGCGCATCGGACGCAATATCTCTTCCGTCGCCGGCCGTGAGGACCGCCACCGGGTCGTCCTGGAGACGAGGGACGGGGAGCTGTGGGCGGTACCGATCCTGGGCAAGTCGGGGATGATCTCCCTGATGGTGAAGGCGGAAGGCAGGGCGGTCATCCCACTGGAGGCGGAAGGGGTAAGCCGGGGAGAAGAGGTGCAGGTGGAGTTGATGTGAAACCCGAGAGGACCATATACCTGCACAACATCTCACTGGATGAGGCCCTGAGCCTTTGGCTTGACGAGCTGGACAGCCGCGGCCTGGCGCTGCCGCTCGATGGAGAGACTATACCTGTTGAGGAGAGTATCGGCCGCGTGACCGCCGAAGCCGTATACGCCCGAACATCATCACCCCATAACAACTGCGCAGCCATGGATGGGTACGCCGTGAGGTTCCGGGAGGCGGCTTCGGCCTCGGAATCGGAGCCAATCAGGTTGCAGCTGGGATCGCAGGCGCTGGCCATAGATACCGGTGAACCAATCCCGGAAGGTTATGATGCCGTCATCATGGTAGAGGACGTGGACCCTGTCTCGGAGGGAGAGATCGAGATAACGGCGGCGGTCACCCCATGGCAGCACATCAGGACCGTCGGCGAGGACATCGTGGCAACAGAGCTGGTGCTGCCCGAGAACCATGTTATCCGCCCCGTCGACATAGCAGCCATGCTGGCGGGAGGGCTGACCGAGGTCAGCGTCAGGGTGCGCCCCACCGTTACCATCATCCCCACCGGCTCGGAACTGGTCGAGCCCGGAACGCCGCTTGAGCGGGGTGACATCATCGAGTTCAATTCCAGGCTTCTGTCGCAGATGGCGGACCAGTGGGGCGCTTCCACCCAAAGACGCGGCATAATCCCTGACGACCCGGACAGGCTGAAGGAGACTGTCGCCGAAGCCGTGACGCAAAGCCGGCTGGTGGTCATCAACGCCGGTTCCTCCGCGGGACGGGAAGACTTCACTGTCGGCGTGATGCGCGAGTTGGGCGAAGTCCTGGCTCACGGGGTGAGGATAAAGCCCGGCAAGCCGGTAGCGCTGGGCGTCGTCGCCGATACGCCGGTGCTGGGAATACCGGGTTATCCGGTCTCGGCGGCCCTGGACATGGAGCTCTTCGCCAGACCGCTGATATTCCGCCTGCAGGGCAGGGTCGAACCCGAGAGGACTGTGGTCAGCGCAACCGTCCCCCGGAAGATAGCCTCAGGCCTCGGCGCCGAGGAGTTCGTCAGGGTCAAGCTGGGAGATGTGGGCGGCAGGCTGGTTGCTACGCCGGTCGAGCGCGGAGCGGGCGCGCTGATGTCCCTGGTGAGAGCGGATGGCATCTTGCGCATCCCTGAAGATAGCGAGGGTATCAGGCAAGGGCGGTCGGCCCGGGTGGAGTTGCTGAACGAGCCCCAGACCGTGCGAGGGACCATAATAGCTGTGGGGAGCCATGACATCTCCCTCGATATCCTGGGAAGCGAACTGAGAAGGAACCACCCGGCCCTGAGCCTGGCTGCTGCCCGCGTGGGCAGCCTGGGAGGTCTGATGGCCCTCAGGCGCGGCGAGGCTCACCTGGCGGGCACCCATCTTCTCGATCCAGAGACAGGCCGGTACAACACCAGCTACGTGCAACGCTACCTCGATAGTGAGGATGTGCATCTTATCAACCTGGTTTACCGTGAACAGGGGATCATCGTCCCGCCCGGCAACCCGTTGGGGATAAGAGGTGTCGCAGACCTGGCTCGGGAGGATGTCGTTTTCATCAACCGGCAGCAGGGAGCTGGCACCAGGGTCCTGCTTGACTATGAACTCGGCAAGGCGAAGGTGGACGCAGCCGATATCTCAGGCTACGAACGGGAAGAATTCAGTCATATGACCGTCGCCGCCGCGGTCAAGGACGGCGCTGCTGATGCCGGCATGGGGATCCTGGCGGCAGCGCGGGCGCTGGAGCTCGACTTCATCCCGGTGGCGCTGGAGCGTTTCGACCTGGCCATCCCGGGAAGATATATGGAAAGCGATCATATTCAGGCGTTGCTGTCGGTGATGCGGCAGGAGGGCTTCCGGGCAAAGGTCGAGAACCTCGGCGGCTACGACGCATCGCATGCCGGTGAACAGATGAGCTGAGACATGACCATAGAACAGAACCACACCGAAGTGATACTGGACCAGGCCGCAGGCAGTCTGGTGGGACTGGCCATAGGCGATGCCCTGGGGAGCCCGGCGGAAGGGATGACGGCGGCGGAGATAGCCGGCCGTCACGGCTTCCTGATGGAGATGGTCGGTGGTGGCACACTGGGACTCGATCCCGGCGAGACCACTTCTATCACCACTCAGGCGATGGTCGTCGCGGAAAGCCTTCTGCGAAACCGGGTGATGGAGCCCGCGGACATAGCAGATCGCCTGTCTGTATGGTCCGGCATGCGGCCAAAGGGGATCGGTTCCCATGCCGAGGCCGTGCTGGACAGGATAACCTCCGGGGAAGACTGGGAGATCGCCTCGCTCACGGTCCAGGCGCAGAACGTGCAGAGCGCAGACAATGGTTCACTGGTGCGTTGCGCCCCCCTGTCACTGTGGCATCACGGGTCCCCGGCCGTCATCATCGAAGAGAGCCGCCTCTGTTCCCGTATCACCCATCCCCATGCCCTGTGCCAGTGGTCCTGCGCCTTTCTCAATCTGGTTACATCCGGCCTCCTGTCCGGGCTTCCGGCCCCCCGGGCTGTTGATGACGCCCTGGGTATCTGCGGACATCGCGGTGATGTCTCCTTCCAGGTCCTGGACAGGGCCAGGAGCGCGGCTACCGATTCCGATACGGTCGGACTCGACCCCAGCGTCGATGTCCTCGATACACTCGAGTGCGCTGTCTGGGCACTGGTGCACCACGATTCCTTCGAGGAGGCTGTCAGCACTGCGATCAACCTCGGCGGTGACCCCGGCACCATCGGTGCGGCCACCGGCGCCATGGCTGGCGCTGCGTACGGCTTCGGCTCCATCCCCGAGCGATGGCTTGTTCACGTCAACGACTGGCAGGCACTGAAGGACACGGCAGTAAAGCTCGTCTCGCTCTCCTGACCCATTTTTGTTATTGTTCTTTTTCTTGTTATGTAATTGAGCCTGTTTCCCACCTGATAATATGACAATTATAGTCATATATAAAGTTTAAGATTAATGAAAAAAGTGAGAGGAATTCTAAAAAACGGGTAGAAGTAAGGGCGGAAGGGTGTGTGCCTGTTTCACCCCTTCATCCCTTATACCCGGCGAAAGACCCTCATTTTTGAGGGTCTTTCGCTGTCAGGGTGACAGTAAGCGGCAAAGAAAGGCGGGCCCCTGCGGGGCCCGCCTTATTTCTTTCTATCCGCACCGGGGCCTCACGGCTCTCGACGCTCGATCAGCTCCAGGGAACCATCTTACATCCCCATGCCTCCCGGCGGCATCGCCGGCGCAGCCGGCTCCTCTTCCGGCAGCTCAGCGACGACGCATTCGGTAGTGAGGATGTTCTTGGCAATGGACGCGGCGTTCTGCAGCGCCGACCGGGTGACGAGGGCCGGATCGATGATGCCGGCCTTGACCAGGTCTTCATATTCGCCGTTTGCCACGTTGAGACCGACTCCGGCCTTGGAGCCCTTGACTTTGTTGACGACCACGGAACCCTCGAGGCCGGCGTTATCCGCCAGCTGCCGGAGCGGCTCTTCCAGGGCACGGGCGATGATGTTGACGCCGGTCTGCTCGTCATCCTCAAGCTTGACCTTCTCCACGCCTTTGATGGTGTTCAACAGGGCTACGCCACCACCGGGAACGATGCCCTCTTCCAGGGCGGCCCTAGTGGCGTTGAGCGCGTCCTCGACGCGGTGTTTCTTCTCTTTCATCTCGGTCTCGGTGGCGGCGCCGACCTTTACCACCGCCACACCTCCGGCCAGCTTCGCCAGGCGCTCCTGCAGCTTCTCGCGGTCGAAATCGGAATCCGTCGCCTCTATCTCGGACTTGATCTGCTTGATGCGGCCCTTGATGTCTGCTGTCTTGCCTCCGCCGTCGACGATGGTGGTGTTGTCCTTGGTCACCACGACTTTGCGGGCGCGGCCCAGCTGATCGACCGTGGTGTTCTCCAGCTTGAGGCCAAGCTCCTCGCTGATCACTTCTCCGCCGGTGAGGATGCCGATGTCCTCCAGCATCCGCTTGCGCCGCTCGCCGAAGCCGGGAGCCTTGACGGCCAGGCCGGTGAAGGTGCCGCGCAGCTTGTTGACCACCAGGGTAGCCAGGGCTTCGCCCTCGACGTCCTCGGCGATGATCAGCAGGGACTTGCCGCTCTGGATGACTTTCTCCAGCACCGGCAACAGGTCCTGTACAGCGCCGATCTTCTGGTTGGCCAGCAGGATGTAGGGTTCCTCCAGCACGGCTTCCATGCGCTCCTGGTCGGTGATCATGTAGGGAGAGAGATAGCCCTTGTCGAACTGCATGCCTTCGGTGAACTCCAGGTCCATACCGAAGGTCTGGCCCTCTTCCACGTTGACTACGCCGTCCTTGCCCACCTTCTCGATGGCGTCGGCGATGACGTCGCCGATGACGCGGTCGTCAGCGGAGATGGTTGCCACGCGGGCGATATCCTCCTTGCCGCTGATCTCCTTGGCCTGCTTCTTGATCATTCCCACCGCCTCTTCAACCGCTTTCTCGATGCCACGCTTGATGGCCATGGGGTTGGCGCCGGCGGCGACGTTCCTCAAGCCTTCCCGCACGATGGCCTGGGCCAACAGGGTGGCAGTGGTGGTTCCGTCGCCCGCCACGTCGTTGGTCTTGGTCGCGACCTCGCGAACCAGCTGCGCGCCCTGGTTCTCGAACACGTCCTCGACCTCTATCTCGCGAGCTATGGTGACGCCGTCGTTGGTGATGGTCGGCGCACCGAACTTCTTGTCCAGTACCACATAGCGTCCCTTGGGACCGAGGGTGATCTTGACCGCATCAGCCAGCGTGTTCACTCCCCGCTCCAGGGCTCGCCGCGCTTCTTCGTCGAACTTGATGTCTTTTGCCATATCGGTTCACTCCTTCCGCGATAATCGTTAAACAACCTTGGCGAGGATATCGCTGGCTTTCATGATCAGCAGGTCCTCACCCTCCACCTTGATCTCTGTTCCGCCATACTTGCTGTAGATGATCTCGTCACCCTTTTTCACGTCCATGGGGGCACGGGAACCATCATCGTTGACGCGGCCTTCGCCGACAGCGATGATCTTGCCGCGCTGGGGTTTCTCCTGGGCGGTGTCGGGCAGCACGATACCGCTCGCCGTCACATCCTCGCTCTCGACGGTCTTGACGATCACCCGGTCTTCCAGAGGCTTGAGTTTCATAAAACGACCCTCCTTACGAATCGTATTCCAATAGATGAACAAGTCTGTTGGCACTCACATACATAGAGTGCCAATCGGGAAGTATAGTACTCACGACAATCGTTGTCAAACACCGGATGCATTTAAGTGAGTCAGCTACAGCACCAAATAAAAAAGCCTGCAAATGCAGGCTAAATGTCCATCAATACCTGGTCAGGGTCCAACCGGGGTCTATTGATCTGTCCGCCGGTCAGTCCCGGCCGCCGCCGGATTTCCTCTCCTCACTGAACACATGGCTGAAACACTGCTCTGCCCCCGGGCACCATTCGATGCATGAAGCCACCTCCCTGCGGACCCAATGGCCGCAACCGGTGCATTTGGCCCTGGAATCCCCAGTGAAAAGTTCGACCTCGGTCCCACACCTGGGGCAGTCGACCAGGGTTATCTCGATATCACTTCCGGGGCATTTCACGCTCATGGCCTTATCCCTTTGTCGGAAAGTTGGCTGTTCCGCAACCTTTCATTTGCATTATTCCCGATTATAACCGGGCCAAACGGAAAAAGGAGCGGACCGCACCCATTAGTGATATAAATCAAAAACATGTGTCCTGGCTCAGCTATGCGAAAAACCTGTCTTTCCGCGACCTTTCTGGCTCTGGTCGCCGCATCCCTTCTCGCGGCGGCGGGCTGTGGCGCCCCCGAGCCGGACACCTCTGCTCCGGACCGTGTTGAGATATCGCGAAGCGCCGACTGGAACGGCGCCTTGTTGTATATCGCTGATGAAACAGGTCCGACGCCTGACTGGGGCAGTATCCGCATCTATGATAACGTCAGCGGTTTCGTGGAAGAGACGGTGGAACAGACCCTGGCTGCCGGGCCCGCGGATGTCTATGTGACTCCTGACGGTTCCACCATGTATGTCGCCAGCATCTCCAACGGCAGGATAGATGAGTTCCATTGGGACGGGAACGGCTGGAACCACGGCAGCGGCGGTATCGACTCACCTGCATCCTCGCTCCTGACGCTGGTGCCGGGACCCGGCGGCAAGCTTTACGCGGCAGACGGCGATCCAATGAGCAGCGGGGACTTCTACGTTTTCAACCCCGATAGCGGCAGATTCGATACCGATGAAAAGATACCGATCCCCGGTCTTGATACAGCCAGCGGCATCGCATGGACTATGGATGGGAGCCAGGCCCTCGTCTGCGGGACGGACAGGGGCGCCCCGACCCTCGTGAAGGTCACATGGCCCGGCATGGAGACCGTGGCCGCCTCTGCCATCCCGCTCCCCCGGGCTCACCAGGTGGTGACCACGGATGACGGCGCATATGCCTTCGTGATGGGAGGGGGAGCGGTGATCAAGATGGATACCGCGAGCCTGTCTGTGGTCGCGACGCTGCGGCCGTCGGGCAACTCGGAGACGGTATATTACGACGCAGCCCTCAGCACCGACGGTCACTACCTGTTCACAGCCGGCACCGACCCGGGGAAGGACAGCACATTGTACATTATCGAGCTGGCTGGAAACGGTATCGTCAGGACTGTGCCTCACGTCAGCGCCAGGGCCAACGGCATCCAGAGGGTGCAGTAGCCCTTGTGGCAATATAAGGCCCAAAGGGATAGAATCTCTATCCTGTAACCGCAGACAAAGGAGTCGCTCATGCCCGCTGTAGACCCTGCCAAACTGAGAAATGTAGCTGTGATCGGCCACCGTGGGACCGGCAAGACAAGCCTGACGGAAGCTTTCCTTTTCACTGCGGGAGCCATAAACCGCCAGGGTTCGATCGAGCAGGGCTCAACGGTGGCCGACTATGAAGAGGACGAGAAAAAGCGCCAGCATTCCATCTCATCCTCCATATGCAACCTGAAATGGCGCGACCGCAAGATAAACCTGATAGATACACCCGGAGACCCCAGCTTCCATGCTGAAGCCATCGCCGCCATGAGAGTGGTCGAAGGCGCGGTTGTGGTCGTAGGCGCCCCCTCCGGGGTGGAGGTGCAGCATGAGCGCCTGTGGGGTTACTGCGAGGACAATGGTGTGAGCCGCCTGGTTTTCGTCAACATGATGGACCGGGAAAGGGCGGACTTCTTCAGCGCGCTGGAGCAACTCCAGGAGAGTTTCGGACAGGGGGCGGTGGCGGCCCAGTTGCCCATCGGGTCAGAGGACGACTTCAGCGGGGTCGTCGATCTTGTATCCCTGAAAGCCTTTACCTATGAAGGCGGCAAGGCCAGCGAAAGCAACATCCCCGACGAGATGTCGGCGCAGGTGGAGGAATACCGGGAAAAACTGATGGATGCCATCGCCGAGAACGATGATGCGGTGATGGAGAAGTACCTGGAGGGTGAGGAGCTCTCCAACGAAGAGTTGATGGCCGCGCTCAAGCAGGGCGTCATGGCCGGCAGCGTCTTCCCCGTAGGGGCGGGCTGCGCCACCAGGACCATCGGCGCGGACCTGATGCTCGACCTGGTGATCGAGGCTGTGCCCTCACCGGCACGAAGAGGGCCCGTGACCGCCATAGACGCCGATTCGGAGGACGAGATCGAGCTGGAATGCAAGGCGGACGGGCCCCTGGCTGCCTTCGTGTTCAAGACCATGGCCGACCCTTTCAGCGGCCGCATCAATGCCTTCCGGGTGTTCTCCGGAGAGCTGAAGAGCGACAGCAACGTCCTTAACCCGGTGAGCAAGTCCAAGGAGCGCATCGGACAGATACTGCAGCTGCAGGGGAAGGATAATTCGGCAGTCGACGTGCTGGGCCCCGGGGACATCGGCGCCGTGGCCAAACTGAAGGCGACCAACACCGGCGACGCCCTCTGCCAGGATTCCAAGAAAGTGTTGTTCCCGCCTCTGAAACTGCCCCACCCGGTGATGTCTTTCGCCGTGGAGCCCAAGAGCAAGGGCGACGAGGAGAAGATCGGTTCCTCGCTGAAGCGTCTCCAGGAAGAGGATCCGACCCTGAAAGTGGAACGCGACGCCCAGACAAACGAGTTGATCATCTCAGGCATGAGCCAGGTGCATGTGGAAGTCGTCATCGGCCGTATGAAAGAACGCTTCGGTGTGGATGTGGACCTGAAGCCACCCCGGGTGCCATACCTGGAAACCATCCGCAAGCCCGCCAAGGCACAGGGAAAATACAAGAAGCAGACCGGCGGCCGGGGGCAGTATGGGGATTGCTGGCTGGAGATAGAGCCGCTGGAACGCGGCGCCGGTTTCGAGTTCGTCGACAAGGTGGTCGGCGGGGTGATCCCCAAGGGCTTCATCCCCGCTGTGGAAAAAGGGGTAGTGGAGTTCATGAAGGAGGGCGACCTGTCAGGCAGCCCGCTGGTGGACATGAGGGTCACGGTTTACGATGGTTCACATCACTCTGTCGACTCATCGGAGATGGCGTTCAAGATAGCGGCGTCCATGGGTATGAAGAAGGCTGTGGCTGAAGCAAACCCGGTCATCCTCGAACCGGTGATGAGCGTCCAGGTGACAGTCCCTGAAGAGAGCGTCGGTGACATCATCGGAGACATGAACTCGCGCCGGGGCAAGGTGCTGGGCATGGAGCCCAAGGGCAAGAACAGCCAGGTGAACGCCGAAGTACCACTGGCGGAGATGCTATCGTACATGCCGGACCTTCGCTCCATAACCGGCGGGCGGGGAGACTATACCATGGAGTTCCTGCGCTATGACGAGGTGCCGGCACACCTGGCGCAGAAGATAATAGAACAGGCCCAGGCTGAAAAGGAAAAGGATTGACCAGGGGACTGGTCAAAGTGAAGTTTAGATGGTACAATTAGCCATATTTGAATCACGGCATTGTATCACGGTTAGGAGGTGGCACGCGAATTGAAGGACACCGGCAAGTCAGATTATTCCAAACCGGTGCTGGTGAAATTGGACAATCTCCGGGATATCACCTTCGATTGTCAGAATTTTCAATGCAGTATTACCGTCCCGCCGGGGATGTAAGAGTTGTTCCTGATTCGTGAAACCAGAAAGCGGCCGCGCCCACGGCCGCTTTAGTGATGCTTTTTTCGACGATAGACCTGTAGTCATGCGGCGGTAATCAGACCGCCTCCACCATCTCTACCTCGGGAACCTCTTCCCGCAACCTCTGCTCGATACCATGCTTGAGCGTCATCTGGGACATGGGACAACTGCCACATGCTCCCGTCAGTTTCACCTTGACGACGCCATCGTCACTGACATCTATCAATTCCAGGTCGCCACCATCCTGCTGGAGCGCAGGCCTGATCCGCGCCAGAGCTTCTTCCACTTTTTCTTTCAACACGTTCACCTCCTTCTCGAAGGGCAATATCTAGATACCCGGGAACATTATGCCAGAAACACTGTCATATTCATAATGTTCGTCCGGGCTTTAATGTTCGTCCGGGCTTTCGTGCGAGACGGCTCACCCGTTGGGACGCTACCCGTATCCCTCCGGGACCGTCGAGGCCGATTGCTTTGCATCCGAGGCGACTGTTAGGATGCAGCCGATGGCATCATCTCCATGGCATACCTCGCCCCTGCCTTATGACACGGTCAGAAAGCTTTCACGGGCTCTGGGTCTGAGTGAGATCACGGCAGCAGTGCTGGCCCGACGGGGTTATGCCGAACCCGAGGCCGCCAGCCGCTTTCTGGCCGAAGGCGGAACCCTCCATGACCCCTTCCTCTTCCCCGGCATGGCCGGTGCCTGCAGGCGTCTCCATCAGGCATTCGACAAGGGAGAGAAGATATGCATCCATGGCGATTATGACGTGGACGGTATCACCTCGACGGCACTGCTGGCCCGGGTGTTCCGCGAGTTGGGCGGTGAAGTCTCCTGCCATATCCCCAACCGGTTCCGTGATGGATACGGGGTGACCGCCGACGCGGTGAGGAAGATAGCCGGCGACGGCGCCACCCTGTTGGTGACGGTGGACTGCGGCATCAGTTCCAGGGATGAGCTGGAGGAGGCGGGAGAGCTGGGGCTGGATACCATCGTCGTGGACCACCACCGTCCGCTGGAAGGGACGGTCCCGCCGGGTTTGATCATCTCTCCCCTGCTCTGCGACTACCCGTTCAAGGAGCTTGCCGGCGTCGGGCTGGCATTCAAGCTGGCCCAGGCGCTGACAGCGTGGCCGGATGGCAGGGGCGAGGATGATGCCCGGGAGGATAGTGGCGGGATGCATCCTCTGCTGCAGCGACAGCTTGACCTGGTCGCCCTGGGCACTATCGCTGATGTGGTGCCCCTGCTGGACGAGAACCGGATCCTGGTCAAACGGGGGCTGGTGCAGATGGCCAGAACCCGCACACCGGGCATCAAGGCCCTGATGCGCGCCGGTCAGGTGGAACCTTCACGGCTGAATGCCGGTCTGGTCGCTTTCCGCATGGCCCCCAGGATAAATGCTGCCGGGAGACTGGGCGACGCCGGCAAGGCGCTGGCCCTTATGCTGGCGGATACGGATGACGAGGCAAACGGATTGGCGGATTCCCTCAACACCCTGAACAGGCAGCGGCAGAGCATGGAGAACCAGATCCTGGCCGAGGCTCTGGACATGGTGAGGCATTGGCCGGAAGAGGAGCAGCAGTGGCGTGGTTATGTCCTGAGCTCTCCCGGCTGGCATGAGGGCGTGATCGGCATCGTCGCCTCGCGGCTGGTCGAGAGGTTCCACCGGCCGGTTATCATGATCGCGGAGGACGGCGAGGGTGACGGCC
The DNA here is from genome assembly GCA_964497425.1 of uncultured Gaiellales bacterium. GTDB lineage: Bacteria > Actinomycetota > Thermoleophilia > BMS3ABIN01 > BMS3ABIN01 > BMS3ABIN01. The sequence continues at coordinate 54,615 of CAZCCR010000012.1, forward strand.
GGGCAATGGGCAAGGGGTCGGGCAGGAGCATCCCCGCCTTCGACCTGCATGCAGCCCTGGGGAGTCTGGATGAGCTGCTGGCAGGCTATGGCGGCCACCGCGCCGCCTGTGGCCTCACTATAGACCTCCAGCGGCTGGATGAGTTCCGCCGGGCGTTCGCGTCCCTGGCGGAGACAACGCTCGATGACGAAGATATGCGGCCCAGCCGTTACGTGGATGCTCTGGTCCTGGGAAGGGAGTTGACCCTGGACCTGGCGGACGAGCTGTCTAATCTTGAGCCCTTCGGAATGGGAAACCCTTCGGTGGAACTGCTGGTGTCAGGAGCAAGGATCGAGGACGGGCGGCGGACGCGCGACGGCCAGCACCTGCAGTGCCGGGTGGATGCTGGGGGCGCATCCGCCAAGGCTATCGGCTTCGGCCAGGCTCACCTGCTGGAGAAACTGGAGCCTGGAAACAACTGGGATGTGGTCTTCCGTCTCGAACGGAACGAATTCAACGGGTCTGTCTCCCCCCAGATGAGCCTGCGGGCGGTCTTCCCTGGAAACAGCGAGGGCAACGGCGAAGAGGTGAGCAACCCCGGCGGCTGCCGGGGATGCTGTACCCCCCTTTGTCCGGACCGGGTGCAGGGCGAGGGCTTTCGCAGCATGCTGGCCCATGGGGCACCGCTGCCGGCGGCATGGCTGGACCCTGACGGAGAGTGGCGGAGAGATATCGGCAAGGGAGTGATCGACGGGCTGAAGGAGCGAACCGTGGACCGTCGCGGATACGGGGCCGTTCCCCAGCAGATCGCCCGACTGGCGGCAACGGGCGAGCGGGTGCTGTTGCTGGTAGCCGACGTCGCCAGGCGCCGCGATCTCCTCTTCAGCCAGCTGTCCCTTCCCGGTTCTGCCAATATCGGGAGATTGCCGGCCGGCGTCCGTTGCGGCAGGGATATCATCACCGACAGGCTCGGCGTCCTTTCTGACGGAACCGGTGCGAAAGCCGTGATGATGGCCGATTTTTCTACTGCTGCGGCAACCCGGGGCCTGACGGGCGCTTTCGACCACCTGGTGTTCGTCGACCCGCCCGTCAGTCCGGCAGTCATGGCCTCTTTGGCGGCGTCGGCGCCGGAAGCCTGGATTCATTTAATCTACTGTAGCGATGAGGTACAATTTACCCAAAGGGTACTGGGACATGAATATGACCTGAGGGAACCCGTTGCCGGCGTCTACAGACGGCTGAAACCGGAAAGAGCCCTCCCCCTCGACAAGACCGCGGAAAGGCTTCTGCTGGCTGGTGGGAAGTATCTGCGTAATCCGGAGATGGTGGTCAGGTGTCTCACGGTCCTCAGGGAATTGGGCCTGGTTTCATTGGAGGATTCGGGGGAAGAACCGATATTGACGATGCCCGAGGTGGAAAAAACCGAACTCGAGAGGTCACCGACCTTCGTGCAGCATCAGAGGTTTCACGAGACATGTCAGAAGCACTTGAACAGGTTGCAAAAGACGATGGCGGCCTAGCCGCCGAAGAGGCCGCGCTCCAGGACCTCTTCAATACCATATCCTCATATAACCCCGGCTTCGACCGGGATCTTATTTCCCGCGCATTCGCCTACTCCAACAGTCATCACAAGGGGACGCTGCGCAAGAGCGGTGAAGACTTCATCTCCCATCCCCTGGGAACCGCCCGTATCTGCGCCGACCTTATGCTGGACAGCGTCACCATCGCCGCGGCGCTGCTGCACGACGTGGTCGAGGACACCCCTTCCACCATCCCGGAGGTGAAGAAACTTTTCGGAGACGAGGTCGCCGAACTTGTGGACGGGCTGACCAAACTGCAGAAGGTCTCACTAAAGAGCGAGGAAGAGGAGCAGGCGGAGAACCTGCGCAAGATGATCGTCGCCATGGCCCGGGATATCCGTGTCATCCTCATCAAGCTGGCGGACCGGACCCACAACATGAGGACCATCTGTTACCTGGACAAGCGCAAGCAGATACAGAAGTCCAAGGAGACCCTTGAGATATACGCACCCCTGGCCCACCGGCTGGGCATCTACAGCATCAAGTGGGAACTGGAGGACCTGGCCTTCGCCGCCCTGCACCCGCGCAAATACTCGGAGCTGCAGCAGATGGTCGCCCAGAGGCGTACGGACCGTGAATCATACGTAACCATGGCCGCCCTGCAGCTGGAGAAGGAGTTGAAAAAGGTCGGCATCGAGGCCGCCATCGAGGGCCGGGCAAAGCATTTTTACAGTATCTACACCAAGATGGTGCGCAAGGGCAAGGAATTCAACGAGATCTACGACCTCACCGCCATGCGCGTGCTGGTGGATTCGGTCAAGGACTGTTACGGCGCCCTGGGTATCATCCACGCCATCTGGAAGCCGATGCCCGGCCGCTTCAAGGACTACATCGCCATGCCCAAGTTCAACATGTACCGTTCCCTGCATACCACGGTGATCGGGCCCCAGGGCAAACCGCTGGAGATACAGATACGCACGCACAAGATGCACCAGACCGCCGAGTACGGCATCGCCGCACATTGGCTCTACAAGGAGAAGGGCTCCTCCGAGAGGTCCAAGGAGCAGGCGGCGGACAAACTGGCCTGGCTGAGGCAGATGATGGAATGGCAGAGCGAGACCGACGATCCCAAGGAGTTCATGAAGACCCTCCGGATCGACCTGTTCGAGGAGGAGGTCTTCGTCTTCACGCCCAAGGGTGAGGTCATCAGCCTGGCCGCAGGCTCCACGCCCATCGACTTCGCTTACGCGGTGCATACGGACGTGGGGCATCACTGCGTCGGCGCAAAGGTCAACAACCGCATCGTGCCGCTTCAGCACACGCTGCACAGTGGCGACTTCATCGAGGTGCTTACCTCCAAGTCCAGTCACGGGCCATCGCGCGACTGGCTCAATTTCGTGCAGACCTCCCGGGCCCGCAACAAGATCCGGCAGTGGTTCAAGAAGGAACGGCGCCAGGATTCCGAGCATATCGGCAGGGAACAGCTGCAGGAAGCCCTCAGACGCAAGGGGTTGGCCAGCCAGAAGATTGTCTCGTCGCCTGAGTTCTCCGAGCTGACCCGGAATATGGGATTCCTCAAGACGGAGGACCTGTATGTCAGCCTGGGGACCGGGAAGACATCCGCACAACAGGTGGTCACCAGGATCACCAAGGAGATGGATAGCGTCAAGAATCTGGACAGCACCACCAAACCATCCGAGCTCCCCGAGAAGGAACTCGAGACCGTGTCGACCCCACACAAGCTGGGCATCAGCGTCGACGGCGTTGATGACGTGGGCATCAGGCTGGCCAAGTGCTGCAAGCCGCTGCCGGGCGACAAGATCGTCGGATATATCTCCCTGGGCAAGGGCGTCAGCATCCATCGCAGGGATTGTCCCAACGCCCACGCGCTGAGACAGCGCTCCGGCGAGCGTTTCATCAACGTGGCCTGGAAGGGTTCACCGGAAGAGGCTTTCCGGGCCGAGTTCCAGGTTGAAGCCATGGACCGCAGCCACCTGCTGGAGGACATATCACGGGTGCTGAGCGAATCAGGCGTGAATATCATCTCGGCGCGTCTGAACACCGCGGACGACCGCATAGTCAATGACCGTTTCGTGGTGGAGATAGGCGACGCCAAGCTGCTTGATGCGCTGCTGGAGAGTATCAAGGGCATCGATACCATCTTCGACGCCTACCGCATCACACCGGGCTACGGGGAGGAATAGGCGGCGACAGCCTCCTGAGTTTCTCAGCCGAATATCTTGCCCGGGTTCATTATCCCCTGCGGATCGAAGAGACGTTTGACCTGCCTCATCTTCTCAAGAGCCTTCGGGTCGACGGAACCTCCCATGAACCGGGATTTGGCCCGGCCCACACCGTGCTCGCCGGTGATGGTTCCCCCCATCTCGACAGCGGCGGCGAACAGATCCTCCACTGCCTGCTCAGCCCGCTGCATCAGGACGGCGTCACGGCGGTCGGTGAGGATATTGGGATGGAGATTGCCGTCGCCGGCATGGCCGAAGATGGCGATGGTCAGCTGCCTGCGGGCGGCGATATCCCGGATACGGCCCATCATCTCCGTGACGCGCGCCGGCGGTACACTGATGTCCTCACCAATCTTCGCCGGCGCCATGCGGCCCAGGGAGGGAGATATGGCCCTCCTTGATTCCCAGAGTTCCTCGGCGCCGGAGCCGCCTGATTCCGGCGACACCAGCTTCCCACCGTTGTCGCCGCAGACCCTGACCGCCCGCTCCATCTGCTCCTCCACCCCATCCTCCTCCCCGTGCAGTTCCAGCAACAGGGCCGCTGCAGCGGCCACGGGCAGACGGCCCGGACGATACCCCTCCACACACTTTATCGTGACACCATCCATGATCTCCAGGGCCGCCGGCATCACTCCCGCCCCGGCCAGCGCCGGCACCACGTCACCGGCACCGGCAAGGCTTTCGAAGGAGAAGAGAGCTGTGCGTCTCGCCCGGGGCTGGGGCAGCAGACGCAGAGTGATGGCGGTAAGAACGGCCAGCGTGCCTTCGGAACCAACCAGCAGGCTGGTGAGGTCGTATCCCGCCACATCACGCCGGTTTAGGCCGCCCGTGCGGATGACACTGCCGTCGGGCAGCACCGCTTCCAGCCCGAGCACATAGTCGCCGGTGGTGCCGTAACCGACGCCGAAGGGCCCGCCGGAGTTCTCGGCGACATTGCCGCCCAGGGTGCAGAACCTGGTAGAGCTGGGGTCGGGAGGGTAGAAGAGCCCCTTCCCGGCGACGGCGGTTTTCAGATGCCAGTTGATGACGCCCGGCTCGACCCTGGCCACCAGGTTGTCTTCATCGATGTCGATGATACGGTCCATACGATCGAAGTCCAGGACCAGGGCGCCCTCGGACGGCACCGCTCCTCCGGAGAGACCGGTGCCGGCTCCCCGCGGCACCACTGGTCTGCCGTCCCCGGCCGCCATGCGGACCAGGGCGGACACCTCTTCGACTGAGGCGGGGTGAACCACCGCGCCCGGCGGCGCTCCCCGCTCCAGGGCGTCATAACTGTAGCAGAGCATGTCCTCGGGGGAACTCTCCACATGGTCCCCTCCGACGATATCCCTCAGTTTTCGAAGAGTCTTCCTGTTCATGTATCCTGGATAAAGCGCTTCGCATCAGGTTTGTGTCTGCGCCGGGAGCGCTTCGCATCAGGTTTGTGTCTGCGCCAGGGCCTCATTATTACACAGGGACCGCCCGGCGGCAGCCGATTAATAATTCTTAATTTGACCCGAAGCAACTCCTGTTAGATTATCAGGATACGGGCAGAAAGACGGGTGAAAGTGACTTTTTT
>CAZCCR010000013.1:0-47302 GCA_964497425.1 uncultured Gaiellales bacterium
TGCCCGGAGCCTCTTGGCAAATGGGAGGAGTCCATATAAGTTTAAGTACGTCCCCCTTAGTGCCAAGTTTCATAAGTTTAAGTACGTCCCTGATCTAGTGACCGAAGAAGCCGCGGCCCTCGCTGTCGGGGTAGAGGTACAGGATCATGCCCTGCTCCCGGCAGAACCGCTTGACCTCATCGTCGCGCACCGAGCCACTGGTGGCCAGTACCGCCGCCACCCCCGCCGCCGCCAGCTCACCGGGACCGTCGGTGAAAGGGAAGAAGCTGTCGCTGTAGGCGACGGACTCGGCGGTCTTGTGGCCGGCGTCACGGGCGCGCATCACCGCCAGCTTGCAGCCCCCCACCCGGTCCTGCTGGCCCACACCGTTGCCGATGAGCATGCCGTCCCTCACCAGCGTCACCGTGTTGCTGTTGGAGGTTGAGCCCACAGCCCAGCCCAGCACCATATCGCGTACCTGCTTCTCGTCCGCTTCACCGATACGCTCCACGTTCTTCCCCGACAGGTCCGGCACGAAGGTATAGTTGGGCTGGGCCAGGAGGCCGCCCCGCACGTAGCGGTAGCGGCGCGCCCCGTCCAGGGTGCCGCGCCCCAGCTCCGCCAGCGCCGGGTTGGCCAGCAGGCGGCATTTGTCGCCCTTGCGCTCGAGCTTCTCCCTGGCCTTGTCGGTGAAGCCCGGCGCCACGATGCCGTCCAGCAGCCGACGGCCGCCTCCATCCATCTTGTGGGTCATCAGGATCTCGGCGATATCCTCGTCCACGCGGTAGTTCAGGAGCACCAGACCGCCGAATACAGCGCGCAGGTCTCCCTCCAGCGCCAGCATGGCGGTGATCACCTGGTTGTCGTCGACTGCAGCGCCGCAGGGGTTGCCGTGCTTGCAGGAGACTGCGATCTTGGGCACTTCCCCGAAGTTGACGTCGAAACCTGCCGCTATATGCGTTGATGTCTGCATGAGCCGGTCCAGGTCGCAGAGGTTGTTGTAGCTGGGCGCCGTCCCCTGCACCACTTCGAAGCGGTCAAGCGCCAGTGGGTCGTCGCTGCCGCTGCTGTAGAGTCCCGCCGGCGTCTGGTAGCCGTTCTCACCGTATTTGCACTCGATCACCGGTTGAGCGTTTTCGAAGTCCGGAATCCTCATGTCGACTCTCCCTGCCAGAATGTTGTCAGTTGCCTCCATCCGCGGCCTGGGGCTCCGCCGACCCCGCCGGGACCTGGGCGAAGCGCCCTGGCGCCGCCGCCTGATTCTATGACAATGGCGGCAGCGTGTCATCATGGGCCGCGGCCCGGAGGGCCGCGGCCCACCCGTCTCAAGCTCCGCCCACCTGTCTTTGTTGCCGATATGGGTTGCCCGGTAGGAAATAGCATCCGGCTGCTGAATAATAGGCAAGGTACGCATGGTAAGGTGCGGATATCCGTCGGGTTGACGAACGGGTGCCATCACTATCACGGAGCCTACTGGCCAATGGCCGCCGGGCGCGGTTCCGTTTTCGACGACCATCGACAGACACGCCACATGGAAGAAGACAACAGATACAGGGATATCAGGGCGAAACTTGTCGCCTTCGTCCGCAGGGACTGGCTGTTCGTCTCGGTGACCGCTATCCTGCTTTTCATCGCCCTGATATTCATCGTCGACAGCGCCTTTCACGAGATCGTGACAGAAGAGCATCAGGAGGCGCTGGGGCCTTTCTATACGCCACCCGACCCGTTGCCCCAGGGAAGGCCCGGCGACATCATCCGCATGGAACCGCTGGACGCGCCGGTGCCGGCGGGGGGCAGCGGCTACCGGGTCCTGTACCTGAGCGAACGTACCGATGGAACACCGGTGGCGTCATCAGGCATGGTGTTCATCCCTCCCGGCGATCCCCCGGAGAGTGGGCGCCCGGTGGTGGCGTGGGCCCATCCCACTGTCGGCATGGGTGACGACTGCGCCCCCTCCCGCTCCCAGGACCCCGCTTCGGCCATGAGCTGGCTGGGGGAGATGCTGGCGCGGGGCTGGGTGGTCACCGCTACCGATTATTCCGGGCTGGGCACTCCCGGCACGGAACGCTATCTGGTGGGAAAGGACGAGGCCCGCGACGTGATGAACTCCGTCCGCGCCGCCCGCAACATGGATGAGGCGGCGGCCGGCAGCCGCTATGCCGTCTGGGGCCACTCCCAGGGAGGCCACGCAGCCCTGTTCACCGCCACCGAGGGTGCCGGCTACGCACCGGAACTGGAACTGGTGGGAACGGCGGCCGCAGCACCGGCGGCGGCGCTGGTGCCGCTCGTCTCCGAACAGTACTCATCGGAAGTCGGTTGGGTCATCGGCCCCGAAGTACTCGTCTCATGGCCCGACGCCTATCCCGCTCTGGTCCGTGAAGACGTGGCTTCCCCCGCCGGCATGAAGGATTACCAGGGACTGGCGGAAGAATGCCTCTTCCGGGCCGGAGGCGAGGCCGCCGTGCGAACGATCCTGCGGCAGGACTTCTTCCGCACCGACCCCATGCGTGTCCCTGACTGGTATGGAGTGGCCGCGGGAGAGACGCCCGCGCTCAACGCCGGTTCCAAACCCGTGTTCATCGCCCAGGGCCTCGATGACGATGTGGTGCCGCCCGACACCACTGCCCTGTTCGCCCAGGATTCCTGCCGGGTCGGCGTCGACCTCACCACGCTCTGGCTGGGCGGCACCGGCCACCTTGAGGCGGCCAAGGTCGCCGGGCCCGCCGCCGCTGACTGGTTGGACCAGCGATTCCAGGGAAAACCCACCAGCCCCACCTGTGGCCAGCCGTTGCCGGTCGAACCCGCCGTCACCCCCGGGCCGCCCCCCGCCGCCTGAATACCCGCCGGACGCGGACCCGGTCTGCTGGTCTCTTTCCATGCCACGCAGTCAGGAGAGCCTGGTGAAGGTGAAGGTACCGAGCGGAGACACCTTGCCATCCTTGGTCAACACACCCGCCAGGATGCGGGATACGGGCTGAGGCGGCTCCGTTGCCTCGTCCGGTGAGCCATATGAAACACCGTTATCGGTGCCGGCGTCATAGGGCGGCAACTCCACGACCAGCTCATCCATCCACTTCCCGCCCTCCCGCAGGCTGAGGGTGTCCACACCCACGAACCAGTCCGGGCTGGGCGCTATCATCGAGACCAGGGTCACAAACGGATGCTCCTCGTCCACCTGGAAGGTGAGGCTGACCCTGCCCGGAGACGGATTGATGCCCTCTCCGGAGAGCCTGGCCAGGGCCGTGCCTTCAGCGAGCGCTGCGTCAATCTCCTCATTGAGGGGGTCCTTGCTGCCGGTCTCGGCCATGTTCTTGATCCCGGGGCTAGCCTCCAGGCCCTCCTGCCAGAAGGTCACGTGCTCGTTGTGCACGGCGCCGATCAGTCCGGAGAAATGGGGGTCATCGGGAAAATCCTGTGGATGGGTCTGCTCGCTCCATGTAGTGTCGAAGGTCACCTCGTAGGTCGCTGTGCCGCCGGCAGTGACAGCCGCATCCGCCTGTCTCTCCCCTGTTGCTACCGTGCCGTTCTCCTCTGAGCCACATCCGGACGCCACCAGCAGCGATATCAGCGACGCGATCAGGAACGGGGTAATCAGCGAACGTTTCATCAGGGCCTCCCTAATCCGTTGTCTCGGGCGTTACTGCCCCCCGGCTTCCTTGCCAGCACCACCTCCACCGGCAGGTCCCACATGGTCAGGATACGGTCGTCCTGGATCTCAAAACCCGCCTCCTGGAGTGCTTTCCGGGCGTAGATGGGACGGCAATCGACAACGCCGGGGAAGGTGCGATGCGCCCACTTGTAGAGGCGCACCATGGTGGTCTCAGCGCCATAGGCGGACATGGACACCACCACCAGCCGGCCACCCGGCTTCATCACCCGCAGGCATTCCGCCAGCACCAACGGTATCTCCGGCGTGTCGAAGAGCTCCAGGGTGAAGCTGATAAAGACGGCGTCGAACCTGCCGCCGGCGTAGGGCATCTCCGCCGCGTCACCGCGGACGAGCTCCACCCTCTCCCCCAGCCCCGCCGCCGATACGCGCGCCGTAGCCACTCCCAGCATACCATCGGAGATGTCGATACCATGGACACGGCCCTCGTCGCCGACGCGCGCCGCCAGCGACAGAATGCAATGACCGGTGCCGAAGCCCACTTCCAGCACCTGCTCACCCGCCTGTACATCCAGCAACCGCAGCCCCAGGTCGCGATAGCGCTTCTCGCTACGGCCGCCCAGCATGTCGTACCAGCGGCTGAGGCGGTTGTAGCTCTCCCGGGCCTGTTGCCGCGGACGCCTCACCCTGGTGATGTCCCGATTGTCCTCAAACATTCAGGCCTCGCTCGCGGTGGGTGCCGGTACTGGTATATTGCCTATCCGCCGTGAATCAAACACGGCGGCAAGCGGTTACGGCTGCGCTTCCGCCCCGTCATCACCAGCCACTTCCGCATTGCCATCGCCGGTGAACCTCACCAGGAAGCGGCGCGAACGGCTGAGGTAGAGGAAGAAGATGGAGAGGAACAGGGTCATGCCCAGCATCTCAAGGAACTCCTCAAGCGATTTGGAGAAATGATCAACGAATTTTTCGCCCAGAGCCGTATGCTCCTTGATGATGGAATAGATGTTGAACCGGTTCCCCGGGTCCATCCCCTCTATGAAATCGAGGGCAAGGGCCACCACAAGGCAGCTGATGGCAACCAGCAGCTTGATACGCGCCCGGCGGTCGTCCAGCTGGTCCCAGAGGAAGTTCAGCAGGAACAGCCCCATCAGGGCGAACAGCGGCATGATGACCAGCTGCCAGGGATAACTGGGGAAGAAGTCCAGCACCTTTCCGGCCGCCCCTGTGGCGGGCTGGTCTTCACCCACGTCGGCGGACCTCTCCACCGCCGCCTTGAAGGTGGAGCCCAGACGCTCATGGATCTGCGAGGCGTCATCCGCCGCCATCCAGGTGAAGAACAGCGCCAGCACCAGCCAGCCGGCCAGCACCCGCCGCCGGGCGCCCCTGCCCTTCTGCACCAGGAAGATGACGAAGAGAGTCAGTCCCGCCAACAGGGTCTGGGTAGTCTGGAACCAGGTGGCGAAGCCGTCCTCACGGGCGATGTTGGAGAGGCGCCGGATGGCGCCGATGTCTATCCACCTGGAATAGTTGATGGTGGCGTCGACCAGGACCAGCAACAGCTCGCAGGCGATAAGGAAGATGAGCATGTTGCGGTTGAAGCGGGAGGGGTCGGTACTGATGACGGGGGGAGCACTCCCGTCACTCAACGATATGTCATCGCCCGGTTTCAAAGCCGTCATATTCCACCTCTAGCTGGGGTAGAGGGTAGCCATACCGTAAGGTATTTTACACCGATGGTGCCAATCCCTTTATCCCCGCCGCTCCGCCGGGCGTATTGCCCAGCAAGTGGATACGCAGCGCCGGGAGCCTCAGCCGATACCCCTGTCAGGGTGACCCGGGGATGCCGCCCCAGGCATCCTCCTGCTCCTCCATCATCTTATCATGTTGCTCCTGGGCCTTCTCCTGGGCGGCCGCCGCCGATTCCGCCTTGTCGATGGCGTTCACCGGCGCCAGCACACCCTCATAGTCTCCACCGTCGTCCTCCGGCACGTCGGACTCGGTCAGGGAGCAGGCGACGGTGCCCAGGACCATGACGGCCAGAAGCGTAACGGTCAGGATCTTGCGCATGATTCCCCCTTGGTTGCTCCATGGATCGTAGGCGGGAGCCCGTTCCCTCCCCCGCCCGGCTACCCATTCCATCGGCCGCTGACGCCGGCGTGATGATAGCCGTCAGTCGGAGAGTATGGCGATGGCTTCCGTGAGACCGTCCTCGACGCCGAATATCTCCACCTTGTCGCCCATCCGGAAGATGGTGTCGCCATGGGGTATCATGATCTCCTCGCCGCGGCGGACGCTGACGAGGATGCAATCCTCGGGCATGTCCAGGTCCCGCAGCTTCCTGCCGATACAGGCCGCCCCCGAAGGGATGGTGAAACGGTAGTGGCGGGCGCTGCTGCGTTTCACCTCTTCCTCACTGACACCCTCTCCCAGGAGCAGGCGGCGCACCGCCGGGACACAATTCTCCTCTGCGAACACCGTTACCCGCTCGCCACTGTGGAGGACCGTATGGCCCTGGACCACATTGAGCTTGCGGCCACGCCTGACCGAGACGATACGGCAGCCTTCCGGCAGGTCCAGGTCCCTCACCTGCCTTCCCACCGCTTCGGACCTGGCGGAGATCTCCAGATGGATGAAACTGGCGCTGTCCAGTTTGCTCAGGCGCTGCGTGGCATCGGCGTGCTGCTTTCGGGCGCGTTTGATGATAGCCCGGTTGTAGGCGCGGATGATATCGGCGCGCCTGACTACGCCAACCAGCCTGTCGGACCCTTCCTTCTCCAGCACCGGCAGGCGGCCCACGTCACGGGGCGCCAGGCGGTTGAGCGCCATCCACATGGGTTGCTGCGGGTATGCGACAAGCAGACCGTCGGTGGTCATGATATCGGAAACGGTCATGTCCTCCAGCTCCTCCCTGCCCTTCTCCGACATCACCCTCTCCAGATCCTGGATGCTGACGATTCCCACCAGGTCGCCCTTGTCGTCCACCACCGGGAAACCGTGATGGTGGCTCTGTTCGAACTCCTCATGCAGCTCGGGCAGCGGCATCTCCGGCCCCACCGTGTCCACGTCCTCGCTCATGGCCTCCCTCACGGTCACCGCCTGCATCACGTCGATGTCCTGTCCCTGCTGCAGCCTGACACCACGGCGGCTGAGCTTCATGGTGTAGATGGATTCGGGCGAGATCATCCTGATGGTCATCACACTCATCACCGTGGCCAGCATCAGCGGCAGTATCACGTGATAGTCACCGGTCATCTCGAAGAGGATGAGGATTGCGGTAGCCGGCGCGTGGGCGGCGCCTCCGAAGAAGGCCGACATCCCCACCAGGGCGTAGGTGCCGGGGGGCGCCGTCGCCCCGGGGAAGAGCTGGTTCACTACCTGTCCGAAGACCTCTCCCAGCATCGCCCCCATGAACAGCGACGGCGCGAAGACACCGCCCGAGCCGCCGGAACCCAGGGTGGTGTTTGCGGCCAGGATCTTCACGAACAGCAACGCAAAGGCGACACCCATCGTCAGGCCGCTCACCAGCGCCAGGTCGATGGACTCGTAACCGACACCGAAAACAGCCGGTACGCCGTCGGATTTGTAGGTGAGGATCCCGATGACGCCCAGCACCGCGCCACCGATCATGGGCTTGAGGTAACCGGGGATGGGGATCTTCTCCCAGCCGTCCTCGAAAAGATATAGGGAGCGTGCGAAGGCATATGCACCCAGGGCCGCCAGCAGGCCCAGGATGGTATAGAGAATTAGCTCCCAGGGGCTTACCAGGGTATATTCGGGAACGGTGAAAACCGGCGCGCTGCCGGTGAAAGCCTGTGATATGACCGAAGCCGTCACCGCAGAGATGACCACCGCGGCGAAGTAAACGGTGTGCAGGCGGCCCAGTATCACCTCCAGGGCGAAGAGGGCGCCGCCGATGGGCGCGTTGAAGGTGGCGGCGATACCTCCGGCGGCGCCGCAGGCGACCAGGTTGCGCACGCGCTCGTCGGACAGTTTCAGCACCTGCCCGACCGTGGACCCGATGCCCGACCCGATCTGGGCGATGGGACCCTCCTGGCCGACGGAGCCGCCGGTGCCGATGCAGATGGAAGACGCCAGGGCCTTGAGCACCACCACCCGGTGGCGCATGCGCCCGGCCCTCAGCGCCACCGCCTCCATCACCTCCGGCACCCCGTGTCCCTTGGCTTCCATCGGATACTTGTAGATGACCGGGCCGATCACCAGACCGCCGATAGCTGGGATGATGATCAGGTAATAGGGGTAATGGAGGAAGGACGCCACCTGGCCGAAGGAGAAGTCATGCACCGTCCGGATCAGCCAGCGGAAGAAGACCGCACCCAGGCCGGCGCCCGCCCCCACCACCAGGGCTGTCAGCATGATCATCCCTGATTCAGGGATATCGCGCCTGTCCAGCCACTGGGGCAGATGGCGGCTCCACCTTTTCCGTTTTGAGTTCTCCGTGAAGCGGGGCAGTGTCTCCGACTGAGGCATAAAGCTCCTGTGGATCTGCGGCCGTCCGTCATGGCCCGGAAGCGTCTGCTGTATGCGGGCCGCGGGGCCGGAAATAAGTGTAACGCTTTAACCGGGCAATGGAAAACTCTCCTGGCTGGCTTGAAAAAAGGAGATGGCGGGAAAGCCAAGAAGTGTATCACAGCGGCGCCGCCCTCCCTGTTGGGCGGTAATTACGGTTTGTGCATTGAAAGTCCAACGGGGCAAACGACCCCAGGCAAGCGAGGCGACCATGGCGCAGACGACCCTGATTGAGCTCCAGTCGGTGAACAAAGACTACCAGATGGGCGAGGTGACGGTGCACGCCTTGCGGGGAATGGACCTGAGCCTGCCCGCCGGGGAGTTCACCGTCCTGCTGGGACCGTCGGGCTGCGGCAAGACCACTACCCTCAACCTCATCGGCGGACTGGACCGGCCCACCAGCGGCCAGGTGATAGTGGACGGTCGTGATATCTCAACACTGGGAGAGAAGGGGCTGACAGGCTACCGCCGCGACGAGGTGGGTTTCATCTTCCAGTTCTTCAACCTGATACCCACTCTCAGCGCCCGCGAGAACGTGGAGTTCGCCCTGGCGCTGCACAAGGGAGTAACCGGCATCCCGGGCCGGGCCCTGGAGCTGCTGGAGATGGTGGGCCTGGGCGAGCGCGCCGGGCATTTCCCCTCCCAGCTCTCCGGCGGCGAGCAGCAGCGGGTGGCCATCGCCCGGGCCCTGGCCAATGATTCCAGCGTGATCCTCTGTGACGAGCCGACGGGGAACCTGGACGTGGAGACGGGACGCCAGGTACTGGGCGTGCTGCACGACATGAGCCGCAACCACGGCGCCACAGTGATCATGGTGACCCACAACACCGCCCTGGCCCCCATGGCCGACAGTGTGGTGCACATACATGACGGCGCCGTCAGGAGCATGGACAAGAACGAAAGCCCCGCCTCACCGGCGGAGCTCAAATGGTAGAGGGCTGGTGATGGCGTCGTGATGAGGCGGCTGCTGCTCAAGAGCCGGCGCGACCTGCGGGCCTCCCTGGCCCAGTCCATCGCCCTCATCGTCATTGTGGCCCTGGGCGTCACCAGCCTGGCAGCGCTGCTGGGAGCCTACCGCGACCTCAGCACCTCCTACAACCATACATACGACCAGTTGCGTTTCGCGGACGTGACTTTCTCGCTTGAGCGTGGCGATTCCTCGGCGGTGGATGCCGCCAGCAATGTGGATGGAGTCGAGGGCGTCACCGGCCGGCTGGTACTCGACTCCAGCCTGCTGCTTCCGCCCCAGTCCGGCTCGCCTGACGAACAGGTGCGTTCGCGGCTGATCGGCATCCCGGCAGGCGGGCGGCCGGAGGTCAACGACCTGCTGGTGGAACAGGGGGATTATTTCCGGGAGGAGGACACGCGCCAGGCGCTGGTGGAGACCCATTTCGCTGACTTCTACAAACTGGCTCCCGGAGGTACGGTCAGCCCCATCATCAACGGCAGCGAGGTGGATCTGGGCGTCACCGGCGTAGTGGCCAGCCCTGAATATCTCATCGTCAGCCCCGGCAAGCAGGACATCCTGCCCTCGCCGCGCACCTTCGCCGTGCTCTTCCTGCCTCTGGAGGAGCTGCAGCATCTGACGGGAAACCAGGGGCTGGTCAACGATATCGCCATCACCTTCAGGGACGGCGCCGATGCCGATGCGGTCACCGCGGATCTGAAAAAGAAGCTTGAGCCTTACGGCGTGCTTGAGACCACTCCCCGGGCCAGCCAGCCCTCCTTCGCCGCTCTCAACCTCGACCTGGAAGGCTTCAAGGAGATGGCTTATATCATGCCGGCGCTGATCCTGATGGTCGCGGCGGCCTCGGTCTTCGTGCTGCTCAGCCGCATGGTGCGGGCGCAGCAGCCGCAGATAGGGGTGATGAAAGCCATCGGCTACAGCAGCGCCGCCATCGCCCTGCAGTACCTGGCGATCGCACTCTTCATCGGACTGATCGGCTCCGTCCTCGGCATTTTCGGCAGCTTTCCCCTGGAGCGCTGGATAACCGGCCTCTATGCCGGTGAACTGGGGATACCGCTGGTGGAGACATCGCTGCACCTGAGCCTTCTGGTCATCGGCGTGGTCATCAGCCTGCTTATCACCGCCGTGGCGGGGCTGGGCCCCTCGCTCTCTGTGGGGCGCATGGCGCCGGCACAGGCCATGCATACGGACCCGGCTTCAGCCCAGGTGAAGGGACGAGTCTCATTCCTCGAGAAACTGATGCCACTGCCGCTCTGGCTGAGACTGTCCCTGAGAAACGTCTTCCGCGTACGGCGCCGCTCCCTCTCCACCGGCCTGGGCGTTGTCTTCTCCTTCATGCTGCTCTTGATGTCCTGGGGGCTGATCACGTCCATCAACTACATGCTGGATCACAACTTCGAGGATGTGGAACGCTGGGACGTCACCGCCGGTTTCAATATGCCCCAGGGAGAAGAGACGCTGGCCGGCATCGAGGCCATCCCGGGGGTGACCCGTGCTGAACCTTTCCTGCAGGTACCGGTAACCGTGTCCGTCGGTGGCGGGAGCGTAGATAGCGGCTCCACTGGCGACGGGTCCGATGGCGATGGGTCCGATAGCGACCACTCACAGGACATCCTGCTCATCGCCATGAACCCCGACGAGACGCTGCACGCCCTTGACCTGAAAGGCGGCGCCGACCAGCAGCAGACGCTCTCGCGTGACGGGATCGTTCTGACCACCGCCGGCGCCGACCATCTCCAGGTCAAGGAAGGGGATACCGTCACCGTTTCCATGCCCCAGGGCCCGCGCCGGCTCACCGTCACCGGCCTGACCGAGGAACTGATGAGCGCCGTGGCCTATGTGTCGCTGGAACAACTGGGTGACTGGACAGGTCAGGCGGCTCTGGCCTTCAACGCCGTCAATGTCGCCGCTGAACCCGGCCGGGCCCAGGCGGTGAAGAATGCCATCGGCCGCATCCCCGACAATACCGGCGCCCAGCTGAAGAGCGGCATCCGCCAGGACTGGCAGGAGTTGATGAACATCTACTACGCCTTCATGGGCGTTATCATGGCCTTCGGCGTGGCAATGTCTTTCGCCCTGCTGTTCAACACAATGACCGTCAACGTGCTGGAGCAGCAGCGCGAGCTGGCGACCATGCGCTCAGTGGGAACCGGGCGCGGCAGGATAGCCTCGCTGCTGGCCTACGAGAATGTCATCCTCTGGCTG
Organism: uncultured Gaiellales bacterium; assembly: GCA_964497425.1. GTDB lineage: Bacteria > Actinomycetota > Thermoleophilia > BMS3ABIN01 > BMS3ABIN01 > BMS3ABIN01. Next base: position 11,289 of record CAZCCR010000013.1, read on the forward strand.
CTGGCCCTGGCGCCGGGGTTGCTGCTGGGTTACTGGATCACCTATCAGCTGGCTCAGACCTTCGAGACGGACATCTTCTCCATGACCGTTTATATCAGCCCGCTGGACTACATCATGACGGCGCTGGGCATCCTGGCGACGATGATACTTGCGGCCTACCCCGCCATCCGGCGCGTGAACCGCATCAACCTGGCCGAAGCCACCAAGATCCTTTAACCCCCGGGGACGTTCCTTAACGAAATTAAGAAACTCCGCATGCAATTATATATTTCAACCGATATTTCAACCGGCATTATGGAGAATCAGGGTAAAGAGATCGGGGTAAGGAATCCCAGCATGATGACGGTCATCGAATCGCCATGGATTGCCCGCGCTATTCTTGCTCGCTGCCGGTTTCTCTAAATCTCGTTAAGGAACGTCCCCGGCAGTCAGTTTCTAAATCTCGTTAAGGAACGTCCCCGGGCTTCTGGTGGATGACGCGCTGGGGGAAGGGTATCTCTATTCCTTCAGCGTCGAAGGCCTGTTTCAGGCGCCGTCTCAGCTCGCCGGCCACCCTTATCTGCTCGCCCGGGGCCGTATCGCCGGTCACCCTGATCACCACTGCAGAATCGGCCAGTTCCTCGACACGGTTGAAGCGCGGCTCTTCCCGCACCAGCTCCTTCCAGGCCGGGTCGCCTGCCAGCTCCCGGCCCACCCGGTTGACGACCTCCTCCACCCTGTCCAGGTCCGCCGCGTAGGAGACGCCTATATCCACGTTCACCCGTGAATAGCTCCGGGAGCGGTTGGAGACGATGCGCAGCTCGCTGTGGGGTATGTGATGGACCACACCGTCCATATCCCTGAGGGTGGTCTTGCGCAGGGTTATGTCCTCCACCTCACCACAGATGGTCTCGACGCAGATGACATCGCCGACACGATACTGGTTCTCGATTATGATGAAGGCGCCGGTGATCAGGTCGCGGATAAGGTACTGGCCGCCGAAGCCCAGCGCCAGACCTCCCACTCCCGCCGCCGCCAGCATCGGCCCGATGGGCAGCCCCGCCTCCGAGAGCGCCATCATCAGCGCCACGACCCAGAGTATGACGACGAACAGGCCTTCGAAGATGCGGATGAGCGTCTCCTGGCGTTTGCCCTCGATACGCTTCTCGCTGGGCAGCACCGCGTCCAGCATCACCATGCGCCTGACGGCCTTGCCGATCAGGCGCTTGCCGATGACGTGCAGCGCCAGGGCCGCCGCCAGTATGATGAATATCGCCACGGCGTGGGCGTCCAGCCACGTCACGATGACATCGATGGCGTTGTCTAGCCACTCAGGCATCTCAGGTGGGACTATAGCAGAAGACAGGAGCGGTGGCGACGGCCCGGAGGAGGCAGTGCACGGTGTCTCAGGGGGACCGGAGGCGAATCGCGCCGGCCGTGCGTCCTCAGCGGCCCGGCGGCCGCTGCTGTCACCGGCTCAACACCGCTGCATCACGCAGAAGAGGGCGATGGGCGGCACCTTGTGGTTGTCACCGGGAAAGATGCTCTCCTCGATGGAGAGTACATCGAACAGGCCGCCGAAGCGCTCCCGGATCTCTTCCGGATGGAGCCGGTATGGCCCTTCCTTCCGCTTTTCTCGGTAACTGAAGCACTTCATCAGCAGGTAGCCTCCGGGCTCGGTCAGCGCCGCCACGTTTCTCACGTAATCATCGCGTTGTTCCGGAGGGAAGATATGGAAGCAGCCCCGGTCGATCACCAGCCCGAAACTCGCTTTCAGCCGGTTATGGAGGATGTCGCTCTGCCGGAAATCCACCTCGACGCCGCGTTCAGCGGCCAGGGCAGCCGCCTTCCTCACCGCCGTCGCCGAGATGTCCGTGGCCGTCACCTGGTAGCCCCGCTCCGCCAGCGCCAGCGCCTGGGTTCCAGGACCGGCGCAGATATCCAGGGCGCTGCCTGGTTCGATTTCATCCTCCGCCAGGAACTGCTCGAAATCCGGGTCCAGGCCGGGATAGTACCAGCGCATGGTCCTGACGTCCTCCTCCTGGTACATCCTCTCCCAGCGGCCGCTGTCATCATCGGCCGGTGCCATCGCCATCACCTTCCCTCTCCTCCCCTTCCCCGCTGCCACCGGCGCCGGAATCACTGTCAGTGGTAATGGAGACGGAATTGATACAGTAGCGTCTGCCCGTGGGCGTCGGGCCGTCCTCGAACACGTGCCCCAGGTGGCAGCCGCAACGGGCACAGGTGACCTCGACGCGCCGCATGCCCAGGCTGTTGTCCTGGTGATACTCCAGCGCCTCGGTGTTGACAGGCTCCTGGAAGCTGGGCCAACCTGTCCCCGAACGGAACATGGCCCCGGAGCGGAACAGCTCCAGGCCACAGCAGGAGCAACGGTATGCCGTATCCTCCTGCGGCACGGCACAGTCCCCGCTATGAGGAGGCTCTGTGCTCTTCCGCCGGCATACCCGGTATTGCTCCGGGTTGAGGATGCTCTTCCACTCGATGTCGCTCCTGGTTATCTTCTTCATGGGAGGTCCCGGGAAGTCCGTATCTGCCGGCGGCGCCTGCAACCCCGCCGTCGCTATCGTCGCTACTCGAGGGATCCGGCCACCCGTTCCAGCAACTCGCCGGCTTCATCAGCGATCTGCGACATCACTTCGTTTTCGTCCGCGCCGGCGCCGGCGAGCATGGCGCGGGGATCGATGATGCGGACGATGATGTCATCCTTTCCCGCCTCTTCAACGGTGACGTTACAGGGCAGCATCAGCCCCACCTCGGGCTCTTCGCTGAGGGCACGGAAGGCCAGCCTTGGGTTGCACGCTCCCAGGATGACATAGGGCCGGAAATCCTCACCGATCTTCTCCTTGAGGGCCTCCTGGACATTGATCCGGGTCAATACGCCGAATCCGTACTCCTGCAGCGCCAGGGTCACCTTGCCCAGCGCCCGCTCGAAAGTATCTTCCAGGTGTACCTCCGTACCGAACTTCTCCGCCATGGTCTCTCCTTTTCCAGATTTGTACCCGGTCCAAGGAAAACCCACACTCCCCTGCTGGATGTTGGACGCGCCAGGACGCGACAGGATTCAATCCACCCACCTGTAGCGGTTGGTTCAGCACCGTAGCGGGGCAGATATAGCGTACCCATGACGGAGGATTCAATCCACCACTCTAAGGCGGGGCGGCTCAGGGCAGGCGGCCGGAGACGGTGATGTGCCGGTCGTCGGTCTCACGCACCCTGAAACCTGCCAGACCCGCCCTGTCCAGCTGTTTCTTCAGTTCGGGTGCCCTGAACGAAGCCAGCAGCGAGTTGTAGAAATCCCGGCGCAGTATCTCCGGCTCGTTGCCGGTGTAGCGGTCAACCAGCCGGCGCGCGTGCTCGCGGCTGGAAGGGCGCCTCAGGTCCATGATGAAGACCGGCGCCCCGGGCCTGCCCAGACGCTGCACCTCCTCCCAGAGCAGAGGGCCCCGCGGAAGGTGGTGCAGCAGGCTGTTGCTGATGATGATGTCGTATCTCTCCAGGGGCAGGTCTGGCCCTGGCACCATGCCCTGGAAAAGCTCCACGCGCTTCGCCAGCTCGGGAGAGCGCAACAGGCGCTCCCGGCCGAAACGCAGCATCGGCTCGGAACCGTCGAGGCCGTGCACGACGCAACCTGGATAGGCGCGGGCGAATCGCAGGGTGATATCGCCGGGGCCACAGCCCAGGTCGAGGACGTGGCCGCGCATCTCCCCGTTGCCGAAATCGTGACGGAAGTTGGCGATGAAATCGCTGTGAGGATCCTCGAAATCCGCCTCGGCGTAAGCACGCGCCTGGGCGTAGTCATCCATCAGTTCCGTTTCCCGTTGCCTTTCCATGGCGTGGATTTTTCCCGCGTAGTCCAGTCTCGGCGCCAGCCAGGCGGCTAGTGCCTCCTGCCCTGCCCCGGCCCTGGGCCGGTTGCCGCTTTCGAGCAATGTGGCCATTGCCCGACACTCCTCCTCCTTGCTTGATGTGTTCTACCTATACGACATGCCACTTTGATTACCTTTTCCTTTTGTGGTGTGCCTGCGGCCTCGGGCCGCGTTCCTGTCCAAAAGTCACTTTTCTCAAGCCTTCGCTTCCCGCTCCGGCCCCAGCAGCGCGGTGGCGATGACAGTGCTGGTGAATGTCATCCCCGCTGCTATAAAGAGTACCACACGGAAGGCGTAAACGAAGCCCTCGTCTATCTCCCGGTCCACCCGCTGCACCTCCGCTCCGGGCACGGAGGCGGGCACGGCGGCATCTCCCAGCCTGGCCGCCTCCTCACGCAGGTCCGCCCGCGCCTGTAGTGGCAGGTCCAGGGCGGCGGCACGGTCCTCCAGGGCGCCGGTGAAGGCCATCAGCGCCAGCGAACCGATGATGGCGGTGGCGAAGACGCTGGCGGTGCGCGACACGGCGTTGTTGACGCCGGACGCCGTACCCGCCAGATGCGTGTCCAGCGCCCCCATCACCGTGGTGGTCAGCGGCGTCACCGTCAACCCCAGGCCGATGCCGAATAGGAAGATGCCGGGGAAGAAGGTGGTCCAGAAATCGGAGGGACCGGCCGTGACCCCGATGGTGGACATCTGCACCAGCGCCCCTGCGGTGACCAGCGTCCCGATAACGATCAGCGGACGGGCGCCCACGCTGTCGGCCAGGCTGCCGGCCCAGCGCGACAGCCCCGCCAGCAGCACCGCGAAAGGCAGGAATGTGAGTCCGGCCAGGGTAGGACTATATCCCTGGATCTGCACCAGGTTGAGGGCGAGGAAGAAGACGAAGACGCTGAGCGCTCCGTAGAGGAAAAGGGTTATCAGATTGGCGCCGCTGAAGATCCTGTTGCGGAAGATGCCCAGGGGAACCATGGGATGGCTGCTCTTCATCTGTACGATGGCGAACAGCCCCAGGCTGATAAAACCCACCGCCAGGGTGGCACTCACCTGGGGATGATGGAAACCCGAACCCGGCGCCGAGAGGAAGCCGTAGGTGACACAGGCCAGTCCCACCGCCGCCAGCAGGCCGCCCGGGTAGTCGATGCGCCGGCCCGAGTCCTGGTCGCGGCTTTCGGGGACCCGGTAATAGAGGGAGATGAGCGCGACGACGCCGATGGGGATGTTGATGAGGAAGACGCCGCGCCAGAGGCCGGCGTCCGCCAGGGAACCGCCGATGATGGGACCGAAGACCGTCACCCCCGCCGTCACCGCCGCCCAGGTGCCGATGGCGCGACCCCGGTGCTCCTCATTGAAGAAGGCGGTGATGATGGAGAGGCTGCCGGGTATCATCAGGGCGCCGCCTATGCCCTGTACCACCCTGGCGCCGATGAGCATGCCCGCGTCCGGCGCCAGCCCCGCCAGCAGCGATCCCGCCAGGAAGAGAGTGATGCCCGACATGAACACCTTGCGCCGGCCCAGGACATCCCCCGCTGAACCACCCACCAGGATGAACGCCGCCAGCATCACCAGGTAGGCGTTCATGATCCAGAGCAGCTGGGCGCCGCTGGCGTCCAGGTCCGCCTGCAGCGCCGGCAGCGCCACGTTGAGGACCGAGCTGTCGATGAAGACCATGCTCGATGCCAGGATAGTTGAGAACAGCACCCAGCGGCCGGTGCTGTCGGATACGACCGGACCGGTGAAGTCGTCCGCTGCCTCTCCCCCGGTCGCCACACCGTAGGGTGGCACGTCACAGGTGATCTTCTCCTCGGAATCGACCATCTGAACCTGATTGTACGCTTCTCAATCCCTTCCGTTATTCCTGTTCACCGTAAGGAAGCATATCGCCCTTTCCAGGAAATTCACAGGGATGGGCGGCGTCGATCATGGATAGCGAACGGACAGCGCCTGCGGCGCCGGGCAGGGATGGACGATACCTGTTGCCACGGCAGTCGGTCCCGTCAGCGGCCGGTCGCCGATAACAGCCGGTCGCCGGCAGCAGCCGGTCGTCAACAACGGCCGGGCACCGGCAGCGACCCGCCGATAACAGCCGGGCACCGGCAGCAGCCTTTGCGGCCTCAAAGCCCGTGACCGGATAGAGGGTGCGTGCCGGGTCCCATATCGGCCGGGCACCGGCAGCAGCCTTTGCGGGAGCGGCCTGCCCCCGGTCGCTCCAGCCGGTCACGGCAGCCCGGACTTACTCAATCAGGGCGCTGATGGGTATAATCGCTGACAACGGTGATGATAGGCTTTATGCGCCGTGTGCCACGGAACGGCGTCATGCGGGCTCCGGACAGGAGATTCCCGCGTGAGCCATGGCGGCAAGACCGATAGAAGCGACCGGGAGGGATAGCGCACTGAAGGACAAGACGGCTTCAAGCACAACCGGCAGCCGCGGCACAGAGCAGCGGGACACCATCTGCGGCATCTGTCCCGCCGGCTGCTGGGTCACGGCCACCCTCCGGGAGGGCAGGCTGGTGGAGTTGAGAGCCCAGGATGACCACCCCCTGGGGATGATCTGCAAGCTGGGCATGCACGCTCCGGAGATGGTCTACTCGCCCCACCGCCTGCGCCACCCGCTCAGACGCAAGGGCGAGCGGGGCGACTATGGATTCGAGCGTATCTCCTGGGACGACGCCATGGGCGAGATCGCCGCACGGCTGGAGAAGGTAAAGGAGGAGCACGGCCCCCAGGCCGCCGGCGTCTACACCGGCCGCGGCAGCTTCGACCTGGCCCTCTGCGACGTCTACCAGCCGGCGGACACGGCGGTGTCATCGGCCTCCAGCGTGCTCTTCCCCTTCGGCTCGCCCAACACCTTCGGCGTGGGTGCCCTCTGCTACGTCTCCTACGCCATGATCGCCCCCCATGTGACCATGGGCGGCATGCTGATCAACATGGACTCGGACATCGAGAACGCCGAACTGATCGTGGTCTGGGGCGCCAACCCGGCCACCGACTCGCCGCCCCTGGCCCATTACCAGATCCTGGCGGCCCGGGAGCGTGGCGCCGAGGTGGTGGTGATAGACCCCAGGCGCAACGGCACCTGCCGGGAGACTGGAGGCGAATGGATTCCCGTGCGGCCCGGCAGCGACGGGGCGCTGGCCCTTAGCATGATACAGGTGCTGATCGAGGAGGAGCTCTACGACGAGGAGTTCGCTCGCGACTGGACAGCGGGCTTCGAGGAACTGGCCGACTACACCCAGCATTTCCGCCCCGAGGCGGTGGAGGAGACAACCTGGGTCAGAGCGGACACGATCCGCTCCCTCGCCCGGCGTATCGCCGCCGCCCGTGGCGCCGCGCCGGTTATGTACACGGGCCTGGAATACTCGGACAGCGGCGTCCAGGCCATCCGCGCCACCATGGTGCTCTGGGCCCTGGCCGGCCAGCTGGACGTGCCGGGCGGCCGTGTCTTCCGCATGCGGGAGAACGCCTTCCCCATCAACAAGGAGCGGCTGCAGGCCAACCCCGCGCCCGGCAAGGCCATCGGCCGCGACCGTTTCCCGGTCTACAGCCAGTACCGTGGCGAGTCCCACGCCATCTCCCTGCCGGAGGCTGTTCTCGAGGGCAAGCCCTATCCCCTCAGGTCCCTGATCGTACTGGGAGGTTCCATCATCACCGCCTGGCCCCAGCCGGATATCTGGCGCCGAACCCTGTCTGAGCTGGATTTCCTGGTGACAGTGGACAGACAGCTCACCGCCGACGCTGCCTGGGCCGACATCGTGTTGCCGGCAACCACCGGCTTCGAGAACACCTCCTACATGACCTACGGCTCCATGTTCCGTATCCGCGAACGGTTGCTGGAGCCCCTGGCAGAGGCGCGCAACGACCTGTTGATACTGGGGGAGCTTGCTGAGCGCCTTGGGTACGGAGAACTCTACCCCCAGTCGGAGGAGGAGCTTCTGGAGCGGGCGCTCGAGGGCTCGGGTTACACACCCGATGACGTTCGCCGGGCCGGCGGCGCCGTCAGCATCCCCACCCGGATGATGCAGTACAAGAAGTGGCAGAAGGGGCTGCTGAGGGCCGACGGCAGGCCCGGCTTTGAGACGCCGTCGGGCAAGTTCGAGATAGCCTCCTCCATCCTGGAGGAGCACGGTTACGAACCCTTGCCCGTCTACACCGAACCCAGGGAGGGGCCGCTGTCACAGCCGGAGACCGCGGAGCAGTTCCCCCTGGTGTTCAACTCCGGCTCGCGCACCACCACCGATTTCCGCTCCCAGCACCACGGTGTCGAGGGGCTTCTGACCGAGGCGCCCGAGCCCGAGGTGCTGATGAACGATAGAGACGCCGCCCGCCGTGGCATCGGCGACGGCGACAGGGTGCTGGTGGAGACGCCTCGCAGCAGCCTGGGTTTCCGGGCCCGGGTCAGCGCCGATATCGCTGAAGGCGTCATCGACTGCAACATGGGCGGCGGCGGTCCCGTCGGTCCGGAGGCCTGGCAGAAGTGCAACGTCAACGAGCTGACGGACCTGGGGCGCTACGACCCCATATCCGGCTTCCCCGTATACAAGGCGCTGCTCTGTGAGGTGCGGTCGGTGAAGGCGGCCGGCGAGGACGCCGGTGCGGAGAAGGGCAGCGCCGCCGCCGGCCCGCCCGCCGCAGTGACCGGGAGTACAGCCGCGGAAGGAAAACCGAAAATCACCGTCAGGCCCCAGGCCCCCGCCCGCACCATATATCTTGACAACAACGCCACCACGCCTCTGGACCCGCAAGTAGTCAAGGCCATGCTTCCCTACCTGGAGGAGCGTTTCGGCAACCCCTCCAGTATCCACCGGACCGGAGCTGAGGTGCGGGAAGAGCTGGAGGCGGCGCGGCGCGTCATCGCCCAGGCGCTGGGCTGCACCGCGCGGCGTCTGGTCTTCACCGGCTGTGGTTCTGAAGCGGACAACCAGGCGCTGAAAGGCATGGCGCTGGCCTGGCGTCATGGGGCCGGCAGCGGCAGGGCGGCCGCCGCGGGCCGCTCCGGAGAAGGCGGCCACATCATCACCAGCGCCTTCGAGCACCCGGCTGTGCTCAAAACATGCGCGGCGCTGGAAGCGCAGGGCTTCAAAGTCACTTATCTGCCCGTAGGCACGGACGGTATCGTCGACCCCGCGGACCTGGCCGGCGCCATATCCGGAGACACCATGCTTGTCTCCATCATGATGGCCAACAACGAGACCGGTACCATCCAGCCCATCGCCGAACTGGCGGACGTAGCCCACGAGCACGGCGTCCCCTTCCACACCGACGCCGTGCAGGCCTTCGGCAAGATACCGGTGGATGTGGAAGAGCTTGGCGTGGACCTGCTGTCGGTATCAGCCCATAAACTGCACGGACCCAAGGGAGTAGGCGCCCTCTATATCCGTAAAGGCATCGATATAGCGCCGCTCATCGACGGCGGCAGCCAGGAGGGCGGCCGCCGGGCGGGAACGGAGAACGTGGCCTCCATCATCGGTTTCGCCAAGGCGGCGGAGCTGGCCACCATGCGCCTGTCCGGCAGGGAGGAGCTGGCGCGGCTGAGGGACCGGCTGGAGGCAGGCCTGCTGGAAATGGTGGAAAACGCCCGGGTAAACGGCGATCACGAGCGCCGCCTGCCCAACACCCTAAACATGGTGCTGCCGGGCATGCGCGGCGAGTCGCTGGTGCTGAGGATGGACCGCAAGGGCGTCGCCATCTCCTCCGGTTCCGCCTGCAAATCGGGCTCACCAGAGCCCTCCCACGCCCTGCTGGCGCTGGGGCTTTCCGACGAGGACGCCCACTGCACCATCAGACTCTCCCTGGGGCAGGAGAACAGCGAGGAGGATGTGGAGTACGCCCTGAAGGCCTTCGACGAAGTCATCAATGAGTCCATGAGCGCGATCCGATTCATCCCCTGCCGGTGATGTGAAGAGCACCTTTTGAAATCCATATGGAATGAATCACCGGTCGGTTGACGGAACAGCTCCGTGACCATTCTTCATTTGAACCGGTCTCCCCGAGGGTGATAGCATGAAAAGGGAGCAAGCGGCGAAGGGAAACTCAATGGCTGGAGGAAACCAGGAGCCGCCGGTGATCGCGGTAGGGACCGCTTCCTATCACGAGACCGTCGCGGACATGGCCGCGGACTCAGCCCGCAGGACGGCACCCGCCCTGGATGAAGTCGCCAACGGCGTCCGGGAGACGCGGTCCACGGAAGATTCCCTCGAGTTCGCCCGGTCCGTCGCCGAAGGCCTGGAAGACTCCCCCCGCTGGCTCGACTGCCGCTATCTCTACGATTCCGCCGGCAGCCACATCTTCGAGCGCATCTGCGAGCAACCTGAGTATTACCTCACCCGCACCGAAGGGTCCATCCTGGCGGCGGTGGGACTGGATATCGCCCTGCGCACGGGCAGTGTCCGGCTGGTGGAGCTGGGTTCGGGCAGCTCCATCAAGACCCGGCTGCTGCTTGACGCATATTGCGAACTCTACGGCAGCGCCTGCTATACGCCGGTGGACATCAGCTGCTCCATCCTCGACCATGCCCGGGAGGAGCTCGCCGCAAGCCGTCCCGAGGTAGATGTGGAACCGCTCAACTCCACATACGAAAAAGCCTTTCCCCTGCTCGGCGACTACTCTCCCGTCCTGCTTCTGTTCCTGGGCAGCACCCTGGGCAACCTGAACGAGGAGGAGTCCCTGGACTTCTGGGAAGAGGCCGCCGCCGGCATCTCGCCGGGAGACTACTGCCTGCTGGGCCTGGACATCAACGAAGACGTGGACAGCATCAACGCCGCCTACAACGACGCCGCCGGCTGGAGCCGGGCCTTCACCCGCAACCTGTTCGAACGGATGAACCGTGAGCTGGGTTCATCCCTGGACACGGAGGCTATCGAGCATGTGGCCCGCTTCAACCGCCAGCGCTCGCGGGTTGAGATATTCGCCCGTTTCGAACGGGCCCAGACCATCGCCGTCGAGCCACTGGGCCGCAGATTCGAGATAGGCGCCGGCGAGCAGGTGCTCACCGAGATCAGCTGCAAGTTCCGTCTGGAGGAGATGGTGCCCTATCTGGCCGACTTCGGTCTTACCACCGAACAGGTCTACACCGACAGCGCCGGGCGCTTCGCGGTGTTGCTGCTTCGACGGGTTTAGCCCCCGGCGATCCCGTATTTCCTTGCCCTGCCGGCCAAGGCTTCTGAAAACTTTATTTCCGGCGTTGAATCAAAGATCACACCGGCTATAAAAACTTGCGTAACCAACAAGGGGGTTCTCATGAGAAATGCATTCCTGGCCTTGATCCTGATCATGGGCTTGCTGCTGTTTGCAGGCTGCAGTGGAGAAAACGGAACCGGCATTTCCGCCACGGAAGCCGTGACTGCCACAAGCACAGCTTCAGCTACTGCCGTTGACTATTCCGGCGATTGGCAGGGAACCCTGGCCCTTTCGCTCGTGTCCGGCAGCTGTCCGGCGGGCTCGACAAACAATGTTACCGTATCAATCAGCCAAAAAGACGATACGGCTACGATGAATATATTGTCCGGTTTTAAATGCGACCCCGCGGCTGTCTGCAATTACAGCTGTACGGTTAGCGGAAACAGAATGTCCTGTGCGAATTCCGGCGTGGCCGATGATGAGGGTGGCAGATACTCGAACACGTATGAGGTGGTCTTCCAGTCCGGCGGATCCGCTTCCGGCTCGGGAACTTCCGCATATTCACATCCCAGCGGCTACAATTGCAGCTGGAACGCCACCCTGGAACTGTCCCGGAGCTGATAGCCCCGGCCTGGCTGCAATCGCATGTTACCAGACAATCCCCGACGGTTTGATGGACATTATGCCGCTGAACATTCACCCGATAACGGAGGAAGCTGCAACACCCGGAGGCGCCGTATTGTGTACCTGTTCCATATCAGGCATGTTTCCTGGTGTTCAGATGGAACAATGTATACAGTGGGCAGAAGCCCACGATCCCCGTCACCAGGAATATCACCGCCAAGACACCGAGGATGATGGCGGCCACACCGCTGATCGCCCCGGTGAAGTACAGGATACCTACTATCACGGCCAGCAGGACCCTGATGACACGGTCTATTGTTCCCACGTTCTGTTTCATGGTATTCCTTCCCTTCGATCTCGCTGTTCTCTAACAGATAGTATTGCCCCAAAACGCCGCCGGGAAACTTCACGGGGACGCAGCCTGCGTCAGGACGCCAGCCATAACACCAGGTAAACGATACCTGTCACCGTTCCGGCGCAGACAGCGCATACCAGTAACAGCTTGACCGTTTTTCGCGTGTGACTTTCCATACCTGCTTTCAGGATGCCCGGCGGCGGCGCCTTTAAACCATGTCCCGGGCAGACGGGCCAGGGACCATGGCCAGCCTCCGTAAGTATTCTTCCCCTGCTCCGTCATTAGTTACAAAGGGCGACACGATAACTGCCCGTGACGGCAAAGGAGGCTGAACCGATGAAAACCTTGTTGAGAATCGCGCTGATCATCTTTTTTCTTTCAATTGCAGGACTGCTGGTTCACAGCATTTCCGGCAGTGAGGCACAAGCGGCCCCGGTCGGCGGCGTTGACCCCGTCGCTGTCAGTCCCGTCTTTCATACCGATCTGATGGACTCAATGGTTTCCCCTATGCTGCAGCCCGTGCTTCCTGATGATGAGGTCGTTCCCATTGCCCCGCTGGAGCCAGGCATGGGCGGCGGCAGCGAGCCCACAGTCATCGATTCCGGTACCGAGTACGGCCCCTGCGAGAACGGCCAGCGAACGGTCACCCACTGGAGCAAGTACAGCGACGGCACCGCAGCTTCCTCCATCTGGCTGGAGCCATGTGACATCATTGAACCGGTGCCCATAGAGCCTGCCTGCGACGGCCCCATCATCTGCGTCGACGGTGTCAATGCAGATGGGACCCATTGGGGTTACTGTTACTGTTCTGATTGCGACAAGCCTGACCACGACCCTAACCTGGACTGTCCTATCCCCACCGAACCGGACTGTGATGATGACCCCGATGGTCCAGGCTGCCCCCATGAAGGCTCAGAAAACCCCGGTACCGGCAACCCCGGCGGCGGCGACAACGGCGGCTCCGATTCGGGTACGAACGGCTCAGGAACGCCGGTTCAGCCGCAACCTGAAGTCAGCCATTCAAAACTGCCCAACACGGGCGTCAACGGTGTCGCCTTGCTGTTCATCGTCAGTTTCTCAATGACGGGCCTGGTCATCGCCTGCTCCATCAGGATGCTGGCGGTCGCAGGCAAAGAGCAGCGGTAAGCACGCGGGCTGATAGCAGATATCAGGAAGACCGGTCATACAGGTGGGCGGCGGCGCCTTCAGGCGCCGCCGCCCACTTTCCCGTTACATCAACCAGCGCTCCGGTATAGAATAATCCCTGTCCCTGCCTGTGTCAGCACGGAAAGGTTTCAGGATGGCAGCAGAGATTCCCCGACGGACCCTTGGCAAGACCGGCGAACTGGTCTCCGTCATCGGCCTGGGCGGCGCCCATATCGCCAGCGCCAACTGTCGCTCCGAGGCCATCAGCCTGGTGCATGAAGCCATCGAGCAGGGTATCGACTTCATGGACAACTGCTGGGACTACCATGGCGGCCGCAGCGAGATGTGGATGGGCGACGCCCTGCGCGGCCGCTACCGCGGCCGCGCCTTCCTCATGACCAAGATCGACGGCCGCAGGAAGAAAGTGGCGATGAAACAGCTGGACCAGAGCCTGAAGCGCCTGAAGACCGACCATGTGGACCTGCTGCAGATCCACGAGGTGATAAGGCCCGGCGACGCGGAGCGCATCTTCGCCCGCGGCGGCGCCATCGAGGCCATGGAGAAGGCCCGGGAACAGGGCAAGGCACGATACCTGGGCTTCACCGGCCACAAGGACCCGGCCTTCCTGCTGGAGATGCTCGGGCACGGCTTCTCCTGGGACGCTGCCCAGTTTCCCGTAAACCTGCTGGACGCCCGGTTCAACAGCTTCCAGCAACAGTTCCTGCCGCGGTTGAGGGAAGAGGGCGTGGGCATCATCGCCATGAAGCCCCTGGCCGGCGGCGCCCTGATGGAGACGAAGATGGTCACAGCCGCCGAGGCGCTCAGGTACGCCTTGAGCCAGCCCGTGGACGTGGTCGTCACCGGCATGGAGTCGCAGCGGGACCTGGACCAGGCGCTGGAGGCGGCCGGCGACTTCCAGCCGCTCAGCGAGGAAGCCAGGGAGAAGCTTTTCCAGCGCATCGCTCCCTTCGCGGCCAACGGCGAGTACGAGCCCTACAAGACCTCCGACAGGCACGACGGCACCGTCCACAACCCCCATTGGCTGGAGAAGGCAAAGGTCTGAATACCGTAACGGCTCCGGCCCCTCCTTGCCGCTGAAAACGGCCCTTGATAGAATTACAAACGGCGATGAAGCTCGCCGATAGAACCGCGCCCTGTCACCGGAAAGGTGGCATCTGCCAGGCGCTGATGGCTTCTGTCCGCAACGTCACCGGACAGGAGTTTTTTTATGCTCGACCGTTATGGACAGTTGAAGGAAGAGCTGCTTGGGCTCATCGGTTCTCTGGATGGCGCCGCAGCCCCTGAACGGCGCCCGTGCCCCGATACGGACAGCCGGGATGATAATACCGGCCGGTCCGGCTCCGGTTACGCCGGCCGCCTGGACCGGCTGAGGCAGAAGCTGGAGCAGAACTCTTTCGACCTGGTGGTCCTGGGCCAGTTCAAGAGGGGCAAGACCACGCTGATCAACGCCCTGCTGGGAGAGGAACTCCTGCCCACGGCGGTGGTGCCGCTCACCTCCATCGCCACGATCATCGAATACGGCGAAGAGACCCACGCCCGGGTCGTTTTCAACGACGGCCGCGAGCGGGACATCACCACCGCCGAACTGGCGGATTATGTCACCGAGAAGGGAAACCCGGAGAACGGCAAGGATGTGGACGAGGTCTTCATCTCCTACCCCTCGCCCTACCTCAGCGACGGCGTCCGCCTGATCGACACCCCCGGGGTCGGCTCCGTATACCGGCACAACACCGATGTGGCATACCGCTACCTGCCCCGCTCAGACGCCGCCCTCTTCCTGCTGTCGGTGGACCAGCCCGTCAGCCAGGCAGAGCTGGATTTCCTTGAGGACGTGAAGTCATACTCCCATCGCATCTTCTTCCTGAAGAACAAGGCTGACTTCGTCGCCGCCGACGAGCTGGAGGAATCCCTCGACTTCTCCCGCCGGGTGCTGGCGGAACATCTGGGAATACCGGTGAACGTCTACCCCGTATCCGCCCGCCGGGCCCTGGAAGGCAAGTCCGCCTGCTCCCTGCCGCTACTCAAGCAGAGCGGCCTGCCCGCTTTCGAAGAGCGCCTCAACCGGTTCCTGATGGAGGAGAAGGGCGAAGTGCTGCTGAGATCCGCCTCCGGTTCACTGCTCAGGCTGGTGAGCCGGTCCCTCTTCGAGGTAGAGCTGGAAGAGAAGGCTCTTTCGGCGCCGCTTGAGGAGCTGGAGCAGAAACTGCTCATATTCGAGCGTAAGCAGCAGGAGGTCCTCGGCGAGAAGGGGGATTTCCAGGTCCTCTTCGAAGGCGACCTCCAGCGCCTGATCAAGACCGGCCTGGACGAGGAGCTGGGTGAATTTAAACGTGCGCTCGCGGGAGAGCTGGAGAAGGGGATCGACGGGTTCCTCGAACGCGAAGGCGGCCTCTCCACGCGGGCGCTCAGCCGTGAACTGGAACAATTCATCATCAAACATATCCAGGCCGCCTACAACGACTGGTGGAGTGAAGAGGACACGCGTCTGGCGAAGGCATTCGAAGGCGTCTGCGACCGTTTCATCTCCCGCATCAACGAGACGGTGGATGGACTTCTCCGGTTCCACGCCGAGCTGTTCGAGATAGATTACCAATCGATCGGCACGGAAGAGCTCTGGAGCGTCCAGCCCGGCTTCTATTACAAGTTCCGCGATGAGCCGGTGGCCCTGGAGATGATCGAGAAGACCTTCACCTCGCTGCTGCCCCGGCTGGTGGGCAGGAAGGTGGTTACCAGACGCCTGAGACAGTATGCCCGGGAGATGATCGACCGCCAGGGCGGGCGCCTGAGGCATGATTTCGCAGAGCGCCTGAGGGGCAGCGCCGCCGCCTTCCGCACCGAAGCGCTGGACCGCATTGACGCCACCCTTTCGGGTATCTCCGCCGCCATCGAAAAGGGCATGCTTCGCCGGCGGCAAGGCGGCGAGCAGGCGCGCGTCCGCGGCGGCGACCTGGCCCGCCGGAAGGAAAAGCTCACATCCGCCAGGGAAGAGATCGAAGGGCTGATGGCAAGGATGGAAGCCGGCAGCGGCAATGTGATAACCTGAGGCCCGGGCAGGCGATACCGGGAGAAGGGAGGAACAAGACCCGGACCGATGTTGCTGGCGATACCGAGGAAATCATCCCGGGCTCTGTATGAGAGTCTCCATGACAGCGACCTGGTCCTTGCGCTGGCCCTGTTCATCCTCACCCTGCTGTCCCGCATCCCCTTCCGCGCGGCATACCTCTATTCATGGGATTCGGTCCTGTACACACGCGCCATCCAGCACTTCGACGTGTCGGTCCACCAGCCCCAACCCCCCGGGTATATCTTCTACGTTGGCCTGGTCTGGATGATCGACCGGCTGCTGGGCGACCCCAACACCGCCATGGTCTGGATCAGCATCCTCGCCTCCGCCGCCGCCGTCGCGGCCCTTTTCCTCCTCGGAAGGAGCATGTTCGACCGCCGCACGGGGCTGCTGGCGGCGCTGCTGCTCGCCACCGGCACCAGTTTCTGGGGACTGTCTGAAGTAGCCTTCCCCTATACAGTCCTTGCCTTCCTGTCGATCCTGACAGCGACGATGGTATACAAGGTCTGGCAGGGCAGGCGCGGGTTCATCCTGTCCGCCGCCCTCACCCTGGGCCTGGCGGCCGGGTTCCGCCAGGACCTCCTCCCCTTCCTTCTCCCCCTCTTCCTCGCCGCCCTCCTGCGTTGCGGCCGGCGCCGCGCCCTGCCGGCGCTGGCGGTCCTGGCCGCGGCAGTCGCCGCCTGGTACGTACCCTCCTCCCTGCTCACCGGAGGCTGGGCCGTCTATCGCCAGGCATCCTCCCAGGAGACAGCAGGCGTGATGCACGACTTCTCCGTCTTCTACAACGGTTTGCCGGCCTTCTCCCGCAATGGCGCCCTGCTCTGGCGCTACCTGATGCTGGCGCTGGCCGGCGCCCTGCCCTTCGCCGCATACCTCATCCTGCTCCGGGTACGGCAGGCCCTCAACAGGGCCTGGCATCGCCACCCGGCGGCGCGACAGCGCCTCCGACAGGGACAGGACGGCCTTCAACGACAGCAGGGCCCGCGGCGGATGTGGTTCCTCTCGCTCTGGTTCCTGCCTGCCGCCCTGTTCTATCTGCTGGTGCACATCGGAGAGGCCGGCTATGTCTTCCTCATCCTGCCGCCTGCCCTGCTGGCTGCCGGGCGCGGCGCGTCCCTGCTTGCCGGTGAACTGGCCAGGCGCCTGCCGTCCGGGGCCGCCAGAGTAGCAGCGGTCGCCCTGCCGGCAGCTGCCATAGCCCTGAACCTCTTACTCTTTCTGGGCAGCAGCGTCAGCTACGGTTCCCGCGACCTCGCCAGCCGGGACGAGGTCTTCGCCTCGCGGCTGTCCGCCCTCCAGGATAACTTCGACCCGGATGACACGCTCATCGTAGCGGTCTACGAGTTCGAAAGGGTGCTTTATTACCTGCCCGGTTACCGTGTCTGGCACTTCGACCCGGTAACGGATGAAGTGGCGAGCACAGCGATCCCCGATGATGTGGAAAACATCGTCTTCTTCGGCGATGAACTGGAGCTTGGCGGAACCTCACTGGTGGAGAAGTTGCCCGTCTCGGACGGGAAGAAGCTGGTCTATATCGACAGGGACAGCATAGGCAGCGATAAACATGTACTGGCCGTGGACTGGACCAGCAAGAGAGTGGCGTTCACCTGACAGGCCGATCCTCGCCCCCCTCCCTCCTGAAACAGGCTCTCCCGGAATATCATGGTCTGCTTTCAGGACTCGAGGTCAGGGTAAAGCTCCTTCCTGCATTTGGGGCAGAGGCTGTGGGAGATGTCCGCCTCGGTGCGCTCGCTGATATATGTCTCGATATCTCCCCATGATTCCTGCGCACCGGGATCCCCGCCGTCGTAGCGCACGCGCTTGCAGTTGGAGCACAGCGGCAGCAGGCCGCGTATGGTCGCCTGGATCTCCGCCAGCATCCGCAGCTGTATGACGATACCGAGGAAGACGAAGATGGCGCCGCCGAGGAAGACTCCCCCCACGATCATCTCCCCCAGGCTGGTGATACCGAAGATGAAGGCGATGGCCACGATGATGTAGCCCAGCAGGAACAGGGCCATGAGCAATCCATGCACCCGCAGGTACATGTTGGTCTGGGCCCGGCTGCGCTCTGGGATATATGGCGTAACCCGCGACAGGCTCCGCCACTTCAACAGGCTGGCCAGCATCAGGGCGGCGCCGGCCAGTATCATCGTACCGCTGATAACCTGGTGCAATTACCTTTCCTCCGGGATAGATCCGTTCCGTGGATATATATGGAAATATATCTATTTCTCCTGCCGAAGGAAATGGTTAGAATCCTGATATTTGCAGGTAATTTTATTGCATTGGTCATGTTGAGGACCCTTCTCCGGGGGCTGGCGCAGGGTTACCAGCGCGCAGGAACGGTGCGCTTCTCGCTGGCGGCGCGCTGCTCACTGGCGAAACACCGCTCGTGGGCGAACCACGCCGGACGCCCACCCCCAGCCCTATTCCTGCCGGCCCAGATGTCCGGCCGGCATGGCCAGCAGTACGACCAGGGCGGTGAGAAGCGCCACGCCGGCGGCGATGAGGAAGGCTGTGCCCATGGCGTCGACGAAGGTCTGCCGGGCGAAGGTCGCCAGCGCCTCCCCCTGGGGGCCGCCGGCCATGGCGCCGATCTGCACCGCCGCGCCCACCGAGTCCTTCGCCGCGTCGGCGGCCTGGGGCGGCAGCCTGTCCGCCACCACCGCCATATCCGAGGAATAGAGGGTGTTGAGGATGGAGCCGAAGATGGCCACACCCAGCGCCCCGCCCACCATGCGCGTGGTGTCGTTGGTGGCCGAGCCCACGCCGGCCTTGGCCAGCGGCACCGCCCCCATCACCGCGTCCGTGGATGGCGCCATGGTGTTGGCCATGCCGAAGGACTGGATAACTATAGTGGCGCCGATTATCCAGTAGGCGGTATCGATGCCCCAGCGGGAGACGCTGAACAGCATCACCGCCACCACCGTCAGCCCCGCCGCCACCACCTTGTTGGTGCCGAACATCCGCACCATGCGGTGGCTGTTGGCGGCGCCCACCAGCATGCCGAAGGCGAAGGGCGTCAGCCTCACCCCCGCCTGGAGCGCCGTGTAGCCCAGCACGAACTGCATGTACTGAGTGAAGATGAACATGACGCCGAAGAGGGCGAAGAAAGCCATCATGATGGCCCCGGCGCCGGCGCTGAATCGCGGGTTGCGGAAAAAGTTCAGATTGAGCATGGGATGGTCCGTCCTCAGCTCCTGCAGCACGAACAGCAGCCCCAGCACCAGGGCGCCGCCGAAGCAGGCCAGCACCACCGGGTCGGTCCAGCCGCGGGAGGGCGCCTCGATGATGGCGTAGACCAGCGCCAGCAGCATGGCCACGGAGAGGACGGCGCCGATGGCGTCGATGCGCGGCGGCTCCGGCGCCCTGCTCTTCGGCACCAAAAAGAAGCCAAGCAGCAACGCCCCGGCGGTGATGGGCACGTTGATGAGGAAGACCGAGCCCCACCAGTAGTTCTCCAGCAGCCAGCCACCGATGGCCGGACCCAGGCCGATACCCAGGGCGGCGACTCCGGCCCAGAGCCCGATGGCCTTGCCCCGCTCCTGGCGGGGGAAGACGTCGGTGATGATAGAGAGAGTCGAGGGCATGATCAGGGCGCCGCCCAGGCCCATCAGCGCCCTGGCTGCGATGAGCTGCCCGCTGGAGCCGGAGTAGGCTGCCATGACGCTGAACCCGCAGAAGATGATGATGCCCAGCTGCAGCGTCAGCTTGCGGCCGAAGCGGTCGCCCAGCGCCCCCATGGTCAGCAGCATGCTGGCGAAGACCAGGATGTAGGCGTCCACCATCCACTGCAGCTGCGAAGCGGTGGCGTCCAGCTCCCGCTGTATTGTGGGGATGGCCACGTTGAGGATGGTGTTGTCCAGCCCGATGATGACCAGGCTGAGGGAAAGCACCGCCAGCGTCAGCCAGCGGATACGGTATTTGCGGGTCTGCCTGTAGCCGTTCTCAGCGGTCTGGTCCAGTGGCCTGCTCCTTTCCCCTCTCTTCCTGCCTGCCGTAGGCTGCCGGCCCTGTCCCTGCTACATGAAAAACCGGCCTCTGAGGGGGCCGGTCTTGAGGTGACTGTCTTTCTTGCGAGCATGACGGAGCGCCGATATCTCCCGTCGCTCCCAGGGTACGGCCTGGCCATCAGTATAGCGGACAAGCGCAGTTGATGGGAACATCTCCCCCATGAACGCCCTCGCGGTCAAGACAGCTTGCTGCGACTTGCCACGGTACGCTGTCTCACGCCCTGGCGGGGAAACAGGCACCCATCGTCATCGCGGAAAGCCGGGACCGTTCAGACGGCCTCCGGGCCGCCTTCCCCCGGTGTGGATATCAGGCCTTGCGGCCTCTGCTACACCCAGTTGTCGGCGATGTCGCCGGCGATGGGCAGGTGAAATTCCTCACCCTGATAGGCCTTGACCATCAGCAGTATCCAGAGGACCAGCTCGGCGATGATGAACAGCGGATACAGGAACCAGAGGGCGGGGACCGCGACAATGAATATCCAGATTATTATGGCGATGACGGTGAGCCCGCCGAACACGACGATGGACTGAGCCGCATGGAAGCGGACGAAACGGTCATCCTTCTCGATCAGGATGAAGATGAGCCCCGTCAGCCATCCGAGTACATAGCAGAGCAGGCCAGCCACGTTGGAGTCGAGGCCCGTGCCGCTCTTGGGGGTGCTTCCTTCCTCGTTCATCACAGCTCCTTTCTGTATCAGCTTGCCACCGGACAGGGTTACTTTCTGCTCTCCGGGTATTTCATTCTGCAAACATATATTCGCCGCTGATCCGGGGCTATCCTGCGAGGCCGTGGCTCCTGCCCCGAGCGACGGCAAGCCGGATAGATTCGTCTCCAGGGTCACGCCTGAGCCATCAAGTCAGCGATAATGTTATAATCTTTAACCGATGGCCGGGCGGTGGCTATTGAGTTTTATCCTGCAAAAAAGGGTTTTCCAGCATATTGAAAGGCGGCTGCGATGAGGACCATCAGAAACGTTTTCCGCCGCAAGCTCAGGGCCTTCCTCACCATCTCCGGCATCACCATCGGCATCTTCGCCCTGGTGGTGATGGGAGCCATGGCGGAGAAGATCACCCTGCTGGTGGACGGCGGCACCGAGTTCTACAAGGACAAGGTGACCGTGACCGAAGGCGAGTCCCACGGGCTGGGCGGCGACCCCATGTCGGTTGAGAAGATACGCGCCCTGGAGGAGATGGACGGGGTGCAGGTGGCCTCTGCGGATATCAGCATGACCCTGGAGGAAGAACCGGGCGCCACTTTCGGTATGCCGGACCTGCTTACCGGTTCCGACCTCCGCGGCCAGGACCTGGAGTCCTTCCCCATCAGCTTCTCTGACGGCCACAACCTTTCCCCCGGCGACCGGGGCGTGGTGGTCGTCGGCAGCGATTTGGTGAAGAAGCTCGACGGCAAGGTGGGCAACACCATCTCCGTCAGAGACAGGGAGTTCGAGGTGGTGGGCACGCTGGACAAGACCTTCTCCATCCCCGACAACACCGTCTATATGACCCTGGCCGACGCCCAGGACATCCTCTATGATTCCCTGCCGGAGTTCATCCGGCCCGGCCTTGACAAGACGAACCTGGCTACCGGTGGAACCATCTATCCCTCCCCGGGGACCGACCCGGATGAACTGGCTGAGACCATATCCGGTTCCGACCAGAACCTGGTTGCCGTCGGCCCCCAGAAGTTCCAGGACAACATCGCCGCCACCACCGGCATCTTCACCATGATCGTCTATGGCGTGGCGCTGATATCGCTGGTCGTGGGCGGCTTGTCTGTGATCAATACCATGACCATGTCCGTCTATGAGCGGACGCGGGAGATCGGCATCCGCAAGGCCATGGGAGCCTCCGACGGCAGGATCATCAGCCAGTTCCTGGGAGAGTCCGGTTTCATCGGCCTCGTGGGCGGCCTGCTGGGGCTGGCCATCGGCGCGCTGACCACCTACCTGCTCAACGCCTGGGGTGAGGCCTCCGGCAACCAGGTCTTCCTGCTCACAAACCGCCTTGTGATCGGCTCCGTGGTGTTCGCGGTCTTCCTGGGCGTCGCCAGCGGCCTCTACCCGGCCTGGCACGCGGCGCGGATGAACCCGGTGCAGGCGCTGAGGTACGAATGACGGCGCCGGTCATGTTCGACTTCGACCAGGAGGATTTCATGTCAACGATCTATCATCCTGAAGCCTCATCACTCCGAAGGGAATACAGGTAATGTCGATTGTAAAAGCAGAGAGCCTGCATAAAAGATATCAACTGGGCAAGAACAACTTCGTGCACGCGTTAAGGGGCGCTTCGCTTGAGGTCGAGGATGGCGAGATGATGGCCATCATGGGACCATCCGGTTCCGGCAAATCCACCATCATGCACATCATGGGCTGCCTCGACCGTCCCGACCAGGGAAGCGTGGAGCTGTCAGGCAGGCGCGTCGACAACCTTGGCGGCAGAGAGCTGACCAGGATCCGCGGCAAGGAGGTTGGCTTCATCTTCCAGGGATTCAACCTGGTGCCGACCCTTTCCGCCACAGACAACGTCTCCCTCGCCGCCGAATACGCCGGCCTCTCCCGGCGCAAAGCCAGGGCGGCAGCAGAACAGGCCCTGGCGGATGTTGGCCTGGGCGACAGGCTGGGACACAAGCCCAGCGAACTCTCCGGCGGCGAGCAGCAGCGGGTGGCCATCGCCCGGGCGCTGGTGAACGGCCCCCACGTGGTGCTGGGCGACGAGCCCACCGGCGACCTGGACTCGGAGACTTCCGACGAGATAGTCGCGATGATGCGCAATATCAACCAGGAGACCGGGACGACCTTCGTCCTGGTGACCCACAATCCCGAAGTGGGCGAGGCCTGCGACCGCGTCATCCACATGCGCGACGGCATGGTGACCGACGGGGGCTAAAGGCTGCCTGACGCACCCGGGGCTATCTGCCAGAAGAGGGAATAATCCAACAAGGGCTGTGTTTCATGTGCGTCCGCGCCGCCTGCGGGGGCGCGGCGCTTTCTTTCCGCTTTTCCCGGGCCCGCTCCCGCTACTGTACGTTCACCAGGAAGCCGGCGCGGCTGATCCTCGACCCTCCGCTGCTCTTCAGGTCAAGGCGTATCGCCTTGTCCCCCGCCGTCCCCGGCAGCGTCAGCGCCATGCGGTAGGTTCTGGCCGCCGGCCTGCTCACCGAGTCGAAGGAGCGGGACACCTTGTTGTCCAGGAAGTCCGCTACATCCGCCCTGGACTGGGACAGCCCGGGTGTGGTGTTTGCCAGACCGGGGCTGTATATCTCGATGTAGACAGTATCGGCGGCGCCGAAGGTGTCGGTCTGCACCGAATAGCCCGCGTCGGAGAAGGTCTTGAGATAGGAACCCGAGCCCACGATCATGATCGCGTATCCGCGGACCTTGATCAGCTGGCTCTCGCCGCTGTTCTCCAGCTCCACCTCCAGCGAGTAAGCGTCAGAAGCACTCGGTGTCCTGAAGGTGGCGCGATACACATACGGAGGACCACCCGGCTGTTGCGTGAACGCCACCTCGCTGGAGCCGTCACCGAAGTTGACGCTGTTGTCAGCCAGATCCCTGAGTCGCAGGCGGTTCCTGTTGGTGCCCTGGGAACTCAGGTCCAGCGACGGATGCTCCACCTGGATGTAGTAATCCGTGTTGGGGCTGAGTGAGTCATACTGGCAGACGGAGGCGCTGTAGCCGGGGTCGCTGTAGACCGCGACCGCCGCGCCGTTGATATCGACGAACCTGGTGGTGCAGGCCGGCGCCTCGTAGGTGAAGCTTCCGCTGATGGGCGTGGTGTTGCCCGCCAGGTCTGCGACGGAGCCGCCGATGGTATGGGCGCCCTCGCTGAGGCCATAAGCCGTGCAGCTGGCGTAGGCCGTGGTGATGTCGCAGCCGGTGAGCGGCGTACCGTCCACCGTCACCGAGACGGATGAGGGATCGATGCCGTCGCCGTCACCGTCGTTGTAATAGACCTCGATGGGCGCGTTGGTCATGGTTATGGCGCCGCTGGGCGATACGCTGGTCACCACCGGTGCTGTTGTGTCCGGAGGCGGCCCGGTGCTTACGGTGAAACCGCCGCTGATGACAGTCATGTTGCCGACCAGGTCGGTCAGGGTGCCGCCGATGACATGAGCGCCGTCGGCGAGGCCGTAGACATCACAGGTGGCGCCGGTGGCGGTGACGGCGCAGCCGCTGAGGGGCGTCCCGTCCAGCGTGACCTGCACCGAGTCGGTATCTACGCCGATGGTGTCATCGGCGTAATAGACCTTGATGGTGGCATCGGCGGTGCTTATCGTCCCGCTCGGTAGCACGTCCGTCACGTATGGAGCCACTGTGTCGACGATGAACGCCACCGTGGCGCTGGTCGTAGTGTTGCCAGTCATGTCGGAAGCGGTCGCGTTGAACCAGTGCGAGCCTTCCGCGAGGCCGGATGTCGGGCAGCTCACGTCGCCCGCGTTGACGGTGCAACCTGAGACCGGCGCTCCGTCAAGTACGATTGTCACCGTGCTGGTGTCGATGCCCGACCCGGCATCAGAGTACATTGCCGTCAGCGTCGGGCTGTTCGTGGCCATGTTGCCGCCCGGGGTAAGGCCGCCGACGAACGGCGCAGTCGTATCCACGTCGAAGCCGCCGCTGAAGGCGTCGCCGTTGCCGGCGTTGTCAGCGATCCAGCCGTCTATCGCGTGGTGACCTTCACTGAGGCCATAGACGTTGCAGGAGGCGTCGGTGGCGGTGACGTCGCAGCCGCTTACGGGAAGGCCGTCCAAGTTGATGCTGAAGGAGCCGGGGTCGATGCCCGAACCGTCGTCGTCGAAGTAGACCCTGAGGACGGCGCTGGAGGAGTTCTGCCAGCCTTCGGGCAGGACCAGGTTGGTGCCGGGATAGAGGACGGCGTCGATGAAGACGTCGCTGGAGCCCGAGCCGGTATTGCCGGCGTTGTCGTCCACCCAGACCTCGATGGTGTGGCTGCCCTGGCCAAGGCCGGTCACCGGACAACTCACATCGGAAGCGGTCACACTGCATCCGGATACCGGCGCTCCGTCCAGATAGACCGCCACGGTAGCGCTGTCGATACCGGAGCCTGCGTCTGAGTAATAGGCGCTGATCGTCGTATCTGCGGTGTTGATCATGCCAGTGGGCTGGATGTTCGTTATCGCAGGCGGTATCGTGTCTCCCGGCGGCGGCAGGGTCCAGCCGTCCATGGCCGCCCAGGGCAGGTCGTCCTGCCCGCCGGCGAACAGATAGGGTGCGTCGCAGATGCCGTCGCCGTTCACATCGTCGCACCCCTCGGCCGGCGTATCGTAATCGCTCCAGTGGTTTCCGCCCTCGGGCTGGCCCAGGTTGAACAGGTTGCCGGAACCGCCGCTCAGCACCACCTGGTTCGTGTTCGACAGGAAGTTGTTGTTATATACCGTCGCGTTGGTGGCGCTGATGAAATACAGCCCGTTCTTGAAGCCGTCCACGGTCAGGTTCCTCACCGTGATGCCGGACTTGATGGCCGTCACCAGACCGGAGGAGTTGCCGCCGCTGCCGGTCATGGTGTAACCGTCGCCATCCAGGGTTATGCCGCTGTCGTTGAGCACGATGCCGTTGCTGGCGCCGGTGATATCCAGGTTCGTCACCAGGGTACAGGTCTTGCTCGTCCAGTCCCAGAGTCCGTAGATGGTGCAGTCGCCGCCGTCGAAATTGTCCAGCAGGGTGATGGTGGCCGTGCTGTCCAGTGGCGGCACGGATGTATCGATGGTGATGGTGCCGCTGTCGTGGGCAGTGTTGCCGACGTTATCGGATATGTACACGTCGATAGTGTGGGCGCCGGCAGGCAGGTCCACCGCCGCGCAGTTGAAAGTGGTGCCCGCCAGGGCGCACCCGGTCATCTGGCTCCCGTCCATGTAGGCCACCAGCGACGCCGAATCCACATAGCTCAACGAGTCGGTGTAGTCGGCGCTGACGGTGAAGGATGTCCTGTTGGTCGTCCCCGTCGGGGTCAGGTTGGTGATCACCGGCGGCGTCAGGTCCACGCCGATCAGCGACCCTTCCGCGCTGACGTTGCCGGCGTTGTCCGCCACTGTCACACTGATGACATGGCTGCCTTCCGCCAGGCCGTAGACATCGCAGCTGGCGCTGGAAACAGTGATGGAACAGCCGCTCAGGGGCACGCCGTCCACATCCACGCTCACGGCGGAGGTGTCGACGCCCGAACCCAGGTCCTGGTAATAGGCGACTACGGTGGCCGAGTCGCTGGCCTGCCAGCCGTTGGGTGATACGGAGAGGATGGCCGGCACCACCGTGTCCACCGTGAAGCTGCCGGCCGCCACGTAATAGCCCTCGTTGCCGGCATTGTCGTAAACCCTGACATCGATGGTGTAATCGCCATCGGTCAGTCCGGTCACGGGACAGCTCACGTCCGACGCCGTCACCGTGCAGCCGGGCAGGGCGCCGGTGACCGGTCCGTTCATGTATACCATCACCGCGGCGCTGGTATCGATACCGCTGGTGGCGTCGCTGTAATAAACCTGGACAGTGGCGTCGGCTGTGTTGATGTAACCGCTGGGGCTGACGCTGTCGACAGCGGGGGCAACCGTATCGACGGTGAACTGGCCGCTGCCGTTGCCCGTGTTCCCGCCCGTGTCACTGACGCTGACATCGACAGTATGGTTCCCTTCCGGCATCCCGTATACATCACAGCTGGCGCTGGCCGCGGTCACCGTGCAGCCGGAGAGCGGCGAGCCGTCCAGGTAGACACTGACGCTGGCGGTATCGATACTACCCGTAGCGTCACTGTAGTAAGCGGCGATGGTGGCCGCGGAAGAAGTGACGAAACCGGTGGGAGATATGCTGTCCACCGTCGGTGAGACCGTATCGACTGTGAAGGAGCCGCCGGCCAAGGCGCTGTTGGCGTCGTTGTCGGAGACGCTCACCGTAAAGGCATGGCTGCCGTCCGCCAGGCCCGACACGGGGCAGCTGACGCTGGTGGCGGAGACCATGCAGCCGCTCACCGGCGAGCCGTCCAGAGTCACGGCCACCGAACCGGTGTCGATACCCGAGCCGGAATCGCTGTAGTCGGCGCTCAGGGTCGCCGCTGCCGTGTTGATGGTGCCCGCCGGCTGCAGGTTGGTTATGGCCGGTGGCGTTGTGTCAGTGATGGATACGGTGAAGCCGCCGCTGATGGGCGTAACGTTACCCGCCAGGTCGGCTACGGAGCCGCCGATGGTATGGGGGCCGCCGGCCAGTCCGTATACTTCACAACTGGCGCTGGAAGCGGTGACGACACATCCTGACAAGGGGTTGCCGTCAAGGGTCAGGCTCACGGAAGCGTTGTCCACACCGGAGACGCTGTCACTGTAATAGGCGGCGATGGTGGCGCTGTCGCTGGAGATGGTTCCCGAAGGCTGGACGCTGCTAACCACCGGCGCGCCTGTGTCCACCGTGAAGGGGCTGGTAGCCGACCCGGCGTTGCCCAGCAGGTCCGCGACCTGCACGGTGAAGCTGTGACTTCCCTCGGAGAGGCCGCTGACGGGACAGCTGACGCTGGCAGCTACCACCGTGCAGCCGCTGACCGGCGAGCCGTCCAGATAGACCGCCACGGAAGCACTGTCGACGCCGCTGCCGCCGTCCACGTAACCGGCGCTCAGCGTCGTCGCCGTAGTCGCTATCGCCCCCGACGGCTGCAGGCCGGTGATGCTGGGCGGCAGCGTATCCACCGCCTGGCGCATGTAGGCCCAGGGCAGGTTGTCCTGGCCACCGGGGAAGGAATATGCCGCGTCACAAACCAGGTCGCCGTTGATGTCGTCGCACCCCTCGGTGGGGGTATCGTAATCGTTCCAGTAGTTGCCGCCGTCCGGCAGGGGCATATTGAAGGAATTGCCGCTGCCACCGACCACGTAGGCCTGCGTCGCGTTGTCGACGAAATTGTTGTAATAGACGCTGACGTTGCTGGATGAGAGCATGTTGATACCGTAGTTGAAGTTCCTGATTGTGAGGTTCCTGATGGTGATGTTGCTCTTGAGCACCATGGAGACCCCGGAGACGTATCCGCCGTTGCCGCTGATCTGGTAGCCGGCGCCGTCGATGGTTATACCGTTGCTGCTGATGACGATGCCGTTGGTACCGTTGAAGGAGAGGTTGTTGGCCAGCGTGCAGGTCTTGCTGGCGCTGTCCCAGGTGCCAACCATCTCACAGTCGCCGCCGGTGGCGCTGGTGGTGAGATAGATCGTGGGCACGTTGATCGCCACAGTCGTATCCACGGAGAAGGACTGGCCGGCGCTGCCGGCGTTGCCGACGTTGTCGGCAACGGTGATGTCATAGCTGTGGGAACCGTCCGCCAGGCCCGAGACGGGGCAACTGACGCTTGTGGCGGTGACCGTGCAGCCGCTCACCGGCGAGCCGTCCAGGGTGACAGCCACGGAGGCCGTGTCGATGCCCGAGCCGCTGTCGCTGTAGTCGGCTGCCAGCACCGTGTCGCTGGTGCTGATGGTGCCAGTGGGCGTCAGGTTGGTGACCACCGGCGCGTCGGTGTCGACATAACTGAACCCGCCGCTGATGGACGCCGTGTTGCCGATGAGATCGGCGACGGAGCCGCCGATGCTGTGTGCGCCGAAGCTGAGGCTGCTGACGGGACAGCTGGCGCTGCCGCTGGTTACCGTGCAGCCGCTCACCTGGTTGCCGTCCAGAGTGATGGCCACCGATGCCGTGTCTACACCTGATACAGCGTCGACATAGCTGACATTGATGGTTGTACTGCTGGTGGCGATGCTGCCGGCGGGCAGAACGCTGATGACCGTGGGCGCGGCCGTGTCCACCGCGAAGGAGCCGTTGCCGCTGGCGTTGTTGCCGGCGTTGTCGGAGACGCTCACCGCGTAGGCATGGCTGCCATCCGCCAGGCCCGAGACGGGGCAACTGACGCTTGTCGTCGTCACCGTGCAGCCGCTCACCGGGCTGCCGTCCAGGGTCACTGCCACGCTGGTGGTGTCGATGCCCGAACTGCTATCCGAATAATCGGCGCTGATTGTGGCCGAAGTCAAGCCTGTCACGCCCGAGGGGCTCAGGTTCGAGACCGTCGGCGGGGTGGTATCCGGCGCCACCACATCGAAGCTGCCGCTGATGGAGCTCACGTTGCCTGCCATGTCGGCCACGGAGCCGCCGATGCTGTGTGCGCCCGGTGACAGCCCCACCACGTCGCAGCCGGCGCTGCCGGCGGTGATGATGCAGCCGCTCAAAGGGTTCCCGTCAAGCTCGACACTGACGGATGAGGCGTCCACCCCCGAACCCGCGTCGAAATAATCGATGCTGACCGTCGTATAATCCGTGTTGATTGTGCCCGTGGGCAGTACGCTGGTTACCACCGGCGACACCGAGTCCACGGAGAAGGAGCCGTTGCCGCTGCCGTTGTTGCCGGCATTGTCGCTGACGCTGACGGACAGGTTGTGCGGACCCTCCGCAAGACCCGAAGAGGGGCAACTGACACCCGTAGCCGTGGCGCTGCAGCCGCTCACCGGTGAACCATCCAGGGTTACTGCCACCGAAGCGGTATCGATGGCCGAACCACCCGCGTCGCTGTAACCGGCGCTCAGGGTCGGGGCGGACGTGTTGACGTCGCCCGCCGGCTGGATGTTGAAGACCGTTGGCGGCGTGGTGTCCACTACCTGCTTGGGACCGGTCCAGGGCAGGTCGTCCTGGCCGCCGGCGAACACATAGGGCGCGTCACAGAAGCCGTCGCCGTTCCCGTCGCTGCATCCTTCCGCCGGTGTGTCGTAATCGCTCCAGTAGTTGCCGCCGTCCGGCGCCGGCAGGTTGAAGCTGTTGCCGCTGCCGCCGGAGAGCCCAACCTGCGTGGTGTTGTCGTAGAAATTGTTGTTGTAGACGGTGATATTGCTGGAAGAAAGGATGTTGACGCCATACTTGAACCCGGTGATGGTCAGGTTCTTCACCGTCACGTTGTTCCTGATGGTGAGCACCACCCCGGAGGCCTTGCCGCCCGCCCCGGTGATGGAATAGCCGTTGCCGTCCAGGGTGACGCCGTTGCTGCCGATGACTATGCCGGTGCCGTCGAAGTTCAGGCTGCCGGAGAGGGTGCACGTCTTCGTGGCGTCATCCCAGACGCCGACGGCCCCGCAGTCACCGCCGACGGCGTTGTCGGATATATAGACCGTCGGCGTGATGGTCGGCGCCGCCGTATCGATGGTGAAGGAAGATGAACCGGATGCAGCGTTGCCCGCCATGTCGGCGACGCTGACCGACAGGGAATGGAGCCCTTCCGCCAGGCCCGTGGTGGCGCAATTGACGGCAGATGCCGTCACCGTGCAGCCACTTACCGGCGAGCCGTCCAGGGTGACACTTACCGTTGTGGTGTCTATACCGGAGCCGCCGTCGGAATAATCAGCGCTCAGCACCGGGTCGGTGGTGTTGATGATGCCGTCGGGGGCCAGGTTGCCCAGGGAGGGAGCTGTGTTATCCACGAAGCTGAAACCGCCACTGATGGCGCTGGTGTTGCCGGCGTTGTCCGCCACCGAGCCGCCGATGGTGTGGGCGCCTAGGGTAAGGCCGCTGGCGGGACAGCTGGCGCCGGCACTGTCCACCGCGCAGCTGGCCAGCGGCGAGCCGTCCAGGGTGACGCTTACGGAAGAGGTGTCGATGCCTGAGACCGCGTCGCTGTAACTCACGGTTATCAGCGCCGAAGGCGTCGTGATATCGCCCGCGGGCTGGACGCCGGTGACCGATGGCGCGACGCTGTCCACGTCGAAGGAACCGCCGGCGCTGGCGGAGTTCCCCGCCATGTCATCGGCGCTGACATTCATGGCGTGGGTC
The DNA here is from genome assembly GCA_964497425.1 of uncultured Gaiellales bacterium. Taxonomy (GTDB): domain Bacteria; phylum Actinomycetota; class Thermoleophilia; order BMS3ABIN01; family BMS3ABIN01; genus BMS3ABIN01. The sequence continues at coordinate 42,281 of CAZCCR010000013.1, forward strand.
CCCTCCCCCAGTCCGTTCACGGCGCAGCTGACCGTTGCCGCCGTCACCGTGCAGCCGCTCACCGGGCTGCCGTCCAGGGTGACGCTGACCGTGGCGGTATCGATGCCCGAACCGGTGTCATCCGCCAAGTCCGCGGCCAGGGTGGTGTCGGTGGTGTTTATCGTCCCCGCGGGTCTGAGATTGCTCACTGTCGGTGGAGTCGTGTCTGTGAAGATGAAGCTGCCGCTGACCGGCGCCGTGTTTCCGGCGTTGTCCGCCACCGAGCCGCCGATGGTGTGGCTGCCGGGAGCCAGGCCGCTGACGGGGCAGCTTACGTTGGTCTGGCTTGCGCTGCAGCCCGGCAGAGGGTTGCCATCAAGGGTGACCAGGACAGCGGCCGTGTCGATGCCCGTCCCGTCATCGTGGTAATCGACGCTGACGGTGGTGGCGCTGACGCCGATGGTCCCCGAGGGCTGGACGCCGGTGATGGTGGGAGGCGTGTTGTCCGGTGGCGGGGTCAGGGTCCAGCCGTCCGGCAGCTTCCAGGCCATGTTGTCCTGGCCGCCTGAGAAAGAGTAGGCGGCGTCGCACACGTAATCGCCGTTGAAATCGTCGCAGCCTTCGGCAGACTGGTCGAAATCGTCCCAGTAGTTACCACCCGTGGATGGCAGGTCGAAGGCGTTTCCGGCGCCCCCCACCACATAGGCCTGAGTGGTGTTGCCGATGAAATCGTTGTTTATGACTTCGTTGTTGCTGGATGAGAGCAGGTAGACGCCGTAGGTGAAACCGGTGATGGTCATGTTCCTCACCGTGACGTTGTTCCTCACCGCCATGGAGACGCCGGCCATGTAACCGACCTGGTCGCCACTGATGGTGTGACCGTTACCGTCCAGGGTGATGCCGTTGCTGCTGATGACGATGCCGTTGGTGCCGGCGAAACTGATGTCGGTTGTGAGGGTACAGGTGCTGGTCGCCGCGTCCCAGCTGCCGATGGCGGCGCAGTCGCCGCCGCCGCTGCTTATGTAGAAGGGTGTCGTCACCTGCGCCTGGGCCGGAGCTGCCGGCAGCAGGCTGAGGAGAAGGATCAGAAAAAGGAGAGATGAAACGGAGACTGCGGACGTAAAAATGGCAGTATGGATTTCATGCTTTGACACTCTCACCCGGTTTCCTTTCGATTGTTGTCATGCTGGGGTCTAATCAAAAAGGCAAATAATTATATCGTTTATGGAAGGGATTGTAAATAATCAATCGGGCTGAAATATCGCGTTTTGCAAGCCTTTTATAACCAGTCCACTTCTGTTTCAACGTGATAACCGACACAGCAAAATCGTTTTTCTTCATCCATTGCTGCTGATTTGCTGACACCGCCTCGATCACCGTGGCGCTGTATGGATGGCCATCTCCTCGCAGCTGTGCCGTATAGCAGTTTCCGGGTCCGGGTGCTGCCCGACAAACAACCGCGCCCCCTGACGGGGGCGCGTTGTTATTTCGCTCTATCCTGTGACTTTACCACTAGTTGACCGCTATCAGCAGTTCCGCCACCGCCACACGGTTGTTGTTGTTGTCGCGCCACTCGGCCTTCAGGCCCTTGTCGCCGCTCGTGCCGGGCAGGGTGAATGACATGCGGTATGTGCGAGCCGAGACCCGGGATACCGTCACCGAGGGGTTGGTCTTGTTGCCGTGGAAGTCACCCACGTCCACCTTGGAGTTGCTGCTGCTCATGTTGGTGGAGTCGGTCAGACCCGGATCGTAGACCTCGATGTAGACCGTATCGCCGGCGTTGTAGCTGTCGGTCATGTTGCTGTAACCGCTGTCGCTGAACGTCTTCACGTAGGCACTGGTGGAGCCTACCCTCAGCGACCAGCCCTTGGGCTGCAGTTTGTTGTTGTTTTTGTCCTGGATCTGCGCTTCGGCGCTGTAGACGCCGGCGCTGCTGGGCGTGCGGAAGGTAGCCACGTAGGTGTAGGGGTTGCTGCCTCCCTGCTGACTGAAGCTCACCGTCGAGGAGCCGTCGCCGAAGTTGACGTTGCTGTTGTTCAGGTCCTTCAGCTGCAGCTGGTTCTTGTTGGTGCCGTTGCCATTGAGGTCGGTGCTGTAGTCCGTCACCTTCATGTAGTAGTCGGTGTTGGGGCTGAGCGTATCGTACTGGCAGACGGCGGCGCTCAGGCCCGCGTCGCTGTAGACGGCGATGGTGGCGTTGTTGATATCGGTGAACAGGGCCGTGCAGGCAGCCGCAGCCGTGTAGGTGAAGCTGCCGTTACCGGTGCCGGTGTTGCCGGCCATGTCGTCCACGCTTACGTCGATGGTATGGCTGCCTTCCGAGAGGCCGCTGACAGAGCAGCTGACGCTGGATACTCCGATCGAGCAGCCGCTTACCGGGCTGCCGTCCAGCATTACCGAAACCGTAGCGGTATCGATACCCGACTCACTGTCGCTGTAGTAGGCGATTATCGTCGTGTTCGACGTGGTGATCGTGCCCGTCGGCTGTATATTGCTCACCGTCGGCGGCGTCGTGTCAGGCAGGCTGACCGTGAAGCTGCCGTTGCCGGTGCCGGTGTTGCCCACCATGTCGTCGACGCTGACATCGATGGAATGCGCACCGTTGGTCAGACCCGTCACGGAGCAGCTGACGCTGGTGGCCCCCGCCGAGCAGCCGCTCACCGGGCTGCCATCCAGGTAGACCACTACCGAGGCGCTGTCGACTCCGGACTGTGTGTCGCTATAGTCGGCGCTGATCGTCGTGCTGCTGGTCGTTATGGTGCCGCTCGGCTGGATGTTGCTCACCGTAGGCGGTGTGGTATCCACATCCACCGTGAAGGAGCCGTTGCCGGTGCCGTTGTTACCGACGTTGTCGTAGACGCTGACATCGACGGTATGGGCGCCGTTGGCCAGGCCTGTAACCGGGCAGCTGACGCTGGTGGTTCCCACCGAGCAGCCGCTCACCGGGCTGCCGTCCAGGTAGACGGTCACGGAAGCACTGTCGACACCGGACTGCGTATCGCTGTAGTCGGCCGTGATGGTCGTATCAGCCGTGGTAACCGTACCTGTCGGCTGGATGTTGCTCACAGCCGGCCCGGTGGTGTCGTTGTCTACCGTGAAGGAACCGCTACCTGTGCCGTTGTTGCCTGCCAGGTCGTCGACGCTGACATCGATGGAATGCGCACCGTTGGTCAGACCCGTCACGGCGCAGCTGACGCTCGATGCGCCGACGCTGCAGCCGGAGACCGGCGAGCCGTCCAGGTTCACCACTACCGTACTGGTATCGATACCGTCGCCCGAGTCGCTGTAATCAGCGCTGATGGTCGTATCGGCGGTATATATGGTACCGCTCGGCTGGATATTGCTGACTACAGGCGGCGTTGTATCTATCAGGTTCACCGTGAACGACCCGTTGCCCGTGCCGGTGTTTCCGTCCATGTCGCTGGCGTTGACTGTGACGCTGTGGGCGCCTGCGGACAAACCGGTGACAGGACAGCTGACGCTGGTAGCGCCGACGCTGCAGCCGGAGACCGGCGAGCCGTCCAGGTAGACCGCGACGCTGGAGTTGTCGATGCCGGAGCCGAAGTCGTAGTAGTCGGCCGTTATAGTCGTGCTGTCGCCGGTCACCGTACCTGTGGGCATCACGTTGCCCACGGTCGGGGCGGTTGTCTCTCCGCCACCGCCGCCACCGTGACCGATGGCTATCAGCAGTTCCGCCACCGCCACACGGTTGTTGTTGTTGTCGCGCCACTCGGCCTTCAGGCCCTTGTCGCCGCTCGTGCCGGGCAGGGTGAATGACATGCGGTATGTGCGAGCCGAGACCCGGGATACCGTCACCGAGGGGTTGGTCTTGTTGCCGTGGAAGTCACCCACGTCCACCTTGGAGTTGCTGCTGCTCATGTTGGTGGAGTCGGTCAGACCCGGATCGTAGACCTCGATGTAGACCGTATCGCCGGCGTTGTAGCTGTCGGTCATGTTGCTGTAACCGCTGTCGCTGAACGTCTTCACGTAGGCACTGGTGGAGCCTACCCTCAGCGACCAGCCCTTGGGCTGCAGTTTGTTGTTGTTTTTGTCCTGGATCTGCGCTTCGGCGCTGTAGACGCCGGCGCTGCTGGGCGTGCGGAAGGTAGCCACGTAGGTGTAGGGGTTGCTGCCTCCCTGCTGACTGAAGCTCACCGTCGAGGAGCCGTCGCCGAAGTTGACGTTGCTGTTGTTCAGGTCCTTCAGCTGCAGCTGGTTCTTGTTGGTGCCGTTGCCATTGAGGTCGGTGCTGTAGTCCGTCACCTTCATGTAGTAGTCGGTGTTGGGGCTGAGCGTATCGTACTGGCAGACGGCGGCGCTCAGGCCCGCGTCGCTGTAGACGGCGATGGTGGCGTTGTTGATATCGGTGAACAGGGCCGTGCAGCCGCCGGTTACAGGGGCGTTTACTGTGAAGCCGCCACTGATCGGGCTGGTGTTGCCGGCGTTGTCGGAAACAGAACCACCGATGGTGTATGTGCCGTTGGCCATGCCGTTCACGTTGCACGTGACGTTTGTCGTAGTTACCGTACAGCCGATCAGCGATGTGCCGTTCAGGGTCACATCCACCGCGCTGGTGTCGATGCCGCTGTCAGCGTCAGAGTAGTCGACGCTGATGGTGTTGTCGCTGGTCGTGACCGTTCCGCTCGGCGCCACGTTGCTCACCGTCGGCGCCGTCGTATCGGCGGCTGATACCGTGAAGCTGCCGCTGATCGGGCTGCTGTTGCCCGCCGTGTCGGCGACGGAGCCGCCGATTGCGTGGGCGCCCTCCGCGAGGCCGTAGACGTTACAGCTGGCGTCGGTGGCCGTCACCGTGCAGCCGCTTACGGGGCTGCCGTCGAGGGTGACCGAGACCGAAGCGGTGTCGATGCCCGTGCCTGAGCCGTCGTCGTAGTAGACCTTGACGGTGGCGTCTGCCGTGTTGATGGTGCCCGCAGGCAGCACGGAGGTGACGCTGGGGGCCACGGTGTCTACCGTGAAGGAGCTCGAGCCGGTGCCGGTGTTGCCGCCGGTGTTATCGACGCTGACCACTACGGTGTGGGCGCC
>CAZCCR010000014.1:0-41788 GCA_964497425.1 uncultured Gaiellales bacterium
TACTACCACATCAAAACGATCCCTGTCTCCAGGCGTGATGTTCATAACTTGATATAATACATATTTGTGTTAATATTGTTCAACAGCCGGCGCCGTCGATCCTGATCGTCACCGGGCGGAGTTTGGTTGAAGAGATCCTCTTCCGCAGCTTATTAACAAATTTCTTACTATCCATCAACTTCACGGAAGGTCTTCCCAGGGCGGAAGCGGAGGCATTCGCCCCCGCCAGCAGGCCAAGGGCGGCCGCCTCGACATAATTACAGCTTCCGGCGAACCTGCCGGCGGCGAAAAGGCCGGGGTAGGCCGGGGACTGCAGGTCGGTATCAAGCTGGCCTGCGGAGAGGCATAGATGGCTGACGGACCAGGCGGGGCGGCTGATCCAGGACGCCGCCAGAGAGGGGTGGGACCGCAGGGATGATAGCTGCGCGAAGGCGCTGCCCTCTTCCTCGAAGCCGAAACAGAAAAGCTCTCCCAGCTGGGAGCCGTCGGGGACGGGTTCCAGGCCCTGGGGAAAGGAATCAGCCGGAGACGGGGAGGAACGGCCCAGGCGGCAGGAGGTGTAGGCACGGACGCGTTCCATGTCGATGCCGAGGCTGTCAAGACAGCGGGAAAGGGCGATGGCTGCGATCTCACCCCGGCGTCCGCCCGACCGGGTCGGTCCGCCGGACTCCACCCTGGCGTCGCAGTAAGTACCGGCTGCCAGCACCACCTTCCGGGCGCCCAACGCCTCGCCCAGCGCTGTCTGAACGGTCCAGCCATCTCCGGCTGGCGTGACCGATGTGACCAGACTCTGACGGAGATACAGACCATCGGCCTCCTCCAGGGCCTGCTTGTAGGCCAGACCCAGCACACGCCTGTCGGTAATGAGCCGTCCACCTGGCAGCTCATGGGCGGCTCCTTCCCCGGACAGCAGCGCGGGCAGCCGACCGCCCATGACCTCAACCTCCTTCAGCAGGTGCCGCCGGCGATCGTCGGCGCCATCGGCGAGGATGGGAGTGGCCGGAGGGAAGCCGGCCGTGTCCAGGTTGATGGTGAGGCAGAGGGTGTGGGCGCCGGAGCCCGCCGCCGCCAGGGCCGCCTCGGCGCCGGCGGGCCCGGCGCCCACGACCACCACGTCAAAAGTCTCTCTCTGTCTGGTTCCGTTCCCGGCCAAGGTCGTACGCTCTCTATTTGCCGATACAGAAATCCCTGAAGATCACGTCCAGGAGGTCCTCAACCAGGTCCTCACCCGTGATCTCTCCCAGGCTTCCGGCTGCGGCCCGGAGCTCCTCGGCGATGAGCTCTTCCCCCAGGCCGACCCTCAGACCCTGACGCGCGCGATCCAGCGAATCCAGGCATTCTTCCAGGAGTTTCCTGTGCCGCTCATGGGTGATGACAGGGCCTTCCAGCGGTGGCAGGCTCCCCCCCAGCACCAGTGAGGCTATCCTGTCCCTTAGCTGCGGCAGACCCTGGCGGGTGAGAGCCGACACCAGCACGGACTCGCTGCCCAGGAGGCCGCGGTTGAACGCGGGTTGCCGCCCCCGGAACAGATCAACCTTGTTCAGGACGAAGATGGTCTTGGCGGCGGGCATGGATGTGATGAGGGCGCGATCCTGGTCATCCTCCCGTTCGCTGCCGTCGAAGAGGCAGAGCACCAGGTCGGCCTCGTTGATGGCCCGATAACTCCTCTGGACCCCCTTCTGTTCCACCTCATCCGATGATGTCCTCAGCCCGGCCGTGTCTATCAGCCGCAAGGGGATGCCCTTGATGTTGATTATCTCCTCGATGGTGTCCCTGGTGGTCCCCGGCACCTCGGTGACGATAGCTCTTTCCCTCATCAGCATGGCGTTCAGCAGGCTGGACTTCCCAACGTTGGGTTTGCCGGCGATGGCGGTGCGCACCCCTTCGCTCAGCACCCTGCCGACAAAGGCCGATTCGATCAGCTCCTCCAGCCGGGCCGCCACTCCTGCCAACCTGCTCCCGAGCTCTTCCCTGTCGACTTCTCCGACGTCCTCGTCGGAGAAGTCGACACCCGCCTCCACAGGGGCCAGGCAGTGGATGATGGAATCGCGGATGTCCATGATCTCTGAAGACAGCGAGCCATCCAGCTGGGAGACCGCCACCCGCAGCCCCGCCTCGGTGCGGGCGCTCACCACCTGGGAGACGCTCTCGGCCTGCACCAGGTCGATGCGCCCGTTGAGGAAGGCGCGGCGGGTGAACTCGCCGGGGCCCGCCAGTCCGGCCCCGTGGTCCAGAAGCAGGGAGAGGATGCGCTGCTGGGCCACAGGCCCTCCGTGGCAGTTTATCTCCACGATGTCCTCACGCGTGTATGTGCCAGGACCCCGCATCACTGCAACCAGCACCTCGTCGACCTGCTCCCCTGTTCCCGGGTCCGTGATATGGCCGTAATGAAGGCTGTGGCTTTCCGCGTCCGGCAGGGAAGCGCCGCCGCGGAACAGCTTTTCGCAGATGGCGATGGAATCGGGTCCGGTCATGCGCACGATGCCGATGGCCCCCGTCCCCAGGGAGGTTGATATGGCTGCCACTGTGGGTAATCTCTGCATGCAGAGTATTATAGCAGCGGCTCCCGGCCGCAGGCCCCACTATCCCCGCCGCCGGCCCCGGGTGCCGGCCCCGGCTATGCCCGCGGGCCGGTAAACGGTTACAATAGGCCGCACGCCGATCAAGGAGCGGATACGCATGACAGACGAACCCGACAAAGACGGCTTCCGTTTCTCGCCGCGTCCCAACCGTGCCGCCAGGATAGACTGGCGTCCCTGGGGGGGCGAGGCCTTCCGGCTGGCCCGGGAGGAGGAAAAACCTGTGCTCCTTTCCATCTCCGCCGTATGGTGCCACTGGTGTCATGTCATGGACGAGACCAACTTCTCCGACGGCGATACCATCGCCTTCATCAACCACAACTTCATCCCTGTCAGGGTCGACAGTGACCAGCGTCCGGATGTGAACAGCCGCTATAACCAGGGGGGATGGCCGACGGTCTGTTTCCTCACCGACGAGGGAGAGATAATCGCGGGCGTCACCTATGTGCCTCCGGACCAGTTCCGGCGTCTGCTCATCGACGTGCTGACGGTTTACCGGGAAAGCCGGGAGCGGGTGCGCCAGGCCATCGCCGCCGTGCGCGAGCAGCGGGCGGCGGAAGCGGAACTCAGGCCCAGGCAGCTGGACATGTCTGTGGCCGAGGGCCTGTTGCAGGTGGTCAGTGATGCCTACGACCGGGATAACGGCGGCTTCGGCACCGAGCCCAAGTTCCCCTACGCCGGCGTTCTCATGTTCCTGCTGGCGCGCCTCGCCGGTGATGCCGCCGCCGACGAGGGTGAGATGGTGCGCGAGACACTGGAGGCCATGTCCGGCGGCGGTATGTACGACCAGGTGGATGGCGGCTTCTTCCGCTACTCCACCAGCCGGGACTGGAGCAGGCCTCATTACGAGAAGATGCTGGAGGACAACGCAGCCCTGATGCACGTTTTCGCCGAGGCCTTCCTGCTCAGCGGCAGCGAGGACTACGGGCGCGTGGCTGCGGACATACACCGCTACATGAGGGAGACCCTGCGCGACCCGGAGACCGGGACCTTCGGCGGCAGCCAGGAAGCGGACGAACATTACTACCGCCTGGGCGCGGAGAAACGTGATGGCGCCGGGGCCCCCTTCGTCGACCACGTCGTCTACTCGGGCTGGAACGCGCTGGCCGCATCGGCGCTGTTCCGCACCTGGCATGCCCTGGGGGATGAGACCCTGCGGCAGGATGCCTCCGCGGCGCTGGAGTTCGTCTGGGAGAGGATGTGGGATGAAGATTCGGGGCTCTCCCACTACAACGATGGCGAGAACCATCTGCGGGGCATGCTATCCGATACGGTCCGCCTGGCCGCAGCCTGTCTGGATGCCTACGAAGCCGGTTGCGGCGACCACTGGATAGACCGCTCCACCGCGGTCGCACGCTGGATGCTGGCCAGCCTCCAGGATACGGAAGCGGGGGGCTTTTTCGACTGCGCCTTCCCCCCTGGAGACGAAGGCTATCCCTCGGAACGGAACAAGCCGCCCGTGGAGAACAGCGCCGCCGCCGCGCTGCTGATACGTCTTGCCCAGAACACCGGACAGAAGGGTTTTGAGGACGCGGCCCGCAAAACCCTGGAACTGGTGTCGGGTTCATTCGAGCAGTACGGGCTGTTCGGGGCGGAGTTCGTGCTGGCGGTGATGAGGCTGCTGGAGCCGCCGGTGCGGGTAACTGTCGTCGGCCCGCCCCCGGAGGACGGCACCGCGGAGCTGATCCGCGCCGCTCACGGCGCCCGCATACCTTTCCGCTCCATCGAGGTCCTGGACCCGAAGGAACATGGCGAGGACCTGGATTCAGTCGGCTACGGATATGACGGCACGCCCACCGCCTATATCTGCGTTGGCGCCAGCTGCCAGGCTCCGGTGGAAGACCCGAACCTGCTGCCCCAGCGCCTGGAGGCCGGTTGGAACGCAGCCAGGGGCCAGAGGCCGCCTGCCTGATCAGGGCTTCTGGCCGGCCGGAACCGGCGGGCGGCCGGTGAAGGGCCTGAAGAAGAGAACCAGCATGGCCGCAAGGTACGACAGGTAGGCCGCCACCTGCAGCAGAGACGGGTTCGCATAGTATCCCACCGACGCCTTGAGCAACGAGCCCGGACCATCTTTATGGGAAAGGATGCCGCTGATGTCCCAAAGCGGTTCATCCAGGGCAGCCGGCAAGGCGCCCATCTTGCCCAGTTCGTGCAGGCTGTAACTGAGGATGCCCGCACCGAACATTATCAGGGCCGCCTCCAGGCCCTCCCTGAAAGTTATCAGCAGTGATGAATACACACAGAACGCTTTCTTAATATAGACCTACATCATTAAGTAAGGCGAGTCTATTTCATGAAGAAAGCATTGTCAAGAACATCATGTGAGGATGGCCGGTTCGGTCAGGGAAGTCACAGCCCCCGGTCCAGCAGGGCCGCCTCAAGGTCGATATGGTCCGCCTCGATCTCTGAGACGGCCTTGAACACCTTGTTGATACGCTCCTCGGTGGCCTCAACCGCCGCTTGCGCGTAGAAGGCTGAGGCGTGCTCCTCGAGCGCCTTGGCCGTCACCAGGTTCTCGTGGTCGCTGTCAGAGGCCGTGTCCCTGCCCGCTTCCGGCCCCGGGGGATCCACCTTCAGTATCTTCCTGAAGGCGGAGGCATGTTCTCCTTCGATCTTTGAGAGGTTCTTGAATATGCTCTGTAGTTCTATGGTATCCGCCCTGGCCGAGGCGTCCAGATAGAAGGCCCTGTTGGTGACCTCCAGCTGCAGCGCTTCGGTGACGTTCCTGTGCGAGGCATCGCTGATCTCGCCCAGCACCGCGTTCTCGTCGGTCCATTCGGCGGCGGTGGAAATATAGCTCTGGTGCGCGCCGCAGAAGGGGCAGTGGCTGGGCATCTCGTCACCCATGAAGGGGTCGCCGCATATCTGGCAACGGAAGAACTTCATCGTAACCTCCCCGGTAGCTCACAGGCGGCCGCCGGCAGCGCGCCCGCCTTATAGGTGCAGCAGATTCCATATCACCGCCACAGTAGCAGATTCTATAACACCGCCACAGTCGTTGTCATCGTCAAAAACATTGTCACCAGGCGGGGTGATCCGGAGGCCCTGACTCAAATAGTAAAACTTATCAACTTTGAAGTTATACTTTAGAGTTATGGTCGAATCGTGCAAATAGCGCGATAAACTTTTCACGCGCCCCCTTTACGGGTGGCCGGCGGCTCGGTATGATAGCGGACAGATGCTACATATTGAAGGAATCGGTTGCTCAACCACGAAATATTGTGTGTTGAGGCCGGTCTAAGCCTATAATTGGTGTTATCTGCGTGAAGTGTCCCTTTTGCGGTTCCACCGAGACGAAAGTTGTAGACTCCCGCGACACAGAGTCGCAGGATGCGATACGGCGCCGGCGAGAATGTCTCAGATGCCAGCGCCGTTTCACGACTTATGAGCGGTTCGAGGAGGCGCCGCTGACCGTGATGAAGAGCGGTGGCGAGCGTGAGGTGTTCTCCCGGGCGAAGCTGATGGCGGGACTGCTCAGGGCCTGTGAGAAGAGGCCCATCGAGACGGAGACGCTGGAGCAGGTGGTCGAGGGCATAGAGTCGGAGCTGAGGAACGATTTCAAGGTGGAGGTGCCCTCGTCTGAGATCGGCGAGAGGGCGCTGGCCCGGCTCAAGGAGCTGGACAAGGTGGCATATGTAAGGTTCGCTTCGGTCTATCGCCAGTTCGATGACGTGGAGCAGTTCCAGAGGGAGCTTTCAGACCTCTGAGACACCCGGCATGAAACGGTAGGGCGGGGGCCCCGGCAGGGACCCGCGGGACGGCTTTCCCGTCCGGCGGGTGGCATAAGATTGAAACCTGGCCATTTCTTCAGGAAAGGGGAGAAGATGTTAGTAGAAAAACCTCGCCGCGCCGACGCGGAGAACCCCGGCGTCGCTTCACTGCCGCTGCAGCCGCGCATCTCTCCCAACGCCAGGAAGGTACTGGAGAAGCGCTATCTGAAGAAGGACGAGGACGGGAACCCGACGGAGACTCCCGCCGAGATGTTCCGCCGGGTGGCGCGGGCCATCGCCGCCGCCGACACCCAGTATGACCCGGAAGCGGACGTGGATGCCGTGGAGGAAGAGTTCTACCGCATGATGGCGCGCATGGAGTTCCTGCCCAACTCGCCCACCCTGATGAACGCCGGCCGCGAGCTGGGGCAGTTGTCCGCCTGCTTCGTATTGCCGGTGGGCGATTCCATGGACAGCATCTTCGAGGCGATCAAGCATACGGCCCTGATCCACAAGTCGGGCGGAGGGACGGGTTTCTCCTTCTCGCGCGTGCGGCCCGGCAACGATGTCGTGCTCTCGACCAAGGGCGTCTCCAGCGGCCCCATCTCTTTCATGACAGTATTCGACGCCGCCACTGAGACCATCAAGCAGGGCGGCACCCGCCGCGGCGCCAACATGGGCATACTGCGGGTGGACCATCCGGACATCCTCGATTTCATCGTCTGCAAACAGAGCAACGACAAGCTCAACAACTTCAACATATCCGTGGCCCTGACCCAGCCGTTCATGGAGGCAGTGCTCAACGGGGGCGAATACGACCTGGTCAACCCCAGGACCAGCGAGGTGGTGAGGAGCCTGGACGCCAGGCGCGTCTTCGACACCATCGTCAACCTGGCCTGGAAGAACGGCGACCCCGGTATCGTCTTCATCGACCGCATCAACGAATACAACCCCACTCCCCACGTGGGTGAGATAGAGAGCACCAACCCCTGTGGTGAACAGCCGCTGCTGCCCTATGAGTCCTGCAACCTGGGCTCCATCAACCTCTCGCGCATGGGTGACGGCGCCGGCGGCATCGATTATGAACGGCTGGGGCGCGTGGTGGACAGCGCCGTCCACTTCCTCGACAACGTCATCGACGTCAACAGGTACCCGCTGCCGGAGATCGAGGAGATGACCAGGGCCAACCGCAAGATCGGGTTGGGGGTCATGGGCTTCGCCGACCTGCTGATCGAACTGGGCATCCCTTACGACTCGGACCAGGCCATCGCGGTGGGCGAGGAGATAATGAGCTTCATCCAGGACCGTTCACACCAGCGTTCGGAACAGCTGGCCAGGGAGAGGGGCGCCTTCCCCAACTTTCCCGGCAGTGTCTATGACCGGGAGGGCGGATACAAGGTCCGCAACGCCACCACCACCACCATCGCCCCCACGGGAACGCTTAGCATCATCGCCGATTGTTCCAGCGGTATCGAGCCCATCTTCGCCGTCTCATACGTGCGTAACGTACTGGACAACACGGAGATGGTGGAAGTACACAGGGTCTTCGAGCAGATGGCCCGGGACGGTGGTTTCTACAGCGAGGAGTTGATGAAGGAGATAGCGGAGAAAGGGAGCATCAGGGACCTGCCGGAGGTGCCGGATGAGATAAAGCCCCTTTTCGTCACCGCCCATGACGTTGCGCCGGAATGGCACATCCGTATGCAGGCCGGTTTCCAGAGATATACGGACAATGCCGTTTCAAAGACCGTCAACTTCGCCCATGACGCCGGCACCGAGGACGTGGAGAAGGTATACCTGATGGCCTATGAGACCGGTTGCAAGGGGGTCACCATCTATCGTGACGGCAGCCGGGAATCGCAGGTGCTCAACATCGGAGGCGTCAACCACGGGGAGGAAGGCGAATATATCCCCGGGCAGGTGCGGCCCAGGTCGCGGCCGGAGGTGACGACGGGCTCGACGAGGAAGGTGGAAACCGGCTGCGGCAGTCTTTATGTGACCATCAACGAGGATGAATACGGCATGTTCGAGGTCTTCTCGTCCATGGCCCGTGCCGGCGCCTGCAAGGCGGCCCAGTCGGAGGCGGTGAGCCGGCTCATCTCACTGGCGCTCCGCTCCGGCATCGATACGGATGCCATCCTCAAGTCCATCAAGGGCATACGCTGTCCTTCACCGGTCATGGGCTCGTCCAGCTCTTGCCCGGACGCCATCGCCAAGGCTGTCGAGATGTACAAGGAAGCCATGCCCCATCTTTGCGACGGCGACGCTGCCACGGAGACCATATCGTCGGCGGCGCTGAGCCACTGTCCTGAATGTCCGGAATGCGGGGGCATGGTGGAGTTCGGTGAGGGGTGTGTCTTCTGCCGCTCCTGTGGTTTTTCAAAATGCGGCTAGGGATGTCGTGCCCCGCCCCGGAGCAGGACAAAGGGCGAAGGTTGCGAACCTGTAAGTTATGACCCGGGGATGTCACGCGAAGCAAAGCGAGGGAGTATTGAAGAGAGCCGCGGCAAGGGAAGATCGAACCCGTATGGGACGGCAGGCGTTGCCCGCCGCCTTCATCTCCGGCGTCGCCATCGATGCCGTCCGGGCCAGCCGCCGGTTGAAGGTGCTGCTGCTGGTGTCCGCGTCGTTCTTCCTGCTGTGGCTGTCCATAAAGGTCTTTGCCCATGGAGACCTGTGGCCGTTGCTGCTGGTGCCCATCCTGACAGGGGGTTGGTTCTTCTACGAGGCCGGGGCGCTGCTGGCCGCGGGCCTGGCGGCGCTGCTGCTGGTCCAGACCTCCTGGGAGAAGCCCGGCATGATCATGCTGGCGCTCACCACCTTCGCCGCCATGGGCCTGATGCTGGGCTGGGGACAGCGGCGGCAGAGGCAGGCCCATCGCCACATTCTCCGGTCGTCGCTGACGGACCCGCTCACGGGCCTGTTCAATTACGGGTATTTCATGGACTGCCTGGAAAGGGAGATAAGCCGTGTGGACCGCTACGGCGGCTGTGTCACCCTGATCATGATCGATATCGACCACTTCAAACTCTTCAACGACCGCTTCGGTCATGAGAAAGGCAACGACGCCCTGAAGGCTGTGGCGTCCACCCTCAGGCGCGAGAAGAGGAGCTCGGACATCATCGCCCGTTACGGCGGTGAGGAGTTCGTACTGTTGCTGCCGGGAGACGAAGAAGCCGGCGAGGAGACGGCCAACAGGCTGCGGAAGGCTGTAGCCGGCCTCGATATCCCCATGGGAGGGGGCTCGTCAACGGGGGTCACTGTCAGCGTGGGCGTGGCCTGCTATCCCCATTCGGCGGGCTCGAAAGAGGAGATACTGGACCGTGTCGACCAGCTGCTCTATACCTCCAAGCGCAGAGGCCGCAACCAGGTGAGCGTGGCGCCGGCCAGGCAGCGCCTGGCCGCCATGTAGCGTCGGGCCCGGGCCGGCGATCCCTCACCGACTCCAGTCCACCAGCCTCGGCTCACGAACTCCAGCCTGCCCCGTCTCGATGTGATGGTCGCCCGTTCACGATGGCGCCGGCGGCGTCAGACAGGCGTCAGGCAGATATGATATAGGCGGCCGCCACCAGGAAACCGGTCTCGAGAGACGTCAGCGTCGCCGTTATCCAGATCAGCAGGCGCGCTCCCCGCACCCGTCTATACCCCCTGGCTATCCGCCGCCGCTCCAGTCTGCCGGTGACCAGATAGGAGATATGCACCAGGCCGAAGGCGAAAGCCCCGTAGTAGAGGAAATCGGAATCACCGGCAAAACGCAGCAGGAGCAGGTAATAGAGCAGTTCCACCAGTATCAGCGACACATTGAGGCGGTAACCGGCTTCGAGCATGCGGGCGAAATCGGCGCCCGGCAGCTCCTCCTCCACCCGCTGGCGTTCATGCCCCAGGTCCCTGAGGGAATGAGGGACCAGGCTGAGGCTGACGAGACTGAAGAAGAGCATCAGCACCGTATAGATGACCAGAAATATCTGCATGGCGGTTACGTTCCCAGGCAATGCCGGCGCCGGAGGCAAAAAGCCCGGCCCACCGGCTCATCCCCCCTTTTTCTTATGCTCATCCGGCTCGCTGAGGAAACGGCGGTAGAGCAGGTCGGCATTGGCCAGCAGGAATGAGACGGACAGGAGGGGCAGGGCCGGTAAACCTATCTCCAGGCGGACGCCGATGATCATGGTAGTGACGAAGGAAGCAGTCAGCGCCACGGCGGTCATGGTGCGCCGCAGGCGCCAGGTGAGGGCCACGCCGATGAAAAGGCTGAAGAAGATGATGTCGCTGATGCCGATCTGCGAGGAGGCGGGGGCTCCGAAAACAGGCAGGCTGATGGTCAGGTAGTCGATCCAGCTGCTGCCGCTCTCGACGATCTTCCTGGTCGGTCCGAGGAAGACGCTGTAGAAATCGACGAGGATGATAAGACCGGCGATCAGCACTATCTGGCTGATGGAGGTCAGCATCAGCGATATCCACAGGCCGGTGCCGGTGGCCAGCAGTATCTTGGCCAGACCCTCCAGCGAGGCCAGGTCCATGATGATGGCGGCAACGGTGACGGCCAGCGCGCTCGCCATGACCAATAGCAGCTTGTGCCTGAGAGCTATCAGCAGCGAGAGGCTGGAGGCCAGGGCGCAGGTGACCACTATGCCCAGTGCGAAGGCCAGGATCAGGCCGCTGTCCGAGGCACGGTCCAGCCGGCTCCAGTGGAGCAAGGCGGCGAAGAGGGCCCCCAGACCCACCAGCAGGACGATGAATACAAGCGCCGTGATGAACTCCCGGCTGTAATCGAGATGCGGCCGGCGGGAAAGTGCGCCGCCCTCGCCCGACCGCCGCAGACGCGAGACGCGGCTGTCGTCATCCATGCTAGTAGGGCGGAAGCGATTCGTACCAGTCGCCCAGGACCTTGAAGGCCTTCCAGAAAGCTGTTTTCCTGTGTTGATCATCAAGCGAGGACTCGATCTCGGGGGTTATCAGCGCCTCGGACGAGGGGGTGAAGGTCTGTATCTCGCCCGTCTTGAAGTCAAGCTCCCGCGCCAGGGGGAAGCTCAGCCTGTTGATGGCTTCAACCGCCTTCCTCCCCATTATCACCAGGAGCTTGGGCTGGACTATCTCCAGCTCTCGCATGAGGTAGTTCAGGCACCATTCCAGCGCCTCTTCCTCATCGACGCGGGCACACTTTATCACGTTTGTGCCGTAGAGCAGGAGGGAATCGATGCCCAGCTTCTGGCAGCTCTTCATCACCGCCTCACCGGTGCGGCCGAAGTACGCCACCCCCTCCTCCGCCTCTCCGGGCAGGGTATCGTATTTCACCAGGAAGATGTCGGCAAGGGGATGGCCCGATCCGATGACCGGCACGGCCTTGCCGTGGGCGCATCTCTCGCAATGGGTCAGCTCCCGGCACATCTCGTTTATCTCGGAGATGGCCCGGGTCAGCTGCTTGTCGTAAATATCGTCAGGTCTGGGCAATATACTCTCTTTTTCCGCCCTTTGCAGGCAATTGAGATGCTTGAGCAACGGCGGGCAGCGACCGCCGCAGGCAATTAGTTATTATCCGCGGCGGGGGTAATTCCTTTAAGGGACGGCGCTGTTCGCAGCGCCTGGGCCAGGGGGGCGGATCAGGCGTCTCTTTCCAGCAGCGCTACCGTCTCTATGTGCGGTGTGTGGGGGAACATGTCCACCGCCACGGTCCTGACAAGTCGGTAGCCGCCTTCGGTCAGCTGCCGGGCGTTGCCGGCGAGAGTGGACGGGTTGCAGGAGACATAGACGATGCGGGGCGCCTCCAGCGACAGGATGCGGATTATCTCCTTCTTGCCGGCTCCGGCCCTGGGTGGGTCGAGGATGACCAGGTCCGGCCGCCCTTCCAGGACGGACCCCTTCAGGGCCACGCGCACCTTGCTGCTCTGGAAACGGGCGTTGCCGATATGGTTGGCGGCGGCGTTCTCCCGGGCCAGCGCCACGGCTTCTTTCATCACCTCCACCCCCAGGACCCTCTGGCAGGAACCGGCGGCCAGCAGGGCGATGGAACCGATGCCTGAATAGAGGTCCAGCACCGTCTCCCCGCCGGTGAGGCCGGCGAACCCGAGGGCTTTTTGGTAGAGCAGTTCAGCCATGGCCGTGTTGGTCTGGAGGAATGAGGAGGGCGAGAGCTTAAGCCTGAGCCCACCGATGCTCTCGTGGATGTGGTCCCGACCCGCCATGACGGTGTAGGGGAAACCGCTGGCTACGGAAGCGCGTGTGTCGTTGATGCTCCAGAGCAGCGAGACGACCTGGGGGAAGCGGTTGCCGATCCCCCTTACCAGCTCATCGCCGGCGGGAAAGGAACCGGGCGCGGTGACGATGTTGACCATGACCTCGCCCGTGCCCAGCCCTTCCCTCAGGACCAGGTGGCGCCAGAAACCCGAGCCGCCGCGCTGGTCATAGGCGGGCTCACCGGAAGCGCGGGCAAAGTCGCGGATATGGTTACGGATATCATTCGTCAGTTCCGAATGGAGCAGGCAGTCATCGACGCCGGTCAGCTCCTGCCACCGGCCCGGCTTATGGAAACCCAGCACCAGGGCTTCGCCGGAGCCGCCGAAGGAGAACTCGACCTTGTTGCGGTACCGCCAGAGCGGTCGAGCTCCCACCGGTTCGTCCACGGCGAAGCCCTCGAGGCCGCCGATGTGCCGCAGGCATTCTCCCACCTGCCGGCCCTTGTACCGCAGCTGGATATCGTATCTCAGGGTCTGCCATGAGCAGCCGCCGCAATCACCGAAATGGTGGCAGCGAGGCTCGACACGCTCCTCTGAGGGGTTGAGGACCTCCAGCGCCCGCGCCTCGGCGTAAGAGGGCCGCGTCCGGGTCACCACGGCCCTCACCCTGTCGCCGGGTACCGCCCCTTCCACAAAGATGACGAAGCCATCCCGGCGGGCGACGCCCTTGCCGCCGAAGGCCAGGCTCTCAACGGTCAGCTCCGCCGTCTCTCCCAGACGGAAGGGTCCCTTGCCAGAGTTCATGATGACGGTAATAATATCTTTATTTGCGGCGGTTGCTCCACTTTTGCTCCCGGCTCCATTAAATTGACACGTCGATGCCCCTGGCCTACAATGATTAATTGACTGTTCCTCAGGTTACCATTCATCCAACCCAGTAGGGAGTGTGGAAAATGTTCGGTCTAGGATGGCAGGAACTGGTGATCGTCCTCGTGATAGCGCTTGTGATATTCGGACCCAAGCGGCTTCCGGAGATAGGACGTTCACTGGGCAAGGGCATCAAGGAGTTCAAGAAATCCACCAACGAACTGACGGAGCAGGTATCAGGCGAGAGCGCTGAGACGGCGGGCGCCGACAAGGTGGAGGCGGAAGCCAAGGCTGCGGACAAGGCTGCTGCACCGGGGACGGAAGCCCAGAGTCCGGAAACCAACGTATCCTGACCGGCCCCCAGCGCCGATCATGATGTGCTGATACGGTGTCAGACTCACCAGACGATGTCCGGATGTCCCTCGTCGAGCATCTGGATGAGCTCAGGACCAGGTTGATCCACTCCGCCGCCGCCCTGGCGGCAGGTATGGTCATCTGCTTCATCCTCCAGGGCCGCCTGCTCGACCTGCTGGTATCACCTCTCGGCGAAACGGACAAGCAGCTGATAACCCTGTCCCCTACCGAGCCCTTCATGACCGTACTGAGGGTGGCTGTCTACTGCGGGCTGATAATCGCATCTCCCTACATCATCCTGCAGATATGGCTTTTCGTGGCGCCGGCGCTGAGGCGGAAGGAGAAGCGCGTGCTGATCGTCGCCTCCCTGGTCACCTCGCTCCTCTTCTTCGCCGGTGTCGCCTTCTGCTGGTTCTTCGTGCTGCCCCGCGTCCTCGGCTTTCTGCTCAACTATCAGAAGGATTTCTTCGACCAGCAGCTGCAGGCGGCGAAGTATTTCTCCTTCGCGTCGCTGTTCGTGCTGGGTTTCGGCCTCGTCTTCGAGACCCCGGTGATCATATTGACCATGAACAGGCTGGGGATAGTAGACGCCTCAATGCTGAGGAAGAACCGCAAGTACGCCGTCCTGTTCGGATGCATCATCAGCGCCATACTGACACCGCAGGATGTCTTTTCCATGCTGGCGATGGCGGTGCCGTTCTATTTCCTGTACGAGGTCAGCATCCACATGAGCGCTCTGGCGGAGAGGCGCCGGCGCAAGGCTGCGGCCGGGGCCGAAGGGGATGGGAGCGATGTGGGAGAGGCCGCGGGTTAGGCCCGGATAACGGAGGTTGGACCTGGATGGAGGTGAGATCTGGATGACGGCTGAACCTGACACAGCTCTGGGCACGCTGGAGAAGACCGTCGTCGCGTCCCGTCGAACCGGGCGGGTCGACCTTTCGGTGATAATCCCCATCTACAACGAGGAAGAGCGGATAGTCAACACCGCCAGCCTGCTGGCGCATTACCTCAGGAAGAAGGAACTGGGCTTCGAGGTCATCATATCCGACGACGGCAGCCGCGACGGTGGTCCCCAGCTGGTGCGGGACAAGTTCAGGGACGTCGGCGAGGTGCGGTTGATCAGGGAAAAGAACAACCAGGGCAAGGGCGCCGCGGTGAGGCGGGGAGTGCTGGCGGCGCGCGGCGACCTGGTCATCTTCACCGATGCCGACCTGGCCTATCCGGTAGAGACCATCGACCGCTGCGTAGAGGCGCTGGAAAGATACGACATCGCTGTGGGCTCGAGGAATCTGCCCGAGTCCTCCATCGAGATCACCCCTACCTGGCTGAGGCGCCTCACCGGCCCGGTGTTCAAGACCATCGTCCGCAAGACCGTCCTTCCCGGTTTCACCGACACGCAGTGCGGCTTCAAGGGCTTCCGCTCCCAGGCGGCCCATGAGATATTCCTCAACTGCACGATCAACGGCTTCGCCTTCGATGTGGAGGTGCTGGCACTGGCGCAGCGGTTCGGCTACAGTATCACCGAGATGCCCGTCAGCCTGCAGCTGGATTCATCGGACAGCCAGATAAACCTGGTCACGGACCCGTTGCTGATGGTAGGCGACCTGCTGAGGATAAAGCGTCGCCTGCGCCGTCTCGACAGCTCCGGTCCGCGGCCCTGAAGCCTTTCCGTCCCCGGTTCCAGACCTACGCATTCCCTGCCGGTCGCAGCCTGGTCGGCGCTCAGTCCACCAGGTCGGCGAACTCCTCCATGGTGGTGCCGGGGCCGATGCGGTAGCGTTTCAGCTCCAGGGGCCGTTCGCTGGAATGGACCTCCCCCGGGCTGGTGGTGACGGCCAGAAGGTAGCCGCCCTTCCAGACGGCGTTTTCCACACCGGGGTTGAAACTCCCCGAAGGGTAACAGAGCCAGTAGACCGGGTGGCCCAGCTTCTCAGCCAGGACGGCGGCCGACTCCCCCAGTTGCCGCTCCGCCTCTTCGGGGGAAACGACGGTAAGGTCCCTGTGGGAGACGGTGTGGCTGCCGATGTCCATCCCCTTCCAGTCGAGCTCGATCACCTGCTGCCAGTTCATGTAGCCCGATACGCCCACCTCTCCGGTGATCACGTAGAAAGTCGCCGGGAAGGAATGCTCCTCCAGGACCGGCAAGACCGATTCGTAGCTGTCCGCGTAGCCGTCGTCAAAGGTGAGCAGCACCGGCCTGGGGGGCAGGGGCTCGCCCTTGTACAGGGCCCTGTAGAGCTGGGTCTGGGAAACGGGATTGTGGCCGGTACGCGACAGATGATCCATCTGGGCGCGGAACGTGTCCTCAGAGATGGTGAGGCCCGAGCGCAGGCTGTCGGCGTCCGCCGGCAGGGCGCCCACATGGTGATACATCAGAACAGGGACTCTCACCTCGACCGCCGGCTCCGGGAAGACCGTCGGCCGGGCCAGCTCCTTAAAGCCGGTGAAGGGTGCCACGGGATCGCTCTCGATGGCGGCGGCTTGTTCCACCACAAGCCCCTTGCCCGCCATCGCGCTGTTGACGCAGCCGGGCGCCACGGCGGCGGAGGCAGCCGCAAGAGCCAGCAACGAGAATAACCTTATCGCCTTGTACCTCAAGCCGATGGCGCTCCCTGTGACGGTTCACGCAGAATGGGGATGAGCAGGTCCGCCGTTTTCTTTACCCCGAATGAGCCTTTTTCACCCCCCAGCACGTACACCATCGATACCTGGCCGATACGACTCTCGATGTTGTCGACGGAAGAGACGTTGATGCTGATGAACATGGGCACCGCGGAGATGGGCGCGTCGGTGGGCTCTGCGCCCACGGGCATCACACCCAGGTTCCCCAGGCCCAGAAGCAGGTTCTTCTCCAGGTCGGAATAAGCCGGATTCTGCTCGTTGTCGGCGCGCGTCAGAAGCAGCACGGAGTTGACCGGAGCGTCATAGCTGCCGCGGGCCGACTCCACCAGGGTCCCCTGAAGAGTGTTGAGGAGCACCGTGCCACCGCCCCGGCCGATGTCGGCCGCCAGCTGCTGTCCCAGCACCGTCGCCAGCGACCCTTCGTTGACGCCGGCGAAAGCCGGGTCCGCCTTCAGGTCTTTCCTGATCTTCTCCAGCACGGAATCCGTGTCGAAGCGTGGGTCCATCACGGTCGTGGAGGTGACCTGGGCCCCGGCGCTGTTGAGAGCAGAATCGATGTCGCGAATGATGCCGTCACTGATGTCGGAAGAGACCACCATGGCCACTCTGCGGCCCTGGAGGTGGCCGCCGACGAGGAAGGGGAAGGTATCGTCCTGGTAGCGGCTGTCGATGGCCTGCTGTCTCTCCAGCTGGTTGTTGCGGTTTCCCAGGTCGTCCAGGTCGCGCTGGATGTCGTCCACCAGGCCGGCGCGGCCGGTCTCCACCACACCGCTGTCGGAGAGGCTGATGCCGGCAAGCAGTCCCAGGCCCAGGGCCAGGAAGATGGCCACCAGCGTCATCAGATGATAGCGCCAGGTGATCATTTCAGATGTTGAGCAACAGGTGCAGTTTCACCACCACCAGGTTCACCAGCGAACGCAGTTGGGGAGAGGTGGATACGACCACCGCCATGGGCACCAGGCCCGCTGCCAGCAGCGCGGCCACCTCGATGACCATCCTGGCCGGCGAGGGGTCGCTGACTGCGGTCGCGGAGCCGGACAGCGGACCCGCCCCCGCCAGTGACCAGCGGACCGTCTTCTGCCACATGGAGGGTAGCATACCCCTCGCTTTCATCACGAGCAAGAACAGGATGGGCGTCCCGAACACCACCAGCACACGCAGTGGCTTCTGGATGTCCATGGAAACGGGCGTATGCCACCAGAAGCTGTCGAAGAACATGACACTGAAGGAGAAGACCAGGGACGACGTGAACAGAAGCCCCCAGGGCCGGAGCGCCACCAGGCCCAGCGCCAGGGTCAGGTACCAGGGCTGGAACCAGAACAGGGCGAAGGGTGTGAGGAAGGCTATCCCCGCCGAGGCGGAGGCCATCTGGCCGAAGTCCCTGACGTTGCGCAGATGCCATATCACATATCCGCCCATCAGGACGGCGAAGGTCAGCTGTATCAGGGTGTTGGCGAGGTGGAGCTGGAAGTGGCCGGCCACCAGGTCCCTCAGCAGCCCCGGCAGGGTGAAATTAGCCCTGCTCCCAACCGTGGCCATGGCGCTGAAGGTCTGCCGGCCGGCCCAGAGCGGAGCGTAGCAGATGACAACCGCCGCGGCGAATACCGCCAGGAAGCCGGCGGCGGTCAGGACGCGCCGCCTGAGGCCTTTCTGCCGCCGCAGGACCATGGCGATATATATGAAGAGGATAGGCAGGGATATGAACTTCACCAGCACCGCCAGGGTCAGGAACAGGGCCCCCAGAAGGATGCGGCGGTCCAGGTATTGCAGGAAACCGGCCAGCACCAGCGTCAGCATCAGGATGTCGTTGTGGGCGTTGGAGACCACCAATATGAGGATGAAGGGGTTCCAGCCGAAGAAGAGCAGCGCCCTGAGCTCCAGTCCCGGCCTGACCCGGGCGGTGATACGCCAGATGAGCAGCAGGTTCACCAGGTTCATGGCGATGAAGAATCCTCGGAAAAGAAAGAAATTGGCGCTGAAGCCGTCCCCGGCGATGCTGGCAAGAAGGCCGGTGATATAGATATGCAGCGGCCCGTAGACCGAACTGGTGCTCAACCAGCCGCCCAGGTTGTAGAAAGGGTCGGTGGGGAAGTAGGTGGCGGGGATGATCAGCGGGTTCTCACCGTAGACCGCCAGGATGCGGGCGTGCCGGATATAGTCGAAGATATCCGTGGAGAGCAGCGTCGGCACCGCCAGCATGACCAGGTGGAAGAGGATGGCGAAACCGAATATCAACAGCAGGATCCTGTTGTCTTTCCGGCTAACGGTCGCGGCGCCGCCGGTGGCGCCGGCCGGGAGGGCCGGGGCCGGTTTGCCCCTGTCGCCGCCGTCATCGCCGCCGCCGGTCTTGCTTTCGTTTACGGCGCCACCGGCGGTGCCGTTCCCGGCGATGGCCAGGGCGGCTATGTAGAGGCCGAAGAGGGCGAAGGCCGTCACCGATATGACGGCATAGAGGAAATAGTAGTTGGACAGGGAGAAATCGCCCTCGGGCAGCGCCAGGTAGGGCGGGAAGTGGCTGCGGTCCGTGTCGGGAAGACCCAGGGGCAGCAAGGCATACACCAGATAGGCCAGCAGGGTGGCCCCCCCTGTCAGCAACAGGAACAAGGCCGGGCGGGCCCTGGCCTTCTGTCTGAGCGCCGTGATCTTCTTCCCTATCGAGGTCGGTTCTTTTCCCATCGGGTGCTGGTGGTTCGCCATGGTGGCAGGTGGCGGCCGCGCCGCCCTGGAAGAGGCGTTTGAATCTGACCGCAATATCCTACAGAAAGAGGCGAAGGGGCTCAAGCACCCGGAAAAACAGGTTTTGCACTTCCTGCGCAGTAACTTATACTTACGCAGGTCAGCACCATATTCATCGACCCTCAAAAGGCGCCGTCATCGCCGTCCAGGGAGGCTGAAGCCATGGCGAACAACTCTCAAACGGAGCAGGGAAAGATCCGGATATACCAGGCGGAGTGGGTGCTGCCCATGACCGCCGAACCGATCCAGGACGGCGCCGTGGCGGTGGCGGGAGATCGCATAGCCGCCGTGGGTGGCAGGGCGCAGGTGACCGGAGAATATCCGCAGGCGGAGGTAACGGATTTCCATCACACCATCCTCCTTCCCGGCTTCGTAAACTGTCACAGCCATCTGGAGTACGCGGTTTTCCGGGGGCTGCTGGACAACCGCAGCTTCGGCAACTGGATCCTGGACCTGATCGACCTGAAGAAGAAGGTGTCGGACGAAGACTACCGGACCAGCTCCGAGCTGGGGGCGGCGGAGTGTATCGCCTCCGGCATCACCACCCTGGGCGAGGCCCTCTATTCCGGCACGAGCTTCGACGCCATCCGCAAGGCCGGGCTCCGGGCCCGGGTCTACCAGGAGGTGCTGGGCATCGACGACCACCGGCTGGAGGAGACGCTGTCACAGCTGGCGGACAAGCTGGACCGGCTGACGGAGCAGGCCGGGGGGCGCACCGAGGTGGGCATCTTTCCCCATGCGACCTATACGGTGAGCCCCAGGCTGTACAGTGCCGTGGGCGAGATGGCGCGGCAGCGGCAGATGAAAGTGGCCACCCACCTGGCCGAGAGCGGCGCCGAAGCCAAGTACATCAAGTCGGGTACCGGCGTGCTGGCGCTGGACCTGAGGGAGAAGGTGGGCTGGGACCGGTTGGGCCACGAGCCCTTCGGTGTCAGCCCGGTCAAGTTCCTGCAGCAGTGGAACGTGTACAGCGGTGACTTCCTGGCGGTCCATTGCGTGCGGGTCAACCCGGACGACGTGGCCATCCTCGCCAAGTACGATGTGGCCGTCGCCCATTGCCCCAAGAGCAACGCCAAGCTGGGATGCGGCATCGCTCCCCTGCCGGCCTTCATCCAGGCGGGCATCAGGGTGGGCATCGGTACGGACAGCGCCGCCAGCAGCAACATCATGGACATGTTCGGCGAGATGAGGACCGCCATCTTCCTGCACCGGGGCTATAACAGGTCAGCCGAGGCCCTCAGCACCGAGGATTGTGTGCAGATGGCCACCATCGGCGGCGCCCGGGTGCTGGGCATGGACGACCGCATCGGCTCCCTGGAGCCGGGGAAGCAGGCGGATATCATCGCCGTCGACATGGAGCACAGCCATCTGACGCCCATCTACGACCCTTATTCAGCGCTGGTCTACGGGGCCAACCAGGAGGATGTCTTCTTTACCATGGTCGCCGGGGAACCTGTCTACGAGCGCAAGGTCCTCCGGACCCTCGACCTGGAGAAGATAAACGCCGACGCTCTGGCGGTAAAGGAGAAGCTGAGGGCCTGAGTCCGGCTGTCGCCGCCGTCAGGGACGATCACCGCCGCCGTCGGCCTGGGACAGCCTCCAGGCGGCGTTTATCAGTCCCACATGGGAGAAGGCCTGGGGGAAGTTGCCCAGCATCTCCCCGGTCACGGGGTCGGCCTCCTCCGACATCAGCCCCAGGTCGTTGGCGCAGGCGGTGACCTGTTCGAAGCGCTCGCGGGCGCGATGTACCTCTCCCGCCAGCGCCAGGCATTCCACCAGCCAGTAGCTGCAGATGATGAAGCCGCTTGATTCTTCCGCCCACCGCCTGACCAGGCCGTTCTGACATAACTCCCGGTCGATGGTCTCGATGGTGGCGCGCATGCGCCCGTCCGTGGCGGGCAGGAAACCGACCAGGGGCATCAGCAGCACCGAGGCGTCCAGCCGGTCCGTACCGAAGGCACCGGTGAAGGCGCCCACCTGTCCGTTCCAGCCCTGTTCCAGTATCAGGGCCCTGGCCTCGTCGGCGGACTCCTGCCAGTACCGCCGCCGGTCCTCGTCCGCCTCCAGCCTGTCCGCCAGCTTCACCGCCCGGTCCAGCGCCACCCAGCACATCACCTTGGAGGAGAGATAATGCCTCTCCTTGTCGCGGGCCTCCCACATGCCGGCGTCCGGCTCCCGCCATCTCTCGGCGGCGCGGTCGGCAAAGGCGGCCAGGAGGTCGCGGATGGAGTCGCTGATGTCCCCCAGCCGGTCCCTGAGCAGGTGGGCGGCGTCCAGCACCTCGCCCAGCACATCCAGCTGCTTCTGCCACCAGGCGTCGTTGCCGATGCGCACCGGCCTGCTGCCGGCGAAGCCCTCCATGTGCCCGAGGAAGTGTTCCGTCAGATCCCGCTCTCCTTCGATGCCGTACATTATCTGGACAGCTTCGCGGTCGAGATGGCCGCCGGCCTTGCTTATCCACTCGAAGAAACGCTCGGGTTCGTCGGGGCAGGCGGCCACCCACAGGGCGCGCATCATCAGGCTGGCGTCCCTCAGCCAGGCGTAGCGGTAATCCCAGTTGTCGCCGCCTCCCATGGTCTCGGGCAGGGAAGTGGTGGCGGCGGCGATGACGGCGCCGCTGGGCTGGTAGGTGAGGCCCTGCAGCACCAGGGAGCTGAACCTGACCTGCTCCTGGTAGGGCTCCCGGTAACCCTGGTGCTGGGCGGCCCAGGACTCCCAGGCCGCCACCGTGTCGGTGATGGCCGTGTCGGCGTCCAGGAAGACGGCGTCGCCGGCGGAGAAGGAGGGGCGGAAGGAGAGACAGAAACCGAGGGACTGTCCGGCGCCGACGGTGAAGCCGGCGCGGGTCGCCTCCCAGACGCTCTGAAGAGGCACCGGCGAGGCCAGCTCCAGCTCAACGGGCCCGCCGGCGACCCGGACACCCCGGTGCGAGGAGATGTACCGGGGGTGGGTCAGTCCGTATTCGAACCGGGGACAGAAATCCATCCTCATCTCGACGCTGCCCTCCAGGCCGCGCACGCTGCGCACCAGGGCGTGGGGCACGCGCATGCCTATCTGGTGGCCGCGGGAGCCGGGCTCCAGCGCCAGGGCGTCCACTACCGCCACGGAGCCGCTGCCGGTCCGGAAGACCGTCTCCAGCACCAGGGAGTCACCCAGGTAGGACCGCTCCGATTCGAAGTCGGCCGCCGGCCGCAGGTGCCAGTGGCCTGCCTGGGGGTCGAGCAGGCGCCCGAACACGGAGGGGGAATCGAAGCGGGGGACGCAGTACCAGTCGATGGAGCCGTTCCTTGCCACCAGCGCCGACGCCTGGCAGTTGGAGAGGAATGCATAGTCGCTTATCTTCAATGGCCTCCGTCCCCTTGTCAACCGATCCCCGCCGCCGCCGCGCCGGGCGGTGAGCCACGGTACCCGGACCCGGCCACCATATCCGGACCCGGCGATCGCGCTTCTTCACTCGTCCCTATCTATTCTGGGTTATTTTCTCCGACTCTAAACAAATTACCTTGCGGGCCGCTTTACTGTGACGGGCGCGGGGTGACAGGCGCGGGGCCGGGCGGAGCCCGGCCCCGCGCCCTTCCCGGCCCCGCCCTCGTGTTTGACATGATGACCGTTCGGGCAGACTTCGGACAGCCGCCGGGGAGAGCATCGGCATCTCTACAGGACCGTCAGCAGAGGGAGGAGCGGATGGAACAGGCTGATTTCATCATCATCGGCAGCGGACAGGGGGGCGTCCCACTGGCCATCGACCTTGCCGGGGAGGGGAACAGAGTGGTCCTCTTCGAGAAGGCGGCGCTGGGAGGCACATGTGTCAACTACGGCTGTCGTCCCTCCAAGGCCTTCCTTGCGTCCGCGCATCACGCCGCCTGCGATCCGGGCAGCGACGAACTGGGTGTAAGGATCGAAGCTGACGTCGACTTCCCCCGGGTGATGGAACGGGTCCGCGGCATAATCGACGGCTCCAGGGAGGGGACCGCAGGCAGGCTGGAGCAGGCGGGGGTCAGGGTGATAAAGGGAGAAGCCTCCTTCACCGGGGAGAGGACCGTATCCGGCGGCGGCGCCACACTGCAGGCCGGCGCAGTCATCATCAGCACCGGCAACGGTCCCTTCGTACCTCCCATCGAAGGGCTGGCAGGGACCCCCTATATGACATATATAGATTTCTGGCAGATGAGAGAGCTGCCGCCGCGCATCATCATAGTCGGCGGCGGATATGTGGGCGTGGAACTGGGGCAGGGGATGGCGCGGCTGGGCAGCGAGACCCATATCGTGGAACGCGGCAAGCGCATCATCTCCCGCGAGGAGCGGGACGTGAGCGAGACCATCCAGGCGGCGCTGGCCGATGACGGAGTTGTGCTCCACCTGGAGGAAGAGGTAAAGGCGGTGGCGCACGACGGCACTGTCTTCACCCTGACCCTGGGCGCGGGAGGGCGCATCGAGGGTGAGGCGTTGCTGATGGCGGTGGGGCAGAAGCCCAACACCGCCTCCCTGGCCGCCGACGCCGCCGGCATCGAGCTGGACGAGCGGGGGTTCATCAGGGTGGATGACCGCTTCCAGACCACCGCCGCCGGCGTCTACGCCATCGGCGACGTCACCGGCCAGCCGGCCTTCACCCATGTGGCCTGGGAGGACTACCGGCGTCTGAAGTCGATCCTGGCCGGCGGTGACCGCCGCCAGGGAGACCGCGTCCATGGTTACGCCTTCTTTTCCGAACCGCAGGTGGGCCGGGTGGGGCTGACCCTGGAAGAGGCAAAAAAGCAGGGATACCGGGCCCGGGCTGAAACCA
Source organism: uncultured Gaiellales bacterium (assembly GCA_964497425.1). Lineage (GTDB taxonomy): Bacteria > Actinomycetota > Thermoleophilia > BMS3ABIN01 > BMS3ABIN01 > BMS3ABIN01. Next base: position 23,822 of record CAZCCR010000014.1, read on the forward strand.
TACCCCTGGAATGGGTCGCCCTGGCCTATCTCTCGGATACGACCCGCGGCTTCTACCGCATGGTCATCGACGAGGACACGGACAGGATACTGGGCGCAACCCTGGTGGGTCCGGCCGCCGGCGAGCTGGTGCATGTCCTGCTGGCGCACATGGAGGCCGGCTCCACCTGGCAGCTGCTGGAGCAGTCGGTGCATATCCATCCCACCCTGGCCGAGGGACTGCCGACGCTGGCGCGGCAGTTCGTCCGATAGCAGCCGGCGGCGCCGGCGCGGGCGAAAGGAGATTGCGGGTGCGTGTAGGCATGGCCGCCGACCATGGCGGCTACCAACTGAAGGAACAGCTGAAAGAGGCGCTCTCCGGCGCCGGCCACGAGTTGCGCGACTTCGGCGCCGGCGCCCTCGACCCCGGAGACGACTACCCCGATTACGTCCTGCCCCTGGCCCGGGCGGTGGCTGCCGGCGAGGTGGAGCGGGGCATCGCCATCTGCGGCAGCGGCGTGGGCGCGTGCGTGGCCGCCAACAAGGTGGCGGGGGTGAGGAGCGCCCTGATAAATGATATCTTCTCGGCGCGGCAGGGCGTGGAAGACGATGACATGAACATGATCTGCCTGGGAGGGCGGGTGATAGGCTCCGCCCTGGCCCTGGAGCTGGCCCGGGCCTTCCTCGCCGCCCGCTTCAGCGGCGCCGAGCGTCATCGCCGCCGCCTGGGCAAGATAAACCGGCTGGAAGGGAGCGATGATGGCTGAAACGGCTACGTCCGGACTATTGCTGGGTGAGTACGAGGAGGCGGTGCGCGTACGGCTGGCCTCTCTCCAGGAGCAGGATTTCGTCACCCGCCTCTGGCGACGGGACCCGTCGCTGTGGACAGATGACCCCGAGGGCCAGGCGGTGGTGGGCAACTCCCTGGGCTGGCTGGACGTGGTGGAGAAGATGACGGCGGCCCGGGAAGGGCTGGAGGCCTTCGCCGCCGAGGCCGGGGAAGCGGGCTTCAGCAGGGTCGTCTACATGGGCATGGGCGGCAGCAGCCTCTGCCCCCTGGTGTTCCAGCGCAGCTTCGAAACGGCGCCCGGGGGCATCCCCCTCAGCGTGCTGGACACCACCGACCCGGACACGGTGCTGGCGGTGGAGAGCGGCGGCCCCCTCGAGGAGACGCTCTTCATCGTCGCCAGCAAGTCGGGCACCACCGCCGAACCGGTCGCCTTCGGTGAATACTTCTACGGCCGCCTGCGCCAGGAGATGGGAGACGCCGCCGGCGGCAACATGGCCGTGGTCACCGACCCGGGTTCCGCCATGGAGGCTACGGCGCGGGAGCGGGGCTACCGGCGGGTCTTCCTCAACTTCGCCGATATCGGCGGCCGCTTCTCCGCCCTCTCCTACTTCGGACTGGTGCCGGCGGCGCTGATGGGGATCGGACTGGAAAAGCTCCTGGCGCGGGCGGCGGAGATGGCCGGCGCCTGCCGCGCCCCGGCCTCCCGGAATCCCGGCGTGGTGCTGGGCGCGGTGATGGGCGAGCTGGCCCTGCGGGGCCGCGACAAGGTGACGCTGCTGGTGCCGCCGGAGATAGTCACCCTGGGCGCTTGGCTGGAGCAGCTGATGGCGGAGAGCACGGGGAAGCTGGGAAAGGGGCTCATCCCCGTGGCGGCGGAGCCGCTGGGCTCCCCTGCTGATTACGGAGACGACCGGCTTTTCATCCACGTCCGCCGGGAGGACGGCGGCAGCGGCGAGGAGCCGGAGCGGCTGGCCGCCCTCAGTGAGGCCGGCCACCCCCTTGTCACCATCGGGATGGATGGTCCGCTGGATCTGGGCCGGGAATTCTACCGCTGGGAAGTGGCCACGGCCACCGCCGGCTCCATCCTCGGCATCAACGCCTTCGACCAGCCCAACGTGCAGGAGAGCAAGGACAACACAAACCGCCTGCTGGACGAGGTGCGCTCACGGGGGCGGTTGCCGGCGGAGGAGCCTTCACTGACGGAGCCGCCCCTCAGCTTCTACTCGGACTCGGCTGAGCCCACGGCTGCCGGCCTGTTGTCCGGCTTCCTGGGGCAGGCCCGTCCCGGTGACTACATCGCCATCCTCGCCTACCTGACGGAGAACGGACAGACCGACCGGGCGCTGGAGCAGCTCAGGCTGGCCCTGCGGCGGCGGTACAGGCTGGCCACGACGGTAGGCTACGGGCCCCGCTACCTGCACTCCACCGGCCAGCTGCACAAGGGAGGCCCCGGCTCGGGCATCTTCATCGAGCTGACCGCGGACGACCGGCAGGAAGCGGATATCCCCGGCTCTCCCTACGGCTTCAGCACCTTCAAGGCCGCCCAGGCGCGCGGGGACCTGGAGGCTCTCCGCGGTCACGGCAGACGGGTCATCCGCGTCCACCTCGGCGGGGATACGGCCGCGGGTCTGGCGGCGCTGACGGACCTGTTGCAGCCGGCGGACTGAGCCGGGCAGATACAACCACCCGGCTTTTTCCGCTATAATGTTCCGGGTTTTAACAGACCCCCCTCGACGCCATGATGCTCGACAGAAAAAAGATCAATAAACTGACCCGCTGGAGCGCCATAATCCTGGCGGTCGTCTTCCTGCTCAGCTTCGTCCTGCTGGGCGTGGGTTCCAGTTCCATGGGCTCGGTCTTCAGCGGTTGCAGCGGCTCGGGCTCCATCAACAGCTCCAGCTCCTTCGAGGACCGGGAGGCTTATTACAAGCAGCTGATCGAGGAGAACCCGCAGGACGACGCGTCCATGCTGCAGCTGGCCAACCTCTACAGCGCCGACGACATCGCCCGCTACCAGGACGCCATCGACTGGTTCAACAGCTACCTGGAACTCAAGCCCAACGACGTGAACGTCCGCATCCGCATCGCCAACATCTACCTTAACGACCTGGCCGACGCCGATTCGGCCGTGGCGGTGATGACCGAGGCCACCACCATCGCCCCCGACAACCCGGACGGCTTCTACATGCTGGGCCTGGCCCAGCGGCAGGCGGGGCAGAACCAGGCGGCCATACTCTCCTGGAACAAGTACCTGGAGCTGGCGCCGGACAGCAGCAACGCCGACCTCATCCGCCGGGAGATAGAGAAGCTTGAGGCGCTGCCGCCGACCAGCGGCACCGAGACCACCATCCCGGGCACGGAGGGCATCCAGGTGCCCCAGACGCCGGCCCCCTAGACCTCCCCGCCACCGGGCTTTCTTTGCATTATCCCCGGATTTCTTCTATCATGCTGCACCCAGAATCGCTCGGCCCCCTGAAAAACACTAAACATTGAGGCTCCGGGGACGATACAGGGGACGATCGAACGGAGCGTGACAAAGGACAACCTTGAAGCTGATAGTCACAGAAAAGGACATGGCCGCCCGCAAGATCGCCTCTATCCTGGGCGGCAGCAAGGTAAAGAAGGACACTTACTACAAGATTCCCATCTACACCTTCGCCAACGGGCTGGATGGCGACGAGGAGCATGCCTGCATCGGGCTGAAGGGCCACATCCTGCAGCTGGAATACCCGGAGGAATACTCCGACTGGCGCAAGGTGGAGCCCAGGGAGCTGATCGACGCCGAGCTGATCAAGGCCCCGTCGGCCAAGGCGGTGGTGCGGGCGCTGAAGAAGAAGGCGAAGGAAGCGGACCGTCTCATCATCGCCACCGACTATGACCGGGAAGGAGAACTCATCGGCCTGGAGGCGATGAGGCAGGCGGTAGAGGCCAACAAGGCGCTGGCGGAGGGGATCCGGCGCGCCCGATTCTCCGCCCTGACGGCGGAAGAGGTCAGGCGGGCCTTCTCGGAGATGAGCGAGCTTTCCCTCCCCCTGGCCATGGCGGGCGAGGCCAGGCAGGACATAGACCTGATCTGGGGCGCTACCCTCACCCGTTTCATGTCCCTGGCCACATCCAGGCTGGGCAACCAGTTCCTTTCCGTCGGCCGGGTGCAGAGTCCCACCCTGGGCCTGATAGTCGACCGTGAACTTGAACGGCGCGCCTTCAAGCCCGAGCCCTACTGGCAGATTTTCAGTGATTTGGGCTCGTCCCAGGGAGAATTCACCGCCCGCCACAAGAAGGAACGCTTCAAGGTCAGGGAGGAAGCGGACAGGGTCCTCTCCCGGGCCGGAGCGGCGGAGACGGGGATGGTCACCGGGGTAAAGTCGACGCAGAGGAAGCTGAAGCCCCCCGCTCCCTTCAACACCACCGCCTATACCAAGGCCGCCACGGCGCTGGGGTTCACCGCCGCCAGGGCAATTCGCATAGCCGAAGACCTTTACCTGGACGGCTTCATCAGTTATCCGCGTACGGATAACACGGTATATCCCCGCTCCCTCAACCTGGTGGAGATCCTGGGCGAGCTGAAGAAGAGCAGCGAGCTGGCGCCGGCGGCGGAGCAGCTGCTGGGCCGCAACCAGCTGACGCCCACGAGGGGCAAGAAAGAGACCACCGACCATCCGCCCATCCATCCCGTGGGCGTTCCGGGTCCCGGCGGCCTGAGGGACGACGCCCACTGGAAGATCTGGTTCCTGGTGGCGCGCCGTTTCCTGGCCACCCTCGGCGACGAGGCCGTCTCCGAGAGCAACCGGCTGGAGCTGTCCATCGGCGACGAGCCTTTCGTGGTGACCGGTTCCCGGATCGTGGAGGAAGGCTGGATGGCCTGGTATCCCTACTCCCGCAGCAAGGACGCGGAGGTGCCGCGCCTGGAGGAAGGGGAGACGGTCCAGGTGCGCAAGGTCTACAGGGAAGACAAGGAGACCCAGCCTCCCGGCCGCTATGGCCAGGGCAAGCTGATCGAGTTGATGGAGCAGAACGGGCTGGGAACCAAGGCGACACGCCACAGCATCATCCAGAACCTCTACGACCGCGGCTATATCCGCAACACGCCCATCGAGCCGACGGAGACGGGTATCGCCATGATCCGGGCGCTGGAGGATTACGCCTCCCACGTTTCCAAGCCGGACATGACGGCGGAGCTGGAGAAGGAGATGAGCGCGATCGCCGAGGGCGAGATGACCAAGGACCAGGTGGTGGACCGCTCCCGCGAGCTGCTCCATTCCGCCTACAGCTCGCTGGAGGAGAACCGGGAGGCGCTGGCCGATGTCATCGTCAAGGGCATCCAGGAAGACAAGATGATGGGTCCCTGCCCCAATTGCGGTAAACAGCTGAGGATCATCCGCTCCAAGAAGACCAAGAAGCGCTTCGTCGGCTGCGAGGGTTATCCTGACTGCGCCACCACCTATCCCCTGCCCCAGCGCGGGAACGTCATGTCCATGGGCAAGCTCTGCCGGCACTGCAACACGCCCATGGTGAAGGTGATGACGCCGCGTCGGCGGCCATGGAAGCTCTGCCTCGACCCCCAATGTCCCACGAAAGAGGAATATAATAAGAAGAAGGAAAGCAAGCGCAAGGCTTCCTGACCGCTTATGCCATTCATCACTTTCGAGGGAATCGACCAGAGCGGCAAGTCCACTCAGATTGAGAAGCTCTGCCACGCCCTCAAGCGGGCCTCCATCCCATTCGTCAACGTCAGGGAGCCGGGTGGGACGGCGCTTGGCGACAGGGTGCGCGAGATGCTGCTGGGGCTCGAACACGACGGCATGGATGCCTGGACCGAGGCCCTGCTATACGCAGCCGCCAGGGCCCAGCTGGTAGCGGAGGTGATCCGGCCGGCGCTGGCGGAGGGCAGGACGGTGCTCTCCGACCGCTACATCGATTCCTCCCTGGCCTACCAGGGGCTTGCCAGGGGGCTGGGCCTGGAGAGGGTGAGGGACCTGAACCTCTGGGCCACCGGCGGTCTCTGGCCGGACCTGACCCTGGTGCTGCACCTGGATGTGGACTCGTCGCGCCGGCGCCTCTCCCGCCGAGGCGACGGCCGGGACCGCATCGAGAGCGAGCCCCTGGATTTCCACAACAGGGTCGAGGACGGGTATCATAAGCTTGAGGAGATGTTCCCCGACCGCCTGGTGGGCATCGACGGCGGGCGTGGCATCGACGAGGTGTTCGGCCTGATAAAGTCGCACTGCGAGAGCCGCTTCGGCTGGAAGCTCTGAACCGTCCCGGGCTTCCCGCCGGGACCGCGCCCGGGGCAGGAGGAGCCTTGGCAGGGAGCCAGACAGGATTCACACAGCTGATAGGCCAGGAGCGGGTGGCGAAGATGCTGGCGGCGGCGGTGGCCAACCAGGCCACCAGCCACGCCTATCTGTTCACCGGCCCGGACGGCACGGGCAAGATGGAAGCAGCGAGGGAGCTGGCAGCCGCCCTCTGCTGCGCAGAGGGCGGCTGCGGCCGGTGCGACTCGTGCGTCAAGGCCCGGCGCGGGACCCATCCGGACATAGAGACAGTGTCGCCCGCAGGCGCCTTCATCACCGTGGACCAGATCAGGGAGCTGAACCGTTCCATCAACCTCTTCCCCGGCGAGGGGCGCGCCCGTGTCATCATCGTCACCGACGCAGCCGCCCTGGGAGCCGAGAGCGCCAACGCCTTTCTCAAGACCCTGGAGGAGCCGCCGGAGTTCGTCAGCTTCATCATCATGGCCCGGCGCGCCGACCTGGTTCTGCCCACCATCGTCTCACGCTGTCAGGAGGTCCGCTTCGGCCCCGTACCGCCGGCGGTCATCGAGGAACACCTGGTGGGGGAGTATGATGAGTCGGCCACCATGGCCCGCACCTACGCCGCCATCAGCGGCGGCAACCTGGCGCTGGCCGAGAGCTTCTGCCGCGACGCGGAGCTGAGGCTCAGGCGCAAGCGGTACATGGAGATAGCCCAGGACCTGACCCGGGGCGGGAGCGGGCCCCACCTGCTGGCGGCGGAGGTGATGGATATGGCCGGGAAGGCGGAGGAGGCGGAAGCGGCGGCGGCAGACGAGGTCCCCGAAGGCTTCGGCGGCGCATCTTCCGGCCGCAAGCGGCGGGACGCGCACCGCCGGGCCACGGCGGCAAGGAAACGGGAGCTGGACCGCTTCCTCGGCACGCTGCAATCATGGTTCCGTGACATGACGGCATGCGCCGCCGGCGCCCGGGAAGCGGTGATAAACATGGATTACGCCCTGGAGCTGGAGCAGGAGGCGCTGGAGTCGCGGGTGGCGGAATACCGCCGGGCCGCGGAGGCCGTGGCCGCCGCCCGCCGCCAACTAGGCTATAATATCGATTTGGAGCTGGCGTTGCTGGCTCTGTTCCATCGATTGCAGGAGGTTCTTTGAGTTGCCCGAACTGGCGGAGATAATCTTCCGCGACGGCGGCAAGCTGTATTCCTTCGACCCCGACGGTCTGGAGCTGCATGTCGGGGACAAGGTCATAGTCAGGACGAAACGCGGCGTCGAGCTGGGCCGGGTGGTGGTGGCCAACCACGAGGTGCCCGGAAAAGCGGTGAGGAAGCCGCTGGAGAAGGTGATACGCAAGGCATCCTCCAGCGACCTGGAGACCGCCTCCCGTAATGAGAAACTGGCGGCGCGGGCCGCCCGTGTCTGCGAAGAGAAGGTGGCGGAGTACGGGCTGGACATGCGGGTCATCAGCACGGAAGTGGTGTTCGACGGCAACAAGATAGTCATCTCCTTTTTCGCAGAGGAGCGGGTGGACTTCCGCAAGCTGGTGGAGGAGCTGGCCCGCCGGTTCCACACCAGGATCGAGTTCCGCCAGATAGGCGTGCGTGACGAGGCGAGGCTGATCGGCGGCCACGGGCCCTGCGGCCGCAAGATATGCTGCACCGCCTTCGCCGGCGACCAGCAGCCCGTGTCCATCAAGATGGCCAAGCAGCAGCAGCTGCCGCTGAACCCGATGAAGATATCCGGACTGTGCGGCCGCCTGATGTGCTGTCTCAAGTACGAGAACGACGCCTACGTCGAGTTCAAGGAGAAGGCTCCGGCCAAGGGGACGCGGGTCAGCACGCCGCGGGGCGAGGGCACGGTGGTGGACTTCCTCGTGCCCAAGGAGAGGGTGCTGGTGGACCTGGGCGAAGGCCACCAGGTCGAGGCGGCCCTGGACGAGATCGAACCACCGCGCAAACCCAGGAAGCGCAGGCGGGGGCGGCGGCGTGGATAGCCGGCCCATCGGCATGTTCGACTCGGGCATCGGCGGGCTGACGGTCCTGCACGAGTGCCTGCTGGCCCACCCCCACGAGGATTTCATCTACCTGGGGGACACGGGGCGCTTCCCCTACGGCCCCCGACCCCTGGAAGAGCTGAGAGCCTTCGCCTACCAGATCGCTTCGCACCTGGTGGAGCGGGACGTCAAGCTGCTGGTGGTGGCCTGCAACTCGGCTACCGCAGCGGCGCTGCCCTGGCTGCAGGAGCACATGGAGGCATCCATCATCGGCGCCGTGCATCCAGGCGCCGAAGCGGCGGTGCAGACAACGCGCAGCCGGCGCCTGGGCGTCATGGCTACCGCAGCAACCATCGAGAGCGGCAGCTACACCCGGGCGGTCCATGGACTGGACGCCGGCATCGAGGTGGTCCCCCAGGCATGCCCCGACCTGGCCTCCATGATCCAGAACGGCGACGTCTTCTCGCGGGAGGTGGTCGACGCCGTCGAGTCATACACCTCTCCCCTGCGCGAGGCCGGTGTGGACACGGTCATCCTGGGCTCGACCCATTACCCGCTGGCGGCGCCGATGATACAGAGGGCCCTGGGCAAGGGGGTTGCCCTGGTGAACTCGGCGGAGGAGATAGCGCGCGAGGTGGGCGAGGTGCTTGCGCGCAAGGGCATCGGCAACGACCCGGAGCGGCGGGGAGAGATATCGTTTTATTGCACCGGGGACGTGGACACCTTCACCGGCGTCGGCGCCCGCTTCCTGCAGATGCCGCTGGATGATGTGAGAAGGGTAAAACTGTCTGAACTGGAAAGGATCGTACCGGCATGAACATCAGAATGGTAACCCGCGGCGCCATTATCGCCGCCATGTACGTAGTGCTCACCGTCAGCCCCGGCATGCAGGCCATCAGCTTCTACCAGGTGCAGTTCCGCATCTCGGAGATGCTGATGCCCCTGGCCTTTTTCGATATCGCCGCCGTTCCCGGGCTCTGGGTCGGCTGTCTCATCGCCAACGGCATCGGCAGCCCCTTCGGTGTCCTCGATCTGACCATGGGAGCGGGGCTTACCCTGGCCGCCGCCGCCGTGATGTACCGCATCGGCCCTCGCTGGGAAGGGCTGGCGGCGCCGGTGGTCATCAACGCTTTCGGGGTGGGCGTGGTGCTGAGCGTGGCCGGCGGCCTGCCCTACTGGCCCTCGGTCCTGTGGGTCGGCCTGGGTGAGGCCGGCGTGATGCTGGTGCTGGGCGCCCCCTTCTTCGCCCTGCTCAAGCGCAACCCGGCGGTGCTGGGCATACCGGAAAGGCGCTCCTGATGGCTTCCTTCCAGCGTCCTGACGGCCGCGCCGCCGATGAACTGAGGCCCCTGAGGCTGACGCCGGACTTCATCGAATGGTCCGACGGTTCGGTGTTGATAGAGGCGGGCAAGACCAAGGTCATCTGCGCTGCCACCATCCAGGACGGTGTGCCCCGCTGGCTCAGGGGGCAGGGCTACGGCTGGGTCACGGCCGAGTACAGCATGCTGCCTTCGGCCACCCCCGACCGCACCGTACGCGAGGCGGTCAAGGGCAAGCAGGGCGGCCGGACGGTGGAGATACAGCGGCTTGTGGGCCGCAGCCTGCGCAGCGTGGTGGACCTGCGGGCGCTGGGGGACCGCACGGTATGGATGGACTGTGATGTGATACAGGCCGACGGCGGCACCCGCTGCGCCTGTGTCACCGGCGCCTTCGTGGCGCTGTACCGCGCCCTGGCGGGCCTGGTGGACCAGGATTACATCCAGGAGCTTCCCATCGACGACTCCCTGGCCGCCGTCAGCGTCGGCATCGTCGAAGGTGAACCGGTCCTTGACCTGGATTTCGCCGAAGACAGCTCCGCCGAGGTGGACATGAACGTGGTGATGACCGGCTCGGGCAACCTGGTGGAGGTGCAGGCGACCGCGGAGCGGGAGCCCTTCTCCCGAGAGGTGATGGACAGGATGATAGATATGGCCGCCGCCGGCATCGAGAAGATATTGAGCGAGCAGCTGCGAGTCACCGCCGGATGACGGGGACGTTGCTTAACAAACTTAAAAAATGGCTGCAAATTGAGGGGTGGAAAAAAGTTTGTTAAGTAACGTCCCCGAACGTCCCTCAAGGATCGTTCTGGCCAGCGGCAACGCCAACAAGGCACGTGAGTTCGAGGAGCTGCTGGAAGGCATCCATGTGGAGCCCATGCCCCCCGGCATCCAGCTGCCGCCGGAGACGGGCGCGACATTCCAGGAGAACGCCGCCATCAAGGCGCGGGCGGTACACGCTGAGCTGAAGCGCCGGGCCGGGGGCGAGCCGCCGGGCGAGCCCCCATGGGTGATGGCCGACGACTCCGGCATCGAGGTGGAGGCGCTGGGCCGGCGCCCGGGCATCTATTCCTCCCGCTACGCCGGCGAGAAGGCCACGGATGCCGACAACGTGGAGAAGATGCTGGCGGAGCTGGAAGGATGCGAGAACAGAGCAGCCCGCTTCGTCTGCGTCATCGTCTGCATATCACCCGGCGGCCGGGAATATGTCGCCGAGGGGGTCTTCCCCGGGACCATCGCCCCCGAGCCGCGGGGAGAGAGCGGATTCGGCTACGACCCCATCTTCATCCCCGATGATTTTTCGCTAACGGTGGCGGAGCTTTCTGCCGAAGAGAAGAACCGTATCAGTCACCGTGCCCGGGCGGCCCACAGCCTGCTCGGCCAGTTGAGCGGAGGCGATCTCGAGGGATGAGGCCTTCCTGAGGGGGGTCTGCTTTTTTGGGCGGGGCAACTGCCGAAAAAGCTTTTGACACCATCGGGCAGAGCGGGGCCGTCCGGACCGGACAATCCCGGTTTCCCCCGGGCGCGGAGACTTGGCTGGAGATCCTGATGGCCCACGGAGTCGATGTACCCCGGCTTCCCCCGGCGCGGAGACTTGGCTGCAAGTAGAGGACTCTTCACCCTCCCCGGTTTCAGCTGCGTCCGCCGCCGGGTATCACTCCAGTATGAAGTGGTCCTTCAAAATCGGCCGCATCTTCCATATCGACCTGCGGATCCACATCACCTTCTTCCTCATCGTCGGATGGGCGGCGTACTTTTTTTGGGTGAACTCGGGCAGGGCCGCCGGCGCCCTTTACGGCGCCTTTCTCATCCTGCTGCTCTTCGCCTGCGTGGTCATCCACGAACTGAGCCACTCGCGCATGGCGCAGCATTATGGCGCGGAAGTTGTCAGCATCACCCTGCTGCCCATCGGCGGCCTCTCCCTGCTGAAGAAGATGCCCTCAGACCCTCGAAAGGAGATGTGGGTCTCCCTGGTGGGACCGGCCAGCAACCTGGTGATCGCTGCCTTTCTGGCCCTGGTCCTGGCGTTCATACCGGTCAGGCGGGGCGTGGCGGCGGTGGACCTGGTCTACGATATCAGCCTGCAGGGAGCCGTCACCTATCTTCTGATAGTCAACGTGATGCTGGCGCTGTTCAACCTGTTGCCCGCCTTCCCCCTGGACGGCGGCCGGGTGCTGAGGAGCATCCTGGCGCAGCGCATGTCCTACGTCAGGGCTACGCGCATGGCGGTGCTGGCGGGCCAGGCCTTCGCTTTCATCCTGGGTATCGCGGGGATATTGCTGGGCGCCTGGATCTGGATCCTGGTCGCTATCTTCATCTACATGGGGGCGGAGCAGGAGGGGTCCCAGGCGGAGATGAAGACGGTTCTCTCTCGGCTGAAGGTGTCAGACGCCATCACCGGGCAGGTGAAGGTGCTGTCACCGCAGCAGAGCCTGGGGGACGTGGTATCCTTCGCCCTGCACTCCTACCAGGAGGATTTCCCCGTGGTCGAGAACGGGAAGCTGGTGGGTGTCTTGACTCGGGCGGGGCTGCTGAAGGGTCTGGGAAGTGAAGGCCCAGACGGATCCGTGGCTGCCGCCATGGAGCGCTCCTTCCCGGTGGTGGCCGCCGGCGCCGTGTTCTCGGAGGTTTACGAGAAGATGAACCAGACGCGCATCAAGGCTGTGCCGGTGGTGGAGGACGGCAGGCTGCTGGGCATGGTCACCCTTGAGCATCTGAGCGAGGTCTTCATGCTGCTCTCTTCCAGCGACGAGCCCCTGATACCTCGCTGATACCCCGTTAGGCCGTCCGGGCGAGGGCGGGTCGTTAGGCGCCGCCTTCGCCCGTGGATGAATGACCGCTATCCCTTGCGGGGCTCCACCTTCTTTCCGCCCTCGGCCTCGCCGGTCTTGACCTCGATGTGTTTTACCGGGGCGGTCTCGGCGGCACCCTTGACCGTTACCTCCAGGACGCCGTCCTCGTAAGTGGCCTCTATGTCCTTCTCGGTGATCCGCTCCGGCACGGGCAGGCTCCGCTCGAAGCGTCCGAAGGAGCGCTCGCGGCGGTAATAATCGCCCTCGCTCACCTCGCTCTCCTCGCGTCTCTCGCCGGAGAGGCAGAGCGTGTGCTCGCAGAGCGAGATGTCCAGGTCGTCGGCCTTGACGCCCGGAAGCTCCATATGGATCACCATATCCTCGCCCCTGGCGAAGACATCCACCGGCGGCACCGTGTCCATGGCCAGCGGCTCCTCGAAGAACGAGGCGAACGGCCGACGCAGCAGCCGGCTCATCTCATACGGCATGTCACGCAACTCCCTGAATGGTGTCCAGCGTACGATTGCCATCTATCTCACCCCCTTTCCTTTTACTCATGAACGTCTCTCCAATACTATGTTTTCCTGTGGCAATCCTTTTTAAACCCCTCCATATGCAGGCTTTTTATCCGACAGTTTTTCTGCATGGCGGGCGGCGGCTACTGCCGGCGGCAGGCCCGGCGCCGGCGCTCATCTGCCGGTGCGGCGCCCCTCCCCGCCCCTCCCCGGGAGCGGTTATCGCGGCCGGAGGGGGCGTTGCTCTGTGCTTGAAAAACACGATAATAACTATTAGTATGATTAATCATACAGAAGGAGAGACCATACCCATGGCGGCGGACAGGGACAGCAGGAAAGGGAAGGACGACAGCGGCCCCGAGTTCTTCGGGTCGGCCACCGTCGGCGAGCGGGGGCAGATAGTCATCCCCGCCGGTGCCCGGCAGCAGCTGGACATCAGGCCCGGCGACAAGCTGATGATATTCTCCAACCTGCACGGCAAGCGTTCCCTCTCGGTGATGAAGGCGGAGCAGGTGACCGAGTATGTATCCCGCGCCATGGCCAAGCTCTCCCGCATCGAGGAGATAGCGCGGGAGGAGAAAGCGTGAGCGGGGACGGCGCAGAGGAAGCCGCGGCGCGGGGAACACCCGCCGGCGGGCTCAGCGACCGGAAGGGAGACCGGGAGCCGGTCATCCGGGTGGAAGGCCTCTCGCGCAGGTTCGGCGACCTGGTGGCCGTCGACAACGTCAGCTTCGAGGTGCGGCGCCAGGAGATATTCGGTTTTCTCGGGCCCAACGGCGCCGGCAAGACCACCACCATCAACATGCTGTGCACCCTGCTCAAGCCCACTGCCGGCCGCGCCACCCTCAACGGCTTCGATGTGACCAGCCGCCAGGACGACGTGCGCCAGTCCATCGGCCTGGTCTTCCAGGACCCCACCCTGGACGAGCAGCTCACCGCCCGGGAGAACCTGCAGTTCCATGCCATGCTCTACAACGTGCCCAAGGCGGAGCGGGCGCAGCGGGCGGAGAGGGTGCTGGAGATGGTGGAGCTGACGGCGCGGGCCGATGACCGGGTGGAGACCTTCTCCGGCGGCATGCGGCGGCGGCTGGAGATAGCCCGGGGCCTGATGCATTACCCGAAGGTGCTCTTCCTGGACGAGCCGACCCTGGGCCTGGACCCCCAGACCCGCAGCGCCATCTGGGAGCACGTGCGTGAGCTCAGGCGACAGTACGACATCACCGTCTTTTTGACCACCCATTACATGGACGAGGCGGAGAACTGCGACCGCATCGCCATCATCGACCGGGGCCGCATCGTGGCCCTGGACACCCCGGGGGCGCTCAAGCACGAGGTGGGCGGTGACATCATCACCCTGCGCACGGCCGATACGGAGGCGCTCATCCTTGAGCTTGAGGAGAAGTTCGGCCTGAAGGCGACGGTGGCGGCGGCGCCGGAAGGGAGCAGCGGTCCGGCGGGAGACCGCCTGCATCTGGAGGTTCCCAGCGGCCGCACCTTCCTGCCGCGCCTGTTCCGGGAGCTGGACAGCGAGATTCTCTCGGTGACGGTGCGGGAGCCGACCCTGGACGACGTCTTCCTCAGGTTGACTGGACGCCAGATACGCGATGAGTCCGTGGACAAGAAGGAGCGGATGAAGACGCGGATACGCCGGCGCCGGAGGATGGTGGGACATTGAAACGCTTCCGCGCCACGTACATCATCTGGCTGAGGGACATGAAGCGCTACTTCCGCGACCGCAGCCGCATCATCGGCTCCCTGGCCAGCCCGATCATCTTCATCTTCATCCTGGGCGTGGGTCTGGGCTCATCGCTCAGGTTCGGCGGCGCCGCCGAGGGGCTGGATTACAAGACCTTCATCTTCCCCGGCATCCTGGGGATGACCGTGCTCTTCGCCGGGGTCTTTTCCGCCGTCTCCATCGTCTGGGACCGGGAGTTCGGCTTTCTGAAGGAGATGCTGGTGGCGCCGGTCTCCAGCTGGAGCATCGCTCTGGGCAAGATCCTCAGCGGCGCCACCATCGCCTCGTTCCAGGGGGCGGTGATCCTGCTGCTGGCGCCCTTCGTCGGAATCGATTTCACCCTCTGGATGCTGGTGCGGCTGATGCCGCTGATGTTCCTTGTCTCCTTCTCCATGACCGGACTGGGCATAGTCTTCGCCACCAGGCTCAAGAGCATGCAGGGTTTCCAGATGATCATGAACTTCATCATGATGCCCATGTTCTTCCTCTCCGGCGCCATGTTCCAGCTGTCCCAGGCGCCGCGGTGGATGGATACGCTGGCGAGGGCCGACCCGCTGACATACGGCGTGGACGCCATGCGCGCCATCATGGTGACGGACCTGGCCTCCCGTTTCAGCATCTATACGGATGTCCTGGCCGTGATCCTCATCTCCGGGGTGATGATAACCATAGCCGTCGCCGCCTTCGGGAGGCAGGTGTGAGCGGGAGGGCGGCGGGCGTGAGCGTGGCCGGCGGCGCCCGATGGGGAGTCGGGAGCGGGGCGGCAACCTCAATACCCGTTGATGTCGATGACGCTTATAAGGAAAGGACCGGCCCAATGGAGAGACGGGGTATGGCGCTCACCGCCATGTCGGGAGGAGACGGGACCGGGGCGGCAACCTCCATACTCGTTGATGTCAATGACGCTGAATGGTATTCGGCCGGCCCGCTGGCGAACCAGGCTGCATCGCTCACCTCCCTTGCGAGGTTCCCGGATTGAAAGGGGATACGCCATGACCGGCGGGCGGGGGGGTATGCGCAACCTGCGGGAGCGTATCCGCCAGAGTCCCCGTTACCGCTGGTTCGTACTGGTCACCGTGGCCGGCGGCATGATGATGTCCATCCTCAACTCTTCCATCGTCAACATCGCCCTGCCCACCATCGCCGAGGATTTCATGGCGCCGGTGAACACCATCACCTGGGTGCTGATAATCTTCACCATCACCCAGGCGACCCTGATGCCGGTCTCGGGGCGCGCCGGCGACATCTACGGCCACCGCCGCCTGTTCATCGCCGGCGTCACGGTCTTCGCTGTGAACTCGCTTTTCTGCGCCCTGGCCTGGAACCCGCTCAGCCTCATCGCCGGCCGGGGGCTGCAGGCCATCGGCACCAGCGCCATCTCCCCCATGTCCCTGGCATTCGTCTTCTCCGTCTTTCCGGAGCGGGAGCGGCCGCGGGGTCTGGGCATCATGGGCGGCATCAACGGCATCGCGCCGACGCTGGGACTGCTGCTGGGGGGGCTGCTGGTGGCGGCCCTGGGCTGGCGCAGCATCTTCCTCTTCAGCCTGCCGCTGGCGGCGCTGATAGTGCCGGCGGCGCTGCTGGTGCTGGAGGAGACGCCCCCGGCCCAGGAGGGAAGGGGCTTCGACATCGCCGGGGCGCTGATGCTGGCGGCGGGGCTCTTCTCGGGGCTGCTGGCGCTCAACCGCGGCGGCGGCTGGGGCTGGACCAGCGGCGCTACTCTGGGATGTTTCACCGCTTTCGCGGTGCTGTTGGCTTCCTTCGTGGCCTGGGAGACGCGGGCGGAGCGGCCGATGATCGACTTGGGCCTCTTCCGCTACCGCTCGCTGGTATCGGCCAACGTCAGTGGCTTCTTCTCCTCTGGCGCCATGTTCGGCTCCCTCTTCCTGCTGCCATTCTACTTCCAGTGGGTCAAGGGGCTCTCCCCCTGGCAGTTCGGCTGGGCCATCGCGCCGCTGGCCGTCATGTTCTTCATCTTCGCCCCCCAGGGCGGGCGGCTCACCCCGGTGCTGGGGGCGCGCAACACGGCTCTGCTGGGGCTAGGCATCGGCGCGGCGGGCTTTCTGGCGGTCTCGCGCTCGCTGGGCGCCGATACGCCCCTGGCGGCGCCGCTGGCGGCGCTGGCGCTGCTGGGAATCGGGCTGGCGCTGACCATGGCGCCGGTGACCACCGCGGCCATCCACGACGCGCCGGAAGACAAGCGGGGGGTGGCGTCCTCCCTGCCCCAGATGATGCGTTTCATCGGGGCGTCGTTCGTCATCGCCGTCATGGGCAGCCTGCTGGCCTGGCGCCTCCGGGCCGGCCTGGCGGCGGCGGGCGTGCCGGCGGAGCAGATGCCGTCCGGCGGTCTCTCATCGGCGGACTCGCTGGCGGGGGCCGACCCGGAGGCGCTCAGGACGGCGCTGGCCGGCGCCTTCCAGGACGTCTTCCTCTTCGCCCTGGTCTTCGTGGCCCTGGCGGTGATCGCCGTAGCCTTCATGCCGCAGCTGAAGGAATAAGGCTCCGAAAAAGGGTGCGCGAGCCGGGAGTATGCCGTACCTGTTCTTCCGTACATCGACCACCCGGAAAAAACGAGGCTCCATTCATGAAAGGGTCAGGAGTCTGTTTTCTATCATCGACCACCCGTCATCTACCGACCACCTGTCCACAAGCCCAGACGCCCATCAAGAGGCCATCCTCATCATCCAGCCATCATCCGCCCTGTACCCTTTACCAAACAAGGACAGGGGAATATGATTCGAAAAGGCAAATGCTTCCATCGAGTCAACCACTCAGGACGGGCGCTTTCCCATGGCCATGGACGAACACCGGGGCGACAACGGCACGGACGGGCACCAGGTTGGCAACGATGGGGACGGACACCAGGTTGGCAACGATGGGGACGGACACCAGGGAGACAAAGACGCTGACAGGAAACAGGCTGGCAACAACGCAGACGAGTACCAGGTTGACAAAGGCGCAGACTAACGATAGGGAGACAACGCCACGAATGAACACCAGCCCGGCAATGCCATAGAAGAACACAAGGCGGGCAACGCCATGGAAGAACACAAGGCCGGCAACCGACGAAGCGGATTGAAAGGCGCGACCGGTCGGCTCCTCTCCGGAGCCGCCGCGACCACCGTCGTCTGTCTGGCAATAGCCCTCGCATTCTACCACCCGGTCATCACCCGCTTCAGCAGCTTCTACCTGGGCAGCCCATATGACGGCGCCCTGCAGCTTTGGGATCTCTGGTGGATGAAGTTCTCTCTCTGGGACCAGGGACAGAACATGCTTTCGACCACACATATCTTCTATCCGGACGGGGTGCCGCTGGTCTTCAACGGCATGCCCAGGGTGCTGGGGCTGTTGAGCATACCCTTCCAGGAGCTGTTGCCGCTGGCGACGGCGTTCAACATCTTCATCCTGGCCACCTTCGTCGCCAGCGGGCTGACCACCTACTGGTTGACCTACAGTCTCTGCGGCGCCCGGCTGCCCTCGCTGATGGCCGGCGTCTTTTTCGCCTTCTCCCCCTACAGGCTGGGGCAACTCTCCCATCTGAACCTGCTCACCACCGCCCTCATGCCGGTCTACATCATGCTGCTCATCAGGGGGCGGGAA
>CAZCCR010000014.1:41888-44233 GCA_964497425.1 uncultured Gaiellales bacterium
AGGCGAGTCCCTAAGGCGGGCAGGCGGGCCCCCAGGGCGGGCTGGGCTGGACGCCAGGCGGCTGCGGGGATGGCTCAACTTCGCCCTCGCCGGGCTGGTGCTGGCGCTGGTCGCATACGATATCGAACACTATGCCATCTATCTGATCGTCTTCTCGGTCGTCTTCCTGCTGTCAAGCCTGCCGCCGCTGAGGGAAGGGGGCTCCTGGAGGTCATGGCTACGGCTGCTGCTGGGCCTGGCCCTGACAGCAGCGGTCTTCCTGTCATCATTCTCCTACCAGCTGATCAGGGCGCACAAGGAACTCTCGCTGGCGGGCGACTACGTCACTGTCAGCGGGGAAGAAACAGTGCGTTATTCCGCCGACCTGCTTTCCTTCTTCATCCCCGGGGCGCAGTCGAGATACTTCGGCGGCCTTTTTGACTTCAACACCGAGACCTCATACCTGGGATGGGTGGTGCTGGTGCTGGCGGCGGCTGGTTTCTGGAGCTATCGCCGGCGAGGAGAGATACGGCTGTTCGCCGTGACAGCCGTGATCTTCGCCCTGCTG
This sequence comes from uncultured Gaiellales bacterium, assembly GCA_964497425.1. Taxonomy (GTDB): domain Bacteria; phylum Actinomycetota; class Thermoleophilia; order BMS3ABIN01; family BMS3ABIN01; genus BMS3ABIN01. The sequence continues at coordinate 42,436 of CAZCCR010000014.1, forward strand.
GCGCTGGGGCCGTGGGTGGTGGTGCTGGGAGAGGAGACCAGGATACCGGGGCTTGCGGCGCTGATAGGCCATGTGCCGCTGCTGGGTTCCCCCAGGACGCCGGTGCGCTTCGTCGTGATGAGCGCCCTGTCGCTGTCGGTGCTGGCGGGATACGGGGTCCGGGCGATGGCGGCCCGCATCAGGGGCCTCAGCAGGAGAAGATGGCTGCCGCCTCTGGCCGTAACGATCGTGGCCCTTCTCTTCATCCTGGAAGTGAGGCCGGTGCCGGTGCTGACGCGACTGACGGCGCCACCGGTCTACAGTGAGATAGCCGCCAGCCCCCTGCCGGGCTCGGTGGTGGTGCTGCCCCTGGGCTGGGAGGCGACGCCGGCCGGGGTCGTGGGCATGCAGCGGGGTTATCCCCAGATATACCAGCCTGTCCACCAGAGGCCACTGGTAGGGGGTTACGTCTCGCGGGCGCCGAGGGAGCGGGTGCTGAAACACGTGGGGGAGCCGGTGCTGTCCTATCTGTCTGACCCCGGGGGCAGGGAACCGGACAGGGACGACCTTGATCCGGACAAGATAATGCAGGTGCTGGACAGATACGATATCGCCTTTATCGTGGTGCACAAGCAGGGGCCGGAAATGTGCCTGAACGGCGAGGCGCAGCACTACAGGGAGTTCAGCGACGCGGACCTGGCGCGCATAGATGAATACGTCACGACCGATTTGGGAATGGAGCGGTTCGAGGATACGGACCAGGTCGCCGCCTACCGCCGGCCCGCCGCCGCAAACGAGCCGGCGCCATAGCGGCCTCGCGGTTGCCAAAGGTCTGATCATGGGGATGATCATGGGGACGATCAAGAGGACGATCGAGGGGACCCGCATCCACTCACCAATGATAGGGAAACCGCGTCCGTTCCCCGGCGGCAACAGGTAAGGGAAGGACACAAGAGCCACGGGAGGAGCAGCGATGAACAGGGCGGCAGACAGGACAATGGGGGAGAAACAATGGACACGCTTACAGCCATAAAACAACGGCGTTGCGTCAGGAAGTTCAGTGGGGACGAGCCCGGCGAGGAACAGGTACGGACCCTGCTTGAGGCCGCCATCCGGGCGCCCTCGGCGGGCAACCTCCAGCCCTGGCATTTCTACGTGGTCCGGGACCGGGCGGTGAGGGAGGAACTCTCGGCGGCGGCACTCTCCCAGGGGCACGTGGCTCAGGCGCCGGTGGTCGTGGTGGTCTGCGCCGACCCGGACACATCGGGGGCCAGATACGGAAAACGCGGGCGCAAGCTCTACTGCATCCAGGACACGGCGGCGGCGACCCAGAACCTTCTGCTGGCGGCGACGGCGCTGGGGCTGGCCGCCTGCTGGGTGGGGGCCTTCGACGAGGGCAGGGTGGCGCGGATAGTCAGGGCTCCCAAGGGGCGCCGACCCCTGGCTATGGTGCCGGTAGGCTACGCCGCCCGCCCCGGCAGGGGACCCACGCCGCGGCTGCCGCTGGAGCAGGTGACTACGTTTATCGGATAAGCGATGGGGGGAGCTGTTCCCGGGAGCGGCCGGAAACATTATTCACGGGAATGTGCGGAAAATATCCCGGGAACGGCCGGAAAGAATTCCCGGAAGCGGGCGGAAAAACTGTTCCCGGGAGCGGCCGGAAACATTATTCACGGGAACGGCCGGAAAAGGCTATCCAGACTATACAGGTACGCCCGCTCCGGTGGCCCGGATACAGGTTTGAAAGTAATGAGAGAGAAAAAATGAAGACCGGTTCGTCCAGACTGATCAGACTGCCTGGTGCGCCCGGAGCGACCAG
>CAZCCR010000014.1:44333-47052 GCA_964497425.1 uncultured Gaiellales bacterium
CTCCAGCGCCATCTCCAGCGCCCGCCCCGAGGGCGCTGCTGCCGGTTCTGCTGCTGCTGGCGCTCCTGCTGATGGCGGCCTCGGTCTCCTGCGCCGGTGGAGACTCAGGGGATACCGGGGAAGAAAGAGATGCCGGGGTCACCGGGGAAAGATCAACCGCCCCCGGAGCCACGGCCCGGGAGCTTTCGGGGCTCGACCTTCTGGCGCAAACCACGCTCAGCGACTGCATCCGGCCGGAGCTCGCCGCCACGGAGGACCGCGTCTTCGTCGTCAACCACTCCCTGAACGGGCAGACCTACAACGTCAGGGTCCTCAGCCGGGACCTGGGGCAGGAGGTCGGCGGCAGGGTGCTGGTGGAGAGTTCGGAAGAGTACGGCTCGCCCACGGATATCCGGGTGGCCCAGGACGGCGACGCCGTTTACGCCTTTTATGAGACTGTTGACGGCAAGGCCGATGCCGCCTATCTACGTGGCTCGAAATACAAGGCTGACGACGGCTTCAAGGAGACAGCCTCCACCGGGCTCATCTCCTCCGGGCGCTCGCTGGAGGCGCAGCAGGCCGGTGACGAGATGTTCGACGACCCCATCCCCCTGGTCGGCCCGGACTCGGTCTTCGCCATCACCAGGTACAAGGACACCATGGCCGAGGAGGGGAAGTCCATATACAGGGTCTACGAGTTCCACAAGGGCGACCTTTCCCTGATCAGGGCCTTCGACCTCGATCTCTCCAGCGTCGTGAAAGGAGGCGCCAGGCAGGCCGCCGCCGTGTATCGGGACGGCAGCTATTATCTTGCCCTGCCGACCACCGTGGGTGAACCCAGGCAGGATTTCGCCGCCATCACGCCCTCCGATATCGTGGTGGTGAGGCTGGACGCCGACTGGAACATCCGTGAGTCAAAGGTCGTGTCCGCGGACCCGGGCGATACGGAGTTCTATGTCAGCGGCCTCCAGTTCCGGGACGGCCTCTTCTACATGTGTTACAACAAACGGGACGGGGGGCGCTTCAGCAATATGCTCAAGGTCTACGATGAAGATTTCAACCTGGTTTATTCGCAGGAACTGAGCGGCAGCGACAGCGGGCCGGGAGCGGGCGGCAGGGTGTCGATCCTTGCCACGGGCGATCAGCTTATCGCCGGCCTGGGCCCTAACAAGGATGATCGGGACAAGAGCGCCGGGATCCGCATCTATCAGCCGGCGTACAAAGAGAAATGAGTATGGTGTCCGCCTGTATGGCGCCCCTCTCTCGGCCTCTGGTATGGTGTTCCCCTCACGGCCCCGCCCGTCCGGGGGGCCCGGGGAACACGCCCAGGGCTCAGCCCAGGTAAGTGAACGCCAGGTCGCCGGCGATGGCCAGCAGCGAGAAGAGGGAGATGATGATGTAGTTGATGTTCTCCGGCGACTTCCTGATGGAATTAAGCAGATAGGCCAGGGCCGCACGGTCCTCGTCGTCCAGGGGTTCACCGCCGCTGATCTTGCGCGCCAGCTCGTTCTCGCGGATGGTCCGCTTGCGCCGGCCGGTGATGCGGAAGCGGTAGTAGAAGAAGAAGAAATTGCCGATGACGGCCATGTACCAGACCGGGCGCATCCAGGCCGGCTCCAGGTGTTCGAGCACTACCAGCGTGCGGAAGCCGAGGGAGGCGGAAAGCCCGGTCAAGAGGGCGCCGTACCTGATGTAAGGCGGAATGAGTTTCGGCGTAGTGTCAGCCACTATCCGTACTAGTTCTCCGCCTCCGACGTGATTACCTCGTTGCCGTCGATGTGCACGGTGGGCATCCACTTGAGCCACCCAGGCAGCCACCAGTTGAGCCGGCCCATGATGTGCATGGCCGAGGGCACCAGCAGCATACGCACGATGGTGGAATCTATCAGTATCGCCACCGCCAGGCCGAAGCCGAACTCCTTGATGATGCGGTTCTCCCCGAGGATGAAGCTGCCGAAGACCATCACCATGATGGCGGCGGCGGCGGTTATAACCCGCGCCGTCCGGATCAGGCCCAGGGAGATGGCCTCGCTGTTGTCGCGCGTGCGGTCGTACTCCTCCTTGATGCTGGAGAGCAGAAAGACCTCGTAGTCCATGGAGAGGCCGAAGAGGATGGCGAAGAGCATCATCGGCAGGAAGCTCTCGATGGGTCCGGTGGAGCCCAGGCCCAGCAGGCTGCCGCCGAAGCCCCACTGGAAGACCACCACCAGCATGCCGTAGGCGGCGCCGATGGATAGCATGTTGAGGATGACCGCCTTGATGGGGATGAGCAGCGAGCGGAAGACCACCATCAGCAGGATGAAGCTGAAGGCCAGCACGGCGGCGATGAACACCGGCAGCCTCTGCTCGAGCACCTGGGCGATGTCGTCGAAGGCGGCGGTGATGCCGCCCACGTGTATCTCCACGCCGCTGCCGTTGACGGCCGCGGGGATGGTCTTGCCGCGCAGGCGGTTCATCAGGTGAAGCGTCCCCTCGTCCTGGGGGGAACTCCGGGGGATCACCTGCATCACGGCGGCGCTGAAATCCTCGTTGGGGACCGGCGGCGAGACGAAGGCCACGTCCTCGTCGGCCATGGCCTGCTGCCGCACCTGCTCGAGCACCGCCATGTCCTCCTGCCCGCTCATGCCCGCCGCCAGTACCAGCGGTCCGTTGAAGCCGGGGCCGAAGCCCTCCGCCAGCAGGTCGTAGGCGCGGCGGGTGGTGTCGCTGTCGGGGCGGGCGCCGGCATCGGAGGAGCCCA
>CAZCCR010000015.1:0-14774 GCA_964497425.1 uncultured Gaiellales bacterium
GCCTATAAAAAGGGTTTCTCCTCCACTAAATCATTGACAAAGATAATCTGAGAAATTACATTTATTGACAAAACGAGGTGGGCGCTTCGGCAAGACCGGATCGGTAGGGGGGAAAGGAGCTGCGGCAGCAGCCATGACGGACACGCGACCGATTCGAGATAGCGCCGGCCCACCAGATTATTCACTGTCGGCACCACTATCCTTCCCTCACCTTTCGATTCCGCCAGAAAGAGCCATGACTTTACGCGCGGGCGGGCGACCCGGTAGCCGTCCGATGGCGGATGTATATTCCTTGCCGGGGCGTCTGAACGCATCTCTGGCGAGCGCATCCGGTTCATCAGCGGCTTTCCCGCTTTTACGGGAGGCCGCTCATGGATAGATGCTTCCGGAAACGTGAAGACATGATAACAAGGGATATCGGGGGCGAGATAGTCCTGATGCCCGGCGGCCAGGGCGGCAGCAGGCGACATAACGTCTACGCCCTGAACCCGACGGCGTCATTCATCTGGGAACAGATCGACGGGAAGAGGTCCGTGAGGGAGATCTGCGAGGAGCTGGTTGCCGAATTCGACGTGGACCGGGAACAGGCGGAACACGAACTGATGGTATGCATTGGCATGTTGCTCGATATCGACTGCATCGTGCAGGACGTCAGCGGACGATGAAAGGACCTGAACCGGTGGAAACGCGAACGGACTTCAATCTGATGATAGCCGGGAACGCCTGTGAGGTCATATGCGATGACAGCAGGATGGCTGCTTATCTGGGGCGTGAGTTCAGGGCGTTCGCGGGAGGTGACGGCAGCGATATCCTCATCCGCCTGTCCGTGAACAGGTCCGGCCGGGCGGCGCCGCCCCCCGGCTCCACCGGTGGCACCCGGGTGTCTCTCCCCGGTGGCCCGACAGTAGACATGAACCGCAGCGGTGGTGGAGGGTCGATAGGGCTCGAGGTGACGGTCTACCGGGAGGACGGTGACAACGATGCGGACGGCACCCTCTTCGAATCCTTCCTCGCCAGCTATATGCTGACCCTGGCGATGCAGAATCTGCAGGAGCAGCAGAGCGGAGATATTCTCCTGGTACATGCATGTGGCGTAGAGTCCGCCGGCATGGCCTGCCTCTTCGCCGGGGCCAGCGGCAGCGGCAAGTCGACCATAGCCAGGGAGCTGCAGGCTGCCGGGTACAAGGTTCTCGGTGATGACATGATACCCGTTTCCCGGCAAGGCGACAGATGGCTGGCGCACGGTTCTCCCATGGGCGGCGACATCCCCCGAGACGAGCTGAGCAACGATGACGTCCCCCTGGGAGGTATATTCCTGCTTGACAGGGCCGTAGATACGTGCTGGAAGAAGATGGGCGGGGGAGAGGCGGCGGTGGCACTGATGGGATTGCTCGTCCCCTCATATCCCCTTGGTGTGGTTGCTCCGGAGAGGGTGAAGGATTACGAACCGGAATCCATCGGACTGCTTCTGGATGCGGCTGCGCTTTTGTCACAGGTGATACCCTGCTTCAACCTCAGGCTGTCACTGGAACAGAGGCCGTGGCGGGAGATATTCGAACTCATCAAAGGAGGAAATCGGTCAGATGGATGAACTGGGGCCTGAAAGCGTGGTTTGCAGGGTGGCAGATGTGGTGGAAAGGCGATTGGGAGGGCGGGTGATCATCCTCACGCCCGAGAACAGCACCGTTCATGAACTGGACGAGACTGGAAGCCGCATCTGGCAGCTTCTGGAGGAGCCGAAGAGCATCACCACGCTGGCGCATGCCATCGTGAATGAATACGAAGTGAGTGACGACAGGGCACAATGGGACATCACGGAGTTCATCCGTCAACTAATGGGGAAAGGTGTGCTGGAACTGGTCTGAGCGCGGGGACGGCATATGGCCCGGAGATACGACATAATACATGACCTGCGGTTGCGCCGCGAAGGTGAGCCTCTGCCCACACAGATGAACGTCGAACTCACCCAGGAATGCAACCTGCGCTGCCGCCACTGTTACCTGGAACATCAGCCCGGCGATAGTGAGCTTTCCGCGGGACAGTGGCATTCGATATTGAGGCAGGCCCTTGATTTCGGTGTTTACTTCATCTGCTTCACCGGCGGCGAGATCCTCAGTCGCCGGGATTTCCTCGAGATAGTCCGCTCGGCCGCGGGGATGGGCCTCTTTTACCATTTCCAGACCAACGGCACCCTGATCGATGAGCATGTCGCCGATGCCTTCCGGGAGCTGAACCCGACGAAGGTCGAGGTGAGCCTGTATGGTTCTTCCGCCACGGTCCATGACGGCATCACCAGGGTGCCCGGCTCTTTCGAGAAGACGGTGGCGGCCGTCGGGATGATGCGCCGGAGGGATATCAGGGTACAGGTGAAGACGACGGTGATGCACGATAACTGGCGGGACGTATCAGCCATCAGGGAGCTGGTCCTGAGGCTGGGAGCAGGCTTCCGCCCCGACCCCATGGTGATGCCGGGGGTGCGCCAGGGCAAGGGGCCGCAGTCCATGCGTATGTCGGACCGGGAGTTCCGCCGGTACATGATCGCTGAAGGTTGGCACCGTGAGGGAGACGACGAGGTATCAAGAGCGCTGCGTGAGATCGATGCGCCGGAGAGCAGGATGATCTGCGCCGCCGGCCGCAGCCGGATGGCCGTCTCCCCGCGGGGCGAGGTGATGCCCTGCGTGCTCTGGCGCCGTAAACTGGGAAATCTCACGAAGACGACGCTGGAGGAGGTCTGGTTCGGTGAACCGTTCACTATTATCAGGAACAGAGGGATAAAAGACTTGAAAGAATGTCGTGATTGTGGTAATTTGATTTACTGCGTTCGGTGTCCGGCACTGGCGTTCATGGAAGTGGGCGATGATACTGCCCGTGCACCTGAAAGCTGCCGAATGAGCAAACTGTTGAAGGAGGTGAGGCAAGGTGAAGAAGGAGTATAAGGTGCCGACGGTGCGATCCCTCCGGATCCAGGAGCCGCTGGCTTTCGCGTGCAACATCTATAACGCCGAAAGCAACACGGCAGGTTGCTGGTCGGGAGCGGGCGTCACAACACCGACTTTCATCTGCGACGGGCCACCCTGTTCGTGTCCCTGATCCACTGTATTGACCGGCGGGCATACGGATATGTTCGTATTATCTTCAGGGTACAGGAGGGGGCGGGGTAGTACTCTTCCGGTTTTTCCTGATTTTTTACCGCTCACAGGCAGCGACTCTCGCTGTTTGTGAGTGGTTCTTCTTTTCCCCGGGGAGGGTTCCCCCGGGAGGTTCATATCCAAGGATGAAGGCGTGATGAATCTTGCCGCAGATCTCATCTGAACAGATAGACGGGCTCTGGCGGGAGGGCCTGTCGCGGGGGCGGCTGATGAGCCTGACGGTGGCCTCCGGCAGCATGGAGCCGCTGATATCCGCCGGCGACCGCGTACACGCTCGAGCCTACGCCGGTGAACAGAGACCTCGAATCGGCGATGTAGTCCTGCTCCATGGTGAACAGGGTTGGGTAGTGCATCGGGTTATCGGCAGAATACGCCGGGGCGGCGAGGTGTTCTACCGGCAGAAGGGTGACGCCGGGCGCCGCTCGTCTGTGGTGCCGGCGTCGGCGGTCGTGGCCAGGATAATCCGCGTCGAGAAGGACGGCCGGGAGATAGAGCTGGTCGGCAGGAACCAGAGGTCGAGGCTGGCGGGTATGGGCTTCGCCCTGCTGGACGGTGTCATGCGCCGGGGGAGGAGGATGCGAGGGGCGTCCTCTGCCGGGGAAGACAGTGTCGGCAAATCCTCAGTTTCCAGGCTGTTCCGGCGGGTTGAGTCGCTCATGGCCCGTCTGGCGGCGGGGCGGTACCCGCGTAGGCGGTAGGGCCGGCTGCCGAGGGTCAGGCCCCGGGCGGTGGGCCGGGCAGGTAGTACTGGCCGCCGCAGGGGTCGTGACAGCCGATGTAGACCGTTATCCTGAAGCTTGTCACACCTGGTGGTATCTGGTACCTGACCGGGATATGTCCCTGCCCGCCGGCCGGGATGTCGACAGGATCAGTGGGCAGATCCACGGCGGTGACGTCATTGGTTGCGGGAGAGGCAAGGGCCTGTATGGCCAGCGCCTCGCTGGCGTCCGGGGAGTTCTGGAAGATGAAGTCCACCGTGAGAATGCCGGCGGCGTAGTCGTAGTAGGAAGCCCAGTAGGGAACCTCCCCGGCGATGGAGAGCTGCGGAGCCGATGTGGAGAACTGCCAGCTCACCGTGTCGGCGTTGCCGGCGTTGTCGGCGGCGGTCACCGATACGGTGTGGAGGCCGTCGGAAAGGGCCTCAGCCTGGTAGCTCACCGAACTTTCACTGACCGCGGCCGAGGCGGTGACGTCGGCGCCGTCGAGGGTGATCAGCAGCGTGGCGGTATCGATGCCGGTGCGGTTGTCACTGAGGGATGCCGAGACGGCGGGTGCGGGGCATATGCCGGATGCTCCCGGCGCCGGCGCCTGCGGGCTGATGACCGGCGGCGTGGTGTCAGGCACGGTCTCCATCCACACATCGTAGTTGCCGGCGGTGGTGTCTTCCCAGACCACCGTCTCTCCGTCGACGGCCGGCCGGGCCTGGATGGGGTGGCCGCCGGCAAGCTGGCTCTCCTGCCCGGAGGTCAGGTCGTACATGTAGATATCATAATCGTAGTAGGTGTCGGAGGGGTTGGGGTCGTTGCGATAGTCCTCCCAAACCACCAGGTCGCCGCTGATGCGGGGTGACGCCTGGTAGGCGGCGTCGGCGGTAATGGCCTGCTCGGCGCCGGTCTGAAGGTCCTTGAGGTGGATGTCGTACTGTCCGCCGGTGTGTTCCTGCCAGACCACGCGGTCGCCGTCGATATCGCATACGGCGTGCTCGCCCGGGCCGGCCACCAGGGGCTCGCCGCCAGGCACCGGGTCGTCCAGGTCATAGGTATAGATATCCCACTTGCCGTTGCGGTTGTCCTGCCAGACGATGTGGCTGCCGCTGATGCGCGGCTGCCACTGATCCGATGAATCACTGACCACCGGTATGACCGTGCGCGTGGTCAGGTCCATGGCGAGGACATCGTTGTCGCCGCTGCTGTCGTCGATGTAGACCAGGGTGTTGCCGCTGATATCGGGGATGCCCTGGTTGCCGCTGCCGGTGACCAGCGGCTGCTCGATGCCCAGCACCAGGTCCTTCATGTAGATATCGTTCTTGCCGCTGCGGTTGTCCTGCCAGAGGACCAGCAGGCCGTTGGTGATGGGGAGGTTCTGGTAGGCAGGGTTCTCCGCGACGACGCTCTCGTCGCCGGAGCCGATATCGTAGCGGTATATATCCCAGTTGCCCGCGCGCAGGTCTTTCCAGACTATGGTCCCGCCGTTGACATCCGGACGGCCCTGGTTGGAAGGATCGTGCGTCACCTGTACCGGCGCGGACGCCATGGCGGGGCCCTGGAAGAACACGAGCAGGGCTAACAGGAATCCCAGAAGTGTGCCTATAAAGGTTCGCATTTCCCCCACATCCCGCCAAAAGACCCCGACTCAGGTCGGCGGCTGTTTTGGTAGCGGGCTCTATTTTACCTCGAAACGCCGGATTAGTAAACTGACCGGCCCGTCCGCGGGCGCTGTTACCTGTAGGCCTGACGGAGCTTCTCCGCCTCCTCGACGATGCGCCGGCGGAGACCTTCCGGGGTCAGCACCTCTGCCTCGCCCATGTACTTCAGGATCTCCCCCACCATCCAGGTTTCGGAGAAATAGGGGATCGTATCCTCCAGTGAACCGTCTGCCAGCCGCCGGGCTCCCGGTTTTCTCTCCAGCACAAGCCGGGACACAGCCGGACTGAAGCGCACCGTGGCCCTGTTGGGCGGCTCGGCGCCGGACGGCCGGCTGGGATCGCGGCGGTAGCGCTCCAGGTCGATGTCGCGCGGCGTGAAGCTCTCGTCCAGCAGCCGCGCGCTGCGTATCATCTCCAGCCGGAAGGTACGCACGGCGTCCCGTTTTCGGCACCAGGCCACCAGGTACCACCGGCTCTTGACGCGGTTGAGCAGGTAAGGTTCCACCACGCGGGCCTCGGGCTCGTCGCCCTCGTGGGAGAGGTATTCTATCTCCACCAGCCGATGCTCCGCCAATCCCCTGTTGATGGCGCGGCAGGTCTCGAGGTCGCCGCCGCCGGCGGCCCCGGCCACGGGGATGGTGCGCGACTCATCCAGGCCGCCGGCGGCGGCGATGATCTTCTCCCGCGCCGACCTGAGGGAGTCGAACCGCCCCGCCAGCACCTGCGCTCCCACCAGGTCGATGGCGAGCACCATGGCCCGCGCCTCGCCGGGGGAGAGCCGCACCGGCTGTTTCATCAATTCCCCCTCGGGCCACGATTCCACCTCCAGCTCATCACCGCGCACGTACGCCTCGATCAGGTATCCGCCGCCGCCGGTGTTCACCAGCCTGAGCAGGTCGATGGTCTGCTCAAGGTCGCGGCGGTCGAAGCCCAGGTCCGAGCAGACATCTTCCAAGGACAGGGTCGCTTTCTGCTCATCCCCCAGGCGGTCAAGCAGATAGGTGATGGTCTGCGCCAGGAGGGGGAAGCGTTCCGGCTCAACCTGGGGCTGTGGCTCCCCTCCCGGATCCGCAGGCTCATCCCCGGTGCCGGTGTCATCTTCAACACTGTCTTCTGCAGCCGTGTCTTCATCCGCACCCCCTGTCGACTCTGCAACCGCCGTTTCCGGCGAGGGCCGCGGTTCTCCCCTATGGAGGGAGATGACCGTGTCCAGCGCTTCCTGCATGGTCTTCCTCAACCCTTCCGGGGCTATGACCGTGGCGTCTTCGCCCAGCCCCAGCACCAGGGGGCAGAGGCGGCGCCCGTCAGCGAACCAGGTGCGGAAGACGACGCCGCCGCCGGGGGAACCGGCCAGTTCTCCACAATGGGAGAGGTTGGCGCCGGCCCACCAGGCGCGGCGGGGGGATATGGCTATCTCGGCCGTGCCGCCCATCTCCCCCATCTGCCAGGGTTCCCGGCGCGCGTATCCCGCCAGGTCGAAACCTTCCGGGAAATCGAAATCATGCTCGGCGCCGGTGGCGTTGCGGATGCGGCCCTCCATGCGCCGCAGCTTGAAGACACGGATATCGTCGCGCATGTGGCTGTAGCCCACCAGGTACCAGTTCCCCCGGGAGAGGAACATGCCGTAGGGGTCGACGGTCCTTTCCCGCGCCTCGCCATCTCCCAGGCTGCGGTAGCGGAAGCGGATGGTCTTGCGGCGGGCCACGGCTTTCTCGATGCGCGCCTGCCGGGCGGCGATGGTGGAGTCGAAGCCGGATGAGAGCAGGTTGACAGAGATGTGGTCCGTGACCTCGTCATCCAGGGTGTTGCCGCTGCCCAGAGCCAGGCTCTGCAGAGCCAGCCTCAGCAGGCGGCTGTAGGCGAACTGTCCGTCCAGCAGGCAGAGGCAGGTATGCAGCGCCGCCAGCTCCTCCGCCGAGAAGCGCAGCAGCGGCAGGTAGAAGTTCTCGCGGGGCAGCCAGTAGACGTCGCCCTCCCCCTGGTCGCCGGGGCCGCTCTCGATCCGGATGCCCAGTTCGGCCAGTTCGGCGCGGTCCGCGTAGAAGCGGCGGGCGAAAGCCTCGTCGCTCTGATGCTCGTCACCGTAGCCCTCCACTTCCCAGCGGATGGTGCGGGCATCCACCTTGCCGCCCCTCCTGGACATGAGGTACGCCACCAGCGAGAGCTGCCGTATCATCTTGTCCGTGTCCCGGGGAACAGCTCTTTGGGAGCCCATGGACCTTCCTTCTGTCCGGTTGACAAGATACTATGCGCATATGATTCTAGCACAGGGACTGAGGCGGTATTGAGGAAGGGAGGCTTCGATGAAGATAACATCACTGCTCTACCGGCTGGCACGGATGTCCCGAGACGCCGAGGTCATCGCTTCCGGCAACCCGAAGAAGATGGCCCGCCGCGGCAGGAACAAGCTGCTGGGCCGCTCGCTGGTGAGGCGGCTGTTCCGTTGGTGAGGTATCCTGTGGCCGGCCGCTCTCCCTGCCGGCGCTCCGCCGGCAGGAGCTGTCCGACTCTCCATATTGACATAAGGGCTGCTATATGTCATTGAAGCTGATAACAGGTCCGGCCGGCTCGGGCAAGACCTGCCAGGCGCTGGAAGCGTTCAGCCAGGCTGTCTCCCGGGGTCTGGAGCCGGTGTTCGTCGCGCCTTCCCGCCCCGACGCCCGCCACTTCCTGCGCAGCCTCCTGCGCCGGCTGGGCGATCAGGGGGGTGGAGATGGAGGCGACGGCGGCGCAGCAGGCGCGGGCATCCTCTCCCGGGGGCGCTTCACCACCTTCGACGGACTCTGCCGGATGGTGGTGGATGCGATCGGGTCCGGCGCCGCGACCATCACGGCCGGGGACAGGCAGTTCCTGCTGCTGACCCTGATCGAGGCGGGCAGGCTGGATATCCTGGGGGGCTCGGCAGGGTACGACGGTTTTGCCACCGCCCTGGCGGATCTCATCTCCCAGCTGGAGACGGCTGGCTACGGTCCCGGTGAGATGGGGGAGAAGCTCAGGCCCTGGACTATCGGCAACCGCTGGCGGCGGGGGCTGGTCAAGGATCTCTTCCTGCTTTATGAATCCTATCGAGCCGCCCTGGACCACGAGGGCGTCCGCGACCCGGAACTGTTCCAGCAACAGGCGCTGGATGCCATCGCTGCAGACGCGTCCATCCTGCCCGCCCCCGTGATCTTCGATGGTTTCCGGGACTTCACCCCCCTGCAGCATCGGGTCATCGAGGCGGCCGCGGCGGGCACGGATGTGGTGGTCACCCTGCCCTGCCGGGATGGCAGCGAGGCCTTCCGGGCGCCGGCGCGCCATCGACTGAGACTGGAAAGCCTGGGGGAGGAGCTGTGTCTGGAGCCCGGGGACAGGAGCGAAACGGCGGCCCCTCTCAGGCACCTGGGCGAGAACCTCTTTCGCGCCGACATGGGGAGCGCCGGGACCGGCCGGGAGAGGACGGAGAGTGCCGTAACCAGCCGGGAGAGGGCGGACGCCGCCGGCGCCCTTGAGCTGCTGGTGGCGGCCGGTTCACGGGGCCAGGCAAAGGCGGTTGCGGCGGAGATCCTCCGGCTCTGGCGCCGGGGGGAGACCCTCGACGAGATAGCGGTGGTCTTCCGGAGCGCCGGCAGGGATATGGAGGGTCTGGCCGCCGCCCTGGATGAATTCTCCATCCCCTGTGACATGCCGGTGCCGGTACTGCTCAGGGAATCAGCGCCGGGCCGGGCTGCGCTGTCGCTGCTGGCGTTCATCGAGCGGGGTGAGGCCCGCGACTTGCTGTCCTATCTGCGCAGCCCCCTGGCTCCGGCTCCGCTGGATGTCGTGGACCGGTTCGATCGGGAGCTGAGACTTGAACCGGCGGCGGGCGTGGATGAGCTGCTGCGAAAGTGGGAGCGGCTCAGCGGCGGGCGGGCGGAAGGACTGCGCGGGTTCACCGCCGCCGAAGACGCCGAAAGCCTGCTGGCGGGACTCTGCCGTCATCTGGAGGACCTGCTGCGGGCGGAGATGCTCAGGGACAGCCGGACCCCTGACGCATTTGAACAGGACCTGCTGGCCGTGGACCGTCTCCTGGACATCGGTCGCCGCCTTCCCGAAGTGCTGGAGACGGCGGCCTGGGTGAGGGGTGAAGAGGAAGGTGATGGCCCGGGAACGGAGAGCGGCGCTGCCGGGGCCGGGAAGGCGGAGGCGCTGCGGCTGCTGCGCGTAGCCATCGAAGCGGCCGAGTTCCGGCGGCCGGGTCTCAACCGTCGGGGCTGCGTCAGGCTGCTGGATCCCCATCGCATGCTCAACCAGCGTTTCGACACCGTCTTCATCTGCGGGCTCCTGGAGAAGAGCTTCCCCAGCCTGGGCCGCGAGGACCCTTTCTTCCCCGACGACGAGCGCCGTCAGCTGGCGGACGGCTTCGGCCTCAGACTGGAAGACAACAGAGGGCGGCTGGATGAGGAGCGGTTCCTCTTCCATCGCACCGCCACCCGGGCCAGGAAGAGGCTCTATCTCTGTTATCCCTACTGTGATCGGGAGGGCAAGCCCACCGTCCGCTCCCTCTTTGTCGATGACGTGCTGGAACTCTTCCGGGAGGAGACAGTGACGGTGAAGGGACGAAGCGTGAGCGATGTGGTGTTCGCGCCACCGGCGGCCCCCACGCCCGGGGAGGCGCTCAGATCGCTGGCGCTGCTGTCGGGTCAGGATGAAGGCGTCGACGAGGCAACCTGCAGGGACGCCGCCGAAGCGGCGGGTCTGGGGCAGCGTTTGCAGGCATCTCTGGAGGCGTCTCTTTTCCGCCCGCCGGGGCTTTCGGACCGGCGGGTCCTGGCGAAGCTGGCAGAGATGGACACCTTCAGCGTCACCGGGCTGCAGCGGTACCTGGGATGCCCGTTCCGTTATTTCGTCGAGAGCATGCTTGACCCCGCCGATATGGAACCGGTCGCCTACCAACTGGAGCGCGGCAGTGTCTTTCATCGGCTGCTGTGCCGGATGGGCGAACTGTTGATGATGACGGAGATACACCTGCCGGCGGCCGATCCCGGACAGATGAAAGAGCTCAAACGCAAGGCGCGGGAGATAGTGGAAGAATACTTCTCCGCCAGCCGGACCGGCGGACTGGAGCGGGCGATGCTGAAGGCGGAAGCGGGTGCGCGCCTTGACCGCTTCCTGGAGAGGGAGGCGGCCTGCGGCCGCCCCGGGCGGTATTTCGATCTCGAGGCGCCCTTCGGCGGCGAGGGCGGCGACTGCGGCGGGCGCTACGCCAGCGAAGCCATGCTCAATCTCGGTTCGTTCCGGCTGCGGGGCCGGCTCGACCGCATCGACTGGCTCAAGTCCGGCGGCGAGAAGGAAAGAAACGTGGGGATGGTGATCGACTACAAGACCGGCGGCGTCACCCACCAGGACAAGTTCCGTGAGAGAAAAGAGATACAGATACCGATCTACATGATGGCGCTGAGAGACATCTTCGGGCTGGAGCCCATAGCCGGGGAGTATTACTCCATACGCAAGGAGGAGCGCGGTGGTGTCTATCTGAGGGAGCACCGGGCCCTCCTGGGCGACTGCGGCGGCGAGGTGAAGGAGAAGGATTTCGTGGACCGGGAGGAACTGGCGGAGCTGATGGAATGGGCCGGGCAGGCGGCGGCAGATGCCGTCGACCGGATCCGCAGCGGTGATATCAGCGCCGAACCCCTCGATGAGAACAGGGACTGCCTGTTCTGCGGCTTCGACGGCATCTGCCGCCGCCAGGACCGGCCCGGGAGCGGCGCCGGGGGAGGCGGCTGAGATGGAAGGGTTCACTCCCACCGAAGCCCAGCGCCGGGCCATCACCACCCTGGACGGCCCCTTGTTCGTCGCCGCCGGAGCCGGCTCGGGCAAGACCGGAGTGGTCACCAGACGATACGTCCACGCCATCAGCAGCGGCTTCGCTACGGTCGACCAGATATTGACCATCACCTTCACCAGGAAGGCCGCCGCCGAGATGATGGAACGCATCCGGGACCTGCTGCGCCGGCGCCAGGTCATCGACGGTGATCCGGACGAAGGGCAGCTGGAACGGATGGAGGCTGCCTATCGTGACATCGAGCGCGCCGCCATCAGCACCATCGACAGCTTCTGTGCATCCCTGCTCAGGGCCAACGCCCTGGCTGCCGGCATCGATCCCGATTTCAGGGCCGCTGACGAGGTCCAGGCGGGGGTAATGCGTGACCAGGCCTTCCAGGCTGCGCTTCAGCGCCTTGTGGAGGAGGAAGGTGAGGGAGCGTTGGCGCTGATCAACGCCTACGACCCCGGCCTCTCCGGCAGTCTGATGAAGACCATCACCGGCGCCTATGACACCCTCCGCAGCCAGGGCCGGGAACCGCGCCTGACGCTTCCCGATGTGAAGCCCGACCCGGAAGCCGCGGCCCTGAACCTCCGCGCCGCCATTGACGACGCCCGCGCTGCGGCCATGGCAAGGGAAGACCCGAAGCCGAAGACGGTCGCCGAGGGGCTGGAGAGCCTGGAAAAACTGGACCAGGCCCTGAGGATAGAGGGGGAAGCGGGTCTGGCGCCGGTCAGGGAGGGAAGGCCCACAGGGAACTTCGGGAAGCTCAGGGATGAGTTCAAGGCGGTGCAGGATGGGGTGGACTTCTATCTGCTCCAGTTCATACTCGTTCCCGCCCGCCGCACTCTGGAGCTGTTCGACCGGCTTCTGGCATCGTTCGGTCAGGAGTATGAGTCCATCAAGCGGGCAGAGGGCATACTCGACTTCGCCGACCTCTCCCTGACGACCCGGCGGCTGCTCTCCGACGAGGACATCCGCCGCCGCGTGGCCGGGCGCTACAGACTGGTGATGGTAGACGAGTTCCAGGACACAAATCCCCTGCAGCACGGGATAATCCGCCTGGTGGCCGGTGAAGGCAACCTCTTCGTCGTGGGCGACGAGAACCAGTCCATCTACGGCTTCCGCGATGCCGACGTCACCCTCTTCCAGCGGGAGAAGGAGAAGGCCGCAGCCGAAGGCCGTCTGGTCTTGCTGGATCGGAACTTCCGCAGCCAGCGGCCGATCCTCGGTTTCGTCGACCATATCTTCAGCGGCGCCGGGATGCTGGGAGACGGTTATCTGAAGCTGGAAGCGGCGGCGGAGCCTGACGGCCGCGGCGAGGACTGCCGCCTGGAGCTGATACTGGTTGACGAAGGGCGAAAGTCGAAAAGTGAGAATCTGGAGAAAGTGCCGAAGGATGTAGCCATCAGGGCCGAGGCGCGGGTGATAGCCGAACGGCTGCGCCAGCTCTTCGACGGCGCCGCCGGCGAACCATACAGGCCCGGAGACACAGCCTTGCTGCTGCGGACGGCGACGCATGCGGAGGAGTACCGCGACGCTCTCGCCGGCTGCGGTATCGACAGCTACCTCAGCATCGGCAGCAGGTATTTCGACAAGCTGGAGCTGGCGGATATCATCGCCTTCCTGAAGCTTGTCGTCAACCCCCTGGATGACATCGCCATGCTGGCCGTGCTGCGTTCTCCCTTCGTGGGGCTGAGCGATGACGAGCTGTTCCTGCTGCGCCTCGCCGCGGGGCCTGGCGGCCGCGGCGAGGCGCTATGGCCCTTCATCTCCCGTCTGCCCGGAGCCGCCTCTTCCGCCGGGGGCTGGGCCTCTCCGGAAGCCGGCGAACTGGACCAGGCTCTCCACTCCCGGCTGGTTTTCTTTCGCGAGGGTCTGGACCGGCTGAGGCGCTCCGCCGGCCGCGAGCCCCTGGAGGTCCTCATCCGGCGCCTCATCGACCATAACGATTACGCAGCTGTCCTCGCCTCCGCCGCGGACGGCCGTCAGCGGTTGGCCAACCTGGACCTGCTGATGGACCTGGCCGCTGACTTCGAGGAGGTCTGGGGCCGTGACGTCGCCGGGCTCGCGCGCTTCCTCCAGCAGCAGCAGGAACGGAAACCCAGACAGGCGGAGGCTCCCATCGAGGAGGAGGGGGTGGATGCGGTTCGCATCATGACCATGCACGCGGCCAAGGGGCTGCAGTTCCCCCTGGTGGTCCTGCCCGATCTCGGAAACACAGGTAACAGCAGGAACGACAGCATCATCAGGCTCGACCGCAGGCAGCTGGGCCGGATCGGCCTCAAATACAGGGACAGCTCCTCTGCCGGCGAAAAGGTCTTCCAGTTCGAGGAACTCGAGGAAGAGGACCTGGAGAGGGAGCGGCGGGAGGAGAAGAGGCTGGGCTACGTGGCCATGACCAGGGCCAGGAGCCATCTGATCATGTCCGGCATCGCGCCGGTCGACAGGGGTCCCGGCAGCAAGAAGAAGCGGAGTCCCGCCCTGGACTGGCTGAGGGATATCCTCCACCTGAAGAGGGAAAGGACAGGCGAGGACATCACCGAGTTCCTCGACGTGAACGGCGTACCGGTCCGCTTTCATGTCTGTGCCCGGATCAGGCAGCTGGCAAGGCGGTATGGCGAGGACGTCGTCAGGCGCAAGTCCGCCGCTGTCGAGCCTCTCGATCCCGACCTGGGGCGCGTGCCGCCGGCAGCCTCCTTCGTGCCGCCGGTGATATCCGCCTCGGCGCTGGACACCCTGGCATCCTGCCCCCGCCGCTATTATTTCCAGCACGTATGCAGGGCGGACAGGCTGATGGCAAGGCAGCGGCAGCCGGCCGCCGGCGGGGAACAGCCCGGGGAAGGGCTTCAGCCCTGGGAGAAGGGCACCCTGGTCCACGCCATCCTGGAGAGGGCGCCGGATCTGGGGCGGATAGACCCGGAGCGCGCCACCGGTGACGACCTGGACGCCCTCGCCGGGGAGCTGCTGGAGCCGGGCTGGTCCATCGGCCCCGGAGACAGGGATGACATTTCGAGACTTCTGGGGAACCTGGGAGCATCGCCGTCGGTCGCGCGGCTGAGGGAGGCCGCCGAAAAAGGCGACCTGGCCCGCGAGTTCCCCTTCAGGACCCTGCTGGGGGACACCACCATCCTCAACGGCGCCATCGACGCTCTGGCCCTGCTGGACGGTTCGGTGCTGGTGGTCGATTACAAGACCGGTGGAGCGGGGGAAGACGGGGTTGAGGAGGCAGCTTCGCATTACCGCATGCAGATGACCGCCTATGCCCTGGCGGCCTCGCGCCTGTATCCGGGCAGGGCGGTGGATGTGGCGCTGGTGTTCCTGGAGCAGCCGGGGCTGGAGGCGACGGTCTCATACCGGGAAGAAGAGACCGGCTCGCTCCAGCGTCGCCTGGAGAAGCTCATCGACTCCCTCTCAGACGCATCCTTCCCGCCTTTGGATGCTTACGACGAGTATCACTGCACCTGGTGTCCCGGCG
>CAZCCR010000015.1:14874-45659 GCA_964497425.1 uncultured Gaiellales bacterium
TCCTTCCCGCCTTTGGATGCTTACGACGAGTATCACTGCACCTGGTGTCCCGGCGGCCCCGGGGGTGCGGACCTGTGTCCGGTGGGCGCCGCCGCCGCAGGCGGCGGCGCCCACCGACTGCCCCCTGGATAGCGATTCCGGATTACGCCCGGGACAATCCGGGTAATTACCACTCATCACCGGCTTCGTTCCGGTCAAGCCAACGGGGGAAAATGCCGATTGGCGCTCCATCGATACCATGGCAACAACGAGAATGGTGCTGAAGAGATTCTCTGGACGGGGAGAGGCAAGGATGGAAGCAGAAGGAAAAAGGAGAGCTGGAGAGGACAAAGGCGGCGGCAGGGGTGGGCGGCAGGATGCTACCGACCGGGTTTCACATCCCTGTTTCGCCGTGAACGTAGCTTCCAGCCGTGGGGATTCCCAGGCTGAGCGCGACGGGGAAAGGATGAAACTGCTGGCCACGGCGGTGGAGCACGCCATGGACGGCATCATCATCTCCGACCTCAACGGCGACATCATCTCCATCAACCGCGCCGGAGCCCGCATGCTGGAGGACAGCACCGCCAGGCTGGCCGGCCGCCACATGGGGGAGTTCTGGTCACCGCACAACCCGGAGCATCTGCGTGAAGAGGTCTACAGGGCGACCCTGCGCGGCGGCTGGGAAGGGGAACTGATCTACCGCCGTAGTGACGGCAAGGACTTCCCCGCTTATGTATCTTCCGCCGTGGTCAAGGGGCCGGACGGCCGCCCCGCAGCTATGGTGGGCATCTTCCACGATGTCTCCGACCGCCGGCGTATGACGGAGGAGATACTCAGGCGCAACCGCGAGCTGGCCGTGCTCAACGCAGTGGCCAACACCAGCGCCAGGGCTCTGGACCTGGAGAGCACCCTGCGCGACTGCCTGGACACGGTGGTCACCACCATGAACTACGACTCGGGCATCATATACATGAAGGAAGGAAGCAGCGACATTGTCTGCCGTGCCCAGTGCTGCCTGCCCAGGCAGGCGCTGTCGCAGGTGGATACGAAAGGGGAAGCCTTCGCCCGGCGCGTGACAGACACGGGCAGGGCCTGCTATATAGATGACGTGTCGGCACGGACTGAGGATGGGGGGATGGGAGAAGGGCCTGACTGGTTCGCCTCCACTGCGGGGGTCCCGATCATCTCCAAGGAAAGGACCCTGGGGGTGATGTCCGTGTTCACCCGTGAACCACATGTCTTCGATGATTCAG
This sequence comes from uncultured Gaiellales bacterium, assembly GCA_964497425.1. Classification (GTDB taxonomy): domain Bacteria; phylum Actinomycetota; class Thermoleophilia; order BMS3ABIN01; family BMS3ABIN01; genus BMS3ABIN01. The sequence continues at coordinate 16,107 of CAZCCR010000015.1, forward strand.
AGCGCTCGCTGCTGGAAGCGGTGGCCAGGAACATCGGCGGCGCCATAGAGAACGCCCGCCTCTTTGATGATGTCGCCCGCGGCAAGGCCGAGTGGGAGGCGACCTTCGACGCCATGACCAACGGCGTCTCCATCCACGACTGCAACTTCACCATCCTGCGGGCGAACCGCAACCTTGCGCGCATGCTGAACACTACCACCACCGAGCTGGTCGGCCGCAAGTGCTATGAGGTGTTCCACGGCAGGAGTTCACCGATAGCCAACTGCCCGCAGGAGAAATGCGTGCGCACCGGCAGGAATGTCTCGGTTACCCTGGCTGAGCCGGCGATGGACGCCATGCTCAGCATCTCCGTCGATCCCATCCATGACAAGGAGGAGCGGGTCATCGGCACGGTCCACGATGTGCGCGATATCACCGAGCAGGAACAGCTGCGGGAGCAGCTTTCCCGGTCGGAGCGGCTGAGGGCGCTGGGCGAGCTGGCGGGCGGCGTTGCCCATGACTTCAACAATTACCTCACCATCATCCTCGGCAACGTCCAGCTGTTGCTGGCGGGGGACAACGGAGGCGACGCTTCCGCGAGGGAATCCCTAGAGGCGATCCAGAGAGCCTCTTCAGAGGCGGCGGAGACGGTGCGGCGCATACAGGAGTTCACCCGGGTGAGGACCTCGCGCAGCTTCACCACCGTGGATATCAACAGCGTCATTTCCGATGCGGTGGAGGTGAGCAGACCGCGCTGGAAGGACGAGGCGAGGGCGGGCGGGGTCGGCATCGAGGTTGTGACCGACCTGGGCGAGCTGCCTCCGGTCAACGCCAACCGCTCCGAGCTTGGCGAAGTGTTCATGAACCTGCTTTTCAACGCCGCTGACGCCCTGGAGCAGGGTGGAAGGATCGACATCGAAAGCCGCGCCGCTGGAGACTGGGTAGAGGTTACGGTCTCCGACAACGGAGTCGGTATGGATGAGGGTGTGATGCGGAGGGCCTTCGACCCCTTCTATACCACCAAGGGTCCGGAGGGTATGGGACTGGGGCTGAGCGTTACCTACGGCATCATCACCCGCCATGGCGGTGAGATATCCGTCGAGAGTGGCGAAGGAGAAGGGGCGACCTTCCTCATCCGCCTGCCGGTGGCGACGGTCACCGACCTGGAAGATGTTCTGGGGGATACTCCGGAGGAGGGGGTGCACAGGCGGGCGCGGGTCCTTGTAATAGATGACATGGAGATGATCCGTTCCCTGCTGGGGGATGTGCTGGAAGGGCTGGGCCAGGAAGTGGAGACGGCGGGTTCCGGCGTGGCCGGCCTGGAACTTTTCCGGGAAAGCATGGAAACGGGCAGGCCCTTCGACCTTGTGTTCACCGACTTGACGATGCCGGAGATGTCCGGCTGGGAGGTGGTCGAGGCGGTGAAGCGGTCCAGCCCGGACACCTGGGTGGCCATGATAACCGGCTGGGGCGACCAGCTGGACCCGGAGAGGATGGCGGCCAGCCGGGTGGACGAGGTGATCGCCAAGCCCTTCCGCATGGAGGATGTGCGGCGCCTGCTGGCGAAAGCTGTGAACGGAGCCGAAGGCACATCCCGGTAAACCTGTGAACCGGATGCCCATGAATCGATCACACAGGGAGGTATGCCGTTGCTCAGAGTCGGCTTCGATGCGCGCATGACGGGCTGGAAGGGGGTGGGGACCTATTCGCGCAACCTTCTCAGGCAGTTCACGCGGGTGCCCGAACTGGAGCTGGTCTGCTTCGTCAACGATGATACGGCAGGCCTGGTCCCCGAGGGTCCCAACCTTTCAAGGATACCGCTCAACGAGGAGATAGTCTCTCCACGCAACCTGGGCCGTGTCGGCAAGGCGGTCAACGGCGCCGGCTGCGTTCTCTTCCACACGCCTTACGTGGTGGCTCCCGCCAACCTGGATTGCCCCCTGCTGGTCACCGCTCATGACATCATCCCCCTGCTGTTTCCCAAATCCATACCCAGTTTCCGCACGCGCCGCGCCTACAAGGGGCTGCTGGCGGACGCAGTTGAGAAGGCCGACCACATCGTCACCGTATCCACCGTCTCCCAGTCCTACCTGCTGGCAAACTTCAATCTGCCGCTGTCGCGGGTCTCGGTCATCCTGGACGGGGTGGGTGATGAGTTCGTCCCCGCCGATGATGAGGAATGCGACAGGGTGGCTGACAGATACGGCATCCGCCGTCCCTACATTCTCTGGCTGGGGGAGTTCTCCGCCCACAAGAACGTGGCGGCGCTGGTGGGAGCGTTCGCCTCCCTGCCGTCGCGGCTGCGGATGCAGTACACACTGGTGCTGGCGGGCGAGAAGAGCGAGGGATGGCGAGAGGTGAAGAAGGAGGCGGAACGGCGCAACGTAGCCGGCCGCGTACTCTTCACCGGTTTCATCGACGAGACTGACCTGCCGGCGCTCTACACGGCGGCGGACGTCTTCTGCTTTCCCTCGCTCTACGAGGGCTTCGGCCTGCCGCCGCTGGAGGCTATGGCCTGCGGTACGCCGGTGGTGTGTTCCAGCCTCTCATCCCTGCCGGAGGTGGTCGGCGACGGCGGCCTGCTGGTGGCGCCCCGTCCCGCGCCCCTGGCAACGGCCATCGCCGAGGTGCTGACCAACGAGAGTCTCCGTCAGCGCCTCAGCCGCCGCGGCCTTGCCCGCGCCTCCCTCTTCTCCTGGGACACCACCGCCGCCAAGACGCTGGACCTCTACCGGGAGCTGGCATAGGGGGACGTTCTTTCCTTTTTGCCTTTTGCGTGGGGGACGGGGACGCGTGGGGAACGGGGACGTTCTTTCCTTTTTGTTTTTTCCTTTGCGGCGCTCGTCCCGTAGCGCATGTTTCTTCCCCAACTCTGAATCATCTATAATCTACGCAGATCGATCTCGCGCCGACGTAGCTCAGTTGGTAGAGCGGCTCACTCGTAATGAGCAGGTCAGCGGTTCGATTCCGCTCGTCGGCTCCAGGTTCTCAAATCAGGTTGTTCCGCATGGCGACGGTCACGGCCTTGGTGCGGTTGTTGACGCCGAACTTGCGCAGGATGCGGTTGTTTGAATGTCTCACGGAGCGGATCGTCAGTTGCAGCTTCGAGGCGATTTCCACGTCCGATTCTCCCTGGGCTACCAGACGCAGAATCTCAAGTTCCCGTTCGTTCAGTTTGTTATCCATCAAGTTCCGGTCTTCGTTGAACCAGCGGTAGAGGGTATCCGCAACCCGTGGGCTTGCAGCAGGCTCACCGCCGGCCATGAGCGTCTCAAGGGCGCGGACCGTTTCCGTGAAACTGTTATCCTTCAGCAGATAAGCATGGGCTCCCGCCCGGTGCGCGTGGTAGATGATCCCGGGGTCTTCCATGGAGGACAGGACGGCCACCTTGCAACGGGGGTTGATGGCAAGGGAATGCCTTATCAGCTCCATGCCGTGGTTGGTCCGGGGCAGACGGATATCCGTCAGGAGCAGGTCGGCTTTCCTGCGAGTGAACTTCCGCTTGGCGTCGGCCAGGGAATGGGCCGTGCCCGCCACACGGAAACCGGGATATTTTCCCAGGTTGTAGGTCAACCCGTCGACGAATATGGGTTGCGGATCAGCGATGAATGTTTTGACCATACCGACCGGCATCGGCTGCCCGACCCCCTGTCCCGTTGGTTCGTAGCTGCCGGCAATGGCCGCTCCAGGAAAATGCGCCCCTGTCATTCCGGCAGCTTCCGTTAATATTAATTCTAGCCGCGGACAGAAGATTTTCGGAGGGTCGGACAAGGCCAATAAAGGGGCAGAAAAGGCCGTTTTTTCAGCGGAGGCCGAACAGTTCTTCGCTCACCGCTTTAGCGATGGCTTCAGAGCGGTTACGAACTTCCAGCTTACGGTAGAGCGAGGTATTGGAGCGTCTCACAACCCGGGGGCTGAGGAAGAGCTGCGCCGCGATCTCCTCGTTGGTGGCGCCGGAGGCCATCAGCTTGAGGATATCCCATTCCCGTTCCGTCATTCCGTAAGGCGGTTCGGCGGGGCGGGAGTTCCTGAGCTTCTGCCACAGCGCCTCTTCCAGCTCAGGAGTCAGCGGGGGGCGTCCGCCATCGTGTACGATGGCCAGGGCCTCCGCGATCTCATCCAGGTCGGCGTCCTTGATCAGGTAGGCGCAGGCTCCGGCCCGGTTGGCGTTGAAGACGTCTTCCGGACGGTTCGAGTAGGTCAGTACCACGATCCTGAACTCCCTTTCCAGGGAGGCGGCGTACTCGATCAACTCCAGGCCGTCGGCCGGTTCGGGCAGGTTCAGGTCGGTGAGCAGGATGTCGAAGACGCCGGCCTCGATCAGCTTGCGGGCATCCCCGGCCCCGGTGGCGGTCCCCGTCACCTCGATGCCGGGGAAGTCTCTGAGCCCGGAAGAGAGGCCCTCCAGCACAACCGGGTGGTCATCGATGATGATAATCCTGATCATGTTTACCGCAAGTCGGCTTTTACGGAACGGTTCAATACTATACCCGGCGCACCGGTGTCATCCAGCGATCTCATTATTGACCGGAGGCTGGTTTTGAGGTTGGTTGACCGTTCCAGCATCTTTCGGAAGTGGTCCTGCTCCAGGGGGACGCCGGGCCGGGAGCGCATTGCCCGGGCCATGGCATGTATCTCGTCGCCGAGGCTGCCGATGAGTGAATGCAGGTTCCGGTGAGTCTCGGCGGCCAGGCGCTCGCGTTGCCGCGCCAGGGCGCGCCGGACCGCCTGGATCTGAAGAGCCTCGAGGCTGTCGATGAACTCGCCGGCAAGCCCGGCGGAGACGGCGATGATGGTAAAGATGGTGATGTGTTGCAAAGCCGGCTCCAGGCGCTCGCCCAGCTGGTTGCCGACGGCGGATGCCGGGGCGAGCAGGTGCGCCACCAGCACCCCTGTGTTCAGCACCATCACCATAGCGAGGTTTCCCAGGGTGCCCAGAAAGAGGCCGTCCATGATGATGGCCACTCCCAGGTAGAGGGCGTAGAAAAAGGGCAGTCCCGCCCTGGCAGTGATGAAGAAGATTCCCGCGAATACCAGCTGTTCGAAGAGGATGAGCCAGGGGCGGCCGGTGAACAGCCGGTAGACACCCGCGCTGAAGATGAGCCAGGCCAGGCAATCCAGCGTCAGCACCGTAAGGACAATGGCGAGAGGCAGGCTGAAGACCCTGCCGGCGGGCTGCATCAGCAGGGTGATGATGATCCAGGCGAACATGAAGGCGCGCAGGCGCACCAGGAAGGGGTACACGCCGCCCCTGTCCCGGCCGGGTTCGTAGTCCAGGATCCGGCTGAAAAAGCGGGAACGGCGGTGGGACTTGACCTCCAGGACAAGGGTTGTCCCCCGGCCGGGGACGCTGTCGATGGTCAGCTCCCCCTGGATCAGATCCGCCCTTTCACCCATCCCCCGTATCCCCATGCTGCCCCGCTCCTGCCTCCTTCGCAGCTTTTCTTCACTGAAGCCTTTTCCCCCGTCGGCGACCTCGAGACGTAATCTGCCGCTCCCTGTGGAAGCCTTGACGGAGATGCCGTCCACTCCCGCGTGACTGGCCGCGTTCATGGCGGCCTCGCGTACGATGGAGAACACTTCCTGTTGTACCTCCGGGCTCAGGTTCACCTGTTCGCGCGGGAGCTCCAGCTCGACAGCGAGGCCGCTCTCGCTCTCGATACTTCCCGCCAACCGCTGCAGCGAGCCGGCGAACTCACCCGGCTGATGTTCCTCCAGCCCTACGAGCAGGCGCTTCATGACCTGGTTGGCGCGCTCATAGCCTTTGGCGATGAAGGCCAGGGATCTTTCCAGTTCTCCCGGCCGGCCGGCCTGCCTCAGGCTCTGGATCTTGTAGTGGAGACCGCAGAGGGTGTTGCCCAGCTCGTCATGCAGCCGCCGCCGGTATTTTCGCCGTTGCTGGTCAAGGTGGGTGTCGAGCTCCAGCGAAGAGGCGCGCGCCAGTACGGCGGAAAAACCTACGAAGCCCAGTCCCCAGAAGTAATAGAGGATGAAGGAGCCCGACTCATAGGGGCTGGTCAGCTGATCGGCGACGTCGTAGCCGATGCTTTGGTTCGCCCCCAGGAAGGCAAGGCTGAGAAAGATGGTGGCGGGCAGGGCTTCCCGGAAGCTGACCGTAGGATGGGACAGCAGGCTGGAATAGGAATAAAAGGACATGATGAAGATGAGCCTCTCATCATGGGCCAGGAACATCAGGCCGGCGCAGAGGACCAGATCCAGCATGTGCAGCCAACCGGCGCCCGCCACCCGTGTCCGCATCGCAAGGTGGCCGTAAGTGAAGGTATAGACCAGGGCCACGAACATGACGGAAAAAACGTAGGAAGCAGAGAGAGAGAAATGGGACGGATTGAGCAACAGCCCTTCGACGATCAGCACCAGTATCAGCAGCCGCCAGAAGACCACCCACCACTGGACCTTCAGGTAGCGCTCCCGGGCGCCGGATTCGCCCACAAGGTGGGGGTCGACCAGGGAAGCCCGCACCCGGCCCACGAGACTGTCTCTGCCCTTGTTGGTATCAGCCATGGCGGCGTGCAATCGGTACAATCAAACCAGGTCCCTTTCGCTTTGATGATACAATAGTAAAAATCGGCGGTCATGCCAATAGGCTTGCCTGGACGACCCGCCGGTGGGAAAATCATGGTTATCGGTTTGTCTATCGAAAACGGAGACATGGATTGAAAGTCTTCTGCAACAGGAATAACTGCAAGTTCAACCTGCGCGACGAGTGCCGCACCTCGTCCATCTCCATGGATGACGGACGATGCTCCACCTACCAGCAGGAAGGGACGGTACGGGACGGCTACGATGACGGGCTGGGCTTCTGGGGGCACCTGGCTATCGACCCCTCGCCGGCGGACCCCGCAGCGGGGCCGGAGTCCAACCGGGACTGACAGGTTTGCCGCTCTCCGGCGCTTCGCGTGAGTTTCTGAATCTCGTTAAGGAACGTCCCCCTAGCGGCTGATGCGGCGGGCCAGCCAGTTCTTCTGTACTTCCATCGCTCCTTCCGGGCACATCTCGCTGCAACAGAAGCATTCTATGCAACGGTCGCGGTCGATGACCGGGTAGGGTTCCATGGTGATGACATCCACCGGGCAGCTCTTTTTGCAGATCTCGCAGCGGGTGCAGAGCGCCTGGTTGAGGCCGGGCTGGACCTTGACCAGGCGGTTGCCCAGCTTCATCAGCAGCGGGTGAACGTTTATCTGCCGGCCGCTGGGCTTATGGAAATCCACCGCCACGTCGGACAGCCGCTCCCCCGTGATCTTTATCTCTTCCAGGCTCCCTGCCCCCAGGCCGCGAGCCGCCGCATCCGCCACAACCAGTATCTCCCCGGCATCGAAGCCGATCAGCGATGAGGCCACCGCGTCCAGGGCGACGGGGTCCGGCGACGCCAGGACGACGCCGGCATGCCGCGGACGGCCGTGCTGCGGCCCCTCCCCCTCCATGCCGACCACTCCGTCCATCACCGCCAGCGAGGGCCTCATCACCGAGTATATGTCTACCACGGCGGCGGCGAATCGCTCGTGGACGCCCAGGTTGTGGGCCTGCTTGCGGGTCTTTGTCGCAACGCAGCCGAACATGTTCTTGACAGCGCCGGTGTACCAGGTGCCGCTGTGGGTCTTGAGCTTGGGCAGGGTGATGATGACGTCAGACTCCAGCGCCAGCCGTGACGCCATCACCTCGCCCAGGAAGCGGGCGTCCGGCACATCAGTCTGCACGAAGGGGTTCTCCATATTTTCCAGATGCGTTGCCTGGATGCCCAGCTCCCGGGCCACATCAAGGATTCCCGACTGCCTGAGGGCCTTGCCTTTGCCGCCGGCGTAGAGGTAGCCGGGGGCATCGGCGATGACAGGCGTCCCGCCGGCTTCCATCACCATGATTGCGACGGAGCGCGCGATCTCGGGATGGGTGGTCACAGCGGCGCCGGGCTCGGCCGGGGCCAGCAGGTTCACCTTCAGCAGCACACGGTCGCCGGCGCCGACCAGCCCCTCCAGGCCGCCGGCCAGCTCGATGGAGCGGCGCACTGCTTCCTCGACACGGCGCCGTTGGTAGTCCTTGCACCTGACTACGGAGACTTCACTGTCGGTCACTGTCGTCAACCCGGCTTTCTTCATCGGACGACCCCGACCGGGGGTCGGGGCGGCCGATGCCTGATCATGATCGATTGATGCCAGCCTATCAGCCCAACTGCCCAAGGAAGAAGTCCACGATCATCTGATCGGTCTCGTCGCGCCCGGGTTCGGGCATGCCGCCCTCGGGAACCAGGCCATGGCCGGCGTTGGCTACCCGAACCAGTTTCGCCGGTACCCCGGCGGCGGTGAGGGTGTCAAGCAGTGTCTCCGACTGGCTGATGGGAACCAGCCTGTCGTTCTCACCGTGGATGATGAGGAAGGGTGGGTCGTCGCTGCTTGCCCAGGATACAGGGCTGGCATCGCGGAGCAGGGGAGAGTCGGCGTCAGTGGCGCCGAACACCTTCTCACCCAGTGCTTTGCCCACAGCGCCGCCTTCGAACGCCACAGTGAGGTCCGCCGGTCCGAAGAGGTCGGCAACCGCCTGCACGCGGCTGGACTCTTCCGCGTAGCCGCATTCGCAGGAAAAGCCGGCAGTCTCATCCGCCGTGCCCAGCAACGCCACCAGGTGCCCGCCGGCGCTGCCGCCGTAGGCACCGATACGATCCGGGTCGATGTTGTAGAGGGAACTGTGGGCGCGCATGTACCTGACGGCGCACTGCACATCCTCGATCATGGCCGGGAACCTGTATGCGGGGGCCAGACGGTAGTTGACGGCGACCACCAGGAAGCCACGCTCCACCAGCTGCTGCGTCAGCCCGGAGCCGGCGCCGTCGCTCTTGTCGCCTTTCATCCAGCCGCCGCCATGGACATACATGACCACGGGCCAGGGGCCGTCCATGGTGGAGGGGTAATAGACATCCATCTTCAGCTCGACGCCGTCGGCCGTGCCGTAGGTGATGTCCTTCTGCGCCGTTCCCGGCAGGGCGGGGTCGAAGGACGCCGGCTGCGGCTCGCCGCTGACGGTGTCATCGGCATCGTCTCTGCCGGCGACGGCCGTGTCTGTGGCAGGGGTGTCGTCATCCGGCGCCGGCAGCGAGCCGCTGTCACACGCGGATATCACCAGTGTTACCGCCGCCAGCAGCGACAGGGCCAGCACCATCGCCATGAGCTTCACGGCTCTTTCCCGGCGGACGGGTGCTCCGTCATGTGCTCCGTGTCTGCCGGCATGTTCCTTCACTGTCATGGCTCATCCTTTCTCCGGTACCAGTCACGCCCGGCCGGTCATCTGGAGATGCCGGCCGGTCACGAGCCCTGCGGACCGTCCGCTTCCGCCATGGCCACGATATCCTCGGAAGTCGCAACGCAAAGGTTGGCTGAAGCGTAGGCTACCATATCTTCATAAGCCGCCCAGATGGCTTCCTGCTCCGCCTGTGGCCTGGGGCTGGAGGCGTCCACGGCGTTCAGGTCGTAAGGCGGTTCGAGGGGGGTGGTCTTGTCTCCACCGGAGTAATACCTCGAGCCCCAGGGCGTGGCCCCGGAGCGGTAGAAGTTGTTCTCGTGTATCAGGGAGGTGACGAAGGGCGCGCGGACCGGGTCGGCCGACCACCATTCCGCCAACTGCGAGCGCAGACGGGAGAGGGGATCGTACCTGTCCGCTTCGTCCGTCATCACCATGTTCCACCAGAAGGTCCCCCTGCCATCCCTGCCGGGGTCGCCCCAGCGGGTGATGCTGAAGTCGCTGGGCCGCACCAGCAGGCCGTCAACCCGCTCGAACGGCTCTTGCGGGTCCGTGCCCTGCTCGTGGTAGGTGATCGTCATGCGGGCGCCCAGCCCTGCGTAGGTCCGGTGCGAGACGGACTTGATGCGGGGGTCGCTGTTGGGGGAGGGCGCCGCCACCGGCTTGCGGCCGAAGACCTCGGACACGTAGCTGTAGCCGCCGGGCTGGCTGTAGTCCAGGCCGCCGGTGGCCAGGTCCAGGCGATAGGTCTCGTAGTCGAGAAGGGTCTGCGCCAGCTCCTCGTCACTCAGCCCACGCAGCCGCTGGTCGAACTTCTCGTACAGGGCGTGAGGCGGTCTGACGTGGTAGCTGATGGTCATGTCGCTGTCACGCAGGCGCTCGATGACCTCGGGCCGCTGCTCCTGGTACAGGTGCACGATGGGGGCGGTGAGATAGAAATCGCCGCTGACCTGATACTTCTCAAACATATCAACCAGGCGAAGGATGGTATCGGCGCTGTCATCCACGTTGACCACGTCATGGACATTGATGATAAAGGAAACATAGGCGGCGGCATCACCCGCGGCGGCACAGGCGGCCGGATGCCCTGGCGAGTCATCAGGGCCTGATGCCGCGGGTGATGCCGCCGCCGGTCCGCCGCCGCTGTCTTCGCCGCCGCCGGCGCAGGCGGACAACAGCACGCACGCTAACAGCAGCGCCATGAGCAGGGATGCCGGCAAGATCGCCCGGCGGGGTAAGGGGCGGCGCCCGCGCGAGCGCGGGCGCCGCCCCTTTTCAGGTTGTCGAGCGGTGTTCGGCGTCCGCATATCCCATCTCCCATTCCTTATAGGCATCCGCCATATCCGAACAGGTCGCCCACTGCAGCCGGCCGCTCTCAACCAGCGGGTCGACCACCTCGGTGAGGAAACGGTCGATGACGGCGAAGGCATCGTCCGGGTCACCCTTGTACTGGCCGGGATGCACGGTGATGTGGAAGACGTTGACCTTGCCGGCCTCGGCCTGCTCCAGCGACGCCATCAGGCTGGCCTTGAGGTAGTCGAAGAAGGCCTGGTCGTCGTCCCTGGTCCGGCGGTGAACGCTGCCCAGATCCTCGGTGTCGAAGATGCCGGAAGGCAGGAAGACCACGGGTCCGCCCGGATCATGGGTGGTCACGGCCGTGGTATCGATGCCGTCGGTGCCGCCGGAAGGCCGCCAGGGGTTGATTCCCTGAAGCTTCATGGGTGTTGTCTGGTCGTCCGGGTTCTTCCAGTCGCTGTAGACGTCGAGGCCGGCGCAGGCCGCAGCCTCGATGATGCCGGGATAGAGGTTGCCGCCGCTCCAGTAGCGCACCTCGTCGACGCCGCCGGCCTGCTCGATCCAGCCGATCTCCTCCTCCATCACGGCGCACCAGGTCTCCACTGGCAGCGACGAGCTGTCGGGCCCCAGATGGGCGTTCTCGTGGAAGTGCAGGGCCAGCTCATGACCGCGGGCCGCAAGCTCCGACAGAACGGTGTCGCCGACGGTCGCCGCCACCTCGGTGAAGGGGGTCTGGGCCTGTATGGTCATGCGGCCGCCATGGGCTTCCACGATGTCCGCCACCGCCAGGATATCGTCGCGATGCCTCTCATACAGTTCCCGGTTGTTGTAGTAATCCTCACGCTGCGGCGCCGGACGTCGCTGCGGCGTGAGGCGGGGAGCCGCGCCGCCGGTGACGATGTCGCTCACCTGGGCGCCGAGGGGCTCGATGTGCATGCCGATGCCGAAGAGGAGAACAGGCCGATCGCCGCTCGCCGCCCCTCCGTAGGCGGCCCCCGCCGCCACTTCATCAGCGGCCCCCGCCGATTGGTCGGCATCAGTTACTGACGTCTTGTCATCAGCGGCAGCGCAGGCCAGAGCCGCCGTCAGGAGCAGGGCGGCTGCGAGCGCTGTAAAAATGACCGCCGCAGGGATGCGCATGGGACCGCTCCTTTCCGCCTCCGAAGGGATTATCGCCCGCGGTCGTCAGGAGCCTGTTTGCTTCCGGTAAAGATTCTGTAAGCTGGAAAAAGCCGGTGAGGCGTCTCAGGAGGCGGCGTCGCGCCGGCGCTCCGGGATGGAAGCGGCGGCCTGCTCCCCCTCGGCGATAGCGCCGGATACGTAGAGGGCACAGTAGCACTGTCCGTACTCGTCCAGGTCGGCGTCCCGGTAGTCACAGGGGCAGATGATGTCACGGTCGGCTTCGGGGTCGCCTGCGGCCATGCGGCAGGGGCAGCTGCGGTATCCATAGCGGTCCTCGTTGGTGAGCATTCCGGCCAGGAGCTCCACCGTGAACTCCCGGTCCGGGTTGATGCGGTAGCCCATGGACTCGGCAGCCCGCACCAGCCGTGCATAAAGATTCTCCGCACGTTCCGACAGACTTTCGGTCATCGGTCTCTCCTCCAGGCTCAGCCCAGCGCCCGCTCGATGGCGCTCTCATCGTAGCCGACGATGCACTGGTCGCTGTTTATCACCAGGGTGGGAAAGGAGCACTCGGGGTTGTACTTCTTGACCTCCTCAACGGCCCGGTCCTTGTCCTCCTTCTCCAGCAGGTCCACATCGACCCGGTAGTAGTCTACACCGAGCCTGCCCAACAACTCGCGGGTCTTCCTGCACCAGATGCAGGTGCTGAGGCCGTAGAACCTGACATCTCCCCTGTCCTCGCCTTCGATATGTTCGGAGGGTAAGTACATCAGCCTGATTCTTGACGCTGGCGGTATATCTCAAACATCGCTCCCAGGCGCTGGCGGAGAGGTGGCTGCCAGCTGCAGTACGCGCCAGCTGAGCATCAGGCCCTCGTCGTTCTCACGGGGGACGACGCCACCCAGGTCGCTTCCCAGGTTGTCGCGCAAGAGGCGCTCGGCCTGTCGGCGGCGCTCCTGCGACTCCATCCTCTCCAGGTCCAGCAGCAGGTCCAGCGTCAGATCCCGGGCCTCCAGTTTTCTCAGCGTGTCTACTTGAAAGCCTGCCTGCTCAAGCAGGTGCCTGAGCTCTGGCGGGCTGTAGGAGCGCACATGGGAGGGGTCCAGCAGCAGCTCCAGGCGGTGGCGCAGGGCCGCCGCATCCTCTTCCTCCGGGCCGAAGACGTCCTCCAGCACCAGGCGCCCACCCGGTATCAGCACGCGCCTGATCTCCGCCAGGGCTTGCCGCGGCCGGGGGAAGTGATGGAAGGCCAGGCGGCAGGCCGCCAGTTCGAAGCTGCCATTGCTGAAGGGAAGCTTAGTAGCATCAGACTCCACCAGGCTGACATTGTGGCGGCCGGCCCTGGTGATATTCCTCTCGGCGATAGCCAGCATCTCTGGAGTCACGTCGCAAGCGACCACAGACTCCGCGGTGCGGCTGAGGATGATGGACAGGACCCCGGTGCCGGCGGCCAGGTCAAGGACACGATCGCCGGGACTGACCGCGGCAAGTTCCACGAGCGGCAGGTAGAACCTCTCCCGGGAGAAGATATCCAGTTCTGTGTAACGGTCCGCCCTCTCACCATAGACCTTTTTCGCCGACTCTTTCAATCGCCTCCAGGGTTATCGGTCTCCGGCAGCCCCTCGATGTCCTTGCGGGTCAGGTAGCGGCTGTAGTTGTCCTTGAGTGCCTCCAGCAGATGTGGCATGAACTCGTGGCTGACCATCACCCTGGCCACCACCACCGCCGGGATATTGCCCGCCGGGTCCTGACCGGCGAAGTCGGCGTTGGCGAAGTCGATGGAGAACTCGAACTCCGAATGGTTCACCCGCGCCATGTTGGCATAGACACCGCCCTGGATGTCCGGCGGCACCTGTACCTTCACCTGCGGTCCCTGGCTCTGGTCTTCCCTGTCCTGTTCGTTCATCGCTCCTCCCGTCGGTTCATTCAGGTCACTAGGTCATTTCCGGGCCGGTGCTATCGCTCGTCCCAAAGCGATGTGGCCCCGCCGGTGTCAGCTCCTGGCCATATCCTACCCGTTTTCGCCGGGCGGGACCCGGCTTTCAAATAATGTAAATATAACTTTTTTAATAATGTTTAAAGTATCCCCGCCGCAGGTCGATAATAGCATTGAATGATCCATTACAATGGACTGAGGCGAAAGCCTCCGCCCTAAAAGGGAGCCCGTAGGTTGTGAGTTTAGCCTCCCCCCACCTGCGGGCTCATCCTTTTGCCTGAAAACTCCCATCGACCCCCTGTTGTCCGCTTTTCTCACGACGGCATCGCGGTTATAATTACCCTAAAGAGGCGTGGCGCCGCATAACTTCTCCGATGCTTCCATTCTCTACCAGGTGAAAACGACTTGGGACCGGTGAGGGAAAAGGTAAAGGCGGTGACCACGTGCCGGCGGTGGGGTGGGAACGGGTACGGCGCAAGGCTCATCAGCACAACCCTCCCCTTCGCCTGTGATCATAATCCACGGAGACAGGTATGGCAGAGGACAGGATCAGTGTCGGCGTCATCGGCGGCGGACCCGCGGGCCTGAGCGCCGCCTACGTGCTCAGCAAAGAGGACGTAGGTACGGTCGTCCTGGAGATGGGCTCCCAGGTGGGCGGCATCTCCCGTACCGTCGAGCGCGACGGCTTTCGCTTCGACCTGGGCGGACACCGCTTCTTCACCAAGGACCAGGAGGTGGAGGACTTCTTCCGGGAGGTCCTGGGCGACGAGATCATCTGGGTGGACCGCTCCAGCAAGATCTACTACCAGGACAAGTATTTCGACTATCCGCTCAAGCCCGCCAACGCCCTGCTGGGCATGGGCCTGGGCACCACCGCCAGGTGTATCTTCGACTACGGCGCGGTGAAGGTCCGTGGGCTGTACCGCAAGCCGGAGATCGTTTCCCTGGAGGACTGGGTCACCAACGAGTTCGGCCGCGAGCTGTTCCGCCATTTCTTCAAGGCCTACACGGAGAAGGTCTGGGGGATCGACTGCAACCGAATCGATGCCGAGTGGGCGGCGCAGCGCATCAAGGGGCTGTCGCTGAGGGTGGCTATCAAGGACGCCCTCTTCCCCTCGAAGAACGGCAAGGTCAAGACGCTGATAGACCGATTCATGTACCCGCGCCTGGGTATCGGCCGCATCAGTGAGAACCTGGCGGAGAAGACTGAAGGCCTGGGCAACGAGGTGCGCATGGGCCAGAAGGTCGTGGCCGTCAACCATGACGGACCGCGGGTCGTCTCTCTGGACATCGAGGACCGGGGCGGTGGCGACAGCTACACGCTCGAGGTCGACAATGCCATCTCCAGCATGCCGCTGACGGAGCTGGTGAAGGTGATGCGCCCGGCGCCGCCGCCGGAGGTGCTGGAGGCGGCGGACTCCCTGCGCTACCGTGACCTGATAACCGTGAACCTGATGGTGGACAAGCCGCAGATAACCGACCAGACATGGATATATATCCACGACCCGTCTATCACGTTGGGACGCATCCATGAGCCGAAGAACTGGAGCCCGGAGATGGCGTCACCGGACAAGAGTTCGCTGGTCGCCGAATACTTCTGCTTCGAGGATGACGATGTCTGGCGGATGGAGGACCGGGAGCTGATCGACCTGACCGTATCCGACCTGGACCGGCGCCTGCACTTCTTCAGGAAAGAAGAGGTCATCGACGCTTTCGTGGTACGAATACCCAAAGCTTACCCCATGTATGAACTGGGTTACGAGCAGCCGCTGAGGAAGGTGCTCGAATATGTCGACGGCTTTGATAACCTGCAGATCATCGGCCGCTACGGTACCTACAAGTACAACAACATGGACCACTCGATGAAGACCGGTATACTCGCTGCCCGCAATGTGATGGGCGAGTCCCATGACATCTCCCGGGTGAACCTGGAGAAGGAATACCACGAGGAGAAGTCACTCCGCTAGCCGGGAGCTGATTGACAAAACCGGCCGCTCTCTCTAGTATCTTTTCTTTGGCGAACCCGTCACAGGCCTGTTGCCTGTATCAGATGAAGCTATCGAGGGGTAGCGTATCCGATGTCTCTGTCCGTGCTGCGGTCTTTCCTGGTCAGCCGGTCACTGGTGGTGATGACCGCCATAGCCGGTTTCAGCCTTTTCCCCACCGTCCATGAGGGTTTCACTTCCGCGGTCCCCGGCGGCAGCCCCTGGTACCTGGCCATGTGGTACCACTGGGACGCGCACTGGTACATGTCCATCGCCACGGACGGCTACCGCTGGATCGCCGGCGACCAGTCCAACGTGGCCTTCTTTCCGCTCTATCCGCTGGCGTTGAGGACGGTCAACTGGCTGTTCGGGCACTACCTCTGGTCGGGGCTCGTACTTTCCTCCGCCTGCTTCATGGCGGGACTGTTCTTCCTCTACCGCCTGGTGAAGGATGACTATGGCGATGAGGTCGCCGGCCGCGCCACCTGGCTACTGGCCATCTTCCCCACCTCGGTCTTCTTCACCACCATCTATACCGAATCGCTGTTCCTGATGACCAGCGTCGCAGCTTTTTATTACGCCCGCCGGGGCCGCTGGGCGCTGGCGGGACTCTGGGGGTTCCTGGCGGCGCTGACCAGGATAACGGGCATATTCATCCTGCTGCCCCTGGCCTATGAGTATCTGTCGCAACATTCTTTCTCCCTCAGGCGCCTGGGGCCCACCATGCTGTGGGTGACGCTGGTGCCGGCGGGGCTGCTGGCCTACATGGGCTACCTCTATTTCGCTTTCGGCGTACCCCTGGCTTTCGCCCAGACCCAGGCGGCGGGCTGGGGGCATGAGCTGACCACGATCACCGGCAGTATCACCCACGACCTCTCCATCCTGCTGCGCAACTGGGAGCTGTGGGTCATCTACGAGTTCGCCGCCACCGCCATGCTGGCCGCGACCACGGTAGCCGCCTGGCGCAGGAAGCTGCCTTTCTCCTATGTCATCTACATGGCTATCAGCCTGCTGGTCCCCCTGGCCGGGGGGACTACCAAGTCCATGAGCAGGTACCTGGTGGTCATCTTCCCAATGTTCATCGTCCTGGCCCTGCTGACCGGGCGCCGCCCCGTCTACCGGGTGGTGTCGCTGCTGTCCATGGCCCTGCTGGCTGTGGCGACGGTGGCCTTCACTACGGGCAGGTGGGTTGCCTGATGGACGGAGTTGGAAAGGGAAGCGAAAGAGGTATGGACGGAAGCCGGGGCGCCGCAGCGACGGCTGCCCCGGTCGAGGCTCCGTCTGCCGGCGCGGCGGGCCGGCGGGATGAGAAGAGGAGGAAAGGGTGGTGGCGGCGGCTTTCTGGCGGCGGCCGCGACTATCCGGTGGTGCTGGCACTCTGGCTGGCCATGCTGGCCCTGGGGGTGGCTTTCGCGTTGCTGCAGCCGGTATGGAGCAGGGTGGATGAAGCCCAGCATTTCCACTACATACAATATCTTTATGAACAGCACGCCCTGCCCGTCGAGGGTGAGACCTTCATCTCGCCGGAGGTGGTCTCGGTCTCCCGCCAGACGGGCCAATGGGGCTGGTACCCCGCCGGCGCCGTGTCAGAGCCGGTACACCTGGACCCAGCCCGGTGGGAGACGGTGCCACCCGGGCTGGACAGCCATGACCGGGAGCGCTGGGTCCGGCCCAACCTCTGGCACTTCAACTATGAGGCCATGCAACCACCGCTCTATTATGCCGTGAACGTCCCCCTTTACGCGGCGCTGCCCGGCGGGCCGCTGGTCCGCCTTTACGGCATGAGGCTGCTGGCGGCGTTTCTGGCATCGTTGATGGTGCCCATCGCCTACCTGACAGCCCGGGAAGCCTTTCCCGACAGCCGCCTGGTGACCCTGGGGACGCCGGCGCTGGTATTGCTGGTCCAGGGCTACGCGCTCAACATGTCCCAGGTGACCAACGACGCTCTGGCCACTCCGCTGGCGGCTGCGGCCATCCTGGCGCTGCTAAGGCTGGCGCGGCGGGGCTATAGCCCCGGCCGCAGCCTGGTAGCGGGGGCCCTGATCGGCTTTGCCATGCTGGCGAAGCTGACGGCGGTGTTTCTGTTGCCGGTGGCGCTGCTGGCACTGGTGCTGCCTCTGTTCTTCCGCGGGGAGAGGCCGGGGAGAGCGCTGGCCCACGGTGCCGTGATGATGGTGCCGGCCGCGTTGCCGGTGGCGCCGTGGCTGCTCAGGAACCTGGCTGTTTACGGCGACGCCACCGGCGCCGCCGCCGCCGCGCCGCTGATGTCATCCTTCTTCGCCTCGCCCCTGAGGGACATGGCGACGCTGAGGATAAACGAACTGTTGCCCACTTTCTGGTTCGGTGAGCCCATCTTCCCCTTCCCCTTCTGGCGCGTGGCCTGGATACCGTTGCTGGCCGTCATGGTGCTGGCCCTTTGCGGGGTCGCCTTCTTCTTTGCCCATAACTACCGTCTGCATGTGAGGGACATCCGTGTCAGCATCGTCTTCCTGGCGCTGACGTTCGTCATCGGTGTGGGCATCAACCTGCTGCTGCCCTTCATCTCGGGTATCGGCGGAGTCCCGGGGCGATACCTGTATCCGCTGCTGCCCGTTGCCGCCTTCCTGATCATATTCGGCATCGACCGGCTGCTCCGGCGCGAGCGAGCCCGCTTCCTGGCGGAAGCGCTGCTGGTCTGGATGGTGGTCTGGGAGAGCTTCAACCTGCTGGCCTATATCCAGGTGCGTTGAGCGAGGGTCCGGCATCACAACCGGCGTTGCTCGGCATCGATGTGGGCGGCACCTTCACCGATGCCGTGCTGGCGGCCGGCGGCGGCCTCTTCCGCGCCAAGACCCTGACGACGGGGGACCAGTCCGATGGCGTGCTGGAGGCGGCGCGGCTGGTGATGGCCAGGGCGGGAATCGCGCCGGCGGAGGTGGGCGGCTTCGCCCACGGGATGACCACAGCCACCAACGCCCTGCTGGAGCGCAAAGGAGCCCGTACAGTCAGCGTGACCAACAGGGGCTTCCGCGACATCCTGGAGATAGGCCGGCAGAACCGACCGAGACTGTATGATCCATGCCCCAGGCGTCCGGAACCGCTGGTCGGACGGGAGATGAGGGTGACGGCCGCGGGGCGGATGACGCCGGAGGGGGAGCTGGAGGAGATGACGCCGGGCGACGCCGCCGCGGCGGCCGCCGCGGCGGCGTCGCTGGAGCCCGAGTCCATCGCCGTCTGTCTGCTGTTCTCCTTCCTCGACCCGGCTCATGAAGAGCTGCTGGAGCGGGAGCTGAAGCGGGCCATGCCGGGCGTGCACGTCTCTCTCTCCAGCCGCGTCCTGCCCCAGTTCCGCGAATATGAGCGTCTTGGCACGACGGCAGTCGACGCCTATCTCACCCCCGTGGTCGGCCGGTACCTGGCCGCCCTGGAGGAAAAGGCGGCGTCAATGGGATTGCCTGCTCCCGACATAATGCAGTCCAGCGGCGGCGTGCTGAAACTCAGTGAGGCCCGCGCCAGCGCCGCGCCGCTGCTGCTCTCCGGTCCGGCTGCCGGTGTGGTCGGCGCTGTGTTCTCAGGAGAGGGATGTGAGGTGGATGACCTTATCGCTTTCGATATGGGTGGCACCAGCACCGATGTCTGCCTGGTGAGGGACGGCGCCGCGGAGACGACCACGATGGCGGAGGTAGGAGGATGTCCGGTGGCCCTGCCCATGACCGGCATACACACCATCGGCGCCGGCGGCGGCAGTATCGCCTGGGTCGATGCCGGTGGAGCGCTCCGCGTAGGGCCGGAGAGCGCCGGGGCGGACCCCGGCCCGGCCTGTTACGGGAAGGGCGGCGGTGCGGCCACGGTGACCGACGCCAATCTCAGCCTGGGATACCTGGGCGACACCCTGGGAGGAGCAGACGGCCTGGCCCTGGACCACGCCACCGCCCACCAGGCGATGGACACGCTGGCGGCGTCCCTGGGCATGGGGCGCGAGGAAGCGGCTCTGGGCGTCCGCAGCATCGCCAACGCCGGGATGGTGAAGGCGGTGAGGGTGATCAGCGTCGAACGGGGTCACGACCCCCGGCGCTTCGTCCTGGTAGCCTTCGGCGGCGCCGGACCGATGCATGCCGCCGACCTGGCCGATGAGCTGGAGATAGAGAGGGTGATGGTGCCGGTAAGCTGCGGCGTCCTCTCAGCCCTGGGCATGGTGGTGGGCGACCGGCGGCGCGACCGGGTCCGGACCGTGCTCACCTCCTGCGGCTGGGACGAGGAGCTGCTGGAACAGGGATACACCGCCATGGAGGCGGAAGCGGCGGCGGAGATGGGTGAGCCTCTTCTGAAGCGCTTCGCCGACCTGCGTTACGCCGGCCAGTCCCACGAGTTGACGGTGCCCGCGGCCAGTCCCCTGAGGCGGAGGCAGCTTGAGGAGGCATTCGCTGTCCGGCACAGGCAGGCTTACGGCTACGTCCCCGAAGGGGGGAAGGTGGAGCTGGTGAACATCCGCCTGGTGGCGTCGCTGCCGCAGGCGAAGCCTTCATTGTCCTGCGTCTCCTCCGCTCCGGGAAGACCCCGGCGGCGGCAGGCATTCTTCCAGGGATGCTGGCGGCAGGTGGAGGTATGGCAGCGGCGCGCCATCCCGGCGGCGGGGATAGCGGGGCCGGCCATCATCGAGGAGGAGGAAGCCACCTCGGTAGTACCGCCGGGATGGCGCGCCCGCCTGGACGACGCCGGCAACCTCTGGCTGGAGCGGGGCTGAGCGGCCATGTCCAGGGTATATCAGGATGGACGCGGTCAAAGCTGACACCATCAGGAAGGAGAACACCATCAGGCGTGAGGAGGCATCGTGACTGACGGCATGGACCCGGTGACGCTCCAGGTGCTGGGCGCGGCCCTGCGCTCCATCTGCGAGGAGATGGGCGCGGCCCTGGTGCGCTCCGCCTATTCGGCCAACATCAAGGAGCGGCGAGACTGCTCCACGGCGCTGTTCGACCGCCACGGAACGCTCATCGCCCAGGCGGAGCATATCCCGGTGCACCTGGGCGCCATGCCCGACGCGGTGGCGGCGGTAATGGAGGAAGGCCCCAGGGCCGGCGATACCTTCATCCTCAACGACCCCTTCCGCGGCGGCACTCATCTTCCCGACATAACGTCCATATCCGCCGTGGACCTGGACGGCGAGGTGATCGCGTTCGCCGCCAGCCGCGCCCACCATGCCGACGTGGGGGGCAGGGAGCCGGGCAGCATGCCCGCTGACTCGACCATCCTGGAGGAAGAGGGGGTGGTGATACCGCCCACGCGGCTGGTGGTGGAAGGCCGCATGCGGGAGGATGTCCTGGACGACATCCTGAAACGGGTCCGCCGTCCGGACGAGAGGCGTGGCGACCTGTGGGCGCAGCTGGCCGCCGCCGGCACGGCGCGGCGGAGGCTGGGGGAGCTGGAGCGCCGTCACGGCAGGGAGAGGCTGCTGGCGGCGATGGCGGAAGTGGTGGCTTACTCGGAAAGGCGCATGCGCTCCGCCATCGGGGAGTTGCCGGACGGTTCCTGGCGGGCGCGTGACTTCCTGGAGCGGGACGGGGAGGACCTGGTGATAGCCGCCACCGTCAGCATCGACGGCGGTGATATATATATGGATTTCACCGGCACCTCACCCCAGGAGGCCGGCAACCTCAACTGCCCGATGGCGGTGACCCGTTCCGCCTGCTACTTCGTCACGCGCATGGTGACGGACCCGGACATCCCGCCCAACGCCGGCGCTCTCAGGCCGGTGCACATCAGCGCTCCGGCAGCCTGCCTGGTGAACGCGGCGCCGCCGGCGGCAGTGGCGGGCGGCAACGTGGAGGCGTCACAGCGCATCGCCGATACGGTCCTGCTGGCGCTCTCACAGGCCATCGACCTGCCGGCCCAGGGGCAGGGCACCATGAACAACCTCACCCTGGGCAACGAGGATTTCAACTATTACGAGACCGTCGGCGGCGGCGCCGGCGCCTGTCCTGACCGTGACGGCGCCAGCGGCATCCAGCTGGGCACCACCAACACCCTCAACACGCCGGTGGAGGCGCTGGAGACAGCCTTCCCTCTCAGGGTCGAGAGCTACCAGTTCCGGGAAGGTTCCGGCGGCGAGGGCCTTCACCGCGGCGGCGACGGGGTGGTGAGGTCGATCCGGCTGCTGGCGCCGGCGAGGCTGTCGCTGCTGGCGGACCGGCGCCGCCACGGCCCGCAGGGCGCGGCCGGCGGCCGGGCGGGAAGACCGGGCCGTAACCTGATAAACGGCCGCCGGGTACCGGGGAAGGTGACGCTGTCACTGGACTCGGGCGACCTGGTCACCGTCGAGACGCCGGGCGGCGGCGGCTACGGTGTCCCCGGGGGTCAGTAGCGCTTCTTGTATTCTTCGCACTCGGTGACGTGGGGACGGTCCAGGTTCTTGCAGGCCGAGCGCCAGTCATACTTGCAGCTGGGGCACAGCGGTACGGGTTTGCCGCCGAAGAGGCGCCGGATCCTGTTGACCCACCGGATATTCATTGTTGTTCGTCCCGTTCCACCTTGACTCTCTCAGCCTGATAGCCTTCCAGCGGCCCGCCGCCGGACCCCTGCCGCCCTCGGGCCTGCCTGAGCAGGCCGCCGGCAAGCTGGCCCAGAACGGCACATGCTATCAGCAACGGCACCACCCGCCATCCCTCGCCGCTGAGCAGGCGCATGACGATGACCAGCGGCACCGGGAAGTGGATGGCCAGGAACCATTGCCAGGAGAAGCGGCGCATCCCCGCCCGGTAGAAACCGAAGGGCAGGTTGATGGCCGCCGCGGCGAGACAGAGAAGGATGAGTTCCAAGCCGGTACCAACTTTCCTCATTCGTTTTGGCCGGGGCAAGATGCCCCTGGCGGCCTGGGCCGCCCGCATTCCCCGCTTCCCCGTCCGCCCGCTGCCGCCTTGCGGCGGCCGCCCCCGCGCAGCACGGGAGCGCTACACCGAAGATAGCAGCAACAACCCGCATCTTCAAGGAATCCCCGCGGGCGGACGGGTTCCCTGTGTTATAATCTCCTTCGGTAAGGGTAGCTTGAAAACCTGTCGAGCATTCCTTACAATTTGCCGTCGCTGTGAGAGTCAGCGGCTGTCGCGGACGGGACAGGGCGTCGCTTCCCAGGAAGCCTTTCCCTGGCCGGTCCGCTGCGTCGCGGGGGAGTGCCCGAGTGGTTAAAGGGGGCGGACTGTAAATCCGTTGGCGATGCCTACACTGGTTCGAATCCAGTCTCCCCCACCATCACAGCCGGCGCCGTGCCCGGTTAGCTCAGTTGGTAGAGCACCTCCATGGTAAGGAGGGGGTCTGCGGTTCAAGTCCGCAACCGGGCTCCAGCTTTTGAACAGGCGATCCGGCGGGCGCGGTGCGGTTCCCCCGCATCGCGCCCCTCGGCCAACAGCCTATAACCCGGGGGCGGTGTAGCTCAGCTGGTTAGAGCAGCGGAATCATAATCCGCGTGTCGCAGGTTCGAGTCCTGCCACCGCTACCAACATCCGTTTCTTGGTTAAGCCAGATTCTCTTCTCCATAAAAAGCGTAACCACCCCGCAGCGTAACCACCCCGCAGGATTCGAACCTGCATAATGGATGAAGGGATTCGGGGAAAAATGATATTGTAATAATCATTATTAATCGATATGATTGATAGAGATTGGAAAGGAGGCAAACCATGAAAACCAGGGTGTTGACCGCTCATGTACCACTACCGCTGGCGGAAAAGGTCGATCGGGTGGCTGCTCGTATGGAGCGCTCACGCGGATGGGTTGTAAAACAGGCTCTTTCCGCCTGGGTTGAGCAGGAAGAAGAGCGAAGCAGACTGACGCGGGAAGCAATGGCTGATGTTGATGCTGGTCGTGTAATCGACCATGAGGCTGTGCAGGAGTGGGCGGACAGTCTGGATACCGAAAAGCCGCTCAAGCCCCCGCGATGATGAAACTCAAATGGACGAGCAGGGCACTCTCCGACCTGGTCAGGCTTTACGAGTTTCTTGCTTCGGTGGATATTCGAGCGGCGGCTCAGACTATCCAGGCCCTGTCAGCAGCGCCTCGAGGTCTGCTGACACACCCACGCATCGGTGAGAAACTGGAAGAGTTCGAACCGCGTGAAGTCCGCCGTATCATTGTGGGCAACTATGAAATGCGATATGAGATCCAGGCCTCTACGATTTATATGCTGAGGCTTTGGCATACTCGGGAAGATCGATGAAACTCTCTTCATCAAGTGCGATCTTCTCACAGGGGTCCGCTTCATCGGGAACAGAGGCATGGAAGTTTTTTCAACGGAAAGAGCACTGAAGGGCTGGGGAAGCACTGCCTCCGTTTTCCCGAAGGCCCCACTGGAGCGGTCGTTGGGGAACATGGTGTATACTAACCAAGCGAGATGAAGAAACTCCCGAGAAATCCAGTCCTCCTGACCCTTGCCCTCCTGGTGCTGCTTGCGGCGGCGCTGCCGCTTCTGACCGGCTGCGGCGGGGAAAAGGGCTCCGGCTCGGACATCGACGCCCTCATCGTCAAGCTGGCAAGCGACGACGAAGCCCAGCGGCAGGCGGCGTCGGACGAGCTGGTAAAGACAGGTGAACCGGCGGTCGGTCCGCTGATCGATTCCCTGTATGGTGATACGCAGACGATGGAGTTCCTGGGCGCGGTGAAGGACACGCTCACCGCCATAGGCGAGCCGGCGGTACAGCCTCTTGTGGATTCTTTGAGCTATAGCGGTGAGAGAAGCTCCACGGCCCTGGCCCTGAAGAGGCAGATCCTGGCGGAGATCGGTCAGCCGACGGTGCAGCCGCTGACCCAGGCGCTCTCGGATGAGAGCGCCAGGGCGCGGGGCGCTGCCGCGACCACGCTGGCCGCCATGAAGGAGACCAGCGCCACCTTGTCTATCACCGAACTTCTTTCGGACCCCGACGCCGGCGTGAGGAAGACGGCCGCCGAGGCGCTGGGGACCATGGGCGACGCTGCCGCCATCCCGTCCCTCACCGAGGCGCTGGACGACGAGAAGAAGGAGGTGCGCAAGGCCGTCCGGGCTGCTTTGGCGAGCATCCACCAGGCCGTGGGAGACGATCCACGGCTGCAGACTGCCTACGATACATGCATAGCGGTGGAGGTGTCACCCATCACCGATCCCTATGGACTGGTGATCGACTCCCATGGGGTTATGGCCAACCCGGAGGTGCTGATGCCCCTGACGGACGACGAGAAAGTATATCTCCTCAACATCCTCGGTGAATGTATCCTCATCAACAAATGATGATGCCGGCGACACCGGGAGGCATCCGGCCGTCGCCTGCTGGAAACCGTCACGAGCATCTGCTATCTTTACCATAAGTGGTTCTCTGGACGGCATGGCCGTCTTTTTATTGCCTGAAAGAAGGGATTCACGTGGCTAGCGACAAGAGACCGATGGTGACTCTGGAGTGCACCGCCTGCAAGCGGCGTAACTATAATACTACCAAGAACAAGGTCAACAACAGGGACCGGCTGGAGCTGAAGAAGTACTGCTCCTCCTGCCGGACTCATACGGTTCACAAGGAGACCCGCTAGGCTCCCCCGGTCGCGGCGGCGCCTTTTGCTTAGGCCGCGCGGCGGGGGTATAATCCAGCCTGGGGAAGCCCACTGGTTGGGCGCCCGCAGGGCTGTAGCTCCAACTGGTAGAGCGCCGGTCTCCAAAACCGGATGTTGGGGGTTCGAGTCCCTCCAGCCCTGCCAGACAGGCGATCCCGCCCGGGTCCATCCCTCGCAATCTGTTGTTACGATGCTCGCGGAACAGGGCGACAGGCGTCAGTAGTATGTAGAATATGTAGTAGCCGGCGGCGACAGGCCGGCAGCGACAGACCGGACCGGAGGTACCGGTGGCTAAATCCGCCAAGGTGAAAAAACAGCAGACATCATCGCCCGCCCGCGGCAGGAAGGGCGGCAGGAAGGCTGCCGCCGCCGGGCAGGTCGGCAAAAAGAAGAAACAGAAGGCCGGCGGCGCCAAGAAGCGTCTGGGACGGGCCCAGGCGGCCAAACCGTCCAAGGGCGGCAAGGCGGCAGCCAGGCCTTCGGGCGGCAACCGCGTGATGAAGTTCATGCGCGAGGTCAGGCTGGAGATGTCAAAGGTGACCTGGCCCACGCGGGACGAGCTGGTGCAGGCGACCATGGCCGTGCTCATCGCCGTGGCCATCTCCGGCGCCTTCATATTCCTCTTCGATGTGATCTTCAACAGGCTTGTGGGCCTGGCCAGTTAGGGGGTGGGCGGATGGCTTACCAGTGGTACGTGATAAACACATATTCAGGTCATGAGAACAAGGTCCGTCTGAACCTGCTTCAGCGCATCAAGACCATGAACCAGGAAGGCAGCGTCAAGGAGATCGTCGTGCCCACCGAGCAGACGGTCGAGACCAAGAACGGGCAGAAGGTCCAGTCCGAGAAGCGGGTCTTCCCCGGATACGTGATGGTCAACATGAAGATGACGGACGATTCCTGGGCGCTGGTGAAGAACACTCCCGGCGTGACCGGCTTCGTCGGCTCGGACAACAAGCCCATGCCTCTCAACGAGGAAGAGGTGGCCCGCATCCTCGATACCACCACCGTGGAGAAGCCCAAGGCCGTGGCCCAGTTCAGCGCCGGCGAGACCGTGCGGGTGATGTCCGGACCCCTGGCCGACTTCAACGGCGAGGTATCAGAGGTGAACGAGGACCAGAACAAGCTGACGGTGCTGGTGAACATCTTCGGCCGGGAAACGCCGGCGCAGCTCGGCTTCGACCAGGTGAAGAAGGTCTGACGGAGGTTGCGGCCCGGGGAAGGTTTCCTGTATCCTCTTTCTTTGGCTGATTTCCCGGAATCGATGATTCGACAGGAATGATATGGCTTCAAAACCGGTAATGACGATGATCAAGCTGCAGATCCCCGCCGGCCAGGCGAACCCGGCCCCGCCGGTAGGTCCTGCCCTGGGCCAGCATGGGGTCAACATCATGGACTTCTGCAAGGCCTTCAACGCCCAGACCCAGCAGGAAGGAAACACTATCATCCCGGTGGAGATAACCGTCTACGAGGACCGCTCCTTCACTTTCATCACCAAGACGCCGCCGGCGGCGGTGCTGCTGAAGGAAGCCGCCAGGCTGGAGAAGGGCTCGGGCGAGCCCAACCGCGAGAAGGTGGGGACGGTGTCCAGGGCGGACGTGCAGAAGATAGCCGAGCGCAAGATGCAGGACTTGAACGCCAACGATATCGAGGCGGCGATGAAGATCATCGCTGGAACCGCCCGCAGCATGGGCCTGGTGGTGGAATGATGAGCGTCAAGGCCGGCAAGAGGTTCAGGGAATCCAGCTCGAAGATCGAGGCGGACAGGCTTTACAGCCCCCGGGAAGGGGTGGCGATACTGAAGGGTTTCATCCCCGCCGGGTTCGATGAGACGGTGGAGGCGCACTTCCGCCTGGGCGTCGACCCCCGCAAGGCGGACCAGATGATCCGGGGGACCATGATGCTGCCCCACGGCACCGGCAAGGAGATGCGCGTCGCCGTGTTCGCCGAGGGCGAGAAGGAGAAGGAGGCCAGGGACGCAGGCGCCGACGTGGTCGGCGGCGAGGACCTGGCCGGGAAGATCGAAGAGGGATGGTTCGAGTTCGACGTGGCCATCGCTACGCCGGACATGATGAAGGTGGTAGGCAAGCTGGGCCGCGCCCTGGGGCCGCGGGGGCTGATGCCCAACCCCAAGGCGGGGACGGTCACCTTCGATGTGGCCAAGGCGGTGGAGGAAGCCAAGGCGGGCAAGGTGGAATACCGCACCGACCGCACCGGCATCATCCACCTGTCCATCGGAAAGCTGTCCTTCTCCGAGCGGGACATCCTGGAGAATTACGTGGCGGTGCTGGAAGAGATAATCAGGGTCAAGCCCGCATCCGCCAAGGGAAAGTACATCAAGTCCATCACCCTGACGTCCACCATGGGTCCGGGCATCCCCCTGGACCCGATGCAGACGCGGGACCTGCTGGGGGATAGCGACTGAAACGGCGCCGGCGGGCAGAGCCCGGCGGTGGCGACAACCGAATAGCACCGAAGAAAGCCGGTGCCTGTCACCCGGGAAGCATGGGGGACAGGCCCAAGGGGCCCGAGAGGCCCGCCCGCCGAGGTGACAGAGGCACCGGAGCATCCGGTCGCTGTCTACCTCCGCGGAGGTAGATTTTTTTTGCCGGGAGGTGAGAGATGAACAGAGCAGAGAAGGAATCGAAGGTCGAGGAGCTGACCGCCAGGCTGAAGGAGTCCAGCGCCATCCTCGTCGCCGATTACCGCGGCCTGTCCGTAGCCGAGGCGCGGGAGCTGAGGAACAGCATGCGCGAGGCCGGCGCCGCCTACGAGGTAGTGAAGAACTCGCTGGTGGAGAGGGCGGCGGACGCCGCCGGCATCGAGGAACTCAAACAGCATCTGGAAGGTCCCACGGCGCTGGCGTTCTGCAGCGGTGAGGCGGCGCCCCCGGCCAAGGTACTGGCCAGATACGCCAAGGAGTTCAAGCCCCTGGAGATAAAGGGCGGCATCCTCGACGGCAAGGGCATCGACATCGAGACGGTGAAGTTCCTGGCGTCGCTGCCGAGCCGCGAAGTGCTGCTGGGCCAGCTGGCGGGAGCGCTGCAGGGGCCGATCCGCGGCCTGGTCACCGTCTGTTCGGGGCCGATCCGCGGCCTGGTGACGGCGCTGTCGCAGATCCAGGAGCAGAAGGAGAAAGAGGCCGCCTGATGCCGCCCGCCGGCGCGGGCGGGTCAGGGATTCTGCCCGGGATACCGCAATTTGGAATAATATAAGGAGGAAGCATGTCAACAGATGAATTGATAGAGCAGATCAAGGGTATGAGCGTCACCGACCTGGCGGAACTGGTCAAGGCGCTGGAAGAGGAGTTCGGAGTCAGCGCCGCTGCGCCTGTGGCCGTTGCCGCGGCGCCGGGAGCCGCTCCCGCCGAGGGCGGCGCCGAAGAGGAGAAGACCTCCTTCGACGTGGTGCTGTCCGAGGTGGGCGACAAGAAGATCCAGGTGATCAAAGTCGTGCGCGCCGCCACCGGGCTGGGCCTGAAGGAGGCCAAGGCCGTGGTAGACGGAGCGCCCAAGCCGGTGAAGGAAGGCGTCTCCAAGGACGAGGCCGAGGACATCAAGTCCCAGCTGGAAGAGGTCGGCGCCACCGTCGAAGTGAAATAGCCGGAGCATCAGCGGAAAAACAGGGGCGGCGGCGCCGGAGGCGCCGCCGCCCCTTGCTTCCCGTAAGTACATATGCTATATTTCCTTGTTCGTGCCCGAGCACGGCCGGTCAGTCATGCACAAATCCCGTCCATGAGGGGTGAGCCTTTTGGAGAAGAGTCCCAGCGTCACTGCAAGTCCCCGCGAGCGCCGTTCTTTCGCAAAGCTTGAGAAGATCCTAGATGTCCCCAACCTGATCGATATCCAGAAGAAGTCCTATGAGTGGTTCCTGACGGAAGGTGTCCGAGAGACCATCGCCGATATCTCACCCATCGAGGATTACACCGGCAGCCTGGCGGTGGAGTTCGGCAGGCACGAGTTCAAGGAACCGGACAACACCATAGACGAGTGCCGCGACAAGGACGGCACCTATTCCGCCCCCCTGTTCATGGATATCAGCTTCATAAACAAGGAGACGGGCGAGATAAGGCAGCAGGAGGTCTTCATGGGTGATTTCCCCATGATGACCAGGTGGGGCACCTTCATCATCAATGGTACAGAGCGGGTGGTCGTCACCCAGCTGGTACGCTCACCGGGCGCCTACGTGATGGAGCCGAAGGACTCAACCAAGCAGGTCTTCATCGCCAACCTGATGCCGTCGCGCGGCTCCTGGCTGGAGCTGGAGATAGACAAGAAGGGCATGGTCAACGTACGAATCGACCGCAAGCGCAAGCTGCCGGTCACCATCCTCCTGCGCGCCCTGGGCTACGGCAGCGACGAGAAGATACTGAAGCTTTTCGATGAGGGTTCCACTTACATCCAGCGGACACTGGACAAGGACCCCACGGAGAACGAGGAAGAGGCG
>CAZCCR010000016.1:0-4786 GCA_964497425.1 uncultured Gaiellales bacterium
CAGAATAAGACGTCCCAGATGAGGGAGTTTCTTAATCTCGTTAAGGAACGTCCCCTAGCATCTCCTCGATGAGCTCTACCAGCTTTTCCAACCGATATGGCTTGGGCAGGAAGCGGTAGCCGCGTTCGGTAATCACCCGTTGCACGCTCTCCTCGCTGTAGCCGCTGGCCAGGAGCACCTTGAGGTCCGGCGTTTGCTCAAGCAGCCGCTCCGCCAGCTCCACGCCGTTCTTACCCGGCAGCACCACGTCGCAGAAGGCGAGGTCGAAAGCGCCGTCCTTCTCGTTAAAAAGCCTTAACGCCTCTTCGGCATCGGCGGCGGCCCAGACGCGGTAACCGCACTGGCTGAGCATCTTGTTGGCCACGGCCCTGAGCGGCTCCTCATCCTCAACCAGCAGGATGGCGGCGCCCCGGTGGCGTGAATCACCTGTGTGAGCAGGAGCATCCGGCTGGTCAGCCTCAACACCGGTGAAGACGGGTAAAAACAGCTCGAAGGTGGAACCCCGTCCCGGCTCGCTCTCCACCTCGATCCAGCCGTCGTGCTCGGTGACGATGCCGTATACCACCGCCAGGCCCAGGCCCGTGCCCTCCTTTTCCTCCTTGGTGCTGAAGAAGGGCTCGAAGATGCGTTCCATGGTGCTGCGGTCCATGCCGGTGCCCTCGTCGCTCACGCTGATCACGGCGAAACTGCCGGCGTGGGCCTCGGGCGATGGGGAGGCAGCGGCCGCTGCAGGGGTTTCCTCGACAGCGCCTGTGGAGATGGTGATACGTCCCCCCTCGGGCATGGCGTCGCGAGCGTTCACCGCCAGGTTGACGGTGGCCTGTTCCAGCAGGCCGGCGTCACCGTCGATGGCCGGCGCACCGGTTTCAAGCCTGGTGACCAACTCATATCGCTCGCCCAGGATGCGCTCCAGCATGCCGCTGAGCTCCTTGACCAGCCGGTTGAGGTCCACCGCCTTGCGCTCCAGCCGGCCACGGCGGCTGAACATCAACAGCTGTCGCGTGAGCGTAGCCGCCCGCTCGGTGGACTCGAGCGCCTCCTCCAGGTCGCCGCGGGCCGGATCCCGTTTTCCCAGGTCCATCAGCGCCAGCTCGATGTAGCCCTGTACGGCGGTCAGATAGTTGTTAAAATCGTGGGCGATGCCGCCGGCCAGGCGGCCCACGCTCTCCATCTTCTGAGCCCTCAGCAGTTGCTGCTGCATCTGTTTCTGCTCCGTCAGGTCCCTGAGGGTGGTGAGCCGCGCCGGCAGCCCCTGGTAGGTGAAATTGATGCTTCTGAGCAACGCAGGGAAGCTGCTGCCGTCCCTGCGCAGGCCGCTTGCCTCATAGGAGCCCTCGTAGCCGCTGCGGATGTTGCCGAGCACTGTCTCCCTGGACTCGGGCGCCGCCATGTCCAGAGCACTCATGCCGACGGCCTCTTCATAACTGTAGCCGAACATCACTTCAAAGGCGTGGTTGACGTCGAGCAATTTTCCCTGGTGATGGATGGCCACGGCTTCGCTGGTGGCATCGGCCAGTTTGCGGTACCTGTGCTCGCTGGCTTTCAGAAGTTCATGGGATTGAACCAGCTCCGAACGCGCCCTGATGTGCTGGATGCCGTATGCCAGGTCCAGGGCCATCTCCTGCAGCAGGTTTGTTTCCTCCACATCGAAGTCATCAGTCATCGCCGAGTAGATGTTCAGGACGCCGATCCGCTGACCGTCTATAGTCAGCGGCAGGGCAATGGAAGAGGAATAGCCACGCTTCAAGGCTTCTTTTCGCCAGGGCCGGAAGGCGGGGTCAGAGGCGATATCCCGCATAACAACCGGACGGCCTTCGCGCAAGGCTCTGCCGCTGGGTCCGCGTCCCCTTTCTTCATCTCTCCAGGTAATATCGACAGTATCCAGATAGCCTTCCTCGAAGCCGGCCTGGGCCACGGGGCGGACGCTTCTCTGCTCATCCTGCTCGGCGAAGCCCACCCAGGCCAGGCGGTAGCCTCCTTGCCGGGTGAGGATGCGGCAGACGTCATGCATCAGTGAAGCCTCGTCGGTCGCCCGCACCACCGCCTGGTTGCACTCGGAAAGGACCTTGAGCGCCGTCTCGGCGCGCTTGCGGCTGGTGATGTCGGAGAAAGTGGTGAGGATGGCGGGCTGGTCCTGCCACTCGATTCCACTAACCCGGTTCTCCAGCCATCGCCTGTTTCCCTTGCGGTCTACGATTCGGCACTCAAAAACAACAGGCATCCCATCACTGACGAACTGGCGCTGGTATCTGTCTTCCACGGTTGGCCGGTCTACCGGGTGGATGAGATCCAGTAAGCCATCATCCGGTTTCTCATCGGCCTTGTAACCAAGCAGCTCCCTGGCTCTGGGGTTGATGAAGACGGTCCGGTGATCAGCGACTACTGTTACGCCCTCCCGGAGGCTTTCCAGCAGCATCAGGCATTGCTGATGGGATGGCGCCGAGCTGCTCTGTTTTCCGTTTGCCATATCGGGCACTGACCTTTTGAAATGAGAACCCGAGCACAATAAGCGACAGCATAGTTATCGACAGCCGCGGGGTTTTCAAGAACTGGTGACACCCTTTCCGCAGCGGCGTGCATTTATCATGTTCTTACCCAAAAAGGGGACGTTCCTTAACGAGTTAACAAACTCGGAAAAGTGGGGACGTTCCTTAACGAATTAACAAACTCGGACCAGCTTGCCCATCATATCCATCAACGGTTTGTTAATTCGTTAAGGAACGTCCCCGAAATCCGAAATCAATTCGTTAAGGAACGTCCCCGAGATCACTGATCTCACTTGCGGCGCTGCGCCAGCTTGAATGTCACCATGGTCAACAGCACCAGTATCAGCGCTGCAGGTATCACCACACCCAGGGCCATGATGACGAAGTTGACCGTCTGCACCGCCAGCCAGCCGGAGTAACGAAGCGCGTCCGTGAAGCCCCAGTCGCTGCCGACGCTGCCACCCTCACCGCCGCCGCCGGCATCCTCCTCATGGAGATCGACGCTGATGGTGGCATATTCGGAGCGGTTCTCGATGTAGTTTATCTGCCCCTGCAGCTGTTCGATCTCCGCCCTTACCGTGTTGAGCTCGTCCTGCACCATCAACATCTCCTCGACGGTGGTGGCCTTCTCCATCAGGCCCAACAGCGCCGTCTCGTGGGCCTGGGAGTTCCTCAGCCGGCTCTGCAGGTCCACGTACTGGTCGGTGACGTCCTTGCCGGAAACGTCGCGGGAGACCACCTTGCCCAGGCCGTCCAGCTCGGACATGGCCTGTTCGAAGTTGCCGTCCACGTCAGCGATACGGATGGCGATGGTGCCGCTGTTGATGGCGCCTTCATCATCGGAGGCGCTGGTGTCGGCGGAAACCACGTAGCCGCCGTACTTCGTCGCCAGGTCGGTTATCCTGCTGTACTTGTCCTGGAACTCGCCGGCGGCGACCTCTATCTCGTAATCGGCGGTGCGGATCACCTGGCGCGTAGCAGGGATGGTTGTGGAGGAGTCGCTCAGTGACCCCGCCACACCCGCGTTGGACTGGGCCATATCCTCGCTGTTATCCGGTGAGCCGGCCACGGCCGCCTCTTCGCCCAGCCCACTCGTTTCCATACTGTCCTTTTCCAGAGCTACGATCCCCTCATCGCCGCTGCGGCCCCGTTCTACGAAGCTCTCGCCGTCATGCCCCCTGATCAGGGCGCCGGTGAGTCCGGCGGCGCCCAGGCCGATGACCAGCGCCGCCGACACCGCAGCTACCCGTCTGAAGGTGAACCAGCTCGGCAGCCAGCGCCCCGTATTCATTTTCTTTGTCTTCCCCTCACTTTTTCCGCTGTCCTTCTCTGCACTGAATGTGGTTGTCGCCGCTGCCTGTTCCATTATCCTCTTCTCCAGTCTTTTCTCGAAGACGGCGGAAGGCCGGGGGCGACCGTCCCTCAGGTCGCGGGCGAGTTCGAGCAGCTGCCGTCGCTCATCACCTGCAATCTCATCGGGTTCGACCGTCTCGCCGGCCAAAAGCCGCTCGATAGCGTCAAGCAGGTGCTTTTGTCCGTTGCTTTCAGTCATCGTCGATCCCGCCTTCCAGCTCCTTTTTAAGTTTCGCCAGAGACCTGTAGAGGATGGTGCCGGCGTTGGACTCGCTGATATCCATAAGCGCCGCTATCTCCCGGTTGCTGAGCCCGGCGCCGAACTTGAGCGCCACCAGCTCCTGTCCACGCTCGTCCAGGGCTGACAGCGCCGCAGCCAGCTGCCGTTGCCGCTCGCCCGCGAACAGCTCGGACTCCGGGTTTCCCAGCGAAGAGGCGGCCGATCTCTCATCCAGCGGGTCAGTCCTGCCCCTGCGGCCCAACCGGCGGAAATGATCGCTGAGACAGTTGCGGGCGATGGTGAAGAGCCAGGTGCCGTGAGAGCTCCGCCCTGGGTCATAGCCGTCCCAGGCAGCGAGAGCCTTCTCGAACACCTGGGAAGTGATGTCCTCCGCTGCCTCCCGGTTGCGCACCCGAAAGGCGATGAAGGA
The DNA here is from genome assembly GCA_964497425.1 of uncultured Gaiellales bacterium. Lineage (GTDB taxonomy): Bacteria > Actinomycetota > Thermoleophilia > BMS3ABIN01 > BMS3ABIN01 > BMS3ABIN01. The sequence goes on from CAZCCR010000016.1 coordinate 4,490, forward strand.
ATAGAGCGGCCTGAAATGCCGGCGGTATATCCGGCTGAAGCCGGAGGCTCGGTCAACGGCGGCGCCGTCGCCGTTCACGCCGTCCTGCCGCTCTTTCCCTTTTCCGGAAGACATCATCACCATGGTTTGTGCCGCAACAGCCATCCCTGCAAACCTCTACTTTGGTTCGGTCTCGCCTGTATATACGTTGAGAGGGGAAAAGTATCACAGACAGCCGCAGGGCCGGTGCAAAACCGGTGTAATGCAGCCACCAGGCCGACGCCATGCCGCCAGGTTGCCGCCTCAATTCCACCAGGC
>CAZCCR010000016.1:4886-44072 GCA_964497425.1 uncultured Gaiellales bacterium
CTCCAGCATGCCACGTCTTCGGAAAGGCACTGAGGGGTTTTGTCGCCATTCCACCAGGCAACATCTACGCTGCCAGGCCTTCACGCCACCATGCCGCCGCCATTCCACCAGGCCTCCAGCATGCCACGTCTTCGGAAAGGCACTGAGGGGTTTTGTCGCCATTCCACCGGCCGCCTCTATGCCTGCGGCGCCGATTTGAGCTGAGTCAGGACGACTGATATTTCCTCATGCTGTATCAGGGGTTTGAACCGCCGAAAAAGGGGAATTCCCCTATTACCTCTCAGAATAATCGGGCTTATAGTTATCTCCCGGTCCATCCACGGATGAGGAGCGCGAGATGGCAGGACCCATCACATCGGCAGTGATGTCTGTGATAAGATACGGGTGCCACGCCGTCGAATCACAGGAGGACCAGCCTGATGGACTGGACTGCAATTCTCGAGGCAGCGATAAGCTTCTTTCTGGTAGTCACCGCTCTGGCGCTCGCCTACATGTTGCTCAAGGTCGGCGGAACCTTTTCCCGCATGAACATGTTCCTCAGACGACTGGACGAGGAAGTGATTCCTCTGCTGACGAAGCTGCAGGTAACCCTGGACGAAGTGAACAGCAACCTGGAGAAGGCGGATGACATGATGGGCTCACTGGTGGACGTGACCGACAGTGTGGAATCCACCACCCGCGCCGTGCAGATAGCAGTGGCCACGCCGGTGAAGAAGGCGGCAGGCCTCTCCAGCGGCGTCTCCCAGGCGCTGGCTACCCTGTTCAACCAGCGGGGGAGGGGTTAGAAGTGGGCCGGATACTCTCGGGAATGGGATGGATGACGGTGCTCGGTGGTGCTGCGGTGATGGCTTTCGCCCAGTACCGCAGCAACCGGACAGGCCGGGATTTGGTGACGGTTCTGCAGAACCTGCCCGAGGAGCTGAAGGAGGCACAGGCGGAGTGGCAGGAGTGCCTGCTGGCCGCCATGGACGCGGGCAGGAAGGCCGCGGCGGAGAAGGAGGAGCAGATCGAGCGCGAACTGTCTGCGCATGAGCACAAGTTCTCTTCGAGACAGACCTGGCAGGAGGAGAAGGCTGAAGTGATGACATAGGCAGAGGAAAGCACATGACGCTGCGATGCGGTGATTCCTGAGAAAAGGGCTTAAGTTTTTAAGGGATGTGCCGATAATGGGCAGGCTTCGCTCGACGGCCTCGCCCGAAGGCGATGCAGCGGAGGCGGATAGGTCGGGGTAACCACTACTGTCGAACAATTGGGGTCAAGCGCTTCCCCGGGCAGGAAGCGAGTATCGATGGAGGTGGGTCATGAGTACGGTATGCTTTCCCAGTCATCCTACTACCTGTACGCCTTACGGCAATCATACGGACTTCGGCCAACTCAGTGAGAAGGAGCTGCTCCACGCCTATTGCCGGCGCCAGGAGACCCGTGCCCGCGACGAACTGATCCTGCGCTACATCCCCTTGGTATACGGAGTCGCCCGCCGTTACTGCCAGCGGGGCGAGCAGCTGGAAGACCTGGTGCAGGTGGGCTGTATCGGGCTGATAAAGGCCATAGACAGGTTCGACCTGGACCGGGGCGTAGCGCTCTCCACCTATGCTACGCCCAACATCATCGGCGAGATCAAACGATACTTCCGGGACAAGGGCTGGGCGGTGAAGGTGCCGCGCGGCATGCTGGAGCTGAACATGCAGCTGGAGCAGGTGATGGGGGACCTGGCGGCGGCATACAAGCGTTCACCTACGGTGAAGGAGCTGGCGGAGGCGGTGGAGGCCACGCCCGAGCAGGTGATGGAGGCCATGGAGGCGGGGCGCTCACGCAGTTCACTGTCACTGGACCACGCACTGGGGCCCAACGACGGCGATGACGAGCGTATGCCGCTGGAGGCCATCGGCATGGATGACGAAGGCTTCGAACGGGCCGATCTCAGACTGATCCTGGAGCCGGGATTCGCTCGTTTGAGCGCGCGCGAGAGGCGCATCCTCAATCAGAGGTTTTACGAGGGGTTGACTCAGTCGCAAATAGCGGCGAACATAGGCGTATCACAGATGCATGTATCCCGCCTGATACGGAGAGCTCTCGTCAAGGTGCGCGCGGAGATTTCCAAGCGGGAGGGAAAGGAGTTCGTAGTACCGCTTGAAAAGTTACGAGATCCGCTCAAGCTTTCGTGAGTTTTTCACCGAAAATGGACATGAGGGGCGGCCGAGTTCCTCGCTGGTGCCGGCGGGGGACCCCAGCGTGTTGCTCACGACCGCCGGCATGCAGCAGTTCAAACCCTATTTCCTCGGCATCAAGGAAGCGCCCCATCCACGGCTGACCACCTGCCAGAAGTGCTTCCGCACCACTGATATCGACCTGGTCGGGAAGACCGCCCGACACTTAACCTTCTTTGAGATGCTGGGCAACTTCTCCTTCGGCGACTACTTCAAGCAGGGGGCCATCGACCTGGCCTGGCGCTACTCCACGCAGGTGCTGGGGCTGGATACGGACCGCATCTGGGTCAGCATCTTCGAAGGGGACGACCGGGTGGACGCCGATGACCAGGCCCGCCAGGCCTGGCAGGACGCCGGCGTCGCTCCCGGCAGGATAGTACCTCTTCCGGCCAGCGAGAACTTCTGGTCGGCCGGTCCCACCGGCCCCTGCGGTCCCTGCACCGAGCTATATTTCGACCTGGGTGAAGAGGCCGGCTGCGGAGAGCCGGACTGCCGTCCCGGCTGCGACTGCGACCGTTATGTCGAATACTGGAACCTCGTCTTCATGCAGTTCAACCGCGACGAGGCGGGCGAGCTGACGCCGCTGCCGAGGCAGAACGTCGACACGGGCATGGGGCTGGAGCGGATAACGGCCGTCATGGAGGGCGAACTGAGCGTGTTTGGAACGGATCTGTTCACTCCTGTGATCGAATATGTGTCCGAAGCGGCTGGTATCAGATACGGAGAGGACGAGAAGGCGGACCGGGCCATGAGAGTGCTGGCGGACCACAGCCGCGCCATCTCCTTCCTTGTCAGCGCCGGCGTGTTCGCCGGCAACGAGGGTCGCAATTACGTTCTGAGGCGGGTGATGCGCCGGGCGATACAGGCAGCCTCCACCCTGGAGATAGGGACTCCCTTCCTGGCCGGCGTCTGCGGGCGGGTGGTGGAAGCGATGCAGAAGGTATATCCGGAGCTTGCCGAGAACCGCGGTATGATCGAGCAGACGGCGGCCCAGGAGGAGGAGCGTTTCAGCCTAACCCTCCAGCAGGGGAACGAGATACTGTCAGGGGCCATTGCCGCAGCGCGGCAGTCTGGAGCCGGGACCATAGACGGCGAGGTGGCTTTCCGGCTGCATGACACCTACGGTTTCCCCTACGACCTCACCAGCGAGATAGTCCACGATGAGGGCCTGGAAGTGGACCAGGAGGAGTTCGACCGCCTGATGGAGGAGCAGCGGCAACGGGCGCGGTCATCACAGGCCGCGGCTGGTGCCGAGGAGAGGACGGCCCTGGCGGAGCTGGGCCACCACGCGAAGGTGAAGACGGAATTCGTCGGTTACCGCAAGAACGAACTGCATACGGCCGTGGGGGACCTGATGGAGCTGGAAGGCGGCCGCATCGCCCTGAAGTTGAGGGAGTCACCTTTTTACGCCGAGTCCGGCGGCCAGGTATCGGACACGGGGTGGATCCACACCGAGGACGGCAAGGCCGCCGTGGTGGATGTGCTGGCCCTGGACGGCGACCAGGTGCTGCTGGCGGAGGTTGAGGAGGGACGGCTGGAAGCGGGCGCCCGGGCAAAGGCGATGATAAACCGCGTGCGGCGTCACTCCATCGCCTGCAACCACACCGCTACGCACCTGCTGCAAAACGCGCTGAGAGGCCTGCTGGGAGAGCAGGTGCGACAGGCGGGCTCCTACGTAGGGCCGGACAAACTCAGGTTCGACTTCAGCCACAGCGGCGCCCTCAGCGAAGAGGACCTGGCGAAGCTGGAGGAGACCGTCAACCGCAAGATAATCGAGAACCATCAGGTCAAGGCTTTCACCACATCCATCGATTACGCCCGGGATATGGGGGCCATCGCTCTCTTCGATGAGAAATACGGGGAGTTTGTGCGTGTGATCGAGGTGGGCGATTTCAGTCGCGAGCTGTGCGGCGGCACTCATGTGAACCAGACCGCCGAGATCGGAGCCTTCAGGATCATGTCCGAATCAAGCGTGGGAGCCAACCTCAGGCGCATCGAAGCCATCACCTCCCGTGAAGCGGTGGATTTCCTGCGTTCACGTGACGCCATGGTAGGCAGGCTCGCCCGGTCGTTGAAGACCATGCCGGAGAACCTGGAATCGGCCCTGGAGGGAATGATGCAGGAGCTGGAGGAACTCCGTGCCCTGGCCAGGGAGGCTTCGCGCCGGAAGGTAGCCGGGGAGAGCCGGGAGTTGGCGGCGGGCTCAGAGGATCTTGACGGCATCAGGGCACTGGCGGCGGTGGCCGAAGCCTCTTCGCCGGACGAACTGATGGAACTGTCCGACAGGCTGAAGGAGGAGATGGGGCCGTCGGCGGTGATGCTGGCGGCTGCCATCGATGAGAAAGTCGTGCTGGTGGCAAACTTCACCGACCAGGCCGTGGAGCGTGGCGCGAAGGCAGGCGACCTGATCCGGGAGATTGCTCCGATAGTGGGCGGTAAAGGCGGCGGCAGGCCCAATATGGCCCGGGGCGGCGGCGCCGACGTTGAAAAGATGAATGAAGCGGTCGCAGCCGCGGTCGAATGGTTCCGGAGCGCCCTGGGCGGTTGAGCCGCCCCGGGTCTGTCCCGTTTGATAGCCAGCACATATATTTACCAGCAAATATTCCGGTTATAGGCCAGTACGTATCCCGGTCATCGGGCAGCTGACCAGCACATATTCCGATTATAGGCCAGTACGTATCCCGGTCATCGAACAGCAGATATATTTACCAGCACATATTCCGTTTATCGAACAGATGACCAGCACATATATTTACCAGCAAATATTCCGGTTATAGACCAGCACGTATCCCGGTCATCGATCAGCTGACCAGCACATATTCCGGTTATCGCAGTCGCAGCCGGGACAGGGGGATGGAGCGCATATCAAATGCGATTCACCGTCAACCCGGAGACCGGCGTCGTCCATAACCCTTTCCAGTCCTGTTCGGGAACCGGACCTGGCACGGGACTGGACACACATGAGTGAACACGTATGAGTGAAGAGAACAGACGCATCCTGGCTCTGGACTACGGCCGCGTACACACGGGAGTCGCCATCAGCGATCCCAGCGGCACCATCAGCCGTCCCCTGGGCGAGGTTGAGGATGCGGCCGGGGAGGAGGGACTGCGCACCATCGCGAGCATGGTGCGGGAGCATGGTGTGGGAGAGGTGCTGGTGGGGATGCCCGTCAGCCTGTCCGGGGAGCGCGGCCGCCAGGCCGGCGAGACCGAACGGTTCGTAGCGGCGCTGAGGGATGAGCTGCCGGTGGATGTCCGGACATGGGATGAGCGTTTCACCAGCAAGCTTGCGGCGGACAGGGGAAGGGATTCATCCAGTTCGCGCCATGCCCTGGCCGCCTGCCTGCTGCTGGAGAGCTTTCTGGGTTCCCGGGATTACCGGCTGGCGAGGGGTGGCGGCCACGGGGGCGAAGCAGCTACGGGCGAAGACGCCGGCGACGGGAACGCGGGTGGCTCCAGCGGGGTTGAGAGACAGTGAAGCGCCGTTTCTGGGTCAGGCGGCTGCTGGCGCTCTCACTGCTGGTTCTGGCTTTGGCCGCAGTGCTGGCCATAGCCGGCAGCTCCTGCGGCGGCTCAAGACGGGGTGGTGAGGTCACCATCTATATACCTCCCGGCAGCACCACTGCGGATATCGCCCGTATGCTTCACGATGAGGAAGTGATCGACAACCGCGGCGATTTCCAGAAGAAGGCGGATGAGATGGGTATCGACCAGCAGCTGAAGCCGGGAACATATTCCTTCACCCGCGGTGAGCCGCTGGAGGAGATACTGAGGAAGCTGGAGGCGGGAGAGCAGGCGCCGGAGGGGAAGCTGACGGTGCCGGAGGGGTACAGCATCAATGACATCAGCGAACTGGTGGCCGCCAGGACCGGCATCAGCCGCCGGCAATATCTCCAGGCGGCCATGACCGGCGGCCGCTCACTACCCCTGGAAGGGGCGGAGGGCGCATCAGACCTGGAGGGTTTCCTCTTCCCCAGCACTTATGACCTGGAGCCTGATGTCTCTGCCGCCGGCCTGGTGGGTGAGCAGCTTGATGCATTCCGGGAGAAGACCGCCTCGCTGCCGTGGGAGAGGTCCGCTGACCTGGGCATCAACCAGTACCAGGCGCTGATTGTGGCATCGATGGTGGAGCGCGAGGCGAGGGTGCCTGAAGAGCGGCCCCTGGTGGCGGCGGTCATCTACAACCGCCTTGACCAGGGGATGAAGCTGGAGGTGGACGCCACGGTCCAGTATGCCCTGGGCTACTGGAAGACCGAACTGACCCAGCCGGACCTGGAGACCGACTCGCCGTACAATACCCGTCTTTACGGCGGCCTGCCGCCGGGTCCCATCTGCAATCCCGGCCTGGAATCCATCAGGGCGGCGCTGGAGCCCGCCCGGGTGGACTATCTATATTACGTGGCCACCGGCGACGCCGAGGGGCATCATTTCTTCACAAGCTCCTACGAGGATTTCCTGGCGGCATCAGGATCGGGCTGAGTCGCCGGTCGCTCACGGTTTCAGTCTCAGGTCGATACCCTGATGGAAGCGGCACAGTTCGCGGATGCAGAGCCATACTTGGCTGAGAGCTTCCGGCGGTGGTTCAAGTGACGATGCGCCCGCCAGCGGCTGCTCCAGCATGAGCCACATCAACTCCACCGTCTCCTTTCTCACCTCCAGCGCTTCGCCGCTGCACTCTCCGCAGACGCAGCCGCCGGCGGGCGCGGAGAAACGCGAATAAGCTCCTTCCCGGCCACAGCGGGCGCAGTGGGAGAGATGGGGCAGGTAGCCGGCCAGCAGCAGCAGCTTCATCTCAGCCGCCAGGGCGAGGGCGGAGAAGGAGGCGGCGGCGGCGCCGCCGGAGGCGGACGCCGCCGCCGCCTCCAGGAAGTTCACCACCAGGTTGTATGTACGGGGACGACGTTCCCCTTCCGGAACCGTCCGGTTGACCATATCGATAAAGGCAAGCCCTGCCTTCAGCGCCGGCGGACAGTCGCGGATACGGGAGTTGGTGGATATGGTATCGGCGCCGGTCAGCGTGAAGAGGGAGCGGCCACGGTAGAGACGGGCTTCGATACGGCTCAAAGGCTCCAGCCGGCCCCCGAAACGGGATTTGACCTTGCGGACGCCTTTGACGACGGTCGGCAGCCTGCCGAAATCAGAGGTGAAGAGGGTGACGACCCTGTCCGACTCCCCCAGCTTGTGGCTGCCGAAGACCACCGCTTCGGTGGCAAGAACTCGGGACATGGCACTATCCGGACAGGCGGGCGAAGATCACCGTACGGAAACCCCTCTCACCGGAACAGATGGAGCAGGTGATATACCAGTAATAGACAGCGTCCACCTTCCTCCCCTCAAGGGCAAGATCCTTCACCAGCCGGCGGGTGGGAGAGGCGATATCGCGCCACTTTCCCTCATATATACGGCTGAAGACCGTGGTGTCCTCGAAGGTAAGAACATCGGGGTCGGGTTCGGCGGGCGTATCCACCCCCACCAGAAGCTCGCCCCGGAAGAGGGCGTCCCGGGAGAGTATCATCAACGGGCTGGAATAACTGAGGCCCTTCTCCCGGATGCGCTCAGACGCCGCCTTGATATCGCTGGAGATACGGAAGGGGACGTGCATGAACATGCCGATGGGGGTGCTGAAGAAGGACTTGCCGTTCCAGTCGTGTTCACGGTCCTGCCACCGGCTGTCGACGATCCGGGGGCAGCTGCAATCAGCCATTTTGACTGAGGAGGCGGTAGACCGCCCAGGCGTTCTTGAACACCTCTTCCTTCTCGCCCGGCATGCTGATTATCTCGGCAGCGCGTCCCACGCCGGGAACGAGCCAGACGTAATCCCAGGTTGTGGTGGAGTCGCCATCCTCATTGGTGGCGGTGACCCTGGTCTGAAGCAGGAATGCATCGAACTCACCGGCGGGGACCTCCAGGGTGTTGTAGGAGACGATGCGGTTCTCGGCGCTGATGGTGACCGTCTCGCCATCGCCTGTCTTCTGGTAGCTGTCCAGCCACTGGTCACCGACGGCGGCGGGGAGTATCAGCGCCCGTGACGGCTGCGAGTAGACTGTATGGCGGGCTTCGCCCGACTCGCCGAAGACGAGCAGTGTCCGGCCGGTGTCCTTCTCGAATATGTATTTCTCCTCGATCAGCGGTGGGTCCCAGGAGGATCTGACCGCGAAGCCGGCGCCTTTGAAATACTCATCGCCCGGCGCAGAGGCGGTATCTACCTGCTCCAGGGTGAGCGTGAGCGTATCAGGCCCGCGGGAAAGGTCCCACGGCCCCTCCAGGTCGAAATCCACGCGGACGGGTGAACGGGTGGAGTTGGCGGCGAAGACCAGGCTGGACCCCGGACGGGTGCGGAGGTCGTCGGCCGTTAGCAGCTCGCCCGATTCGATGGCGGCTCCGGCAGAGAGGATTGAAGCATCAGCGATCGTATCGATCTGGGCCTTCGCCGGCAGCACCGCTTCGGCGCTGCTGTTACCGCAGTCGGAGACAAGCAGCACCATCATCAGCGACAGGGCGATGATGAGAGTGGGCAGGCAGACAGCTGAAAGCATGCGTGAGGAGGCGATTTTTTTCAGGCGGACGCTCATCGACTCTATTCTATCACTTTGACAGGATTTGACTACCGCTGATTTCCAGCGTTTTCCTGACGGAGCCGTATGGATGACCCTTCTTGTTAATCGCAACACTCTCTTATAGAATTACTCCCCGCTTTGGACCACTATCCCAGCTTTCAGGAGATAATACTCTCCCTGCAGCAGTACTGGGCGGGTCAGGGATGCGTACTGATGCAGCCATACCACACGGAAGTGGGCGCCGGCACCTTCAACCCGGCGACCTTCCTCCGCTGCCTCGACGCCAGGCCCTGGCGCGCCGCTTACGTGGAACCGTCCATCCGGCCCACGGACGGCCGTTACGGCGAGAACCCCTACCGGCTCGCCCATTACTACCAGTACCAGGTGATACTGAAACCTGCCCCCGCGGATTCGCAGCAGCTTTACCTGGAATCCCTCGAGCAGCTGGGCATAGACATCGCCGCCCATGACGTGCGCTTCGTCGAGGACGACTGGGAAGGCCCTACCCTGGGCGCCTGGGGCCTGGGCTGGGAGGTATGGATCGACGGCATGGAGATAACCCAGTTCACCTATTTCCAGCAGGTGGGCGGAGTCGACCTCGACCCGGTGTCCGTGGAGATCACCTATGGCCTGGAGCGCATAGCCATGTACCTGCAGCAGAAGCAGAGCGTCTATGAACTGGCCTGGAACGGTGAGGTCAGCTACGGTGACGTGTACCGCGACAGCGAAGCCCAATGGTCGAGGTACAACTTCGAAGTGGCGGACACCGGCATGCTACAGGGACACTTCACCGATTTCGAACAGGAATGCGAGCGTTGTCTGGCCGCCGGAGTGCCCCTGGCCGCCTACGATTACGTGCTCAAATGCTCCCATACTTTCAATCTGCTCGATTCCCGTGGGGTCATCAGCGTCACCGACCGCACAGGCTATATCGCCCGCGTGCGCAACCTGGCCCGCCGCTGCGCCGAGATGTACCTGTCGGCGGGGGAGGGGGAGGGATGAGCACAGCCCGCGAATTCCTCTTCGAGATAGGAACGGAGGAGCTTCCCGCCTCCGCGGCGGCATCGGCGCGCCGGCAGGCCGCGACCCTGGCGATGGAGGCATTCGCCGCCGAGCGGGTCCAGGTTGAGGAAGACCAGGTGGATGTCTGGGTCACTCCCAGGCGCATCGCTGTACATATCAGGCACCTGGCGGAACAGCAGCCGCCTGAAGAGACCGTCGAGAGGGGGCCGGCTGCAGATGCTGCTTTTGATGCGGACGGAGCTCCCACCAAAGCGGCTGAGGGCTTCGCTCGCGCCAAGGGTGTTAGCGTGGAACAGCTGGAAGTGCGTGAGCACCAGGGCAGGGAGTTCGTCTTCGCCGTCCATCGCGACGAGGGGCGGCGGACGGTGGCGGCCATACCAGCCGCCTGCGAACGCATACTCCGTTCCCTCAGCTTCCCCAGGACGATGCGCTGGGACGCTTCCGGCCTCAGGTTCTCGCGGCCGGTCCGATGGCTGGTGGCCAAGTACGGCAGCGAGACCGTGGCTTTCACCTGCGCGGGGATCGAGGCGGGCGAGACCAGCTACGGCAACCGTTACCTGTCCTCACCTCCGGTGACCATCGGTGACGCCGGCTCCTACCTGGAGGAACTGGCGGGTGCGGCGGTGGTGGCCGACCAGGAGGAGCGGAAGCGGCTGATCGAGGAGGGCCTGCGCGAGAAAGCGGAAAGCCTGGACGCGGACTACGCCGACCCGGCGGGCGAGCTGGACGAGGTCCTCTACCTGGTGGAGTCTCCCAGCGTTGAGGCCGGCTCCTTTGCCGAAGAACACCTGCGTCTCCCGGAGCGGGTGCTGGTGACCGCCATGCAGTCACACCAGAGGTATTTCCCCCTGGTGGACAGCGACGGAGCCCTGAAGAACGGGTTCCTCTACGTGATGAACGGTGACCCGGCCCACGCCGGACTCATCACCACCGGCAACGAGCGCATACTCACCGGCCGCATCGAGGACGCCGAGTTCTCCTTCCAGCGGGACCTGGAGGAGGGCATCGAGTCGATGGCGTCGCGGCTGGACGCGGTTGTCTTCCATCGTCGCCTGGGTTCGCTCAGGGAGAAGACGGAGCGGCTGGTCAGGCTGTCCGGAGCCTTCGCAAGGGCAGCCGGACTGGGACCGGAAGACACCGGCATCCTGGAGGCGGCGGCGGCGCTGGCCAAGGCGGACCTGGTCAGCGTCATGGTGCAGGAGTTCCCTGAGCTGGAGGGCTACATGGGTTCGGTCTACGCCGAGATGGAGGGCTACCCGGCGGAGCAGTGCCGCGCCGTGGCCGACCACTACCTGCCCGTATCTTCCGGTGGGGAGTTGCCACGGAACAGGGCCGGAGCAGCCCTGGCCGTCTGCGACAAGCTGGACAACATCGTCGGCGCATTCTCTGTGGACGAGCAGCCAACCGGCTCCCGCGACCCTTACGGGCTCAGGAGGGCGGCCGTCGGCATCGCTGCCATCTCCCGCCGTTTCGGCTTAGAGTTCGAGCTGGGGACGATGCTCTCAACCTGCCACAACCTCTATATCGAGCAAAAGGCCGATATCGACCGCAGCGCCTCACTGGTGGAGGAGATGACCGCCTTCATCATAGACCGGGTCCAGCACCGCATGGTGGAGCAGGGGATGGCGGTGGAGGTGTTCGAGGCGGCGCGGGCATCGGGGCTCGGTAACCTCAACAGGCTGGCGGCCCTGGCCGAAGCCATCGACGGGTTCCGCTCAGATCCGGCCTTCGAAGACCTGCATACCGCCTATTTCCGCTGCGCCAAGATAGCCGCCAAGGCCGGGGAGAAGGATGAAACCGCCGTCGTGGACAAAGGGCTCTTCAGGGAGGCCGAAGAGGAAGGTCTGCTGCGCGACACCGAGTCGCTGGAAGAGGATATGGAGCCGCTGCTGGCGGATGGCGACTATACCGCGGCCCTGTCCCGGGCGGCCGGCATCAGGAAGACGGTGGATGATTTCTTCGACGCAGTGATGGTTATGGCTGATGATGAAGCGCTGAGGCGCAACCGCCTGGCGCTGGTGCGGCGCACGGCTGCGCTGCTGCTGAGGCTGGGTGACCCCATCATCGCCGCGGCGGCGCCGAAGGACTGAGGGCCCCGCGCCCGTGCCGGTGTAGCCTCGAAGCGCCTGTTGCGATAAACTAATGCACCCGTACCTTATTTATACTGCTTAGGAGGAGATCCATGGGCAAGAAATACGTTTACGATTTCTCGGAGGGGTCCAGGGACATGAAGCCCCTCCTGGGGGGGAAGGGAGCAAACCTCTGCGAGATGACCAACCTGGGCATCCCCGTGCCCAGCGGCTTCGTCATCAGCACCGAAGCCTGCATCGCCTACGGAAAGGCCGGCAACACTTTCCCCGACGGCCTGGATGAGGAGATCGCCGAGCATCTGTCAGGCCTGGAAGAGCGCACCGGCAAGCAGCTGGGTGATCCGGAGAACCCGCTGCTGGTCAGCGTCCGTTCCGGCGCCATGTTCAGCATGCCGGGCATGATGGATACAGTGCTCAACCTGGGACTGAATGACCAGTCGGTCAAGGGGCTGGCGGCCATGACCAGCGACGAGCGTTTCGCCTACGACGCTTACCGCCGCTTCATCCAGATGTTCGGCAAGGTGGTGAAGGAGGTGGACGGCCAGATATTCGAGGACGCCATCACCGCCCAGCGTGAGAAGGCCGGGGTGCAGTTCGACAACGAACTCTCTCCGGACGACCTCAAGCAACTGGTCGAGCGGTTCAAGGGCATCCTCAAGGACGAGACCGGCGAGTCCTTCCCCGAGGACCCGCGGGTGCAGCTGGAGGAGGCCATCAAGGCCGTCTTCCAGAGCTGGGGCAACCCCCGCGCCGTCACCTACCGCCGTCACTACAATATCTCCGACGACCTGGGCACGGCGGTCAATGTGCAGCAGATGGTGTTCGGCAACATGGGCGACGACTCCGGCACCGGCGTGGCTTTCACCCGAAACCCATCCACCGGCGAGAAGGAGATATTCGGCGACTACCTGATCAACGCCCAGGGCGAGGACGTGGTGGCGGGTATCCGCAAGACCCGCAAGCTGGCGGACATGCCCAACGACATGCCCTCGGTATATGAGGAGCTTACAGGCGTGATGCAGAAGCTGGAGCAGCATTACCGCGAGATGGAAGATATCGAGTTCACCATCGAGAAGGAGAAGCTGTACATGCTCCAGACCCGCGACGGCAAGCGCACAGCTGCCGCGGCGGTGAAGATAGCCGTTGACATGGTGGAGGAGGGGCTGATCAGCAAAGAGGAGGCCGTGGCCAAGGTGGACCCCTCCCAGCTGGACCAGCTGCTGCATCCCATGATAGACCCCGAGGCTGAGTACGAGCCGCTCACCACAGGACTGAACGCCTCCCCCGGCGCCGCCGTCGGCAAGGCCGTGTTCGACGCCGACACCGCCGCCGAGCAGGGCAAGGCGGGCGAGGCCGTGATACTGGTGCGCTGGGAGACCAGCCCCGATGACATCCACGGGCTGATCGAGGCCCAGGGTGTTCTCACCTCCCATGGTGGCATGACAAGCCACGCGGCGGTGGTGGCCCGCGGCATGGGCAAGCCGGCGGTCTGCGGCGCCGACCAGATAAAGATCGACGAGAAGGCGCGCCGGTTCACCATCGACGGCACCACCGTCAAGGAAGGCGATATCATCTCCATCGACGGCACCACCGGCAAGGTGATACAGGGCGCCGTGGAACTGGTGCCGCCCCAGATCAACGAGAACTTCCAGGCCATCGTCGAGTGGGCCGACGGCATCAGGACCATGGGCGTACGCACCAACGCCGACACTCCGGAGGACGCCTCCCGGGCGCGGGAGTTCGGTGCCGAGGGCATCGGCCTCTGCCGGACGGAGCACATGTTCATGGCGGAAGACCGCCTGCCCATAGTTCGCGAGATGATCATGGCCGAAGAGGCTGAAGCGCGCAAGCAGGCTCTGGATAAACTGCTGCCCATGCAGCAGGGCGACTTCGAAGGCATATTCGAGGCCATGCACGGTCTGCCGGTGACCATCAGGCTGCTGGACCCGCCTCTGCACGAGTTTCTGCCCGACTATACGGAGCTGATGGTGGAGATCGAGGGTCTGAAGGTGGGCGGCGGCAGCCAGGCGGACATCGACGAGAAGGAGAGGATCGCTTCGCGGGTAAGGTCGCTGCGGGAGATGAACCCCATGCTGGGCACCCGTGGCTGCCGGTTGGGCATCCAGTGGCCCGAGATATACGAGATGCAGGTGAAGGCCATCATGCAGGCGGCCGTGGCGGTGCAGCAGAAACAGGGCGACGCGCCGCTGGTGGAGATAATGATCCCGCTGGTGGGTTTCGCGGAGGAGCTGAGGCGCATGCGCGAGCTGACCGTGACTACCTGCGACCAGGTGCTGGCTGACGCCGGCGTATCCATCGACTACCGGGTTGGGACCATGATCGAGCTTCCGCGGGCGGCGGTCACCGCCGACGAGATAAGCGAATACGCCGACTTCTTCAGCTTCGGCACAAACGACCTCACCCAGACGACACTGGGTTTCTCCCGGGACGACGCCGAGGGCAAGTTCCTCACCTATTACATGGACGAGGGAGTCATCAAGCAGAACCCCTTCGAGACCATAGATGTGGATGGTGTGGGCAAGCTGGTGGAGATGGCGGTCAAGCTCAGCCGTGGCAACAAACCCGACATAAAACTGGGTGTCTGCGGGGAGCACGGCGGTGAGCCGGACAGCGTCAAGTTCTGCCACCGGGTCGGCCTCAGTTACGTGAGCTGCTCCCCCTTCCGGGTGCCGCTGGCCAGGCTCGCCGCGGCCCAGGCCGTTCTGGAGGAGAAGGAGATGGCTTTCTCCACCGCCTGACGGGCGCAGCGGGGTGACTTTGCCGGGAAAGCCGTGAGCGTTGCCGGGTTTCTGTCCGGGGCGGGGCTTATAATGCCATCAGGGAGACGCGGCGGGAGACAATGGTCCCTGCAATGAACCAGAACCCGGAAACAACCATATCCCACGTCGAGGACGGCCTCTCCCCCTATGCCTGCAAGGCCTCGGAGAGCCGTGGCCGGGCAAGGCCGGAGGAGCGCTGCAGCCTGCGCACCCCCTTCCAGCGCGACCGTGACCGCATAGTCCACAGCAAGAGCTTCCGCCGGCTGAAGCACAAGACGCAGGTGTTCATCGCCCCGGAGGGGGACCATTACCGGACCCGGCTGACCCACACCCTGGAGGTGTCCGGCATCTCCCGCACCATCGCCCGGGCGCTCAGGCTCAACGAGGACCTGGCCGAGGCCGTCAGCCTGGGCCACGACCTGGGGCACACCCCCTTCGGCCATATCGGCGAAGAAGCCCTTTCACGGACATTAATGGCTCGCTCCGGCCGCTGCTTCGAACACAACCATCAGAGCCTGAGGGTGGTCAAGTACCTGGAACAGGATGGCAGGGGCCTCAACCTCTGCCATGAGGTGGAGGACGGCATCCTCAGGCATACCGGTGACGAGCTTCCTGGCACACTGGAGGGGAACATCGTGCGCATCGCCGACCGCATCGCCTACATCAATCATGATATCGATGACGCCCTGCGCGCCGGCATCATCGGACAGGAAGACCTGCCGCCGGAGGCCATCGCTGTTCTGGGAGCCACCTGCCGCCAGCGCATCGATTCCCTTGTCCACGACCTGGTGGATTCCAGCTGGGAGAGCGGCGAGATACGGCAGAGCCCGGCCATGGCCGATGCCACCGCCGCCCTCAGGGGCTATCTTTTCCGGAACGTCTACACCGGTCCGGGCACCATGGAGCAGGCGGGCAAGGTGACCGGCCTGGTGGAGAAGCTTTTCGACTATTACCTGGAGAACAGCGGTGCGCTACCTTCATGGACCGGCAACGGCGCCGGAGACGACGCTGCCAGGGTGGCTGACTATATCGCCGGCATGACCGACCGTTACGCCATCCGTGCTTACCGGGAGCTGTTCGTTCCCCGGGAATGGGGGCTGTGAGCCGGTGGCTCTGATCAGGCAGGAGAGCATCGACGCAGTGCTGGACGCCTGTGACATGCTGGAGGTGGTGGCGCCCTATACGTCCATCCGCAAGAGCGGCAGCACCTACAAGGGTAAATGCCCCTTCCACAGCGAGAAGACACCTTCCTTCACCGTGGATCCGGTGCGCAAGCTCTACCACTGCTTCGGCTGCGGCGAGGGCGGCAACGTCTTCCGCTTCCTGGAAGAGAAGGAGGGTCTGGGCTTTGCCGATGCCGTCAAGTGGCTGGCGGACAAGTACGGGGTCAGGCTCGAGTACGAGGAGAGCAGCCCCCGCCAGGAGGAGCAGCGGCGACGGCGGGAGCGCGCCTGTTCGCTGCTGGACCAGGCGGCCTCCTTCTACACCAGGGTCCTGTGGGAATCGTCGCGGGCGGCGGCGGCGCTCAGCTATCTTCACCGGCGCGGTTTCGACGATGAGACTATCCGCACCTTCCGTCTGGGCTACTCGCCGGCGGCAGGAGATGAACTGGTACGGAAGGCCCAGGCGAAAGGGTACGGGCGGGAGGAGCTGCTCCATGCGGGGCTGGCGTCGGAGCGGGGAGGGCGCCTGCGTGACCGCTTCCGCGGCCGCCTGATGTTCCCTTTCACGGACCATCGCGGCCGGGTGCTGGGGTTCGGCGCCCGCGTACTCGACGACAGCAAGCCCAAATACCTGAATTCTCCGGACTCCGGGCTTTATCACAAGAGCGACCTGGTTTTCGGCCTGGGTACGGCGCGGCAGGCCAGCACCAGTCAGGACCGCGTCTATATAGTCGAAGGATACACGGACGTGCTGGCGCTGCACCAGGCGGGTATCACCAACGCCGTGGCTTCCATGGGAACGGCACTCACCGAATCGCAGCTGAAGGAGGTGAGCCGCTTCACTGCCAATGTATATCTGGCCTTCGATGCTGATGCCGCCGGGCGCAAGGCCATGATGCGCGCCCTGGAGCTGTCACGAAGGCTCGCCATCGATGTCCGGCTGGTGCGCATGCCTTCCGGCAGCGACCCGGCGGAGCTGATATTCTCCCCCGGCGGGAAGGAGCGGTTCCTTGAGCTTGCGGACGGGGCGCAGGCGTTGCTAGAATACCAGGTCCAGGCGGTGCTGGGGAATGCCGGCCTGGAAAGCGCCGAGGGCAGGGTCAAGGCTTTCGAGGCGCTCAAGCCGATTCTGGCGAATGCCGTTAATGCTGTTGAGCGTGACGAGCAGTTGCGCCTGATCGCGGATCGACTCCGCCTTAGCCCCGAAAATGTGGCATACTTGATGGAGTCGGGTCCTTCGCCGGGCGGGTCGGCTGAGAAAGGCGGGACGAGACGGCGGGTGCTTTCGCGTGACGAGATCACCGAGAGAAGTTTCTTGAGCGTTTGCCTTGCTCAAACAGGGGAGGCTGGAAGGTATTTACAGGACATGACCGAAGCCCATTTCACGACTGCAGCCAATCGGTCGGCATTCAACTGGGTCAGGGACAGGATCGGCGTCATCCAGTCCGGGTCCGTACCTGACATGGCGTCGCTGCCGCCGGACGATCCGGCACAGGAGGTGCTGCCGGAGCTGATCATCCGTTCCGAGACCGAACCCTGTTCCCCCGAGGCGCTGCCGGAGCTTTTCCTGCGCCTCACGGCGGCGGAGATCGGAAGGCGTATCGATTCCCTCAAGAAGGGGATGGGGGAGGAAGACGGCGACGCCGGCGGTTTCCGCGAACTGGCCTCCCTGGAAGAGAAACGGCGCCGCATCCTCGAGCATCTCCAGTCAGGGGAGTTCAACAGGTCATGAGCCATCCCGAGGAGATAACCTTCGACGAAGTGCGCGAGCTGATCATGGAGGGAAGGGAGCAGGGTTATCTCAGCGCCGACCGCGTGGCCGACGTACTGCAGGATGTGGACCTCACCACGGACCAGATAGAGGGCATCTACTCTACTTTCATCGACCTTGGCATCGAGGTGGTCGATGACGAGGAAGAGATGGTCGCCGAGCTGGAGAGGGAGGAGAAGAAGGCCAAGGACGCGATTATCAATCGTCTGGACCTTTCCGTGAAGACACCCACCAGCGATCCCGTGCGGCTCTACCTGAAGGAGATCGGCAGGGTGCCGCTGCTGACGGCGGAGGAAGAGGTAACGCTGGCCAAGCGTATAGAACGCCAGGACATGGAGGCCAAGCGCCGCCTGATCCAGGCCAACCTGCGGCTGGTGGTGAGCATCGCCAAGCGCTACGTGGGGCGGGGCATGCTGTTCCTCGACC
This sequence comes from uncultured Gaiellales bacterium, assembly GCA_964497425.1. Classification (GTDB taxonomy): domain Bacteria; phylum Actinomycetota; class Thermoleophilia; order BMS3ABIN01; family BMS3ABIN01; genus BMS3ABIN01. The sequence continues at coordinate 22,904 of CAZCCR010000016.1, forward strand.
TGATCCAGGAGGGGAACCTGGGGCTGATCCGGGCCGTGGAGAAGTTCGATTACCGCAAGGGATACAAGTTCTCCACCTATGCCACCTGGTGGATACGGCAGGCCATCACCCGCGCCATCGCCGATCAGGCCCGCACTATCCGTATCCCTGTACATATGGTTGAAACCATCAACAAGCTGATCCGGGTGCAGCGCCAGCTGTTGCAGGACCAGGGACGGGAGCCGACGCCTTTCGAGATCGCCCGGGAGATGGACACCACCCCGGACAAGGTTCGGGAGATACTGAAGATATCACAGGAGCCTGTATCGCTGGAGACTCCCATCGGCGAGGAGGAAGACAGCCAGCTGGGGGATTTCATCGAGGACAGCGACGCCGTGGCTCCCGTCGACGCCGTCTCTGATATCGTGCAGAAGGAGGATCTGGCGCAGGTCCTCGGCAGCCTCACCCATCGCGAGCGCAAGGTGATCGAGCTGCGTTTCGGCCTGAAGGGGGAACACCCGCGCACGCTGGAGGAGGTAGGCCAGAAGTTCGGCGTCACCCGCGAGCGCATCCGCCAGATCGAGGCCAAGACCCTGGTAAAGCTGAAGAGCTACCGTGAATCTCAGAAGCTGAAGGAGTTCCTGGAGTAGGTCCGGGGCCCCCGCTGTCCTTTCTTGAAAAGGCCGCAGAGCCTTCTCTATAATGCTTAAGGTCTGATCAAGTGATGCTCCCCGGTAGCTCAATGGTAGAGCAATCGGCTGTTAACCGATAGGTTGCAGGTTCGAGTCCCGCCCGGGGAGCCAGATACCCTCCTCAGCCCGCCCACCGGCATCATGCTCTCTTTCAGGGGAATCCCCGATGCCCGTTTCTCCTGCAAGGCTCTAGAATTAGAGTCATCATGGAAGCCATGAAATGTCCATACTGCGGACAGGCCAAGGACGGGGACGACGACTCCGAGTTCACCAGTTGCCGTTTCTGTGGCTTCAAGTCGGCGCTGGTGGATTCACCGAAAAGCGGCAGGCTGCTGATCGTCGACCGCAGGATGCCTTTTCTGAAGAGGCGCTGCCAGGACCTGGCCGCCGAGATGTCCGGGGTGACGGTGATGGTCGACCGGCGCGTGGCGCAGGACGAACGCACAAGGCCCGAACGCCGCCTGAACCATTTCGAAGAGGGTAACGGCCTTATCCATGAGCCCCGCAGGGTGATGGACGATGTGGAGGCGGAGGACATCAACCCTCTGTAGCCAGCAGCTTCCCCAGCGCCGCCGCCCGTTCAAGGACATCACCCTTTTCCCGCACCTCACCCTTCTCATCGACGCCGCGCACCAGCAGGTAGCTGTCTCTCAACGGTTTTACGTCTATGGCGTCGAAGAAATACTTGAGGGTGAGGATGGAGCCGTCGAAGAGGCGCTCCCCCCTTGTGGCTCCCACGCCGATGAAGGAACCGTACCTGGTCTCATGGCAGCGGGCGGGGAAGCCCTCCTTCAGCAGGTATTTCAGCGACCAGTAACACTGGGTGCGGTCGATCATCGCCTTGGCCTGGGAAGGCAGCCCCATGAAGAAGATGGGTGACGCCAGCAGGATGCGGTCGGCCCGCTCCAGGGCGTCATAGACCTTTGCCATGCCGTCCTCGATGCTGCAGCGGCCCGTGGCGTAACATTCCTCGCATTCGATGCAGCCGCTCATGTCCAGGTCGGAGAGACGCAGCTTCTCCACCGCGGCGCCGGCCCGGCCGGCGCCGCCCAGCGCCTCGTCCAGCAGTATCTCCGTGTTGCCCCCCTGGCGGGGGCTTCCCAGTATCCCCAAAACAAGCATCATGCTCCCATCCTGCGCTGCTCAGACAATCATGTGGGGGAAAGCCCCGCATCCATGTCAACGAACATCATAAGGGACGGGGCATCCTCGACTTAACCATCAATACAGGATGAAGGTTATATGAAGGACATGCGCGACACAATCCATGTGGTTTTTCCCTTGGAAATAAACGGATTATGGCCGTTTGGCGCCATAAAGGAAAGCTGCCGTGTTTCCGATGCATTGTTGAGAGGAAACAGGGGAGGCTGATACTTCTCTCATGGAAGAGAGACCATCGCAAAAGGGCAGAGGCAAAAAAGGCCGAAGCGGAGGTCAACAGTTACGCATGGGCATAAGCGCCAAGGTGACCCTCCTCATCCTGGGCGTGGTGATAGCTATCTTCCTGACGGTGGCGATGCTGGGCGTCTGGGTATCGGGCACGGTGGACAGCCAGATGGAGGTATCAAGGGAGCTGACCGGCGCCGCTGAGAAGGCCAATGAACTGAAAGCCGCCACCGGCGCACAGCACCAGCTGGTATCCGAGCTGATCACGGGGAACGCCGCGATATCGGCGGCTGTAGCTGACTCACTCTCCAGGCAGGACGAACTGATAAAGCAGTCCATCTCCTACATGGACCACGTTCCCGGTGGCGTTTCCAGTCTGGAAGCCCTGAAGGAGACAACCGAATCTATCAGCCGCCTGGTCCGAGAGGACGTGTCCAGCGCGCTGGCTGCGGGCGATACGGCAGCCCTGGAGCGTCAGGCGTCCAGGCTCAACGACTTGCACGATTCGCAAGAGGAAGGGATCGACCGGCTGGCTTCCCAGGTGCAGCAGGCCCAGGCCGGATGGAAAGAGGAACACGACCGGTTCATGGCCAGGGCCAACCTCATCCAGTTAATCGCCACCGGCGCGGCAACGCTGGTGGCGCTGATGCTGGGCCTGTTCGTTGCAAAACGGTTGAGAAAGAGGCTGAAGGGCATATCGAGAGGTGTGGAAGCACTGGCGTCGGGTGAGATGGACGTGCGGGTCGAACTTGGCGGCAACGATGAGATATCTGTGCTGGCCGCGGGGTTCAACAGGATGGCAGCTGTCATTGAGTCAACTACAGATAAGCTCAGAGAGGAACAGAACCAGGTCAGGTCCATCCATCAGGCTATCACTGACGGCATCATCGTGTATGACGAAAAGGGCCGCATCACTTCCGCCAACCCGGCAGCCGAGGCAGCTGTAGGCATGCTCGAACGGGACATGAAGGGCATGTCCGTCACCGGTATACCGGAGATAGACAGCGTCGTCCGGCTCCGGCGCCTCGTGCCTGAAGAGAACATGGTCAGATGCTGGGAGGAGAAGGAATGCACCCATCCCGAATGCCCCTCGTTCAACAGCGGCGACCGGCAGTGCTGGCTCCAGTGCGGTACCTGCTGTCATAACGAGATACAGGGAACATTCAGCCAGAAACGGGACGCCTGTGAGCGCTGCGATATATACATGCGCAACGGCATCCGCAACGTCGAGTTCGAGAAGGACGGCAGGTACTATACGGCGGCCATCAGTCCCATCCTCGGCGATGATGGAGAAGAGGTGGGGCGGATGGCGCTGCTGCACGATATAACCGATATCAAGGTGGTGGAGGAGACCTTGCGCTCCCGCAACATGGAACTGATAGTGCTCAACGAGGTCTCTGCCTCCCTGTCACAGAACATCGGCTCTTTGGATGTGGTCATTCGCGAAGCACTGCAGCGTTTGATGGACGCCATAGGCGTCCGTGCAGGCGTAATCGTCACCATGGACGAAAAGGGGGAAGACCTCAGGATCCGTGGTTCTGTCGGCCTCTCGACCCAGACGGAGGTGTTCATGGGCCTGCTGCCGCCCCGCGGCATCCTCGACGTAGACCGTGACGGCAACACCGGCTTACTCGATACCGGACAGTTCCTCGCACGATGGAAGGCCATCGTGCCCATGCTGAAGAAGGAGGGTCTCAGGGACCCGAAAGTGGTTCCCATCGATTCCGACGGTATCATCATGGGTATGCTGATGGTGGCTGACGACCAAAAGGACAGCTTTGCCACTGACGAGCTACGGATGCTCAGGGCCGCTGCCCTCCAGTTCGGTATAGCGATCAAAAACGCTGATCTGCTGAAGCAGCTCGACAATGCAACCCACACTTGGGAAACGACCTTCAACGCAATGGCGGAGGGGATCTATGTGCTGGACGCCGACCGCAACATCATCCAGGCGAACATGGCCATGGCCGAGATACTGGGGGTTCCGCTCAACCGGATAGTCGGCCGCAAGTGTTACGAGGTCACCCACAAGACAAGATGTCCCATAGACCTGTGTCCATTCGAAGAAGCCATGGAAGGCAGAACCGGCGGCACCCTGGAGAGAGAGGAGAGGAGCCTGGGCAAGACCTTCCGTATCAGCGTCAATCCCATCCGCGACCGGGGCGGCGCCGTGGTGGGGGCTGTGCACGTGATGGCGGATATCACCGAGACCAACCGTTTGCGCGACCAGCTGTTGCAATCGGACAAGATGGCGGCGGTTGGGCAACTGGTGGCAGGTGTGGCCCACGAGCTGAACAACCCACTGACCGGCATCTTGGGCTACTCGCAGCTTCTCCTCCGGCGTTTTCAGGACATGGACCAGGCCACGGTCAAAGACCTGGAGGCGGTGATAGGGGAGGCTGAGCGGGCGACGCGCATCGTGCAGAACCTGCTCTCCTTCTCGCGAAAACACAAGCCGATGAAGACGGTAACTGACCTGAACAGGGCGGTAAGGGACCTGGTGGAACTGAGGGAGTACGAGCTGAAGGTGAACAACATCGAGGTGGTCACTGAGCTTGACGAGAGCCTGCCCCGTACCATGGCCGATGTACACCAGCTGGAACAGGTGCTGCTCAACCTGGTAAACAACTCCACTGATGCGCTCCGGGGAAGAAAGGACGGCGTGATCACGATCGCGACATCCAGTGACGGCAGGTTCATCAAGGTAGCGGTGAGCGACAACGGCGCCGGCATAGCGCCGGAGGACCTGCCGCGCGTGTTCGACCCGTTCTTCACCACCAAGGAGGTGGGGCAGGGGACAGGGCTGGGGCTGAGCATATGTTACGGCATCATCGAGGAGCACGGCGGCACGATAGAAATCGACAGCCGTCCGGGAGAAGGCACCCGGGTGGAGTTCACCGTCCCCATCGTCAGCGAGGTGGAGGAAGACGGGCAGGCCGTCAGCCACCCCCGACGGGATGAATCCGGCGGCAAGCGGCAAGTTCTGCTGGTCGATAACGAGCCGGCCATCATCGAACTGCTTTCCGATATCCTCACCATGGACGGTTACGGCGTCGACGTGGTGGAGAACTGCTCAGCGGCGCTGAAGAAGCTGTCGCAGGAGCCTTACGACAGTGTGATAACCGATGTCTGTGACAGACGCTGCGGCAGTGAAGAACTTTACCGGCGCATCCGGGAGATAGACCCGGAACTAGCGGCGAATGTCATATTCATTCTGGACGATGACGAAGATGACGGCAGGCGGGAGTACCTGGACCAGGAGGCCAAGGCCTACCTGGTGAAACCCTTCGAACTCAACAGCCTGCGTGATTCCCTGAGGAAGGTGATGAAGTCGAATGGATGAGACAGGCAGAAAGAAAGTGCTGATAGTTGATGACGAGCAACCGGTGCGCGATGTGCTCAACCGGACCCTGGTGGAGGCCGGTTACGAGTGTGTCACGGCCTCCCATGTGGACGAAGCGCTCTTCGATCTGGGCCAGGAGAGGTTCAACCTGGTGTTGTCAGACATCCTCATGCCGGGCAAGACCGGTATCGACCTTCTGGAAGAGGTGGTACGCACCTGGCCCGATACGGCGGTGATGATGGTGACGGCGGTAGCCGAGACCTCGACAGCCGTCAAGGCGCTGAAGATGGGGGCCTGCGACTATATTACCAAGCCCTTCGACCTTGAGGAGGTGGTCATCAGCGTGCGCAGGGCCCTCGACCTGCAGAGCCTCCAGGTGGCCAATCGCGAGTACCGCGATCATCTTGAGCAGAAGGTGGAGGCGCAGACAGAGAAGCTGCGTGAGACCTTCCTGGGAGCCGTCCGTTCGCTGGCGGAAGCGCTGGATGCCAAGGACCGGTACACACGGGGCCATTCGGAACGGGTGACCCTCATCGCCCGGACGCTGGCGGAAGCGATAGGCATGGATGATGCGCAAGTCGAGAGAGTCCGGCTGGCGGGTACCGTGCACGACATCGGCAAGATCGGCGTGCCGGAAAAGGTGCTGAACAAGCCAGGCAGGCTGACGGACGGCGAGTTCGAGAAGGTGAAGGTCCACAGTGAGCTGGGAGAGAAGATACTGAAAAGCCTGGTCCGCGATGAGCAGATACTTGCCTACGTGCGGCATCATCACGAACGGTACGGTGGCGGCGGCTATCCGGACGGCATCGCCGGCGACGAGATTCCGCTGGGCGCCCGTCTCCTCGCCGTCGCGGACGCCTATGACGCAATGACTTCAGACAGGCCCTATCGTGAGGCGGTGCCTGAGGAAGAAGCGCAAAAACAGCTGCTTGCAAACCGGGGCAACCAGTTCGACCCGGAGGTGGTCGATTCCTTCATGCGGGTGAAGGACCGCCTGTCCTTCTGCGCCCTGAAGGACTCGTCTGCCGGAAAAGAAGGATAAACGCTCGTAGCCGGCGAATAAGCACGTCATCGTTTCCATTCGAATCGCTTCTGAAAGGCATCAAAGTTTACTATGCCCCCGATCGGGGTAAAGATTACTCGAACGTGTGTGGATGCGGACATCGTGTTCCGGGTAGTGAAGGGGAGATGTCCGGATGGCAGACTGCAGGGAGGGAGGTGTATAAAATGAAGATGCAGGACTGCAAGATATGTCTTTCGGCAGGCTCGGTCAACCAGTGGGGGGTATGCGAGATCTGCGGTGAAGAGGCGGATGAAGTAATCTCTTTCTCCCAATGGAACAATCTTTCCTCCTTTGCGGTGATCAAACACACCACGAACACGGGTGTCGCTGCAGGTGTCGCTCCCGTCGTGACCGAAGACGGCAACGACCGTATCCGGTCGATGGGGCAGGACGCCGCCTGACCGGCCCCGGCCCCGGGTCTTTTCGCTGCGGCGGCATGGAGCCGCCGGGCGAGCCGGGCGGACTCTTGTGATATAATCCCTTCCATCAATCAAATCGGGGGAGCTGCGGAAAGCGGCTGAGAAAGTGATGACTCACTGACCCCAGGAACCTGATCTGGATAATGCCAGCGCAGGGATGACTCTACTGGTTTATTAGAGCCGTACCGGCGCAGGTGCGGTTTTTTCAGTATGGCGTCCGGTTCGGGAGGACAGGAAAGGCAGGCGATATGGCAGTCTTCGAGCCAATAGACGAGAAAGATGTGACAAGGGCGATCGTCGGCGGTTTCCTCAGGCAGTTCGAGGAGTACGCCGAGAGCGACGTGATCATCGTCGGCGGAGGTCCAAGCGGTCTGATGGCGGGGAAGGTGCTGGCGGAGAACGGGGTCAAGACCCTTATCATCGAGAGGAACAACTATATCGGCGGCGGCTTCTGGATCGGCGGCTACCTGATGAACAAGGTGACGCTCAGGGCTCCGGCCCAGGAGGTTCTCGATGAACTGGGCATACCGCACGAGGAGGCCAAACCGGGGCTGCATGTGGCCGATGGCCCTCACGCCTGCTCAAAGCTCATCGCCGCCGCCTGTGACGCCGGCGTCAAGTTCGCCAACATGACCAGGTTCGATGATGTGGTGTTGAGGGAAGGGAACCGCGTCTCCGGCGTAGTCATCAACTGGACCCCCATCGCCGCTCTGCCGCGGGAGATAACCTGCGTCGATCCGGTCGCCATCGAATCGAAGCTGGTGATGGACGCCACCGGCCACGATGCCTGCGTCATATCCAAGCTGGAGGAGCGGGGCATGGCGGAGACGGCCGGCTTCGGCGCCATGTGGGTAGAGCGCTCCGAGGAGCTCATCCTGGAACACACCGGTGAGTTCATGCCGGGCCTTATCGTCACCGGCATGTCCGTATCCACCGCTTACGGACTGCCGCGCATGGGACCCACATTCGGCTCCATGCTGTTATCGGGCAAGAAGGCGGCGGAGACGGCGATGTCGAAGTTACCGGAGACTGCTGCGGCGAAATAGGAGAAGACGGGAACGGATGCGTATGGCCTCTGTCTCCCATGTGCATATCTACGCGGAACCGCGCCGTCCAACGGTGGACTTCGACCAGATAGCCGGCTTCGTCAGGCGGTACATGCCTGCTGCGGACGTGGACCTCAGGGGGCCGATGATGGAAGAGGCTGTCGAGAAGGGCTCGGCGGTGACCGGCGAATCGGGTCCAGAGACGCTGGAACGGTTATCCCGGGGCCTGGCGGCGGCGAAGGTAAGGGATATGGAGCGACCCGTCGCTTGCGGCCGCGAGCCGCTTGCCGGTGAAGTGGACTACGAGCGGCGGCGGCTGCTGGACGGCGGCAAGCAGGTCTTCGGCCTGTTGTACGACGGGCACCTGGTCTGCGGGCTGCTCCGGAGCCTTATCGGCCGCGGCGAGTCCGGCGCCGGACACGTGCACCTGGTTTTCACCAACCAGCTTATGGGTACCTGGGATGAAGGCGACAGGCGATACCATGCCCGGACCGTGTTGATGGGTTCGCCTGCACTGGTATCCATATCAGGGCTGGTGGAAGCTCCCGCCCGCTCCCGGGGCTATTATCTGGCCCGGCGTGCCGCTGACAGCATGGGGATGGAGCAGGAGGCGAGGAGAGACCTGGCGGAGTATTTCGATGATGAGTACCTCACCCATGATGACGGGAGGTTGACGGAGGTGGCAAAAGGATACGCCTTGCAGCCGCTGGTGTACCGGATGACGGGGGAGGCCTTCTGCGAGGACCCCGGCTGCCGGCTGTTCAATGCTCACTGGCAGCGGGAGATGTTGAGGGCGCAGACCGGTGAGGGAAAGGATTTCTGTGCGCGTCATGAGGATATTCTTCGCGGATGAGAGGCAGTGACTGTATGGACCTGGGGTTATACGTCATAACCGCTTCCATCCCCGAACTGGGCCGTGACCATGACGATGTGGCGCTGGCGGCTATCGAAGGTGGGGCGACGGCCGTCCAGCTGCGCGTGAAGCGGCGAAGCATGGGGCAGGCGCTGAAGCTGGCCAACGCCATCCATGCCAGGGCCGCCGAGGCGGGAGTGCCCCTGTTCATCAACGACCACGTGGGGATCGCCATGGCCAGCAGGGCTGAAGGGTTGCATACCGGTCCTGACGACATCTCACTGGAATCGGCGCGGCGGATGTTGGGCAACGGTGTGGTCCTGGGCAGGTCGTCGGCGGGAAAGCCTGCGGAGGCCATCAAGATACAGGAGCAGGGCGCTGACTACATCGCTGTCGGTCCGGTATACCCCACTACCAGCAAGAAGGTGGAAAAGCCGGTCATCGGTCCTGATGCTATCGCCAGGGTGAAGGCGGTGGTGCGGATCCCCGTTGTTGCCATCGGAGGTATCGGCAGCGCCAATCTCGCAGAATGTATCGAAGCCGGCGCCGACGGGGTGGCTGTGGTCTCCGCCGTATCCATGGCTGATGACATGGTGGCGGCGACCGCTGAGCTGCGGTCGGCGCTGGATAAGGCACGGAAGAAGTGACACTGGTTGAAGGGATAGAAGAAGAGGTTCCATGCCCGGTACAGACACAACCCTGATACGTATCGCCCGGGGGGATATCCCTCAGGCGGTCAAGCAGGCTGCGGCCGCGGAGAAAGTGGACGCTGAGTCCCTGGCGCGGCAGCTGCTGGCCGGTACCGCTGTGGTTCCGGGCTCAATGCTGGGCCGTGAAGTCAGGTCTGTCGCCATAGGGAGCGGACTGCGAACCAAGGTCAACGCCAACATAGGCTCTTCCAGCGAGGCGGTGGACGCCGGACATGAACTGGCCAAGCTGAGGGCGGCGGCTGATGCCGGAGCCGACGCGGTGATGGACCTCTCCAGCGCTGGGGACCTGGCCGCCATCCGGGCGATGCTGCTGGATGCCTGCGACCTGCCCTTCGGTACCGTTCCTGTATACGAAGCCGCTGCCAGGGCGAGAGATGAGGAAGGCAATGTGGTTGACATGGACCGCGAGGGTCTCTTCCGGGTAGTGGAGGAACAGGCTGCCGCAGGGGTTGATTTCATGACCATCCACGCCGGGCTTACCCGGGCGGCTCTTGACGAGCTCACTGCGGAGGGAAGGCTGATGGACGTGGTCAGCCGGGGCGGCGCCTTCATGATCGCCATGATGCTGCACCACGACTGCGAGAACCCTTTCCATGAGAATTTTGACCGCCTGCTGGAACTGATGCGCGCTGCGGATGTGACACTGAGTCTGGGCGACGGGCTGAGGCCGGGATGTATCGCCGACGCCACGGACCGGGCGCAGGTGCATGAGCTGATGACCCTGGGCAGGCTGGCGCGACGGGCCCGCGACGCGGGCGTGCAGGTGATGATCGAGGGGCCGGGCCACGTGCCGCTGAAGGACATCGAGGCCAACGTCCGCCTGGCCAAGCGGCTGACTGAAGGGGCGCCCTTCTATGTCCTTGGTCCCCTGGTCACCGATGTCGCTCCCGGGTACGACCATATCACCGCTGCCATCGGCGGCGCCGTGGCCGGTGCCTCCGGCGCGGATTTCATCTGCTATGTCACTTCCGCTGAACACCTGGGGCTGCCCGATGCCGGTGACGTGCGGGAGGGGGTTATCGCAGCCCGCATAGCCGCGCACGCAGCGGACGTGGCCAAGGGGGTGGCGGGGGCGGCTGACTGGGACCGCACCATGGCCCTGGCGCGCAAGACACTGGACTGGGAGGGACAGATAAGCCTGGCCATGGACCCGGAGCGCGCGCGCAGGATATACCAGGACCGCAAGAGTGAAGGAGTGGAGGGATGCAGCATGTGCGGCGACCTCTGCGCCATGAAGATAGTCTCGGAGCACCTTGGCGTCAAGGCCGGAGAGATCTCAGGTTGCTAGTTGGGGAACTGGGTGAAAAAGCCCTGCTGGAGCGCGTCCGCGCCATCTTCGCCGGTACGGCGGAAGGGATAGCTGTCCCCATCGGGGACGACGCCGCCCTGTTCGACCATCCTGCCGGGATATCACTGGTCTGGACCACCGATATCCTGTTGGAAGGGATACATTTCAAACGCTCGTGGATGACCGCGCCGGAGCTGGGGCGTCGCAGCCTCTCGGTAAACCTGAGCGACCTGGCCGCCATGGCCGCAGAACCAGCCTGGGCCATGGTATCTCTGGCCGTTCCATCTGAAACGGAAGTTTCCTATGTTGCAGCCCTCTGCCAGGGTATCGCAGACGGGGCGCTGGAACATGGCCTGGCTGTCGTGGGTGGAGATACCAGCAATAGCGGGCAGGGACTGGTCATATGTATCGCGGCCGGCGGGACCGTGCAAAAGGGGGGCGCGGTGCTCAGGTCCGGGGCCGCCCCCGGGGAAGGCATATATGTCAGCGGCTATCCGGGAAGCGCCGCTGCCGGCCTGCGTCTGATGGAGGCCGGAGTCGCCGGCAGCTATCCCCGGCTGGCGGAGGCGCTGACCTCTCCAGAGCCGAGGCTGGCTCTGGGTAGAGAACTGGCCCGGAGAGGCGCCGGCGCCATGATCGACGTAAGCGACGGCGTAGCCGTGGACCTGGGCCACATATGTGACGAGAGCGGTGTGGGGACGGAACTCGACGGGGAGAGCTTTCCCGTGTCGGATGAACTGCAGAGGGCCTGTGATGAGAAGGGCTGGTCGGCTCTGGATCTGGCCCTGGCGGGAGGCGACGACTACGAACTGCTTTTCACCATGCCGGCGGCCGGCGGCGATGGTATGGTGGAGGATGTCAGCGCCAAGATCCGGGTGCCCTTGACCAGGATAGGCACTGTCACCGGCAACCCCGGCAGGATGATTCTGTCGGGGCATGACGGAAGAAGGGAAGAACTCGCCCGCGAAGGTTTCGACCACTTCAGGAGGGATGGTTGAAGAATCTGACGGTTCCAGCGCTCTCCATCGCAGGCCTTGACCCTTCCGGGGGCGCAGGCCTGCTGGCGGATGCCCGTGTATTCTCGACCCTGGGTCTCTACGGCATGGCCGTGGCTACGGCGGTGACGGCGCAGAACACAAGGGAAGTAAGGGATGTGATGCCGCTGTCGGCGGAGAAGGTATCCTCACAGCTGGAGGCCGTACTTGATGATATAACGCCCGCCGCCACCAAGACCGGCATGCTGGCGACGGCGGAGACGGCCAAGGCAGTGGCCGCCCTGGCCGCCGAAGGGCGGCTGGGCAGGCTGGTGGTCGATCCGGTGCTGGCCGCAGGCAGCGGCCGGTCACTGGCCGGTGAGGGCGTAGCCGATGTCATCCGTGATGGACTGATGCCCTGTTGCGATCTCATAACCCCGAACATCAGCGAGGCGGAGGTTCTGGCGGGGTTGAGGATAACGGACAGGGAAAGCGCCCGGGCGGCAGCCCGGGCGCTGAGGGAGATGGGGGCGGAAGCCGTCTGCATCACCGGAGGTCACTGGCAGGGAGAGCCTGACGACCTGCTGGCGACCGGCGAAGAGACGGTGTTCCTCGAAGGCAGTCGGTTTGCGGAGGCAGGTGGATCGCACGGAACCGGATGTGTCTTCTCGGCGGCTGCGGCTTCCTTCCTGGCCCTGGGTGAGAAAGTGACCGAAGCGGTGAGAAAAGCGAAGATTCTCACCGGGGCCGCCATAGCAGACGCAATCACGCCCGGCGGCGGCATGACGGTCCCATTGCCATCCGGTCAGCTTGAACAGCGGGACGCGAGGGGCTAACCTGTGAGCCATGAAAACTCTTAAACGCGGCGACAGGGGCAAGGAGGTGCTGGATATCCAGTCCCGGCTCAAGTCCCTGTCCTTTGATGTGGGAACGGACGGCGTAGACGGCCTCTTCGGCAGGGACACGGAGAGGGCGGTCAAGCTCTTCCAGCAGAGGAACGGCCTGCTGGTGGACGGCATCATCGGCGAGAACACCTGGTGCGAGCTGGTTGAATCGCGTTACGAGAAGGGGGAGAGGCTGCTATACCTTCGCATTCCTCCGTTCCGTGGCGCCGACGTACTGGAATTGCAGCGTTCTCTCAACTGCCTGGGATTCAACGCCGGTCCGGAGGACGGCATCTTCGGCGGCAGGACCGAAGGTGCCGTGCTTGATTTCCAGAAGAACGCGGGACTGGTGATGGACGGCATGGTCGACGCCTCGGTGATGAAGGTGATGGACAAGGTGACCAAGGATGGAGAGCCCCATTCCAATGAAGCCAAGATCCCTGACCGAAACGGTGGATACGCCCGCGGCCGCGCCCTCTCCCAGCTGACGGTGGCTATCGACCCGGGTCATGGGGGCGATGACCCTGGAATCGAGACTGACGGCATGGTTGAGAAGGAACTCAACCTGGAAGCCGGCAAGAGGCTCGCGCGCATGCTGTCAGCCTCCGGCGCGGACGTGCTGATGACCAGGGACATGGACCAGCGTGTGCCGCTCTACGAAAGACCGGCCGCAGCCAACCACGCCGGAGCCGATGTGTTCATCAGCATCCATCAGAACGGCAACAGAAACCCGATGGCGCAGGGAGCGACAGCATACTACTTCAGCCGTCAGGGCTATTATTCCGAAGCCGGCCGCGTACTGGCCGGAATTATCGTGGAAAGCATCGGCAGGGGGATGGGACTGCCGGTGCTGCCGGTGATGGGCAGGAACTACGCCGTCCTCAGGGAGACGGAGATGACGGCGGTGCTGGTGGAACCGTTGTTCATCACCGCCTCCGGCATGGGGGAAAAGGAGGGGCAGGATGACCTGGCCGCCCGTGAAGCCGAGGCCATATTCCAGGGAATCAAGGATTATTTTGAATAATCATTATGCATACGGCCCGAAAAATGACGCTATTTGCGGGATTATTATGTTAAGAAGATGCATTTCTGCCGAATCGAGTTGAATTAGAAAAAACCCTTTGCTACGCTCCTGAAAGTTTGTAATGAAAAGAAGCCAACTTGAAGCGCTCATGCGCTTAAAAGGAGGCGAAGTTCAATCAGGGTTAGACTGAACTCGTTACCTGGATCTGGCGGAACCCTCTTCCGCACCGCATCCCAAAAACCAACCTCGAGAAGACTCCTTGCGGCAGTCTTCTTTCTCTGTATCCCCTTCATCATCCTTCTGGCGATGACCTTCACCGTCTCCGACGCCGGGGCCGACCCGGCTGGAGACCTTGCGGCGCGCCAGTCGGAGGCCGATTCTGTGCGTGCGGAGATCGCTTCGATGAACAGCGAACTGGAAGCGAAGGTCGAGAGCTACAACTACGCAAGTTACGAACTCTCACGCATCGAATCGGATATCGCAGAGAACGAGGCGCAGCTCGAAGACGCCATAGCGAAGCTGGGTGAGACACAGCAGCGGCTGGATGAGCGGGTGGAGAAGATCTACAAGAACGGCTCCGTCGAAGTGCTGGATGTGCTGATGGAGACCAGCGACCTGTCCGATTTCCTCACGGCCTACGATATGTTGGCCAAGGTAGGTGAGCAGGACCGCAACGACGTGGAACAGGTGAAGATGCTGAAAGCGCAGGTGGAGGAGACGAAAGCGCAACTGGCGGAGGACCATGCCTCACAGGAAGAACTTGTATCACAGATATCCTCCGAGAAGTCTGCCATCGAATCCAGCATCGCGGAAAGGAATGCGGCGCTCTCGGGCATCGAGGCGGATATAGCCCAGCTGGAGGCAGAGCAGGCCGCAGCCAACGAGGCGGCGTTCCAGGCCCAGGTGGCGGCAAGCGACGGCGGCGGCTCTGACGGCGGCAGTGGTGGATATGAAAGCGACGGCGGCGGCTATGGTCCCGCGCCCGCTCCCAGCGCCGGCGGCGTGGTAGGCATCGCCCAGCAGTACATCGGCGTTCCCTATGTCTGGGGCGGCGCCTCGCCTTCGGGATTCGACTGCTCGGGGCTGGTCATGTACGTATATGCCCAGGTGGGCATATCCCTGCCCCATTCTGCCGCGGCCCAGTTCTCGGCCGGCACGCCCATCAGCTACTCGGAGCTTGCCCCCGGCGACCTGGTGTTCTTCGGCGGCGGCGGCATCAGCCATGTGGGTATATATATCGGCGGCGGCAGCATGATCCACGCCCCATATCCAGGCACGACTGTGCAGGTGGCGCCGGTTTCCGGCGGCGGTTCCTACCGTGGCGCCTGCCGGCTCTGAGAGCAAGCTGAAAGAACGAGATAACAAAGGGCCCGGCGAAGCCGGGTCTTCCTTGTGGAGTGGGTTCCGGGGGTGGTTCGCGCCGGGACGCTCTCATCGCCTGAAAGCCAAACTTTCATTCAGTCCAGTCTGACTGTTCCCGCCGGGTTCGAAAACCAAAAGCCAGGGGCCGCGCCGCGGCCGTTTTTCACGCCATCTGTTATTATTTCAATGCCTGAAAAGGAAAGGAGTCCCTTGGCTGACACGAGAAACCGGAAAGTGCGAGTGCGGTTCGCCCCCAGCCCCACCGGGCATCTGCATGTGGGTGGGGCCAGGACCGCCCTCTACAACTGGCTCTTCGCCCGCTCCCGGGGTGGAACCTTCATCCTCCGCATCGAGGATACGGACAGGGAGCGCTCCACGGAGCAGGCCATCGACCAGATAATAGCCGGCATGCGCTGGCTGGGGCTGGAATGGGACGAGGGTCCCAGGATCGGCGGCGAACACGGCCCCTACCGGCAGATGGAGCGGATGGGCCTCTACCAGGAACAGGCCCGCCGGTTGCTGGAGGAAGGCAGGGCCTACCGCTGTTACTGCACTGAGGAGGAGCTGGACGGGGCCCGTTCCCGCGCCAGGGAAAAAGGGGAGACTTACGTCTACGACGGAAGATGCCGCGGTCTGGACGACGAGGCAAGAGCATCCTTCGAAGCGGAGGGCCGCCGGTCCGTGCTCAGGCTGAAGACGCCGCCTGCGGGTCAGACGTTGGTGAACGACCTGATCCACGGTGAAGTAGGGTTCGACAACGCCCTTTGCGGCGATTTCATCCTGGTGCGATCCAGCGGCATACCCACCTACAATTTCGCCGTTGCCGTCGATGACCTGTCCATGGGGATCACCCATGTCATCCGGGGCGACGACCATCTGCCCAACACCCCCAGACAGCTGATGGTGATTGAGGCGCTGGCAGGGGAGCCGCCCGCCTACGCCCATCTGCCGATGATACTGGGGCCCGACCGCAGCCCCCTCTCCAAGCGGCACGGCGACGTCTCCGTGGAGCAGTTCCGCGACCACGGGTACGTGCGTGAGGCCATGTGCAACTATCTGGCGCTGCTGGGGTGGAGCTACGACGCCGAGACAACTCTTTTCTCCATGGAGGAACTGGTGGAGAAGTTCTCCCTGGAGCGGGTGGGAAGCACCGCGGCGGCTTTCGACCGCGACAAGCTGCTATGGATGAACGGCAGGTACATCCGTGAGATGGAGCCGGTGGAGCTGGCCGAGCGGCTGGAGTCTTTCCTGCCATCCACACGCCTGGCGGGGCTGCCGGGGACGGAAGGGCGTCCGGAGATAACAGACCTGGTGCCGCTGGTGCAGGAGAAGCTGAAGACCCTGGCTGATTTCGTGGAGCTGACGGATTTCTTCTTTGCCGGGGTGAAGTTCGAGGAGAAGGCCCTGGACAAGCTTATGAGCATCGCAGAGGCGCCGGCGATGCTGAGGGTGGCGGCGCGCATCCTGGCGGAGGTGGAGCCCTACCGGACGGAGACGATAGATGAGGCTCTGCGGCAGGCCGCGGACGAGATGGAAGTGAAACTTGGAAAGTTCCTCCAGCCCCTGCGCATCGCAGTCAGCGGCAAGACGGTGACGCCGGGCATGTTCGAGACCCTGTCAGTGCTCGGCCGGGAGGAGAGCATCAGGCGCATCGAGGCGGCCCTTGAGATGAAGGGGCTGGGAGGGGCGAAGCTGTGACCGACGCTGTACAGGCGGGATAGCAGTGATCAAGGGATTCCTCTCGTCTGTCCCGGCAGCAAGACATATATGACACAATCGGTCTTCAGACAAGCGACAGTAAAGCCCTCTCCTGATTGCTGTCCCGGATGTGCGGATTGAAAGCGATTTCACGATCCTTTGTAAGGGTGAGCGTGGAGGAGCACTCCCAGGGCGCCTCCCGGATGTGCGAAAGATAGCGATCTCACAACATCATGAACGAGAGGCATGGAAATGGTAGCGCATAGGGGATTCGAACCCCTGCTACCGGCGTGAGAGGCCGGCGTCCTGGGCCACTAGACGAATGCGCCACACTTGTTCGAGATTCGCGGCCGAAGCTGCCTGGAGGGCAGGGCCCGAGGCCACGACGCCATATTTTACTATAGTTATATGAGCTTTCAAACTCGCCAACGCTGTCTCTTGCTCACGCGTCTCCTGACCGCACTTCCCTCCGGCTGCCGTCCTCTTTGACTACCGTCCTCTCTGGCCGACCTCTATTGTTGCCGCGCTCTCTCGCCCTTTCTCCCGCCCTCTCTGGCTGCCGCTCACTCCCAAACCCTCGCGACACCGCCCTCTCTCGCTCTCCAACTCACTGGTTGCCGGCATTTTTTATCTCCCACCCTCTCCGGCTGCCGCCGCATCCGACTACCGTTCCGTCTGGCTGCAGCCATCCTGGCTACCGCCCCCTGGATAGCGAACTCTCTTCCACACTCTCTCGACACAGTCCTCTCTGACAGTCTGCTTCTCTGACATCCGCCCTCTCTCCTCGCCAGATCTCCAGGGTTGCCGCGCTCTCTCGCCCTTTCTCCCGCCCTCTCTGGCTGCAGTCGCATCCGACTACCGTCCCGTCTGGCTGCAGCCATCCTGGCTACCGCCCCCTGGCTGGCGAACTCTCTCTACCGTCCTCACGCCTGCCGGTCTTTTCCCGCATGAGTAGGGGAGAGGGGGCTCTACCTGGTGAGTCGAAGGCGCCGGGGTGTTCCGGCAGATGCCTTAGCTATACCGCCACATCCCGCCGCTGGAAGATGATCGTGGCGCCGATGCCGGTAACCAGGCTCACTCCCAACAACACCGCCAGGTCGCCCCAGGCGATGTCGGCGCCATGGATGTAGCGGAACGGGTCGTAGTAATCGAAGAGGGAGAGGAAGTGGAACTTCTCGATAACGTCGTTGAACTGTGCCAGGATATCCAGGGCGTATCCGAAGACCAGCACTCCCACCACCATGAAGATAGCACGTCCCCGGTCGCTGACAAGCGCCGAGAAGAGCAGGGCGATGCAGCCGATGCTGAGGAAGAGCATGAACCCCAGCAGGCTGAGGGCCAGTACACCGCCTATCTTAACCTGTTCGTCAACAAGGGGGGCGCCGATGATCACCGGCAGCATGGTGGCGGCGATGATCAACACCAGCCCCAGCTTCATGTAGGCGATACGGCTGAAGGAGATGGCGCGCCGGGATATGGGCTGCGCCAGCAGTAGTTCCATGGTGCCCTTCTCGATCTCGCCGGCGAAGGCGGCGGTGGCGACGGAGATGGCGAAGGGGACGGCGATTATCACCCACATCAGCGAGAAGTATTCCAGGGTGAGGAAGCCGTCGAAGCTGGTGATGGTGACATCGGCGCCGAAGGCGGCCTTCAGCCCCTCCGGATAGTTCTGCCAGAGCTGCTCCAGCGTCTCCAGGTTGCCGGACATGGAAGGCCAGATGGCGATAATCAACAGGCTGTAGGCGGCCACGCCCAGACAGTAGATAGCCAGGGACAACCTGCGGTCCTTGACGCTGCGGACAAACAGGTTCCAGTTCAGCGGCTTAAGCATCGCCTGAGCCTCCCTCTTCCGCCGGACCATAGAAACCCATGAAGAAGTCCTCCAGGCTGGGCTGGGTGAAAGTCAGATCCTCCACCTCGTAACGCGCCAGCTGCTTGACCAGAGCATCCACGTCGCCCTGCACCGTGATGCGCATCTGGCGGTCGAAGGCCTGCACAGCCGTTACCTGGGGCAGGGCCTCGAACCCGGCGGCGTCCACCCTTTCGCGGAATCGCACGTCCATATGGCGTACCTTCTTCTGTTTCAGTTCCTCGATGCCGCGGGTATCCACCAGAATGCCGTCCCTGACGATGCCTACGCGGTCACAGACCCTCTCCACCTCCGAAAGGATGTGGGAGGAGAGGAATATGGTGCGGCCCCGTTCTTTCAGTTCTTCCATCAGCGTATAGAACTCCTGCTGCATGAGGGGGTCGAGCCCTGAGGTCGGTTCATCCAGGATAAGGATATCCGGGTCGTGCATCACGGCCATCACGATCGCCACCTTCTGGCGGTTGCCGCTGGAGAGCGACTTCACCTTCTTGCCCGTATCCAGGCTGAAACGCTCCACCAGCTCGTCCCGGAGCGGGTCCGGTCCGGGACGGAAACGGTCGATGTAGTCCAGGTGTTCGCTAACCTTCAGGTGTTCGTAAAGGTGTACGTCCCCGGGGATGTTGCCCACGTGGAGTTTTATCCGGACCGAGTCGCGCCAGGAGTCCATACCGAGGATGGAGGCGGAGCCGCCGGTGGGCCTGAGCAGACCCATCAGCTGGCGGATGGTGGTGGTCTTGCCGGCGCCGTTGGGTCCGAGGAAGCCGAAGATCTCGCCGGCGCCGATCTCGAGGTCGAGGGACTCGATGCCGCGGGTACGGCCGTAGAACTTGGTCAGCTTGCGGCAGACTATGGTCTGAGCTGCGCTCAAATGCTTCTTCCC
The DNA here is from genome assembly GCA_964497425.1 of uncultured Gaiellales bacterium. Classification (GTDB taxonomy): domain Bacteria; phylum Actinomycetota; class Thermoleophilia; order BMS3ABIN01; family BMS3ABIN01; genus BMS3ABIN01. The sequence continues at coordinate 42,375 of CAZCCR010000016.1, forward strand.
TCCGGCCTCTGAATTGGAAGAGAACGGTTGATGAGCATCATCCGTTCATCTGTGATTCTCCCGATAGATTATCACGAAATACTGCTTGGGCAATGGGGGGAGAGGGGAAACACAGCGCAGGGGAGACGGGGGCGATCAGCGGCGTGATACAGGTGCCTGAATATTATGATCGCAGCCTTCTTCCACGGGATGCGGCCTTCATCCCCGGGAATCTCGTGAGGAGGGTGGATAAGCAGATGCAAGACGCCGACTCCGTAGCGGTACTGCCCTTAAGTAGGCCACTTTCCATACCGAATAAGTGATTAGGCAACCCACAAGGGGCGAAGAACCCGCAAAGAGGCACGCTTCATCCGTATGGTGAAGTCATGCATTCCCGAAACAGGGGGCAATCAATGAAGAGCATCGACGAGTTGCTGAGGGTCGTCATCGAGAAGGAGGCGTCGGACCTCCACCTGAAGGCGGGGATACCGCCGGTCATCCGCATAGACGGGGAACTGCACACTCTGGATGAGCAGCCTGTCTCCCCGGATGAGATGAAAGAGTACGCCGCTTCGATAATGACCGACCAGCAGATAGCCATCTTCTCGGAGAAGAACGAGATCGACTTCGCCTACAGCGGCATAGGCGTCGGGCGCTACCGCGTAAACGTCTTCCGGCAGCGGGGGACCATAAGCATCGCCATGCGCCAGGTGGTCTCGAAGATACCGACCTTCGAGGAACTGCATCTTCCGCCTATCCTGCAGCGGCTATCGCTGGAGCCGCGGGGGATGATCCTGGTGACCGGCGCAACCGGCAGCGGCAAATCGACGACCCTGGCCACCATGCTCGACTACATCAACCGGAACGTGAGGCGCCATATCGTCACGGTGGAGGACCCCATCGAGATCCTGCACGACGACAAGAAATCCATCGTCAATCAGCGTGAGGTGGGGATCGACACCCGCAGCTACTCAACGGCTCTGCGATATGTGCTGAGGCAGGACCCTGATGTCATCCTCATCGGCGAGATGCGTGACCTGGAAACGGTGAGGACGGCGCTGACCGCCGCCCAGACGGGGCACCTGGTGCTGAGCACACTGCACACCATAGACGTCAGCGAGACGGTGAACCGCATCATCGACTTCTTCCCGCTGCACCAGCAGAAGCAGGTACGCATACTGCTGGCCGGTTCACTGAGGGGCATCATCTCCCAGAGGCTGCTGCCCCGGGCCGACGGCAAGGGCCGGGTGCCGGCACTGGAGCTGATGGTGATGACCAAGCGGATCAGGGACATGCTGCTGGATTCCAACCAGACATTCAAGATTACCGAGGCTATCAAGGAAGGCGATTATTACGGGATGCAGACCTTCGACCAATCCCTGATGCAGCTTTACAAGGATGGGCTGATCACCCTGCAGGACGCGGCGATGGTTGCGTCGAGCCCACACGACTTCAAGCTGATGGCACAGCAGGAAGGCTACGACGTCTCATTGATCAGCGGTGTGGTATAAGGGAAGAATGGGTAACAGCAAAAAGGGCCCCGCCCAGGCGGGGTCCTTTTCATTTCAATGTGGCCTTCGTGCTACAATAACGGGCGGCTCAACACTTCTGGAGCCGCATGTCAGAAGGGTGGATTGGTCATCGGGGTGTGGCTCAGTCTGGTAGAGCGCACGGTTCGGGTCCGTGAGGCCCCCGGTTCAAATCCGGGCACCCCGACCA
>CAZCCR010000017.1:0-37600 GCA_964497425.1 uncultured Gaiellales bacterium
CTGCCACGCTTTCTGTATGGCCGGTCAGGCAGTAGGTGATGATGTCGGTGCTGAAACCTGCCGCGGCATGATTGGCCACCTTGGATGCTATGGTAGAGGTATTGGCCGGGTTGAGGGTGGTGGTGTTCCAGTTGGTGACCACTGCGGTCCCCTGCACCAAGCCGTAACCGGAAACCTTATTACCGCCTCCGTTGAGCACGTCCACTATGACGGGAGCATTGGCCGCGTCATCGCCCTCACCCAGGTAGGTACCGTCGTTGTTGGAGTCGATACGTGCCTTGAGAGTGGCGGCGTCGATGACGAAGCCGCTCTCGCCGTCCACCGAATCCGCCACGTACTGGCTCGATATGTAGTTGTCCAGCGCCGTCTTCACCTTGGACCATTCCGTCGAGTCCAGGGCGCTGGCCGGTTCGTCCGCCAGCAGGAACGCCGGCACCGCCGCCGCCATCGCCATCAGCAGCAACGGCAGGAACAGGAAGGTCGCTTTCCTGATACTGCGTTTCTTTCTCATGCTCATTACTTCATCCTCCTGATAATCTGTCTGGGAATTGTCTGAAAAATCTTCGGATATCCGTCAAGAGCAGTGGCGAACCCTGGTCGCCGTCGCCGCTGCTCGCAAGGCATATGTAAGTCGATCCCACCTCCCGGCGATAGTCAGCCGCTCGGTCCATGACAGCGCAAGACTGTCCTCATGCCCTGGGATTGCGTTGCGATAGGAAGAGCTTCCCCTAGTGGAATTTCTATCTATCCCCCCACACAAACCCGCCTGCGTCTCCACAGTCCTGATTATGGTACTACGAAAAGCGGAAACCGGTCAATAGGCCCGGCGGCGCCGGTTTCGGAGCCCGGCCAACCCGATCTCTATATATTTCCCCTGAACACCTGAACAGCGGCGTGTGAAATTCAAGGTTGCTTGGTACGCTCATAAAACTGGACGAACCCCTGGAGGCCTCTTTGAGGAACAGCAACATATTCGGAACTCTGGCGAAGACGAATGATTGAAAGTCACGCGAATTACCGGGCTCTTGCGAGGCATCGAGAACGAGTTCACCCAGTTTCCTGAGATTGGCTGAGAAAAGTTCAGGAATCGAGACCTCGACCATCCAGATGATATCCGGGACCAATGGCTGCAATATCCTTAGGATACCTCGCCCTTCTCTTGAAAACTAAGGAATGACGTGATTTTCGATGAAATCGAAGTTGGAAAAAGGGGGAGCTGGATCATAGCTATGGAACGATGATGCGGGTGCTTTCCTGTGATTCACCAAAAGGCCAGCACGATAGCGAGTTAATCAAACGCCAGCTTGCTTTTCTCGGCCTTCCTGTTTGCCCTTTTTCTCCATTCGAATAAATGACGACACGTCTTTACTCGAACGCATGCGCACCTTCACAAGCACGGCTTCGGAGCCGTACTGCTTCTCTACTTCTCTTGCGATTCTCGGGCTGGCAAATGACTTGCTTTTACTGTCAGCCATAAGACCTCACTTTAAGCCGGCATCGGCGGATGGGGTTTCTGATACTTATAATCGACGTTCTCACGCATGGGCGTCTCTCTATCCCTTCCCTTGTTCAAACTCCGGTAATATATACCAAAAAAACTCCCGGGCAAGATTCGAACGCTTGCAACTTCTGTCTACATGACTGATTTTCCTTTATCGATCGTTATGCCCCGATGGACGAATACCGTTCCCGGACGAGAACGAATCCTGATGTTCTGGAGCCGGTGACAGGATTCGAACCCGTGACCTGCTGATTACAAATCAGCTGCTCTAGCCAACTGAGCTACACCGGCCCAAAACTGTGTCGGATGGGGTAATTATAACCGATAGCCGCCGCCGGAATCAGCGGCGGGGCGAGTGCTCCAGCCACAAAGGCGCCGCTGCCGAAAGATTCCGGGACCGAAGAGCATCGCACAGCACGGCCCAGGCGCGGCGACAGCTCTCTACATCCAGACCTGGCGGCTCTGCAGGTGCAGGTCCACCTTGCGCTTGATGCGCTGCAGGGCGTTGTCCACGCTCTTGGTGTCGCAGGAGAGCATCTCCGCTATCTGCTCGTAGGAGCGGCCCTCCATATAGAGCTTGAGCACGCGCGTCTCCAGCTTGCTCAGCAGGCGGGTGATGCAGTCCTTCAGGCTGTCCACCTCTTCGGAGCTGATCACCTGGTTGAGGGGGTCGTAAACCGGTGAGCCGGGAAGGATATCCCCCAGTGAACATTCACCCTCGTCCTGGTTGCCGGGTGAATGGTTGAGGGAGAGGTAGCTGTTCAGCGGCGCGTGCTTCTGGCGCGAAGCGGTCTTGATGGCGGTGATTATCTGCCGGGTGATGCAGAGTTCGGCGAAACTGCGGAAGGAGGCCTCGCGGTCGCTGCGGTAGTCCCGCACCGCCTTGGTCAGCCCGATCAGCCCCTCCTGCACCAGGTCGTCCACATCGCCGCCGGACATGAAGTAGGAGCTGGCCTTGAGCTTGACAAAGCTGTGATACTTGGCGATGAGCTTCTCGAATGCCGAGAGCTTGCCGGCGTGGAACTCCTCCAGCAGCGCCAGGTCCTCGTCCTGGGTGCGCGATCTGGCTGTGTTGTTGATGGACAGCGGCCCGGGCTTCCCGGACTTCGATGAAGCGCTCAAGACTCCTCCCTTCTTTCCACCGCGCCCTGCGGCGCGGCATGTAATTCGGGATTAACGTCCGTGCGACAGGTTTTCGCCGGAAGGCGGCAAAAACCTGCCTGCTTCCCGCTCAGTCCAATCCCCGCCGCATCCTCTCCAGTTTCCTTAAAGTCTCTACGTCGACTTTATGTTCAAGCTTTCCGGGAATTGTATCCTTTTTTTCAGAAAATGCAAGTTTTTCTGCAAATTCTTTCAAACCGGACAGAAGGTTGCGGGGAGGCACCCGCTCCACCCGTTCCTGCATCGCCCCCCTCTGCACCTCCCAGTCGGCGCTGACCACCCGGATGGGCCCCTCGGTCTCCGCCAGCATCTTCTGCACCAGTTTGCCGATGAAGAGGTCGGCGCTCTCCAGGCGCGACGAGTAGCAGACGGTGACATCGGTGTGGGGAAGGTCGACGCACCGGCTGGAACTCGAGCGCCGGGAGTCGAAGACGATGTAGCATCGGGCGCCGCTGGTGGCGGAGTAGCTGACCATCTCCTCGATGAACCGCTGCCGCTTCCCCTCCAGCTCATCGGCGCCTATCTCCCCGCCGGACTCGCGCGCGTGGAGCACGTTGTAGCCGTCGATTATATAGATCATGGACGTCCTTCCGAGAGAGCCGCCTCAGCCCTTCCTCACCAGCCGCGGCCCCTGGGGCGTGTCGCGTATCTCGTAGCCCGCCGCCAGTATCCGGTCCCGGGCGGCGTCCGCCGCGGCGTAGTCGCCCCGGCTGCGGGCCTGTTCCCTGAGTTCCACCAGCTCCAGCAGCTCCTGTTCCAGTCCGGCCTCGCCGTAATCCTCCGGGGTTATCTCGATGCCCAGCAGGTACAGCAGCCGGTCCAGCGTCCCGCGCGCCTTCTCCAGCACCGCCGCCGAGACCCGGCCCGCCGCCTGCGCCCTCTCGCCGTACTCGTTGACTGCGCGCACCAGGTCGAAGACCGCCGCCAGCGCCCCCGCCGTGTTGGCGTCATCCTCCATCTCCGCCTGGAAGTTTTCCCCGGCGGCGGCGACAGCCTCGTCGAGGGCGCCGTCCTCCCCGCTCTCGTCCAGACCGCCTCCCTCCCGGTCTCGCAGCAGGCCGTCCAGCTTCCAGTAGCAGTTACGGAAGCGCTCCAGCATGCTGGCCGCCTCGTCCAGGTTCTCCCGCGAGTACTCCAGGGGGCTGCGGTAGTGGGAGCCCATGAAGAAGAGGATCAGCACCCGCGGGTCATACTCCTTGAGGAACTCCCTCAGCAGGAAGATGTTGCCCACCGACTTGCTCATCTTCTCCTCCCGGCGGGTTATCATGCCGTTGTGCATCCAGTAGCGGACGAAGTCGCGGCCGGTGACCGCCTCCGCCTGGGCCACCTCGTTCTCATGGTGGGGGAAGACCAGGTCGCGGCCGCCGCCGTGGATGTCGAAGCTCTCGCCCAGGTACTTGAGGGACATGGCGGTGCACTCGATGTGCCATCCGGGCCGTCCCGGTCCCCAGGGGCTCTCCCAGCTGGGCTCGCCGGGCTTGGCCGCCTTCCAGACGGCGAAGTCCAGTGGGCTCTCCTTGGGCTCGCCTTCCCGGGCCAGCTCGCAGTGCTTCATCTGGTCCGTCTTCTGGCCCGACAGCTTGCCATAGCCGGAGAAGCGGCCCACGCGGTAATAGACGCTACCGCCGGATTCGTAGGCGAAGCCCACCTCCACCAACCGCCGGCAGAGGTCGATAATCTCGGCGATATGCTCCGTGGCGCGAGGCTCGATGTCCGGTCGGCCCAGCCCAAGCCTGTCCGTATCCTCCAGGTATGCCTCTGAGAAGCGGCGCGCCACCTCACCGGAGCCCGTGCCCTCCTCGCTGGCCCGGTCGATTATCTTGTCGTCCACGTCGGTGATGTTCTCCACCAGGGTCACCTGGTAGCCACGGGAGCGCAGGTAGCGCGTCAGCACGGCGAAGAAGACGAAGGGACGGGCGTTGCCCACGTGCACGTATCCGTACACGGTGGGGCCGCATACGTAGATGCCCACCTTCCCCTCGTCGCGGGGGACGAACTCTTCCTTTTTCCCCGTCAGGGTGTTGTATATCCTCATGCGGTCATTCTACAGGTTCACGGCGCCGGGGTTCACGGCGCCTCTATTCTCGCCGCCGTCAGCCTTCGTTCCACTTCGCCGCGGCCCAGGCCCGCCAGCAGGAAGGGAACCTCCGGGCCGGAGGTCTTGCCGGTGAGGCTTATCCTCAGCGTCCGGTAGAGTGTTTTCGGCGGAATATCCTCTTCCCTGCAAAACTTCTTCAGCTGCTTTATCAGCACGCGGGCCGATTCCATCGCCTCCGGCGCCGAGCCGGGACCCATCTCCTCCGCCGCCGGCAGGCTGTCCAGACTGCCCAGCGCCAGGGCCAGCACCCTCTGCGCCCTGGGGTCCTCCAGCTCGGCGGTGGCCTCGGCACTCTCGGGCTCCGGCCCGGCGAAGAACACCTTTATCCTCTCCGCCGCGTCCGCCAGGGTCACCAGTTTGGTCCTCACCGCCGCCTCGGCCACCTCCAGCTGCCCCGGGCTCACCTCAGGCACCGCTCCGGCCAGGAATGGCGCCAGCGCTTCCGCCAGCGCCCCGGAGTCCAGGTCCCGGATATAGAGGCCGTTGAGCCAGTTGAGCTTCTGGATGTCGAAGATGGCGGCGCTGCGGGCGGCGCCGGCGATATCGAACCGCTCCGCCATCTGCTCCAGGGACATCTTCTCCTCGCCTTCCGCCGGTGACCAGGAGAGCAGAGCCAGGTAGTTGATGATGGCCGGGGCCAGGTAGCCTATGGCCCGGAAGTCACCCACGGAGGTGGCGCCGTGCCGTTTGGAGAGCTTGCCGCCGTCGGCGCCGTGGATGAGCGAATGGTGGGCATAACGCGGCGGCTCACGGTCCAGCGCCCGGAAGACAAGCAGCTGGCGGGCGGTGTTGGTCAGGTGGTCCTCGCCCCGGATGACGTGGGTTATCTCCATGGCCGCGTCATCCACCACCACAGCGAAATTATAGGAGGCCCCTCCGTCGGAGCGGATGATGATGAAATCACCGATGACCTGCGAGGAGAAGGATGTCCGTCCGTGGATCATGTCATCGACGTACACATCCCCCTCGGGCACGCGGAAACGGATGGTGGCCGGCTCCCCCGCCTTCAGGCGCGCCTCGACCTCCTCCCGGCTCAGCCCCAGGCAGCGCCGGTCATAGCGGGGCATGATGCCCGCCGCCAGCTGCTCCTCTTTCAGCCCCTCCAGCCGCTCCCGGCTGCAGAAACAGTGATAGGCCCTTTCCTGGTCCAGCAGCCGCCCGGCGGTCTGCCGGTAGAGCCGGGAACGCTCGCTCTGGCGGTAAGGGCCGTGGGGGCCGCCCACGTCCGGCCCCTCGTCCCACTCCAGCCCCAGCCATGCCAGGTCCGCCAGCACCGACTGCTCGTGCTCACGGCGCGAGCGTGACAGGTCCGTGTCCTCGATGCGGAGGATGAAACTGCCGCCGTTGTGCCGGGCAAAAAGGTAGTTGTAGAGGGCGGTCCTGGCCGAACCCACGTGCAGGGCTCCCGTGGGACTGGGGGCGAAACGGACACGCACCGGTCGGCTGTCGGGGTTGTCAGAGGCCACGATGCGCCGCCGGCTATTCGGCGATATCGGAGAAATGCACCACGGTCACCGTGTCCTGGAGGGTCACCGTGCGGTTGTAGACCTGGGAAAGGAGGTGGATGACCTCGTCCACCCGGCGGAACTCGGGGTTCTCCCGCTCGATGTCCCGCGGGCTGAGATCGTCGATGGCGCAGACGCGGACGCTGTCGATCACCGCCGTGAAGAGCTTCTGCTTGGGGCCGTACTTGCGGCCGATGGTTATCCAGACTATCTGTCCCTTTTTGTATTTGTGGGACTTGTCGCCCAGGCGGATGGTGGCTGTCTTCCGGCGCCGCCTGAGCTGGTCGTCATAGATATGGGAATAGAAGTTGATGGCGTACATCCGCGCTCCCTATGCCTCGCTTTTGCCTTTGACCGACGATGCTCTCATTGTTCCCCGCATTCTAGCAGAGAAACCGCCATGACCGTGATGCCCTCGCCGCGTCCGGTGAAGCCCATGCCCTCGGTGGTGGTGCCCCGCAGGGAGACATCGGATTCAGGGACGCCCAGGGCCCGCGCCAGGCTCGAGCGCATGCGCTGGCGGTATGGCGCCACCCTCGGCTTCTCCAGCACCAGCACCGCGTCCACGTTGCCGATGCGGCATCCCTGCTCCCGCACCAGAGTCGCTACCTGCTCCAGCATGGCGATGCTGGATGCGTCGCGCCAGGCGGGGTCACTGTCGGGGAAATAATGGCCGATGTCCTCCAGGCCCGCGGCGCCCAGCAGGGAGTCGGCGATGGCGTGGCTGAGCACATCCGCGTCTGAATGCCCTTCCAGCCCCAGGGAGTGCTCCACCTCCACGCCGCCCAGCACCAGACGCCGGCCCACGGTGAAACGGTGGGCGTCAACCCCTATGCCGGTGCGGAATCTCATTTGCCTGTCCTCCTCATCTGCCTGCCCTTCTCATCTCTCTGCCTCTCCCGCTTCGCTCATGTCTCGCTCGTACCGTTCCCGCCATCAACCTGCTGCCCCCGGGAAGCGATGAGCCATCCGGCCACCTCCAGGTCGAAGGGTATGGTCAGCTTGATGTTCTCCGGGTTTCCCTCCAGCATCTCCACCCTGCCTCCGGCTCCCTCGACCAGTGAAGCGTCGTCGGTTGCCGCAGCAATAACATTCGGCGCCTGCCGGTAAGCCTCCTCCAGCAGCCGCCGCCTGAATATCTGCGGCGTCTGCGCCACCCACAGGCGGGAGCGGTCCGGCGTCGCCGTCACGGCGCCTTCGCCGTCCACCTGCTTGACCGTGTCCGTCAGCGGCCGTCCGAATACCACGCCGTCCACGCCCTCGTCCAGCCTCCTGAGGGCGGCCGGCAGCAAGGCGGGGTCGAACAGCGGCCGGGCGCCGTCGTGTACAAGGACCGTGTCGGCGGCGGCGCCGACCGCGCCCAGGGCGTTTTTCACAGAACCGGCGCGATCGGCGCCGCCGCCCACCACCGCCGAGACCCTGCTGAAGCCGGAGGCCTCCACCACCTCGCTCCGGCAACGCTCCACGTCCGAAGGTTCGATGGCCACCACGATCTCCTCCACTTCATCCAGGGGATCGAAGATGCCGATGGTTCGGGCCAGCACCGGCCTGCCCGCCAGCAACATCATCTGCTTCGACTCCCCGGCGCCCATACGGCTGCCGGCGCCGCCGGCGGCGATGATCACCGCCAGCCTCACGCGGCTGCCCTCCCCAATAAAGCCGCCGGCGAAAGCCGGCGGCGCCCGTCACTGTGATGGATGGCTGCTGCAGTCATTTCGTCAGGAGTCGTCCAGCTTCCTGGAGGCCGCGGTGGGCCGGGATTCCTTGAGAGCCTCGTCGAGAAAACGGTCGGCTTCACTCTCGTCCAGGCCCTGGGCATACATCAGTTCGCTGGAGAGAATCTTCTTGGCCCGGTTGAACATCTGTTTCTCGCCGGTAGACAATCCCTTGGCGGTGTCCCTCAGCGAAAGGTTCCTCACCACTTCAGCCAGCTCGAAGACATCGCCGGTCTTAATCTTTTCGCGGTTGTACTTGAAGCGCCGGTTCCAGTTCTTCGGCATTGTGGTTTCGTCCTGGCTCAGGACAGTCAGCACCTGCTCCACGTCCTTGGGGGTGATAACCTTCCTCAGCCCGGCCTGGTCCGCGCTGTCCACGGGCACCATCACGGTCATGTCGTTATGGGAGATGCGGATGGTGAGGTACTCACGCTTCTTGCCTAGAACATTGCGCTTCTCCTTGTTGGTGACCGTGCCGGCCCCGTGATGCGGATAGACAACCTTGTCGCCCACTTCATATCCCAATGGTTCAGCCTCCTTCCGTTACAGGAACATCGCTATTGCGGGATCAGCGGAAACTGTACTTCTCCGCCAGCGTCAACTCGCGCAGTTGCACCAGCCCCTCGCCGATCTCCCTTGCCCTCACCCTGCCGATCCCCTCCACCTTTACCAGCTCATCCTCACCGGCGATGATGACAGACTGCAGCTTACCATACTGTTTGACCAGTTTGTCAACCACCGAAGCCGGCAGTTTCGGCAGCTTGGCCAGTACGCGGTAACCCCGCGGGGATACCCGGTAGTCCGCCGTCTGGGCCTTCCGGCGGTAGCCCAGTGTGTTTATCACCGTGTCGACCTCGAACAGTTCATCCGCCGAAAGACGGCTGATGCTCTCAGCCACCTCTGCGACCGCCGAACCCTTGCCGGGCAGGTAATCGCGTATCAGCGCTTCGCGGTCACGGCTGACGCCGGTCATCAGCTCTTCCAGCTGCATCGCTATCAGCCTTCCTTCCGAGCCCAGCTCCACCAGGTAGCGCTCTATCTCGGCAGCCACCCGCATCACCATCTCCGCCCGCTGCGTCACGACCGCCACGTCATGGAGCGTCACCGCGTCCTCGAACTCCAGCGCCGTCAGGCTGTCCGCCACCTGGTCCAGGCGCGAACGGTATTTCTCCAGTGTCTGCAGCGCCTGGTCGGCCTTGGCCAGCAGCACCCTTATCTCCGTCAGGCTGTATTTGAGGTCATCCACATACAACGTAACCACGTCCCGGTCCTGCGATATCGACACCACCAGCGCACCCGTTTGCTTGGCCACCCTCTCGGCGGTCCTGTGCCTGGTGCCGGTCTCCAGCGACTCTATGGTAGCGTCCGGCATCAGCTGCACGTTGGCGCGATGAATACGCGAGATAGCGCGGTTGATGATTATCGCCCCGTCCATCTTCGCCAGCTCATAGACCTTGTTGGGCTTGAAATCGCACTCCAGCTTGAAGCCGCCGGAGAAGAGGAAGGCCAGCTTCCTGACGTCCCCGATGACGATCAGCGCACCGGACTTGCCTCGTATGATGTTGTCGATGCCCTCCCTCAACGGCATACCCGGCGCCACCAGCTGCAGCGCTCCGGTAAGCCTCTGGTCCAGACTGGTCCTGCCTCTGCCGTCGGTCATCAGGCTCCCTGATCGAAAATATGCGCCATGGCCATGGATATGTTCTCCGCCGGCATCACCTCGACGCCGCTGCCGCCGGCAAGGGCTCTGGCGTTCTTCCCGGACACCACCATGGCCTCGATGCCCATCTTCTCAGCCTCTTCGATGCGGCGTTCGGCGCCTACGCAGAACCTGAGGTCGCCCGTCAGGCTCAACTCGCCGAAACAGGCGGCTCTGCTCCGGGCCGGCCTGTCCCGATGCGCCGACGCGATGGCCAGCGCCACCGCCAGGTCCGCCGCCGGCTCCTCCACCCGCACCCCGCCGGCGATATTGACGAAGACGTCACAAGCGCCCAGCGCCAGCCCCGCCCTGCGGCTGAGCACCGCCACTATCATGGCCAGGCGGCTGCGGTCGATACCGTTGCCCACCAGGCGCGGGTAAGCGGAGCCCGTCTCCGTCACCAGGGCCTGTACCTCCACCAGCAACGGCCTGCTGCCCTCCATCGCCGCCAGGATGGCCGAGCCGCAACTGCGCCCGCCCTCCTCCAGGAACAGGGCCGAGGGGTCCTCCACCACCTCCAGGCCCGTATCCATCATCTCGAAGATTCCTATCTCGTTGGTCGGGCCGAACCTGTTCTTCACCGAGCGCAGCACCCGGTAGGTCAGGTTGCGGTCCCCCTCGAACTGCAAAACCGTGTCAACCATGTGCTCCAGCACCCTCGGCCCGGCGATGACCCCTTCCTTGGTGACGTGACCCACCAGGAAGACGGAGATTCCTTCTTCCTTCGCCAGCCTCATCAGGCGCCCGGCCACTTCCCTCACCTGGCTCACCGAACCCGGCACCGAGCCTGTCTCGCTGCTGAACAGGGTCTGGACCGAATCCACCACCACCACTTCCGGCCCTGTCCTCCTGATGGCCGCCTCCACCGTATCCAGGTCGGTCTCGGCCAGTATCTGGACCGGCCCTACGTCCTGGAGCATGCGGTCCGCCCTCAACCTGACCTGGGCGGCGGATTCCTCACCGGATACCAGCAACACCCGGTGTCCGGCGCAAAGGTTCCCCAGTACCTGGAGCAGGAGCGTGCTCTTGCCGATGCCGGGCTCTCCGCCCACCAGCACCAGCGACCCGGCCACTATGCCCCCGCCCAGCACCCTGTCCAGTTCCGATATCCCCGTGCCCAATCGCTCCGCCGGCTGCGTATCGATCTCGCTCAGCCTGCGCGGCTCCACCTCACGCAAGCGTGCCGGGGCAGTCGTCCCCGCTGTCAGGCGCTCCTCGCTGAAACTGTTCCATTCGCCACAACCAGGACACCGTCCCAGCCATTTGTGGGCTTCATAGCCGCACTGGCCGCAGGTGAAGAGGCTATGTACCTTCGCCATCGTTGCCGGAAGGTTTCGCGCTTTCGGACCGCTCCCCGTTGGCGGCGCCGATCAGGTCCTTCTTCGGCTTGGGTTTGCCCGCCAACAGTTTTATCAGCGTATCATCCTCCTTGCGGTCCACCAGGATGGTGGAACCGCCGGGGATGGCCCCCGCCAGCACCTCGTCCGCCAGCGGGTCCTCCACGTACTGCTGGATGGCCCGCCGCAGGGGCCTGGCGCCCAGGGACGGGTCGTAACCCTTCTCCGTCAGCAACTCCCTGGCGGAATCGCTCAGCTTTATCTCCAGCTCCCTCTCCTGCAGCTGTTCGCCGATGCGTTCGATCATCAAGTCCACGATATCCCTGATGTTCTCGCGATCCAGTTTGTGGAACACGATGACCTCGTCCACGCGGTTGAGGAACTCGGGCCGGAAGATCTTCTTCAGCTCGCCGGTGATGCTGGCCTTCATCTCGTCATAGGTCATGCCCGCTTCCTCCACCTGCCCGAAGCCCAGCGGGGCCTCGCGCGAGATGGTGGTGGCGCCGATGTTGGATGTCATGATGATGATGGTGTTGCGGAAGTCCACGGTCCGGCCCTGGGAGTCGGTCAGGTGGCCGTCCTCCAGTATCTGCAGCAGAATGTTGAACACATCGGGATGGGCCTTCTCGATCTCGTCCAGCAGTATCACCGAATAGGGCTTGCGCCTCACCGATTCGGACAGCTGGCCTCCCTCTTCATAGCCAACGTAACCAGGAGGCGAGCCGATCAGCCGCGACACCGCGTGTTTCTCCATGTATTCGGACATGTCCACCTGCAGCAGCGCGTCCTCGTCACCGAAGAGGAACTCGGCCAGCGTCCGCGCCAGCTCCGTCTTGCCCACGCCGGAGGGCCCCAGGAAGATGAACGAGCCCGTGGGCCGCTTCGGGTCCTTGATGCCCGCGCGCGAACGGCGGATTGCCCGGGACACGGCGGTTATGGCCTGGTCCTGGCCCACCACGCGCTTGTGCAGCTCTTCCTCCATACGCAACAGTTTCTGGGTCTCGCCCTCGGTGAGCTTGAACACGGGAATGCCGGTCCACATGGAGACGATATCCGCTATTTCCTCCTCGCCGATGGATACCACCTCGCGGCCCTCGTCCTTCTTCCACTGGTCCGCCAGGTCGTGTTTCTTGTTGGCCAGCTTGCGCTCCTTGTCACGCAGGTTGGCCGCTTTCTCAAACTCCTGCGCCTCGATTGCCGCCTCTTTCTCCTTGCGCACCTTCTCTATCTCCGCCTCGATCTCGCGGTACTGCGGCGGCGCCGTCATTGTCTTGATGCGCATGCGGGAGGAGGCCTCGTCGATCACGTCGATGGCCTTGTCCGGCAGGAAGCGGTCGGAGATGTACTGGTCGGAAAGCCGCGCCGCCGCCCATAGCGCCTCATCGGTGATCTTGATGCGATGGTGGGCCTCGTAGCGGTCCCTCAGCCCGCGCAGGATCTGTTCCGTCTCCTCGCGAGTCGGTTCCTCCACCTGTATCTGCTGGAAGCGCCGCTCCAGCGCCGCGTCCTTCTCCACATACTTGCGGTACTCCTCGATTGTGGTGGCCCCGATGGTCTGCAGCTCCCCGCGCGCCAGGGCGGGCTTGAGGATGCTGGCGGCGTCGATGGCGCCCTCGGCGGCGCCCGCGCCCACCAGGTTGTGCAGCTCGTCCACGAAGAGGATGATCTCGCCGTGCTCGTGGATCTCCTTCATAACCTTCTTCAGCCGCTCCTCGAACTCGCCGCGGTATTTGGAGCCGGCCACCAGCGCCGCCAGGTCCAGCGTGTAGATCTGCTTCCCCTTCAGGAGCTCCGGGACGTCGTTCTGGGCTATGGACTGGGCCAGCCCCTCGACCACCGCCGTCTTGCCCACGCCGGGCTCGCCTATCAGCACCGGGTTGTTCTTGGTGCGCCGGGAAAGGATCTGCATCACCCGCTCTATCTCCGTCTCGCGCCCCACCACCGGGTCCAGCTTGCCCTCCGCAGCCAGCGCCGTCAGGTTGCGACCGAACTGGTCCAGCAGCTTGATCTTCTTCTTGGATTCGCCCTGGGGCACGGGGGTGCGACGGGCGGAGCCGGTGAGCTTGCGCATTATCTCGTTGCGGATCTTGTCCGAGTCGGCGTCGAACTCCAGCAGGATACGGGCGGCCACGCCTTCGTTCTCCTTGATCAGCCCCAGCAGGATATGCTCGGTGCCGATGTAGTTGTGGCCCAGGGAGAGCGCTTCGCGCAGGGCCAGCTCCAGCACCTTCTTGGCCCTGGGGGTGAAGGGTATCTGCCCCGACTCCTGCTCCTCGCCCAGCCCGACTATCTGCGCCACCTGCATCCTCACTTCATCCAGGGAGATATCCAGGACCGTCAGCACCTGGGCCGCGATCCCCTCCTCCTCGCGCAACAGTCCCAGCAACAGATGCTCGGTGCCGATATAGTTGTGTTTGAGGTGTCTGGCCTCTTCCTGTGCCAGGACTACCACCTGGCGAGCCCTTTCGGTGAAACGTTCGAACATATGTGATCACCTTTTCCTGATGGAGCGGGAGTGCCCTAAAAGTTTTACGGTTACCCTAATGTTCCCGGGGAGCCTCCGCCCGAAACTACCGGTTTCTCAGCGCCCGCCTGGCCGGACCCTAAGGCCGGAGGCGGGTTTGGGCTAATTCGCCGCCATGCCCGCGCTTTCCTTTGCCACGGCAATCGGCCTGCCGCCTCCCAACCTTGAGTAGAAAAGCATCTCCTGCGGCAGGAGCCGGCCAATAAAGAATGCCTGCGGAGAACGCTTCCGGCAGGCTGATCGATGATGGAGAGGCCCTTGAACGACACTGCCGGCAAGGTTCGCCGGCTGCTTTTTCCCGTGCGTCTCTCAGAGCCCGGAGCTATGGATGGCTGCCGATTCTTTGCTTTTGCCAGCCTGGTTGTGATCTAACCTCCCCTCATCCGCAAGGCTATTATAGCACAGGCTCCGGATGGCTTAAACCCGGGCCGTCAGCGGGTTCCTGGCGGTCCGATGGCCCCGGTTGCGGATGACACCGCCGCCCTGCCGGGCGTGGCTTCAGTCCGCTTCCGGTAGCAGGGGTGGGGAAATCTCAGTCCGCTTCCGGCCTCAGCAGCGGGAAGAGGATGACGTCGCGGATGCTGGGGGAGTCGGTGAGGATCATGGTCAGGCGGTCGATGCCGATGCCGGAGCCGCCTGAGGGAGGCATGCCGTGTTCAAGCGCCGTGAGGAACTCCTCGTCGACGAAACCGGCCTCCTCGTCGCCGGCGGCGCGCTGGGCCGCCTGCTGCTCGAAACGGCGGCGCTGGTCCAGGGGGTCGTTGAGTTCACTGAAACAGTTGGCTATCTCCATGCCGCCGATGAATCCCTCGAAACGCTCCACCATGGACTGGTCATCATCGAGGGTGCGCGCCAGCGGCGACAGCTCCACGGGGAAGTCCAGCACGAAGGTGGGCTGTATCAGTTGGGGCTCCACGAAGCTGGACATCAGTTCATCGATCAGCTTGCCCCGCCCGGAGACGGGATCGTACTCCACTCCCAGCGAGTCCAGCTTTGCCGCCAGGGAGTCCCGGTCTGGATATTCATCTATATCGACGCCGCTGTGTTCTCGGACCAGTTCCTTGAGGGTGGCGCGCCGCCAGGGCGGGGTGAGGTCTATGCTGTCCCCCTTGAAGGTGACCTGACGCGTGCCCAGCACCTCGTCGGCGACGGAGGCCACCAGCTGTTCCACCATCTCCATCACGTCGTTGTAGTCGCCGTAGGCCTGCTGTGACTCCATCATGGTGAACTCGGGGTTGTGCCGGGTGGAGATGCCCTCGTTGCGGAAGATGCGGCCTATCTCGTAAACGCGGTCGAAGCCCCCTACCAGCAGCTGCTTGAGGTGGATCTCCAGGGCGATGCGCAGATAGAGCTCCAGCTCCAGGGCGTTGTGGTGCGTCTGGAAGGAGCGGGCGGTGGCGCCGCCGGGGGTCGCCTGCAGGATCGGCGTCTCCACCTCCAGGAAGCCGCGGCCTTCCATGAACCTCCTGACGGCTGCCAGGATACGGCCGCGCAGATAGAAGGTGCGCCTGACCTCCTCGTTTGCGATCAGGTCCAGGTAGCGTTTGCGGTAGCGCAGCTCCACGTCCCTCAGTCCATGCCATTTCTCCGGCAGGGGGTGAAGAGCCTTGGCCAGCAGCTCTACCGACTTGACCTTGATGGAGAGTTCGCCGCGGCGCGTGCGGAAAACCGGTCCGCTGACGCCGATGATGTCGCCGATGTCCAGGGCCTTGAAGCGGGCAAAGCCGTCCTCGCCCAGGTTGTCCAGGTTGCCGTAGAGCTGGATGCGGGCGCCGGTGTCCTGGAGCACCAGGAAGACCGCCTTGCCGTGGCCCCGTTTTATCAGAACGCGGCCGGCCACGCGGAAACTCTCGTCGCTCTCCTCCCCGCTCTCGATGCCGGCATAGCGCTCCAGCAGCGGCGCTATGGGATCGGGGTCGGGAAAACGGTTGTGGTAGGGGGAAGCGCCCGCCGCCACCATGTCTTCCAGCTTGCGGCGGCGCTCGTCAGCCTCAGAGCCGGACCTGTCGGTCACACCCTAGCCCTTCCTGATGGAGACGATCTTGTATCTGACGTTGCCGCGGGGCGTGGCCACCTTCACCGTCTCGCCCACCTTGCGGCCCATGATCGCTTTGCCCACGGGAGATTCGTTAGAGAGCCGGTTCTCGCTGGGATCGGCCTCAGCCGATCCCACCAGCACGTAACGGTGGTTCTCATCGCGCTTCACGTCCTTGATGGTCACCTTGGCGCCTATGCCTACGGCGTCCGTCTTGACCTCGGAGCCGCTGAGTACGCGGGCGTTGCGCAGCTTCTGCTCCAGGTTGTGGATGCGCATCTCCAGCTTGGCCTGTTCGTTCTTGGCCTCGTTGTACTCACTGTTCTCGCTGATATCACCGAAGTCACGCGCTTCCCTGATCCTCTCGGCGATCTCTTCGCGCTTTACCTCTGAAAGGTATTTTATCTCCTCCGTCAGTTTCTTGTACCCCTCGGGAGTCAGTACTACTTCATTATTGTTCAACTCTGCTTCCTACCTGCCTTTCATATAAAAATGACGGTAAATTATAGTTTGCGGCCAGACGAGTTGCAAGGCCGGCGGCGCCTTCCGTGGTTTGCCAGTCTATCGGCTGCGGCGGGAACAACATTAACCCGGAAGGCCCGGGTGGCGGAGCGGCCCCGTCTCAGGGTCCGAGCGGCAGCGTCAGGATGAAGCTGGACCCTTCACCCCCGCGGGAGACGGCCGTGATGTCTCCGCCCATGGCCCGGGCCAGTTCCCGGGATATGGCCAGTCCCAGTCCCAGGCCCGCCCCGTGCGTCACGTCCGGCGAGCGGTAGAACCGTTCGAACACGTAGGGCAGGTCCGCGCTGCTGATGCCTTCGCCCGTATCGCTGACCGTTATCCTCGCCTCTCCCTCCACCCGCTGGGCGGTGATGCTGACGCTACCGCCCTCGGGTGTATGCGTGATGGCGTTGCTGACCAGGTTGTCCAGTATCTGCCGCAGGCGGTCCCTGTCGGTGAAAAGCTCCAGCCCCGTGGCCTCAGGCAGGAACAGCTCGATGCCGCGCCGGCGCGCCTGGCGGCTGAAGCCGTCCGCTGCGGACACCAGCACCTCGTCCAGGGAGAAGCTCGAACTCCTCAGTTCGAACTGGCTGGCGTCGAACCTGGCCAGGCTGAGCAGGTCCTCGATCAGGCGGTTGAGCCGTCCGGCTTCTTCGCTTATCACTTCCAGCGACGCTGTCACGGCTTCCGGGTTCCGGGCCACGCCGTCCCTCAGAGCCTGGACATGGCCGGTTATGGCCGTGAGAGGGGTCTTCAGCTCGTGGCTGACGTTCATGAAGAACTGGCGCTGCTGCTCCCGGGACCTCTCAACCTCGGCGGTCATGTGACGGAAGGCGTCCGCCAGGCGGCCGATCTCGTCTTCCGTGGTGACAGTTATCCGGCGAGAGAAGTCGCCATCCGCCACCGCTGTCGCCGCCTTGGTTATCTCATGCAGGGGACGGGAGAGTCGCCGCGCCAGCAGGAAGGCGAAGAACAGCGATATGGCCAGAGCGATGAGGGCGGCGATGAGGAACTCCATGGCCAGCGGCCGCCATGGCGCCAGCGAGCTGACAGCCCTGGAGGCCACCACGGCGCCCGCCAGTTCATCCTCGATTCGGAAACCATGGGCGGCAGCCACCACCTCCCGGTCCTCACCGGGCAGCATGGTCTCCGATATCTGCGTCTGGCCCTGCTCCAGGGCCTGCCAGTCCAGGAAGGACAGCTGACTGCGGAACAGACGCGCGACTTCGCCACGGCTGCCCCTCTGCAGGAGCGGCGGCACCGAATCGACCTGACGGGGTACGATGTCCACGCGCACGCCCTGCACTCGCTCCAGGTCGCTCAGGTAGCGCTGTTGCGGCAGGCCCTCGGATTCTATCCTGCCGGAGATGGTCTGCGCCTGGGCCTCCAGGTCACTGATGGTGCGCTGCCTGAGGTATCGCTGCACCAGCCCCACGGAAAGCAGGCCGGAGAGCAGCAGGGAAAGGACGATGGAGAGGGCGAAATACACCGCCAGCTTCCCCTTCAGGCTTTTGAAGAAGTCCGTCGTACTCATGATGCCCTATGGCCGGAGCGCCAGGAGGCGGCGCTCATTCCACCAGCTTGTAGCCGATGCCGCGAACGGTCTCTATCTCCGCCGCCGCCCCCAGCTTCTTTCGCAACTGGTTGATATGCACATCGACCGTGCGAGTGTCCCCGGCGAAATCGTAACCCCACACCTGTTGCAGAAGCCTGTCGCGGCTGAGAGCCAGCCCGCTGTTCACCATCAGGTAGTGGAGCAGGTCGAATTCCTTGGCGGTGAGCTTCACTTCCCCGCCGGCGGCGCTGACTTCGTGGCGGGCCGGGTCCAGGGTCACCTCGCCGGCGGTGACGGGGCCGGCAGGCTCCTGCCCGCCCGCCTGCGAGCGCCTGAGCACGGACTTCACCCGCGCCACCAGTTCTCGCGGGTCGAAAGGCTTGGTGACGTAATCGTCCGCCCCCAGCTCCAGCCCCACCACCTTGTCGGTGGGTGTGTCACGCGCCGTCAGCATGATGATGGGAACATCGGATTCCCGGCGCAGCCGCCGGCACACCTCGAAGCCGTCGATATCCGGCAGCATGATGTCCAGGATGACCAGCTGCGGCCGTTTGCCGGACGCCAGCGAGATACCCTCGCTGCCACTCTCTGCCGTCTCGACAGTGAACCCCTCCTTCCTCAGGTACATGGCGATGAAGGAGGCGATGTTCTTCTCGTCTTCGACCAGTAGTACGGATATGTTCGCCATCTTCCCGTCCCGCTCCCGTGGAAAGCCGTCGTCCTTTTCCCTCTCCCGCCCGGCCCTTGTTGTACCTCTATCTTTTCTGAAACCCCTCATTGTCCTTGTCAGGGACGTACTTAAACTTATGAAACTTATCCCCCGCAACCCGGGATCCCGCCGCCAGGAACAGCTGCGGGGAACCGGCACCTCCCTCCCCCTGTCCGGTCCGCTTCACGTGTGCGGCGGAGCGGGCCCTCCGGGGCCCGCTCCGCCGCACCCTGCCGGCACTACTGCCCGAGTTACTCCACCATATCGCCGCCTTCGCCATCCGGCGCCGGCGGACGCTCCGGCGGGTCGTACATGAGAGCCTTGACGTTGCCGTCCTCGTCGGCGGCTACGCCCAGACGCGAACCCACCTCTATGGAGGGTATTGTGAACTGTTGCTCACCATCGCCGGTGGCGATGGTCACCGTGTCGCCATCGACAGCCGTTACCTCGCCTACCGTCGGCTTGGGCCGCTGATGGTCCGGCCTGCCGATGAACACGACTTCGGCTACGCCGTTCTCGCCTTCTTCAGGCCTCGCGACCAGCTTGATGCCGACCTTTTCTCCAGGCGTCACGTCGGAGAGTGACGCTTCGCCTCCCTCCTTGCGATATATGGTCTCATCGTTGACAGTGACAGACCTCTCATTACCCCGCAACGTCTTCAGTGTTATCGTGTCGCCATCGACAGCCGTGACCTCGCCACCGACCATCAAGCCCCTCAGTCTGCCACGAGAGCCGACTCCGTCCGGCCCTTCCGGACCATGACCACCGGGACCCCAGGCCTCTGTGGCGGGGGCCCCCTGCCCGCCGTCTCCCGACTGGGCCAGCGCCAGGCCCGTGCCCAACGCCATGACGGCCGCCAAGGCCACAGCCGCGACCATCATCAACCTGTGACTCTTCTGCATCGGATACACCTCCTCTCCATCAGCTCGCTTGTACAGTCACAGTATTGGCGTCCCGTATTAGGCCCCGGTCAGGCTGATGTAAAGAATGCGTAAAAAAACGGGCGCCCCGCTCGGGGGCGCCCGGCATGCTGCTCTGTCCCGGCCGGCAAGACCAGGCCTTATCAGGTAGAGAAGGGATTGGTCGTGGTCGACGAACCCAGACCCAGGCCGCCGCTTGAGCTGGAACCGCCCAGACCGCCGCCCAGTCCACTGCCGAAGCCACCCAGCAGATCCTCCAGCTTGAGCGGGTTCTCCGGAGCGCTGATGTCCACATCCTCATTGAACCTGGACGCGGTGACCGTAACGGTGAGGGCGATGTTCAGGTCCTCCAGCGCCTTGACCTGGTCCTTGTCCAGCAGCGATGTGCCCATCTGCGACAGGCCCGCGGGATTGAGCTCCATGTCTATCTTCAGCTGGCGCAGGTTATCGTCACCGTCTATCCACATCTCCACGTCCAGCTTCTTGAACATGTCAGCCAGCTGGTCCTTGACCTCTTCCACGTTTCCGGCCGCCTGCTCCTGGCCGCACTGTTTGGAGACATCGATGCTTGCATCGGCGAATTTGGCCACGTCAACGCCGGCCTTGTAATGAGTGGTGTCCTTGTCGTCTATCTTCTCACTGCCGACCTTCTCAATATTGGTCAGGACCTGAGATGGCTTCATCTTGTCCTTGACCGCGTCCTCGGCACACTTGGTGTCCACATTGCCGGCGTCCGGAGAAACCTGCGAGCTGAGGTCGGCGGTGTTCATCTCGTACCATGAACCCATCATCTTTAGATAGAGCATCTTGTCTATCATCTTCATCTCCATGTTGGAGAGGAGCGAACTGACCATGCCGGCGGTAGCCTGCGCTTCGGCGTCGCCCACGGAGTCCGACATGGAAGTCGCAGCACTGATGATGTCCTCCAGCCCTGTCAGGTTGATGGTTGCCTGGACCTTCGGGTTCTCCTTGTCACTGTTATCCACGTCCGCTCCACCGTTGACACCCAGGTCCATGGGCAGCAGACCCTGCAGCTCGGGGGAGAGCGACGAGATATCCCCGCTGACGGAGAGCTTGACGTCGTAGTCCGCGTGCAGGCTCTTGTAATCGAAGGACTTTGCATAGGTCCTGTCGATGACTTCGGACGGCTCTCCGCCACCAACACTGCCGCCACACCCGACGGCCAGCAGCGTCATGGCTCCGGCCACAGCCAGCGACAGGACCATCATTAACGATACAAACCTGAACTTCTTCATCTTGAAAGCACCTCTTTCTCTAGCCCTTGTTAGCGAAACATCTTATAATTCACCGACGCCTGAGTCCAATCCGCCCGGCGGCCGATTGGAGCCTCCGGCTCTCCGTGGCGGAGGGCCATACCGAAAACCGGGATATCGATGAAGATTCTACAGGTCGTGCGCCAATTCCTACCCGGCACCGGCGGGATGGAAACATACGTGATGAGCCTCTGTCGGCAACTGTCCCGGCACGGTCATCGCGCCGATGTGGCCACCCTGGACCATCTCTTCCGAGACGACCAGCGCCTGCCTCCCTATCAGCGCATCGACGGCATCGATGTCATCCGCTTCGCCGCCGGCGGCAACGCCCGCTACTTCTTTGCGCCGCGGCTGATGGAAGCACTGCCACGCTACGACCTCATCCACATCCATGGCGTCGATTTCTTCGTCGACATGCTGGGCACGCTCAAGCGCCTCCACCAAAGGCCCCTGGTGCTCTCCACTCATGGCGGCTTCTTCCACACCCGCTGGTTCCCCTCACTGAAGAAGGCGTATTTCAACACCATCACTCGCAACTCCCTCAGGGGTGTGGACCGCGTCATCGCCAGCAGCCCCCATGACCAGCAGCTCTTCAGCGGCATCAGCGGCCGGGTGACGCTGGTGGAGAACGGTATCGACTATGAGCATTTCTCACAGGTCGAAAGGCGGCCGTCGGGCGACAGGCTCCTGTTCATCGGCCGACTGTCCCTCAACAAGCGCGTGGATCGGCTTGTCGAGATATTGGCCGAACTTCGCAAGACGCGTCCGGAAGCAGAGCTGGTCATCGCCGGCCCCGACTGGGAGGGGCTGAGAAGCGGTCTGGAGCGACAGGCCGCGGAGCTGGGCCTGGAAGGATCCATCACCTTCACCGGCAGTGTCAGCCGCGA
The DNA here is from genome assembly GCA_964497425.1 of uncultured Gaiellales bacterium. Taxonomy (GTDB): domain Bacteria; phylum Actinomycetota; class Thermoleophilia; order BMS3ABIN01; family BMS3ABIN01; genus BMS3ABIN01. The sequence continues at coordinate 21,422 of CAZCCR010000017.1, forward strand.
GCAGCTGCTGGAGCTTCTGTCGCAAGCGCGTATCTTCGTCTCCGCCTCCGGATACGAGGCCTTCGGCCTCTCCACCGTTGAGGCCATGGCCGCGGGTATGGTCGTCGTCGTCAACCGCATCCAGGCCTTCGAGGACATCATCAGCGACGGGACCGACGGCTTCCTGGCGGATTTCAGCGACAGCGCCGGGGCGGCCCGGGTCATCTCATCAGCTCTGGACATGCCTGATGAGGAACTGGCCTCCATGGGCCTCCGTGCCCGTGAGACGGCTGCCCGCTACGACTGGCGCCGGGTAGTTGAGGGGATAATAGACATCTACCGCCAGGTTCTGGCAGAGTAAGGGTCGAGGCTTGCCAATGGGAAAGGATCCTGGTGACAGAAGGAACAGGCTGCAGGTCCTGAGCATAAAGGTCGACCGTGTGGACTACGGCCAAGCCCTGGACGTTATCAGCGGCCTGCTGAAGACCGAGGGCTGCAAGCAGGTGGTCACGCTCAACCCCGAATACGTGATGCAGGCCGAAAGGGACGGCAGGCTGCTGCGGATAATCAACTCGGCGGAGCTCACCGTGCCGGACGGCATGGGGATCATCTGGGCCTCACGCATCCTGGGTGACCCGCTTCCGGACCGCGTGACCGGAACGGGGCTGCTGCCGATGGTATGCGGCCGCTGCGCCCAAAATGGCCAGAAGGTCTTCCTGCTGGGTGGAGCCCCCGGTGTGGCGGAAAGGACGGCTTCCAGGCTCAAAGCCATGCATCCGGACCTGATCATCGCCGGCACCAGCAGCGCCGACCCGGACCCGGCCGCCGATGACGAACTGGTCGACCATATCAATGACTCAGGGGCCGAGATACTGGCCGTCGCCTACGGCTGCCCCAAGCAGGATTTCTGGATCCACCGGAACCGGGACCGCCTGACAGGCGTAAGGGTAGCCATCGGTGTGGGGGGAGCCTTCGACTTCATCTCCGGACAGATCCCCAGGGCACCCAGGGCGGTGCGCCGGATGGGCATGGAATGGCTGTTCAGGCTCTGGCTGGAGCCGCAACGGGCCCGCCGCATGGCCGCCCTGCCCCGCTTCGGCTGGCGCGTACTCAATGCGCGGTGGTCAGGCCGCGGCTAGAAGCCGGGCTTGAGGGCTCCGCCGCTCCGCGAGCACGGTGAACCCGTACTGCCAGGACCGCCGCTGCGCCGATAAACATCGCCACCGCCAGCAGGGATGCCACCCGGTACAGCGGCAGCGCCCCCTGGAAGAAGTGGTCGGACAGAGGCTGGGCCAGCTGGGCTGCCAGCACCCGCGAACCCCCCTCCTCTCCCGTAGACGTCACGGGAACGGCCTCCAGCCACCGGTTCAGCCTTCCCTGCAGGACCTCCAGCGCCAGGAAAGGGCCCCAGCCGGCCAGGGCCAGACTCAATGCCGGATTTACCAGCCGGCCGGCACGGCGGCTGAGAAAGAGATAGGGCACACCGGTGAGCAGGAGCAGCACCATTGTTATCATAAGCAGGACTCCGTAGATCGCGTGAGCGGGAGCCCCCATCATCCATACCGGCAGCATGGCAAAACCCATCCCGCCCACCTGGCCGCTTCCCCCAGACAGGCTATCGCCCGCGGGAACATCCGGGCCCGGCAGGTCCATACCGGCCAGCGCCTCGGCTCCACCGGCGGCGGAACCGGCCTCACGCAGAGCCTGATCGAGGACCGCCGGATCATCATAGGTGATACGGGAAAACTCTGGATCGCTCAGTAGCGCCGCCAGCTGCGGCGCGGCTGCAGACAGCTCCGCCATCAACTGCTGATCGGAGACGACCTGACTGTCCATCCCGGCGAGGGTCCGGACCGCTCCTGTGCGGCCGCTGTAGAGGAACAGCGCCAGAAGTGCCAACGCCAGCGCCAGAAACAGCGTGAAGGGGATGCCGCACACCCATTTCATATCGACGCGCCAGCGCCACTCACCGTGTCTCATCATTCCTCCTTCAGGTCATGCCCACATGACACTATCTGTATCGGCGAGACCGGGAGATGGGAAAGCGGATACGACGGGAGATGGAAAAGCGGACACGGAGGGAGAGGGAGATGGAGAAGCGGATGCGGTCATGTCGAGCGCGCTCGCCAGGGAGGTGCCACACCGCGCTGCAGATGTCACCACCGCGCAGATCCCACCACCACGCGGATCCCACCACCACGCCGATATCGCCGGAAAGACAAACCAGGGAGGATGGCTCTGGAGCGGATGACGGGGATCGAACCCGCGATCTTCGGCTTGGGAAGCCGAAAAAGCACCTTTTCCCCCATTTCCTCTAAACTTACCCCCTTTCCCTAATTAGCAGGCATTTTGCAGGGTTTTTCCCTTCCCTGTTTATCTTTAGCATACCCTGATATACTCTTTCCATGTTGTAAAACGTGTTGTAAAAATGTTGTAAAAAACGGAGGGAGGCCGTTTTGCCGGGGTTCAAAAAAACGAAATATCCGGGCGTCAAGTACCGCGTAAAGACGAACCCGGCCGGAAAACAGGAGCGCGTTTACTACATCAGTTACAGGACCCCCAAACCCGGCGGCGGCTGGAGACAGCATACAGAAGTGGCAGGCTATCAATACCGGGACGCTATGACGGCGGCCAAGGCCAACATCATCCGGGGCCGGAGGGTGCAGGGCAAGGAAAAGCCCAACCGTCAACGGCGGGCCGACGCCAGGGCCAGGAAGAAGAAAAGGAACTGGACTATAGCCGCCCTTTGGCAGGAGTATCAAGCCGCAAACGGCAGGTGGAAAAACTTCGCTTCTGACAAGACCCTCTTTAACCGCTACCTGGAGCCGGGCTTCGGCGATAAAAAGCCTTCCGAGATTCTGGCGCTGGATATCGACCGCCTCAGGCGCCGGCAGTTAAAAGACAAGTCCCCCCAAACGGTAGCGCACGCCCTGGAGCTTCTCCGGCGCCTGGTGAACTTCGGCAAAAAGCGCGGCCTATGCCAGGGGCCGGGGTTTATTATCCAGGTTCCCAAAGTCCACAATGAGAAGACGGAGGACCTGGCGCCGGCGCAATTGAAAAAGCTGCTGGAAGTGATCGACTATCATGAAACCTACCGGACCCCCTACCGTTGGGGCGCCTACATGATGCGACTGGTGCTTCTGACCGGGGTCCGGCGCTCCGAACTGCTGCGGTTAAGATGGGATGATATCGACTGGCACCGGGGAAATATCCTGCTGCGGGACGCCAAGAGCGGGCGGGATGAAACCATACCATTGAGCAGCCATACCCGGCACCTGCTGGAGCGGATCAGGGAAGCCGAACCTTCTGGCAGCGAGTACATCATCCCTGGACGCGCCGGCGGAAAGCGAAGCGATATCAGAAGGCAGATAGGCCGCGTCAAGGCTGAAGCCGAACTGCCGCCGGACTTCCGGCCCCTGCACGGCCTCAGGCATGTTTTCGCCTCCGGCCTGATATCGCGCGGCGTATCCCTGGACGTGGTGGCCCGCCTTCTTACCCACAAGAGCCGATCGGTAACAGGTAGATACGCCCATATCCGCGATGACGCCCTAAGGGAGGCGGCACAGCTGGCGGGGGAACTGATAGAGCAAGCGGCCAGTGATAACGTAGTGGGATTGACGGGAAAAGGGTAGTATTACAGTCCATGAGAAATGCTTTTTTCGACAGGAGCTTTAAGCCATGAAGATTAAATATTTCCAGGACACAGATACGCTTTACATCGAGTTTCGCGAAACGAAAGCATCCGAAACGCGGGATCTGGACGAAGATACGCTGCTTGACCTTGACGAAGATGGAAACATCGTCGCTATCACGGTAGAGCACGCAAGTCAAAGGACAGGCGCCCCCCGCTTTTCCTTTGAACAGTTTGCCGCTGCCTGAACTCATCATTCCCACGATGGTTAAAGCTGTAGCGGCGGCCGAAACAGTGGTGCCCTTCGAGGGAAAAGGGTAAGATTAACCCATGCAGCGCACTATCAAGGCAATTGTATATCCGGGGGAATCGGGCTATGTGGCGGAATGCGCCGGGTTGTCCGTAGTGACCCAGGGCGGCACGCTGGACGAAACGATAACCAACCTTCAGGAAGCGGTGGCCCTGTACCTGGAAGGGGAGGACCTGGCGGCGCTGGGGCTGGCGCCCAACCCTTCGCTTATCGTCACCTTTGAAGTGGAACCACTTGCCTATGCCGGGTAAGTTAAGGCGACTGTCAGGCAAACAGGTAATCTCCATCCTTGGCCGCTTCGGCTTTTCGCAGGTCTCACAGAAGGGCAGTCACGTAAAACTTGTTCGTGATTCCGGCGGTTCCCGCCAGGTGCTTGTAATTCCCCTTCATAAGGAACTGGACCGGGGAACGCTCAAGGCCATAATCCGGCAGGCTTCCCGCTACGTGCCGGAGGAAGACCTGCTGCCGCACTTTTACGCTGGTTAGAAGTGGTAGTGGCGGCGCCGGCGTGGTGGCGTTGAAGAGCTGACCAACTTCGATAAATAACCCCCGGCACCTTATACCTGGTTTCGTTTTTTAAGTCCCAGATAAATATAACTCTCCCCTGTATCAACATTTTAAATTAAGTGTTGTCAAATTGGACAATAATGATTGAACACGTCAAGGGTGCCAAGTAAACTAGAGGTGCGCTATATGCAGGGGGGTAAGCCGACCTTCAGGGGATGGGAGGGGACCGCTAGCGGAGCGGTTGCGCAATTCCGCTAACTGTCAACCCATTATGGAGGTTTTTTCATGTCAACAGAACGTTATTTGAATGAACGGGAAGTATCCACGCTCACAGGTTTGGCCCTTCCGACCCTCAGAAACTACCGGTCAACAAACCAAGGCCCCCCATATGTCAAAGTCGGCCGTGCCGTCCGCTATTCCCTCAGTGATGTCTATGAATATATGGAGGCCCGCAAGATAACACCTGGCACGGCTAGCGATGACGGAGAGGCGGCCTGATGATTGCTGTAACCGAGAATCTGGAGAGTATCTACCCCGTGCCGCGGGTCCCTGACGCCGGCGAAAGGGCCTTCTGTGATGACGTTGGCCATATGTCTGCGCCTGAGATAGCGGCCGAATTTCGGGCGGCCGAACTGCGGTTGCTGCTGGACGCCGACCCGGGAAATCGGGCCTGGCTGCGCCGGCGCATAGCCGCCCTTTTCCAGCGCCAGCGGGAACTGAGGGGGGCAGTGGCGTGACGGGCTCCGACTTGACCGATGTCTACTGTAGGGAAGCAGCGGCCACCGAAACAGTACCGCTGGGGCACACAGTCCCAGGGGCAGAAGAAGAAACTGCAAAGTCTACAACCGCAGACAGGGAGGTCACCGGCCAGAAGCCGACCATCGCGGAAAAGCTTGTCAGGTTGGGCTCCGTGGCCAAACTGTTCCATGCGCCTGATGAGACTGCATATGCGACAGTCCGGATAGGCGGCGATGATGGCCACTTGGAGACCTGGCCTCTCAATAACACGGGGTTCAGGCGCTGGCTGCAGCGAGAGTATTGGCAATCTTGTGGCAAGGTTTCCAATGCCCAGGCCCTGCAGGATGCTATCGGCGTTTTAAGTGCGATGGCTGTTCATGATGGGCCGGAGAAAGCAGTTTTTACACGCGTGGGAAAGGCTGATTCTGCTGTCTATATCGACCTGGGTGGCGCTGACTGGGCGGCGGTTGAAATTACTGCCGCAGGCTGGCGGGTTGTATCGGAACCGCCGGTGAAGTTTCGCCGCGCCAGGGGCATGAAGCCTTTGCCAATCCCTGAGCGAGGCGGCAGCATCGACGAATTGCGGCGTTTTGTCAACATCCGGGATGAGGCTGACTTCATCCTCTTCGTCGGATGGCTCGTGGGAGCGCTCAACCCCCAAGGTCCTTATCCGGTGCTGCTATTGAACGGTGAGCAGGGTTCAGCCAAGAGTACCGCTGAACGCGTAGCGCGGCGGCTCATTGATCCTTATCGCCCTGAGTTTAGGTCGCCTCCCCGTTCAGAACATGATCTTGTTATCGCTGCGAAGAGTAACTGGGTTCTGGCTTATGACAATCTGTCTGGGATCAAGCCATGGCTTTCGGATGCGTTCTGCAGACTGGCAACCGGCAGCGGATTTGGTACGAGAAAACTTTATGAAAACGATGAGGAAACGACCTTCGAGGGAACAAGGCCACAGGTGATGAATGGGATCGGTGATGTAGCTACGCGCGGAGACCTTCTTTCCCGCGCCCTGGTCCTTGTGCTGCCACCCATTACCGCCGGTGACAGGATGACGGAGGCAGACTTTTTTGATGCTTTTGATAAAGCATGCCCCCGTATTCTTGGCGTCCTTTATGATGCGGTAAGTGCTGCCCTTCGCAACCTGCCGACTACCGAAACCGAAGCCTTGCCGCGTCTTGCGGATTTTGCCCGCTGGGTGACGGCGGCAGAACCAGCGTTCGGTTGGCCGGAAAAAACATTCCTGGACGCGGTCCAGCACAATCAAAGACAGGCAAACGAGCTGGTTCTGGAAGCCTCCCCGATCACGCCATACATCCGCGATCTGGCGGCTGATGACTGGCTGGGTACACCGTCTGAATTATTGGTCGCGTTGAACGAGCTTGCACCTGAGTCGTTGAGAAGGTCAAGAGCTTGGCCGAAGAGCGGGAAAGGCTTGAAGAACGATCTTGACCGGCTGGCGCCAAACTTAAGGGCCATTGGTATAAACGTCGAACGCGGACGCAATGGGCATAGCCGTTTCTGGGCCATCAGAATGCTTGAAGAAAAATAGTAAAAATAACCGTCATATGTGTCATAAGCGTCATAGCCCTTTGTTCAAAGGAGATAAGCTTATGGCATTCATGACGGATATGACGGATAAATCCCGATTCCTTCACAAGGGGTCACTTCTGGAAGTCTGGAAGACTATTTCGAGCGCCTGCCCCGGGGCGGTCCCTTTCATCTCTGGGGTCTTCCCTTTGAAATGAAGAGACCGCGCCTTTTCGCGAAAAAAAACGTTCCCTGAAAACGTTCGTGACGGCTTAGGTGGGGCCTTTGGGGGTATGCCCGTTCAAATCCCTACAGCCTCAAGGGGTAGACCGGCGGGGTAGGTTTCCGTAACCCCCCGCGAAATTGAGACTTTTTTCACAAGCCGCAAACGTTCGAACCATAAAAAAAGGGGAAGGGGTCCCGCACAACCGGAAAACCCCTTCCCTGTAGCCTCTACGGCGCCCCTCCAGGCCTTGCCGTCCGGCCCGGCTGTTAGGATAGCCTCACCAGGCCGAAGCGGTCAGGCCCTCTCTTAAGCGCCGCCAGGGCATCGGCCCACAATTCCCGCGCCGTCTCCCATTCCCTTAGGCGCTGCCCGCGGATGACGCTCCACAGGTAATAATCCCCGGGGCCGTCGCTGGTGTACATCGCTACCGCTTCGCCTCTGTGGTAATGCCTTACCTGCAACCCTTCGCCGCTGATCTCTACCGCTTCCCACCTACCCGGCCAGGCCTGGACGGCGGCCCTGATCTCTTCCGGAATCCTCATTTTATCCCCCTGATTTTAAGCGTCCATGTTGTAAATGGTGTTGTAAAAACGAAACGGCTTATTTCGCCGGGGGAAGGGAAATCAATAAAAACACGTTGATTAGCAGGGGATTTATCTGGAGCGGATGACGGGGATCGAACCCGCGATCTTCGGCTTGGGAAGCCGACGCGTTACCAACTACGCCACATCCGCCCGCGGCGTAGATATTTTATAGCAAATCGACGATTATTTCGACGGTGAGGCCTTCTCCTCGGCAAGGAACTTCCTGAACCATCCGATGGTGCTCTCGAGGCCGTCACGCACGTGGACCGTCGGCTCCCAACCGATGGTCTCCTTGGCCAGCGAGATGTCGGGACGGCGCCGTTTGGGGTCGTCCGTGGGCAGCGCCTGGTAGATTATCTCGCTGGCGGAACCGGTCATCTCGATTATCATCTCCGCCAGTTCCTTGATGGTGTATTCGCCGGGATTGCCCAGGTTGATGGGCAGGAAGTAATCGCTCATCATCACCCGGTAGATGCCGTCCACCAGGTCGGAGACATAACAGAAGCTGCGCGTCTGGCTGCCATCGCCGAAAACGGTAAGATGCTTGTCCCCCAGGGCCTGCCGGATGAAGGTGGGCACGGCGCGGCCGTCATAGGGGCGCATGCGCGGTCCGTAGGTATTGAACAGCCGGACGATACGCGTATCCACGCCCTGCTCGCGGCGATAGGCCATGGTGGTGGTCTCGGCGTAGCGTTTGGCCTCGTCGTAGACGCTGCGGGGACCGATAGGGTTCACGTGCCCCCAGTAGTCCTCCTTCTGGGGATGGACCTCCGGGTCGCCGTAGACCTCGGAAGTGGATGTGAGCAGGAAGCGCGCCCGTTTCCACTTGGCCAGACCGATGGCGTTGCGGGTGCCGACTGCACCCACCTTCAGCGTGTGCAGCGCCATCTGCAGGTAATCGATGGGGCTGGCCGGACTGGCCAGGTGGAAAACATAGTCCACGTCCCCGGGGATATCGATGAACTCGGTGATATCCACGTTCATGTATACGAAATCCGGGGATTGGATATGCTCGAGGTTTCGAAGCGTGCCGGTGTTGAGGTTATCCAGGGCGATGACACGATGACCCTCATCCAGCAGGTAATCGCAGAGATGGGAGCCGATGAAGCCGGCCGCCCCCGTCACAACTGATACTTTCTGCCGCTCTTTCGCCAATTCTTCCTCCTGTAGCCGGTTGCTTCCCGTGCTCCCGCCCCTATCCGGGCTGCGCCAAAGCCGCCATATGGCTGTTCCACCGTCACCGGTTATTCTATAGAATAACCAGATACTCTCATATTTCCCATGGTTATACGAACATGGTTGTGGACAGCGCTCCCGCTTAATCGACCACAACAACCGCAGCCTTTAGGGTTTCTGTTGTTTTTCCGCGCATCCCGGATGCGTCATACCGGACGGAAGGGGTGAACCGTTTTGAGCAAGATCCAGGTAATCTCACTGATAATTTCACTGGTCCTGGTAGTGGTCATCTTCCAGTTGATCAGGAAGAGGAAACTGAAGGAGCAATACTCGTTGCTCTGGTTCCTCACCGTCGTCATCATGCTGGTGCTCGCCCTTTGGGAGGGCCTCCTCTTCCGCATCTCGGACCTGATGGGCATCGAAGTCGCCTCCAACGCCCTGTTCATGCTGGCCATCCTGTTCATGTTCGCGATGGCCCTGCATTTCTCCATCCTGGTCTCACGCCTCACTGACCAGAGCAAGATGCTGGCGCAGAGACTGGCGTTGCTGGACCATGAACTGCACAAGCTGCAGAAGAATGATGACGACACCGATCAGGCCGTGACGGATGAAGACAGCGGACCATAAACCCACTACCGGTGAGGACCACGCCAGGGATGTGGAAACGGCCATACCGTCGCGGAAACAACGGGTCCTGGTCATCATCCCCGCCTACAATGAAGAGTCCAGCATCGCTGCGGTGATCGACGATATCCGCTCCAGCCTGGACTGCGACATAGTGGTCGTGGATGACGGCTCCAGCGACCGTACCGGCCAGGTGGCGGCGGCAAAGGGCGCCGACCTTCTTCAGATGCCTTTCAACCTGGGCATCGGCAGCACCATGCAGACAGGCTACCTCTATGCCTGGCGGAAAGGCTACGACATAGCTGTCCAGACCGATGGAGACGGCCAGCACGACGCCTCCTTCATCCCCGCCCTTATCGAGCCCATCATCGACGGTGAGAGTGACATGGTAGTGGGATCGCGCTACCTGGCCTCGAGAGAATACAGGGGCACTATCGGGCGGCGCCTGGGCACGAGCTTCTTCTCCAGGGTGCTCTCCCTGATGATGAAACAGAGGCTGACGGACGCCACCTCGGGGTTCAGGGCCGTGGACAGGACCCTGGTCGAACAGTTCGCCCACGACTACCCGCGGGACTATCCGGAGGTGGAAACACTGCTGGTGGCACACATGAACCACTGTCGCGTCAGGGAGATACCGGTGAGGATGCGTGAGCGGGGCGGCGGCCGTTCTTCCATCAACATGTTCCGCTCGGTTTATTACATGGTCAAGGTAGTGCTGGCGTTGCTGGTTGTGGCGTCCCGCAGGCGCGCGGCCTGATCTCGTAGATACTGGCGCCGTTGTCGAAGACCTTCCGGAAGCTGGCGCTGCCGTCCAGGGTCTCTTCCTGCATGTTGTCGGAGAATACTTTCCGTGAACCGAAGAACACGTATCCCACATCGTAGTCGCAATACAACCGGTCCAGCGCCTCCCCGTCATCAGGGTCCCGGGCCAGCCGCATGTACATGTCGAAGACATCGTAGGATTCGGGGTCAGCGAACCCGGTGAAGTCCACCTCCACCTGCCTGCCCGTGAAGGAAGGGATCCAGACACCACTGTCGGCTCCCATGACGATGTCCGCGCCATTGTTCATCTGGATGAGGAACTTCCTCTCGTCCGGTATCTCCTGATCGATATAACGGAAGGCCTCCAGGTCCGCGTCCGCGGTCGTGCCCAGCTCATCCTGTTTCAGCTTATAGGTGTCATACTGATGGGAGCCCGTGTAGATGACCAGCAGCGACAGGCCGAAGACGGCCAGGGCCCGCACCGGCGCCGATGCCAGCAAGCCGCGCCTGGAAAAGACATAGTCGATGAACCATGCCGATACGGCCACCTGGAGCAGGACGAAGAAGAACTGGTTCTGGAAGCTGAGAAAGACCCCCCATGTCTTGTTGGGCAACAGCAGTGCGACTATCTCCAGAAGATAGATGACGACAAAAGAGAGAAGGAAACGCAACGTGAACCCCCTCTTCACTCCTTTGCTGTCTGAAAACAGAAGCACTGCCGCCGCCGCCAGGAACAGCAGCACGGCGGCGGTGCCCAGCAGGGCCACCTCGCTGAGATAGTAATTATGTGTGACATACTTGAGCACGCCGAATCTGCCGATGAAGTCAAGCACCGGCGCCGCGGACCGGTCGTTCTCCGGAGGATAGGCGCGATAGATGGGAATCACCCGGTAGGCGAGAAAGACGGCGAAGAGAACCAGTGCCGCCACCCCCGCCAGGAAATCACGCAACATCCCCCTGTCAGCACTCACCCTTGATCCCGACCACACCGTCATCCTTGCCAGGCTGAAGACGAGATAGGCCACCAGCAGGCAAAAACCGGTGGGGTAATGGATGACTACGGCTCCCGAGAGCAGCAGGGCCGAGACCAGATGGCCTGTCCTGCCCCGGGCGGCATACATGGCGTAGAGGATGACGGGCGACGAGCTCAGCAGGAATATCATCGAATTCTTTCCCGCAAGGTAATACAGATCGGTGGGAATGCGCGAGATGGCCGCCAGGGCGAACAGGGCGATGGGATAGAGAATGTTCCTCCGGCGGTCTCCGCCCACCAGCAGCATGCCCATGTAGAAGAAACCCACGGGGAAGAGTGCCGAGAAGAGGTTCGTCCAGGTCAGGACTATCCTGGGATAGCTGACATCGAAGAACATTGCGAAATAATTGAGGTAATACTCCAGCCCCTGGGGATACCAGTTCTGCCGTGTCGTGAAATGGGTCTGGTTCAGCTGCTTCAGCCACTCGCTGTGGGAGATGGGGTCATGCAGCAGCGGCGTCGCCAGGTCCAGGGTAGGCCAGATCCGGTACACCACCACGGCGGCGAAGAGCAGGAGAAAGACCATCCTGCCCCAGGAAAAAACGCACCGGTAGTGGCGCCGGTCCAGGAAATACCTGGCCAGGACATAGAGGTTGAGCAGCCCCAGGACAACCAGGTTGATGGTGATGACGGCTCCGCTCTGGGGGATATGGACGACTTCCTCCAGGAAAGAGACCAGCACCAGCACCAGCGGCGACAGCAGCATCGCGGTCAGCAGCCGGTCGAGCAGGCCCAGATGGGCCTTGTCGCGGGAAAGGTAAAAGGCGATGGCCAGGGACGGCAGGAGTCCGGCGAATGCCAAATAGACGATTATCTTGATAACCTGAAAGAACATGGTACTAGGGATCTTCCCTTGTCATCATAATGACAGCCCAGGCCGCGCTTCCCGGCCTATCTCCTCTTGCGGGAGAGCATCCCGGTCAACCGGTGATAGAGCTCGCCGGCGCGCCAGAAGCGGGAAGCGCGCATGGACTCGATCTCATCTTCCCTGTCCCTGAGCACCTTGCGGGCGGTTCCCAGCTCCATGGCGGCTCTTTCCAGCCTGTACCGCGTGTCATGCAGCTCCGCCTCCAGCTCCCTGATGCTGCTGTAGGGCCGGTAGCGGTGGAAGAGGATGCCCCGTTGCCTGTCCAGGAACTCCCCCGGTTCCATGCTCCCCTGGTTCACCGCCTGCTGGAACCGCCATTCCATCCTCATCAGGTCATCCAGCCCTTCCTTGCCTATACCGAAATCCTCCAGCAGGCGATCCACCGGCACCAGTTCGTTTATCCTGTATGGCTGATACTTGAAGTAGGTGTTCATGATGGTCCTGAGAGCTATCAGCGCCGCGGGCAGGGGAAAAGGAAAGGTCCATTCGTAATCCAGCAGGATATAGCGGTCATCGACCATGAAGATGTTCTCCAGGATCAGGTCGAGGCAGCCTACCTGCAGACAGTCACCGCCCCACTCCCCTGCGGCTTCCCCGAAAAAACGTTCGTACCCGTCGGCGCCGGGATCCGGCCTGGAGCGGGGTATGCCTTCCAGCAGGCCGCGATAATCCTGGAAAACCCGCCTGAGGGCTTCCGCGTCACCGGTGCGCACGGCGTCGCCGACCCGTGAGTCCAGGGGCCTGCCCTCGACGTAGGGGAACCTCACGTCATCCCCGTCCTTCTCAGCAGGCGCTGTCTCCAGAGGCAACTCCGCTTCCAGCAGCTGCCTGTGTTTGTCCAGGAGGGAGAGGAGAAACGGTACGGCCTCCGGGCAGCAGGCCCGCTTTACCACGTACCGCCCCTTTTCCCCGTCCACCACCATGGTCAGCAGCTGGTATTCCCGCTTCCTGGAGCTGTTATGCCGTACGTAAGTGATCATGGTCGTTGCGTGGCGAAAACCAGGAAGGAATTGGCGAAGAAGGGGAAGGAGTCCTCGCTGATGATGGAATCGCTCACCAGTCGCTCGTTGAACAGATACTCCCGCGGCTGGCTGTGATCGGCGTATGGGAATGCTCCGGCCCTGATGTTGTGGTCCATGGTGGGTGGATAGGTATCGGAGAATATCTCCTGCGGCAGCTTGAAGTCGGGAACAGGATAATAGAATTCAGTCCCGCCGAAACCCGCCCGCATCAAAAGCGCCTCAAGTCCCTTCCTGCTGAAGGTACGGACGTCGTCCTTTCGGTAATAGCCCTCAAGAGACTGATAGGGTTCGCCGCTGTGGTCCTCGCGCGCTCCCGACCAGTACTTGAGCCCGAACCGGTTCTCGATGGCCAGAATCAGGACACCTTCGGGAGCCAGGAATGAACGCAGCCTCATCAGAAAGGAGGCGAAGGGATCCCGGGTATCGTCGTATCTGCCCGCGTACTCCAGCACTCCTATGGAGGTCACATAGTCGTATCCCTCCCCGGAACCGATCCCATCGATGTTTCCCGCGATGACTCTCAGGTTCTCCCGGTCGTGATGCCTGTAAGCGGTGATAGTCGCCCGCCGGGCGGTCAGCTCGACAGCGGTAACCCGCTTCACCTTGCGGCAGAACAGGCCGGTGAGCGCCCCCATACCGCTGCCTACCTCCAGCAGGCTGGCTTCAGGTCTGAACGGATACCAGTCGAGCAGGTTCTCGCGGATAGGTGAGAAATGGTAGAGCACGGGCCAAGGTGGACCGGAGCGGATCATCTCCTCTATCCTGGCCGGGGCATCGTCGCCCTGGACGATCTCCAGCAAACTGTCCTCCAGATCATCACCGTCCGAGTACCGCGGGTCTCCCGCGTCTTCAGCGAGGATCAACTCTGGTTTCAGGTCCAAGGGCCACTCCATCCTTATCGACTGCTCTCGCGCCATGTATCTTACAATGAATCCGCCGGCCATGGTAAAGCGTATGGGCCGGTCGACCGCATGTCTATCCGGGCATTTCCATATGGCCGCCGCCTGCAATATGATTTGAGCGGCTCTGGACCGGCACATGAAAGTTCTCCGGGGAGAAGATGTCCACAGACCGTCAGAACAACGACAAGATCATGGTGGACTGCATCCTGGTCAATTACCGCTCGCCCTGGCGGATGATCGACGACTGCCTCGAATCCATCGTCGCCGGCCAGGACGAGACCGGCTGCAGGGTTATCCTCGTGGACAACGCTTCCGGAGACGATATCCCACAGCGCGTCCGTTCCCGGTACCCTCAGGCCCGGGTGATGGAGTCGGATGAGAACCTGGGCTTCGCCGCCGCCGTGAACATTGGGCTCCGCTCAGCTTCCAGTCCTTATGTCCTGATGCTCAACACGGACGCCGTCCTGACCCCCGGAGCCCTGACAGCCATGGTGCACGCCCTCGAGGCGGCAGGGGAGAGCTGCGCCGGAGTCGCACCCAAGATGATGTCCAGCGCCCATAGCGGGCTGATAGACGCGGTGGGTATCGTGGTCCCACCGACGGGAGACCCCTTCAACCGTGGCATCGGCCAATGCGACCTGGGCCAGTACGATATCAGCGAGGAGGTGGCGGGGGCATGCTTCGGCGCGGCCCTCCTCAGGCGGTCGATGTTCGAACCGGAGAAGGTGGGACCGTTATACGAGGGCTATTTCCTCTACTTTGAGGATTCAGACTGGTGTGTCCGCGCCGTCAGCCGGGGCTACCGCTTCATCACCGTTCCCGAGGCTGTCGTCATGCATCAACACTCCGGCGTGACCCGTCATGAGAGCCTGGAGTTCAAATATTACCTCATCGAGCTGAACACGCTGAAGATGGTGACGCGCAACTTCCAGAGCGTGGGCTACGCCGGCCGCATAGTGGCTTCCCGCTGCTTGCGCCTGCTGGCCCGCACCTTTATCCGCCGCAGGTTCATCAGCGCCAACCTCAGGGTGATCGCCGCTTACCTGACGGCCCTGCCGCGATTGCTCAAAGAGAGACGCCGCCTTCAATCGGACCGGATGGTCCCTGACAGCGTGATTTTCCATATGGCGGAGGGAGAAGAAGCTTTCTTCGATACGGTCGCCTACAGTCCGGACCGGTGTCTCGACTCGCTCATCAGTTCTTACCGGCGCCTGCTTGGGATGGGCGATGACGAGCATAAGCGTGGATTGCTGTCCGCGCTCCGGCGGTTCAGGGACGAAACGGCCGAGGGTAGACGTCCCGACATGGACGAAGCACTGGCCCCGTTCAAAGGAGAGCCCCCATGCGTGAGAGAATTGCTCAGGCTGGCCGCCGTCTCTCAGGCCAGGGCTCCCATCCGTTGACCCTTCTTGCCTGTGGCCCCTCAGGGTGACTGGCTCTGTGGCGGTACGGGCACGGTCCTGCAACCCAGCAGCGCGTTGCCGCCGGGGCTGCCAGGCTCGTTGATGCCGTAGGCGCAGATGGTGTTGACCGCGTTGTAGGCGGCGACATCGACCTGTCCGCTGAAACCGTGATTGGGACCGTAGGGGAAGATGGCGGCAAGATCGGCCCTGCTGTTGTCGGCGGTGAGCGCCCCCCTGAAGAGGCCGTTGACGTAGAAATGCACATCGATGGAGCCGGTGCCGGCGTTGGGGTCGATGGCCCAGCCTCCCACATCGAGCTTGCCGGTGCTCAGACCGTAGACATCCACGGCCGCTGAAGCGCCGTCAAAGCTACCGAAGGGGTTGACCTGCACATTGACCGTCCTGCAGCCCAGCAACGCGTTGCCGCCCGGCCCCTGGTTGATACCGTAGGCACAGACGGTGTTGACCGTAGCCTCTGCGTCCACCTGGCCGCTGAAACCGTGAGCGGAGCCATAGCCGGGGAAAGCTGTTCCCACGTCAGGCCGGCTGCCGTCGGCGGTGATGATACCCTTGAAGACACCGTTCACGTAGAAATGCACGTCGGTGGAGCCGGTGCCGGCATCGGTGTCGATGATCCAGCCCGATACACCGATCTTCCCATTATTTGCTCCTGCGGCATCATCAAAGCTTCCGAATGGGTCGCTGGCAGGCACTTCCACAGCACCGCAGCCCAGCAACGCGTTGCCGCCGTCCCCCACGTTGATACCGTAGGCGCAGACGCTGTGCTGCCCCGAGGTGACATCCGGCAGCGTCAGAGCATAGCCGTGGTCGGGACCGAACCCCGGATAGACCGCGCCCACGTCGGGACGGTCGCCGTCGGCGGT